>NZ_JPMD01000038.1 GCF_000732635.1 Clostridium sulfidigenes | reverse complement strand
CGAGTAAGTCTTTTAATGCATCTTGAATATCTTCTGCAGATTGAATGTCATATTCTCTAATTAAATCTGCTATGATATTCTTTTTTCCTTCGCTTAATCTTTCTTTTCTTTTCACCATAAAAACAGCCTCCCATGATATATTTATTTTATCATAGAAAGCTGCTATTATTTGTAATTTACAGACTTTTTTTTCACAGGCTCTACGGTTTATTTTTTATAATTTGTTAGTAAACTCTATCATATGGTCATATAATTTATTTATGTTATCATGGTTATCCACGTAGAATTTATATAGTTCCTTATAGGATACATTTTTTATAGTTTCTTCACAGTTTTTAAAGCCTTTTAAATAGTTATAAAACTCAGATGATATTTGTGGTAAAAATCCAGCATCTACTGAGTTGTCTATACTTACACTATATAAATTTTCATTATAAGGCTCGCTTATAGTCACTAAGCATTTACTCATATATTTTCCTAAAAGCTCTATAAAGTTAGTAAATTCCGCCTTAAAATTCCCTTCTGTAGAATCTACTTTTTCATTGTTTGTATCTATAATATTATCTAAGTTTTTTAAGACTTTCGGTACTTCTGATATAACTAATAATAAACTTTCCTTATCAAATTGTGCTCTTTTCATATACACTCACTCCTTACTAATAATTTAAATTTAATGCTTTATTAATGGTAAAAAAAACCTCTTAGCTACTAAAACTAAAAGGTCTTAAATCTTATCTATCATAGATTAAATCACACCCTTCCATCTCTCGTAGAATTATAGCGTAAAAAATAGGCAGGTGTTCTGACTCAAGTATCATTATTTTCTTCTGCCTTCCCATAAAAACAGTGGCATCTTAGAAGAAAACTCCTCTCTTACAGCGGCGGGACCGTGTGGGATTTTCACCCAGCTTCTCTTTTAATCAGTTATAGGAAAATATAACCGAACCCATCTTCCATAATATTCAATTGTTAATATTATATTATACCCTTCTAATTTTCATGTCAAACCATTAATTATAGTCCTAACTATTGTTTTACCTTCAAATTAGAAGTTTTAGTAGTTCTTTTAATGTTTATTGCTGAATATCTAAATTTAACTAACTATTTCTAATATTATCTAACATATCCTTAATCTTTTTATCACTATATTCTTCTAATTTCAATAGCTCATCATATGGATTTCCATCTAAACCTAAGTGTTTTGCAAAAGCCGGTTCTGTTTTCAATCCATTTTTCTTAAGGATAACAACCTCTTCTCTAGTTCTTTCTCCACCTAATCTAAGTATTCTATCTTCCACTACCATATGCCTATAACCATTCTGTTTACAACTATCCAATGACTGAGCATATATTTCTATTTCAATATCCTCCACATAAAAGTTTACAGTTAATATTGTCTCATTATCTGTACTATTATTACTTATATGAAATTTACTGAACATAGAATACCTATCTTCTACTATCTTCTGAAATTCCTTAAAATCATAAACTTCACATACTATATCTAAATCACTGTTTTCTATATCAATATTAATAGGTATAGTCCCTACTAATATTGGATTAAACTTTCTTAAAACATTAAATATATCTAGCGCCTTAAGTACTTTATATGAATTTTGTTGTTTTTTATTACCATGTTTAAGGTAGTTTATATTTATAAAATCTTTATTGTTCATACTAATCTAATTTTCATCCTTCTCTAGGAACTTTTCACTAATAAAAGCTGCTACACCATCCTCATCATTACTTCCTGTAATATGTGATGCACATTCTAAAATTTCTTTAATTGCATTTGATACTGCTATGCCTTGTCCACAATGTTTTATCATTCCTAAGTCATTAATATCATCACCAAATGCAGCTACCTCTTCTAGGCTTATATTTAAATATTTAACGATTTCATTAATGGTATTAATTTTTGTTGCCTCTCTATGGGCAAATCTACACCAATTTTCTCCAACGTAAGTTAGAAAACTACATTGTGGATACTTAGAAGCTAGCTCCTCTGCAGCTTTACTTTCGAAAACCTCCACAGTTATTTTATAGGTCATACAATTTAGTGACTTGGAATAATTATTATATTTAGCATGAGTATAATCTTCACCATGTTTATTTAACTCTTCACTATTACTATAATATCCACTTTCAGTTTCAACAGTTATTTCACCAATATTTGAACTCATTACACAATCTTTAATTAGAGAATCGGATATCCGTGCTGATAGCATACATTTATAAATAACCTCATCTTTACACTTTGCCAATGCTCCCCCATTAGAAATTACAATATCAGGATTAATTAATTTAATATAATTTGCAGCGGCTTGCTCTGAACGGGCTGTAGCTATAGCAATATATATTCCTTGCTCCTTACATCTTCTTATAATATCTAAACTATAGTTAGAAATGCTTTTATCCGTCCTTAAAAGGGTTCGATCTAAATCAGTTATAATCAATTTTATCTTCTTCTCCATAATAATCCCCCAACTAAATTAATTTTCTTTAATAATGCTTAAATTATAGTAATTTAAATCCTCTCTTTTCTCCCATCCCATAGATCTCCAAAACCCATTCCCAACTTCATTATTAGTAAATACAACTAGTGCAGCTTTATTTATTCCTTCACGTTTTAAGGCATTAATAACTGAATTGACTAGATTTTTCCCAATACCTTTTCCTCTGTATCTCATATCTACAGCAGTATGATAAATATATCCTCGTCTACCATCATGTCCACATAATATACTTCCTACTATTTTACCATCCTCTTCAGCTATAAAATTAGTAGTAGGGTTTCTCCTTAGGAATTTATCTATACCTACCTTAGAATCATCTAAATTTCTTAGACCCATTCCATGGGTAGAAGTCCATAGTTTAAAAACATCCTCATAATTTGAAATTCTCATTTCTACTATTTCCATATTAAGACCTCCATATTTTTTTACTACCTTATTTAAATATGTATAATACATCTTAACACTAATTATCTTAATATAGCTTGAATCATATTTCTTTTATCTTTATAATATTCTTTACTCTCTTTAGACATTTTATTATAGCTTCTTTCAAGTTTGCTTTTAACAAACTCTAACCCATCATCAATATTCAGTTTTCTTTGAACAAATGCCAAATAAAATAGTGATGGCAATGTATCGTAATGAGAAATAGCATCAGCATCAGCAACGCATATTTCTTCCTTAGTTGTTTTTTCTTTTAATACACTTCCACGGTGATTTAATATACATAATTTAACTAACTCAATTTTATCTATTGGATAATTATATGATTTTAAGATTTTCTCTGCCATATTTGCACCATGAATATGATGATTCTCGTATAACTTATAATCTGTGATTGAAGCTATATCATGCAACCATCCTGCAATTTCGCATACCTCAACATCTGCTTTATATAGTGTAGCTAATTCAACTGCATTATTCGCTACGCTTTCAATATGTTCATAACTTCCAACACCAAAAAAATTATTTGGACTTTCACATCTTCTTTTTACATCTTCCTTTATCTTCTCAATTATATTCATCTCCATTTTTCCTCCATTCATTAGGCTATTTTACTTATTAAAATATAATACTATTTAATTATCAAAAATCCATTTACTTAACCTTATCTACAATTGTAAAATATCTAAATTATCTTCTTGATAATATGAATTATATATAATTCTACCGCTCATTTAAATAATTATATCCAAAATTATCTATATATTCTAAAATTATCTTAAGTATGTTTTACAAATATACTATGGCAAGCCTTGTAAATGGAAATCATGTATTCTCTTTTATAATAGTGATAGAAATAATTACAACTATGATTTTCTGTACTTATTAATAGTATATACTATTAATAAAACGAGATAGAATCTCTTCTACCTCGTTTTATATTGGAGTTTAATATAATTCTTTTCTATATAACAAATGGTATAAACATTTTGGTTCGCTTCATATAATCAATATATTTATCCCCAAATTCATTTATCATGTCTTTCTCTTCTTTTTTAGCTAATTTATAATATAATACAAATATAACTGGCCACATTAAAATCATTGGAATTGTTGCCCATTCAATAATCATTCCCAATGTTAACAAATAAAATCCAGTATACTGAGGATGCCTTATAAATCGATAGACACCTGTATCTACAACACAGCCTGTACCTTTATCTTTTATCCAATATTTATTATATATGTTATACCATCCATTTATAATTAAAATAGCAGCCACTAATATACAAATATAATTAATATACATTCCCCAATAACCAATTTGATTAATGAGGGTGTGACCCCAAAATACTCCTTCTGGCAAATTCTTTCCTATAATCCATGAAGCAATGTAAAGACTAAATGGTATTCCAAACATTTCAATAGCAAAGGCACAAACAAATGCTATAAAAGCTGTTCTTGGTTTTTTATCTATTTTTTTATAATATGGTACAAATAAAAGTATCAAACAGTAGATAATTATAAATATTATTGCGCCTACCCAATTACCATAATGACTGGTTGTGGTTTCCATACAAACTCCTCCCAATATTTAACCTTTTATAATCATATTGCTATCTTATGCCAATCCTCAATATGGGTTTATGCAACACTTAATATTTCATCCTCTGTGATACTTATATTTTAAACTTACATCTCTTATATCTATAATTATACTATTTCCATTAATTAGATTCAATAAAAGAATTTAGCAAGTTGCTAACTCTTCATTTTATAAAATAAATATAAATTTATTATCTTATGCTATTTTATTTATTCACTTCTCACACTTCCACATTTAAGTTACTCCATCTTTATGAACTCAATAGACAATAAAATTATTATAATCAAAAAAAGAAAACGCCGCTAAATTATCTTTAGCGACGTTTTTATTTTTTATAATGTAATTAAAATCCTATTTTGCAGCTTCTTTAGAAGATGGAAGAATTACTTCAACCTCAGAATGTGGACGTGGGATTACGTGAACTGATACTAATTCTCCAACACGTTGTGCAGCAGCAGCACCAGCATCTGTAGCAGCTTTAACAGCTCCAACATCACCTCTAACCATAACAGTTACAAGTCCGCCTCCAACATATTCTTTACCTATTAAATATACGTTAGCTGCTTTAACCATAGCGTCAGCTGCCTCAATTGATCCTACTAAACCTTTTGTTTCTATCATTCCTAATGCATCGTATTTCATTTTATAATCCTCCTAAATATCTTTTATTTATATTATAATTTTTAATTATAACCACTTATTTTGTTACTTTTTTTACTTTACAATTGTTACTTTTGACTTTGAGTTAATGCCCATTGCATTAGCCTCTTCTATATCAAGATGACATTCAAGTTTTGAAGCATCATTAGCTCTAATAGCTACATTACTATATATTCCGCCTCTTAAATCGTCAAATTTTATACATACTGTATCTCCATCACAAACTCCTAAGTTTTTAGCATCTTCAGGTGTCATGTGAATATGTCTTTGTGCAACTACTAAGCCTTCTTCAATTTGAACTGAACCTTTTGGTCCTACTAATGTAATTCCAGGTGTTCTGCTTAAATCTCCAGATAGTCTTACATTTGATGCTGCTCCAAGTTTAATGCAATCTCCATTTAATACTTCAACCTGAGTCTTACTTCTTACAGGTCCAAGGATTCTAACTTTCTCGATTGCACCTTTTGGTCCGCAAATTGTTACAAGTTCCTTGCATGCATATTGACCTGGTTGAGATAAGTCTTTAAGTTTTGTAAGACTGTAATCTGCACCAAAAAGACTCTCTAAATCCTTTTGTGAAAGATGTACATGTCTATTAGAAACTCCTACTGGAATCTCAGATGAATTTCCCTGAGATGCAGTTTTTTGTCCATCGTTTTTCACAGCTTCTAGTAAAAGTTTTAATACTGCTTCACAATTATCCATTAGTTTGCCCCTTTCATAGCGGCAACTATTTGATTAACTAAATCTAAAATCTCTTCATTTTTTGTGCTATCAGTATTGCATTCAGTGCAAGTATTAGTATTGTTAACGCAAGCGTTATCTTTACTTAAAGCCGCTGCAGCTGCTGCAATTTGAGCTGGACTCATATTCATAAGTTGATTTTGTACGCTGTGACAATTCTCAGCAGTTTTTATACAGTTGAAAGTTGGGTCATTAGATGCTAATGTTGCGCAATCTTTTAAACCATAAGCAACTCTCTTAATGTTTATAAGGTGCTCAGGAGTAACATTTTCAGATACTGAGCTTCCTCCCCATGTACCACAACCTAAAGTGAATGAAGGATTAAGACCTGTGCTTGCACCTGTTCCACCTTGTGTTCCACCAGTGTTAACAAGGATACGAGAAGCTGGCTTTTTAGCAAACTTCATAACTATATCTTTATTTTCAGTATGGATACTCATTGTGTGACCAATTCCATTTTGAAGTAATTCAATACTTAAATCACATGCTTGGTGACAATCTTTTACTGTATAGAATCCAAGAACTGTTGTAAGTTTTTCAAATGATAATGGATTACCTTCACCTACTCCGTTTTGTCTTCCTATAAGTACTTTAGTTCCTTGAGGAATCTCAATTCCTGCAGCACTTGCAATAACTTGTGGACTTCTTCCTACAAATTTAGCATTCATTGCATGTCCATTTTTGAATAATAATTTACAAACTTTATCAGTTTCTTCTTTAGTCATGAAGTATCCACCATGCTTTTTGAACTCTTGAATAACTGCAGCTTCATTACATTCTTCACAGATTATTGATTGTTCTGATGCACAGATTGTACCATTATCAAAAGTTTTACTTGCCATAATATTTCTAACAGCTTGTTCTATGTTGGCAGTTTTTTCTATGTATGCTGGAGAGTTTCCTGCACCAACACCTAGAGCTGGTTTTCCTGCACTGTAAGCAGCTTTAACCATTCCTGGACCGCCTGTAGCTATTATTATAGCAACTTCTTTGCTTTTCATTAACTCATTTGTAGCTCCAATTGAAGGTGAAGTTACACAAGTTATAACATTCTCTGGTGCACCAGCTTCAACAGCTGCATCGTGCATTAATTGAGCTGCTTTAATTGTACATTTTGCAGCAGATGGGTGTGGTGAGAATACTATAGCATTACGAGATTTAATTGAAATCATAGCTTTAAAAATAGCAGTAGAAGTTGGGTTTGTTGAAGGTACTATACCCATAACTAAACCAACTGGCTCAGCAATCTCTATTAGCTTGTTTACCTCATCTTCTCTAATTATATCGATAGTTTTCATATCTTTAATTGATTCATATAGTATAGTAGCTGCTAAATGGTTTTTAAAAGTTTTATCTTCAACTTTACCAAAACCAGTTTCTTCAACTGCCATTTGTGCTAAACAAACTGCATTTTCTTCTGCAACTCTAACCATGTTACGTAAAATTTTATCGATTTGCTCTTCAGTATAATCAGCAATTTTATTAGCTGCTACCTTTCCAAGTCTAGCAAGATCTCTCGCTTCTTGTATTGAACGTAAATCTTTATCAAAGTTCTCCATTGGTCATTACTTCCTTTCGTAAACCTTACAATATCTAATTTTTCTCGTAATACAATTTGAATTTAGCAAGTAATTGATTTTTACCTGCTTTTGAAATCACTCTACCTGTAATTCCAAAATCTTTATATTCACGAGCTAGATTTCTAAGCTTAACTACCTTTAGCTTAGATAATATTAAAACGGTTTTTTCAATACCATTTTTAATAACTAAATTATCTACATCATCTTTATGTAGATTCTCTAAACTTCCTTTATGAAGTTTATCTAAATCATTGTCTAAAGCATCACTATTTTGAATTTCTTCAACTTCTTCAGTTTCTTGAATTTCTTCTACAACTTCTAAGTCTTCTGCATCCTGGATCTGCTGAGTCTCTTGAATCTCTTCAGGTTCTTCAACTTTTTCATCAGATACTAAAACCTCTTGAGTTTCCACTGAAGATTTAGATCCAATTATGCTTTCCAACTCCTCATGAGGACGTGGAATTACATGTTCTGATACTAAAGCTTCTTCATTAAGATTTTTAACAGCTGCTACTCCAGCTTCTATAGCTGCTTTTACTGCACCTACATCACCTGTAACTGCAATTGTAACAAGACCGCCACCTACATAGGTCTTTTCAATAATACTTACATCTGCGGATTTCACCATTGTGTCAGCTGCCTCAATAGATGCAAGTAATCCTTTTGTTTCTATTAAACCAAGTGCTTGCATAGGTCAATCCCCCTAATTTATAAAAGATCTGCCCAGTTAGCTGGATATGTTGTGTAGAATACCCTTGCTTTATCTGGAGAACCCCAAACTACTTTAGAACCAGATGGAACAAATAGCACATCTCCAGCATGAGCTGTATATGTTTTTCCATTGATTTCAACTGTTAAAGTTCCCTCGATAACATAGTCAATCTCTTCATAAGTTAATTCCCAATCAAATTTTGAATTTTCAATAACTAAAAATCCAGCACTCATTTTTGATTCTTCTTTACTTACTAACTCTTGGAAATAAGCCTTTGCATTTGGATTTCCAGTGTCGAATACGTCCATTTTTACTGTTTTTCCTCTAACAACTTTAAGTCCATTAGGATCACTTTCAGCTTCAAATAGAAGATTTTTTGGTTTTAAGCATTCAAGCATTTCTTGTAAAAGACCCTTGTCCATCATTGCTCTGAAGAAATTAAGCATCATTTCACTATCCATACCTTCTATGCTTGGAACCTTCTTAGCTTCTAAAGTCTCTACCTTAGGTGCAGAAGCTTCTGTAGTAAATAGTATTTCATTGTTTTTTGCAAGATCCTTAGCTGATGGTGTAATTATTTCACTACCATCTATATAAAATACTTTTTCACCCTTTAATATTAATTGTTCAATATCTTTTGCACAGATTAATTTTTTCATATTTTCACTTCCTTTCAAATAATATTGGTATCTATAAAAAACCTAAAATCCTATGATTATTTTTAAGAAAGATTGTGTTTAACCAAAGTTACAATCATTATCAACTATTCCAACAACAACTGCATCTACAGGTATATTATCATCGCCTAACATTCTACGAGCAGATGATCCAGTACTAACGATAACTCTATCACCAATACCTGCACTGATATTGTCAACAACAATAAATCTACGTCCTTCATCTACTCCACCAATTTCCTCAGCAAGCATAAACTTAAGTCCGTTAAGTGATTCAGCTTTTCTAGTTGCCCATACATTATCAATAAGTCTTGCTACTATCATATTGTTTTTCCTTCTTTCATTTTCAGTTTAATCTCATTTATTGCAGATTCAACTGATGATGTATCGCCAAAAATTCCAATTAAAACCATGTGTTGGGGACATGTGCCCTTTATATCTTCAACAGTGACACCAGCACTTTTCTCAGCAATATCTGTAGCATATATCATATCGATAAGTTTGCCTTGAACAAGTCCTATTGCATCAACACCGTCTAATTTGGTTTTACAATTTCCACCAATTCGTCTTATAAGAATATCTTTAGTGCTCTGGGAAGGTGATTTTATAATTCTAAAATCCACTTTTAAACACTCTCCTTATTATTCCATAATATCTTGTGTACAACTTAATGCTATTCCAAGTGGTGTAACAAACATAGGATTCTTAGGTTTGTGAGTATAAACTCCAGTCTGTTTCTGAATAATTTCTTCAATTCCAGTTAAGCAACAAGTACCACCAACTAAAGAAATTTCATTTACATCATGATTCTTGATATGCTGGTTAATAATTGATGACACCTTTTCAACTACTGGCTTTAACACAGGTAAAATTTCTTTGTGGTTTTCGTTATTTCTTTTAAACTTATCTGCCTCTTTAAAAGGCATTCCATAAGCACCAGAAATAACTAATGAGAAATGAGTACCTCCTGTTGGTTCATCAACAACATAAACAACCTTTCCATCTTTTAAAATTGATATTCCAGTTGTACCACCACCGATATCAACAACTGCACCATTTTGAATTTTAAGTACAGCATTGGCAGCAGTAGGTTCATCTAACAGATTTGTTAATTCAAATCCTGCTGACTGAACTACGTTTTTAATTGCTCCAGAATCTAAAGCATCTGTTCCAGGTGGAATTGCAGCAGCTGCATAAAGAAGCTCTGTATTCAATTTTTCCTCAATTTCCTGCTTAAGTTCTCTAACAATTCTTATGGCACCAATATAGTCTACAACCATACCATCACGAACCACATCTGCATACCTATATGCACCAGCCACCGGCTTATAGTTTTCATCTAAAACAGCCAATACTACACAAGCAGTACCTAAGTCCACACCTGTATAATAAACAGAAGATCCGTTAAGGATTGGCTTTTCTATAACCTCTTCAAAATCTTGAACCATCTTATCACAATATTCAAAAGTTAATTTTTTCTTTGACATTCTTTTCCTCCTACTGCTGAACAAATCAATTGAGACAGCGAATTAATTATTGAATTAGTGTTCTCCATAATTCTATTTTTTAAACCGTCATCATCATTTTTGTAGGTATCAATTATATCAAATTGTAATTCTCGCATAGCACAACGTAGTGCGTTCATTTTTAAAATTGCATTGCTTTTTTCAAGCTGCATATGAAATTCTGTTATTTCAAAACAATCATCAAGGTCAGTCATGAAATTTAATGGATTAATTCCAGTGCATTCTTTGCAGCAAATAGACTCAAGAACACCTTTTCCTTCCACAACATTTCTGATGTTTGATATTTTTCTACCTAAATTCATAACATTTTGTGCTAAAATGATATCTTCTCTTAATATTTCACTACTAGTAACAAGAAATACTGCCTCCATAGATTTCAACTTATAACAAAGTTTCTTCAAATATAAATTAGTGTTTCTCTCTGGTTTTACTACTTCAGTCTTATTTTCTTGAGAAACATTTTTATCTTTTTTAGAATCATTATTATTCATTGTTATTCTCTTATCAGACAAATATTGAGCTGCTCCAGGTGTAAGGCGCTGTCCTTGTTGTAACTTGTAGGTATTAAAAGGTTCTTTTCGATATAAATCTCTCAAATACTCTTCGGTAATAAATTTCATCATTGACCTTTACTCCTCACCTTTTTCAAATAAATACTTTTTCAAAGCATCAATTCCTGTTCCCATTGGAAAACTAATATTAAAATATGGCTTTGATACTCCTATGTTCTTCAACTGTCGTAAACATTTTTCTTCATTTTCAGGTATCAAGTCACATTTTGTAATAACTCCAATCACCGGGCATCTAAAAGACTTTGCAAATCCATGGGAGTATATTTCATTGCAATTAGACTGATCAACCAATATAAGCACATGAGATGCATCTTGAGCTGCTGCTATTATATGCTTGTACATCCATGAATTTTCTAAATAAGCACTTGGAACATCAATAGTGTTTTTACCATAAATTAAATCTGGTGTTCGTTTTAGCGGACCATCATAATTATTTAGGGCATTAACTAATGTGGTTTTACCACATCTTGAAGGTCCAATTACCATTATGCGCTTTTTTCTCATGTCCTTGTAATGGGTGCCGGAGTAAATCCAAGCATATCTCTTAACGTATCGTTTACTGCTCCAAGTGCTGTTTCCACACTTTGAACATCGCCATTTATTACAACAGAACCTGTAAAACGATCAAGAAACCCAATTTCAACATTAGAAGACTTTGTAGCAATATCTGCTGCTATTATTGCAGTTTCATATGGAGAAAGAGTTAAAATCCCTATAGCTCCTTTTTCATCGATTCCAAGACGTTCATATATATCAGACATAGGTGACGCAATGATATGTGCTATTGTAATCTGCTTTCCTGGCACTGACTCTTGTATAACACGCTGTATGTTTCTATCAAGAAAATCTCCCATAAACCTTACCTTCCATCTTATTATCTATTTGAAAATTATTTAATGACGGATTACTTTTACATGTAAATCGTACTTTTTAATCCATCCTTCTATTCTATCTAAATCTTCATTCTTTAAACTTGGATCATCCTTTATAGGATATTCCATTCCTAATTGATTGTATTTATTTACCCCCATCTTATGATATGGAAGTAAGTCAATCCCTTTAAAGTTTTTGTAATCTTTGTATGGTGTTAAAAACTCCATAGTCTTTTCAATTTCATCTTGAGAATCATTTATACCTTTAAGTAAAGGCATACGAATCTTCACATTATATTTGCGGCGAAGTAGTTCTTGCAGATTTTCTAAAATCTGTTCATTCCTCACACCTGTTAACTGAAAGTGTCTATCAGAATCAATATGTTTAACATCAAATAGGAATAAATCTGTAAACTCCGCAACCTTAAGTACTGATTCAAGTTTTGCATAACCACAAGTTTCAATTGCAGTATTTATCCCTGATTGCTTACATGCCATTAACAAACTGCAAGCTGCTTCAGGCTGCATTAAAACTTCACCACCGCCTAATGTAACACCACCACCAGAAACTTCATAAAAAGTTCTATCTTCCTCTACAATCTCCAACAGTTCAGAAATAGTTTTTACTTCTCCAACTATTGTTAAAGCAGATTTAAGACAAGCTTCTTTGCACTTACCACATCCGATACAATCAATATCACGATTAACTTCATGCTTTAAAGTTTCATTAGATATGGTATGTATTCCAACAGGACAAACAGAAACGCAAGCCCCACAATTAACACATGAATTACTTTTAAACATAACTCTATGCTTTTTAACTAGTCCTTCAGGATTTGCACACCATTTACAACGAAGAGGACAACCTTGAAAGAATACTAAAGTTCTTACTCCATCTCCATCATACATGTTATATTTCTGTATATTAAAAATCGTCGCTTTTCGTTCGATTATACCTAAGTTTTCATTACTCATATTTTTCATTCTCCAGTTTCATTACCTTGATTTTTAATATATATCTTATTTATAATCTGTAATCTACAGAACACTGCTGCAGATTACAGATTTTATACAATTTTTTTAATTAAAAGTGTGTAAGCACAGTTCTGCTGATAATTTCATCTTGAACGTCTTTGCATAACTCAACAAAGAATGCACTATATCCAGCAACACGAACAATTAAATCACGGTATTGCTCTGGGTGCTTTTGTGCTTCAAGTAATGTTTTGTTATCTAAATAGTTGAACTGCATTTCTCCAAGCTGAAGGGCACATGCACTACGAAGTAATGTAATGATTCCATTTTCACCTTCAGGTGTATCAAGAAGACCAGCTACTAACTTGAAGTTATGAACCATACCTATATTCATATCCTCGCAAGACATTTTAGAAACAGATTTAATTATAGCAGTAGGCCCTTTAAAGTCAGCTCCTTGAGTTGGACTTATACCATCTGATAAAGGCATCCATGCTCTACGTCCATTTGCTGTAGCTCCTGTAAGTTGTCCAAATGGAGTGTTGTTTGAGATTGATAAAGTACCATGGCTAAGAACTGAATATAATGTCTTATACTTACGATGTTCTTGCTCAGTAAAGTTAATTAAATCCGCAGCAATTAAATCTGCATAATCATCATCGTTACCATACTTAGGTGCTTCTAAACAATCTTTTTTAAGCTGTTCATATCCAACGAAATCAGCTTTTAAAGCTTCGTTCATTTCTTGTAGTGTATATTTTTTATCTTCAAATACTAATTTCTTTATAGCTGCCATAGAGTCTGCATAAGTAGCAAGACCACTCCATACTACTCCTGGTCCGAAGTTATACATAGCTCCGCCTGCTTCTACTCCTCTACCATTTTCCATACATCCTTCATACATCATAGACATAAGTGGTTTTGGTGCAAGGTCTCTGTGAACACGTTGAGAAATTACTGTAGCAACACTTGTCCATTTAGTAATGAATTTAATTTGCTCTTTAACAGCTGCTTCAAATTGCTCGTAAGTTTTGAAGTTGCTTAGATCTCCCATATCTGGGCATACTTGCTTACCATACCATAGTGGTACACCATGGTTAAGAGTAAGTTCTATACATATAGGCCATTGAGTATATCCCGTAGAAGTCCATTGATATAATCTTCCTGACTTCTGTGGCTCAACACATCCCATTAAGCAGTAATCTCTTGCATCTTCTATAGAAACACCTTTAGCTAACATCATTTTTATATGAACGTCATCAAAGTGACATGCTGGGAATCCCATACCTGCACGGATAACATCAACTATCTTTTTAAGATACTTTTGAGGTGATGCTTTGTGTATACGACAAGCTAAAGTTGGTTGATATATCTTAACATGACGAACTGCATCCATTAGAAGGTATGTTAATTCGTTTGTAGCATCTCTTCCCTCTCTAGTAACTCCACCTAAACACATGTTAACGAATGGTTGGTAACCTGCGAAGAATTTAGAAGCTCCTTCACTTGTAAGCCACATCATCTCAGACATTTTTATAAGCATACAACCAGATAACTCAAATGCTTCAAAATCAGTCATACGACCAGCTTCAATATCCGCTTTGTAGAATGGGTACATATATTGGTCAACACGTCCTATAGACATACCTGTTTGGTTTTCTTCAACTACAAGTAATGATTCTATAGTCCAAACTGATTGAATTGCTTCCCAGTAAGTGCTTGGCTTATGAGCTGGAACTCTAGCATTTACTTCTGAAATTTTTAATAACTCAGCTTTACGAGTAGGATTAGTTTCTTTTGCAGCTAATTCTGCAGCATAATCTGACATACGTTTAGCGTATATCATAACACCCTCTGCAGTATCGATTAGAGATTTGTAGAAGTATATTTTTTCCATATCTTCTGGTCTTTCATAGCTAAGGTCAGCTAATTTCTCATTACATTCCTTTACTATGTCAAGCATACCTTTTTTCATTAAGATAACGTCATATCCTGGGTTAGAGTCTCCTCCTCCATTTAATGCGTGGTATGAACAATCTGATACGAAAGATTCTCCAGAAAGTTCCCATACTCCAGCTTCTCTGTATTGACTCTCACAGTATTCATCAATTGATTTACCTTCCCAGAATGGGAATAATTCTTCACGCATGATTTTCTTATCTTCTTCTGATACGTAGAATGGGTCTTGCGCACGAGTTCCTATTGTATCAAGTTCGTCTCTCATCCATCTCCAAGATATATCAGGAGAGAAAGATCCAGCACGTGGTTGTCCATTTGGTGCACCAACGATAAGCTCATTATCTTGAATTACTAATGGTGCAGTTTCACAGCAACGCTTGAAAGACTTACCACGTAAAATTGCCTTAGGTATACCAGGGTTTTCTTTTGCTATTTGAGTAATAACTCTTGCTTTGTGAGTAGTGATTGTTGGTACATGAGTTAAGTATTTTTCCTTTAACTTAACTAAACGCTCTGTTATTCCATCTGGAATTTGACCATTATTGTCACACACAACACAGCTAGTAGTTGATTCTTCCTTTGTTATTTCTTTGGAAACACTAGAAAACATCTTCATTAAACTAGCACGTTCTTCATCAGACATGTTTTGAGTTGCTTCCATAAACTTATTTGAAAATTCACGAATATCCAATTTATTCCCTCACATTCTTTAATATATTTCATACATTTTGTATGACCTATTATTTTAAGTCATTTAAAACTTTTTTCAAAATACTCTCTAATAGCTTAACACTATCAATTTCATTTGCATTTAATTTATCTTTTAAAACTTCATAGTTAGAATCCTCTTTATTGTCCATCATGCCAACAATTTCATCTGCCTTACGAACCCCATATCCAACTTTACGTACATATATTAAGTTCATAGGTGAAACATTGTCTGAAGTCATTCCATGCCCTGCAGATCCACTGCCTAGGGTCATTGATGGAAACAAGTTTGTGGTTGCTCCCATACTTCCAAAAGTTCCTGGAGTGTTAACAAGTACTCTTCCAACAGGTTTTTTTAATGCAAATTGACGAATAACCTCTTCATCCTTTGAATGTATAATAAGTGTATGTCCATGTCTCTCACTAAGTAATAATTCTATACACTTTTCACAAGCATGCATCCAGTCATCTTCTATATAAAAAGCTAAAACAGGACAAAGCTTTTCTCTTGAATAAGGATTTTTTTGAGATACAAATTTTTGCTGAGAAATAAGAACTCTTATATTTTCAGGAACACTGAAGCCAGCCTTTTTAGCTAAAAATTGTGGCGATCTCCCGATCATATCCATGTCAGAACTTCCATCTTTGTAATATAAGATTGATGCCAACTTTTCAGCTTCTTCTTCTGTCATAAAGTATCCACCATTTTTAATAAGTTCTTGTTTTACTTCAGCTACTATACAGCTATCCACAACAATTGATTGCTCAGCAGCAGATACAACTCCATAATCGAAGCTCTTACTATCAATAATATCTTTAGCAGCTTGCTCAATATCAGCAGTACGTTCTATAAATGCTGGACCATTTCCATTGCCACCATAAATTACTGGTTTGCCGGACTTATAAGCTGCATCAAGCATTTCTGGAACCCCTGTATTCATTATTAGTGAAGTATCTTTATGATTCATAAGTTCTAATGAACCACTTGAAGTCACTGTATGCAAATATGCAAGTGCACCTTCCGGAAGCCCTACCCCTTCTCCAGCTCTAATTAAAATGTCAATTGTTTTAGAAATTGTATTTTTAGCTCTTGGATGAGGTGAAAATATGATTGCATTTCCTGACTTAATTGCAATTAACGCCTTATATATGGTTGTAGAAACAGGACTCATTGATGGAGAAAAGGCTATAATAACCCCCATTGGTACTCCTATATCCTTTGTCTTGTTCATTTTATCTTCACTAATGATACCTACACAATTCATACCTTTAAGTCTGTTTTTCAGATACTTACATACAAAGTGATTTTTAATATGTTTATCTTCCCACTTTCCATATTCAGTTTCCTCATTAGACATTTTTGCAAGTTCTTTTAAATGTTTTTCAATCTCTTCGGTCATACGTTCAACTATCTCATCAAGTTTTTCTTGTGGGAAAGCTGCTAATTTTCTTTGTGCCTCACGAGCATTTTCAACAAGAATTCTCGCTTCCTGCATGGAGAGTAAATCATTATCAATAATATTCATTTTTCTCTCTCCTTTTCCTTATAAAAAGTTTTTCTATTTATTATTCTGTTACAAGATTTGTAATTGCATAACGTTTTATTATTTTTTCTAGATCTTGGTGTGGTCTTGGAATAACTATTGAACTATAAAGGCTTCCACCTTCCATTCCTTCAACTGCTGCAACACCAGCATCTACTGCTGTTTTACAAGCACCAACATCACCACGAACTAAAACAGATATATAACCTGACGCAACGTTTTCATATCCTATTAGTTCTACATCTGCTGCTTTGCACATAGCGTCTGCTGCTTCTAAAGCAAAAACCAGACCAAAAGTTTCGATTAATCCTAAAGCTTCATATCTTGACATATGTAAATCATTTCCTTTCTATGCTTTATGCGTCGATATCGTGTACTGAAACGATATCTCCAACTTCTTTAATAGGACGTGGCATAACATTGTGTGCTGTTAATTTACCAATTGCTGCCGCTGCTTCAGCACCTGCTTCTACAGCAGATCTTACTGCACCAACATCACCTTTTACCATAATAGTTACAAGTGTTGAACCAACATTTTCATATGAAATTAATTCAACATTAGCTGCCTTAAGCATTTTGTCTGCAGCCTCAAGTGCAGGAACCAATCCTATTGTTTCTACAAGGCCTAAAGCCTCATCTCCATAATATCTCATTACTAATTCCTCCTTCCTATTTTTAGCTCAATATACTTTAGCTTAACTACATAACTTCTATATATTATATTTATGTTTGCATGCATCTTTTGTTTGTTCTTATATATTGATTATATCCCTTACCCTTTGGGGGAAAGTCAATATATTTCTTGCATTAAAATTCTTAAATATTTTTACAAGAAATTATGCTGTTAAGAGTAAAGTCTTTTCTTAATGTTTAATAAAAATAACTATCTTACTAAATTCATAAGAGATTTGTCTTTGTAAGCATTACCCTATGGGCAATGTTAAAAATTAATCTCTTATGTATTTGTTAATTGTAGCCGCACCATCTTCATGGGCGTGATAATAAACCTTTAATTGGTTACTTTTATCTAATTCAAATCTTGTTTCCTCAATAAGACCATTTGCTTCTGCTGTCATTAACGCAGTAATTACAGCATTCTTTTTTAAAGCTTTAAAACTTCCATATTGTCCCTTTAACGCTTCTATAACGTCATCTGCGCAAGCTTCTTCTACTTTAGTGAAATATTTTAATATTGCATAATTAAGCGGCTTCATCTATTTTATCCCCCTCTTTTTTTCCTCTTAATAAATCAAGTGGATTCATAGATATTGTAAGGATACCAAACATCATTATTACAGCTCCAATCCAAGCAACTGAAGGTAATGACCATCCATCCATTCCACCATATACTCCTAATAACAATAAGCAGAATAATGGTCCAAAGAATGAATATGTACCGTTACATGCAGTTCCAAGCCCTGCTCCACACATACTGTTTCCAGCATACCATGTCATAAATGTGATAAATGATAAAAGACCACTTAATGCAAACCAAATCATTGCAGGACCACTTGTAAATGCTTGTATAGCAAGGTCAACAGAAATGTTCATTCCACCAGCCATAATTCCAAAAACAGGAACTAGGATGAATAAATTTGCTATACCTGATGTAACTTGACGAATACAAATACCAATTTCAGGATCGATCATTGATGTACCATATCCAGCTACACAACCTTCAAATCCCCATGCAAGAGCTGCAATAATAGCTATTAAAATACCAATTAAAGTACTTGCTGAAGCTCCACCGCTAAAGCCTGTACTACCAATTAAGAAACTAGCAAATACACATACTGCAATACCTAATGCCATACGTTTATTTAATTCCTGCTTATATAAAATTTTACCTAATATAGCAGCAATAGCAGGGCAAAGAGCTGATATTGGAACAACTATTGGTCCAGCCATTTGAAGAGCTATAACATAAGCAGTACCAGCTATAGGTCCTCCAATAAGAGCTGCTAATATCATAATTCGTCCCGGAGTAGTGTTAATGCATCTTACAAAGTCTTTAAATTTACCTTTTACTAATGCAAATGAAATAGCCCAAACTGCACTACATGTATCATTTATTGCATTACCAAGTGCAGCAAGTAAGTATGCTATAACAAATGCTGATAAACCTGCTGAATTAATGCCATACCAGTCACCCCATACTCCTTTTGTCATACCCATAGTCAGGAATGCTGTATATAACCCATAGGTAAGTCCTGAAAATAAAGCTAGAGATATACCCTTTTTGAAGAAATCACTTGATAATTTCTTCTTTGCAGCCATAGCTTGTGGGCTTACTGCTTTTGAAACTTCCTTCATAAAATAAAACTCCTTTCAATTAACCATATCTTTTGTATATTAATAAATAATTATGGCTCATCCCTATGAAACATAAATTATAGCAATGAGCCTTTTAATTAATTAATTCAAAAATTTTTCTTAGTCTTTTATATATTTGTTGATTGTAGCAGCACCATCTTCATGGGCTCTATAATAAACTCTCAACTCACCATTTTTATCTAATTCAAATCTTGTTTCTTCAATGAGACCATTTGCCTCCGCTGTCATTAACGCCGTAATTACAGCTTTCTTTTTCAAAGCTTTAAAGTTGCCATACTCACCTTTTAGAGCATTTATAACATCATCAGCGCAAGCTTCATTAATTTTTGTAAAATATTTTAATATTGCATAATTAAGCGGCTTCATTATCTTATACCTCCTTCTTTTTAAACAAATCCATTGGATTCATAGCTATTACAAGGATACCGAACATCATTAATACCGCAGAAATCCATACGATTGGAGGTAATGCCCATCCGTCCATACCGCCTATCACTCCAAGAATTATCCAACAGCAGAATGGACCCCAGAAGGAATATGTACCATTACAAGCCATACCAAGAGCAGCACCACACATACTATTACCGTTATACCAACTCATGTATGAAACAAAAGCACAAAGACCACTTAGTGCAAACCATATCATTGCAGGACCACTTGTAAATGCTTGACTAACTAAATTAGTTGAAAATTTAATCCCATCTCCAAATATCATTCCAAATAAAGGTACTAATATTATTAAGTTTGAAAGCCCAGATGTAGCTTGACGAATTGTAATACCAATCTCTGAGTCAATCATAGATGTACCATATCCAGCTACGCAACCTTCAAATCCCCATCCAAGAGCTGCAATAAATGCAATACAAATTCCAAGGAACATTCCAGCTGGAGCATCTCCACCAATACTAGTACTTCCAATCATAAAGCTAGATACAACACAGATGGCAATACCAAGCATCATACGTTTGTCTAGTTTTTGTTTGAATAATATTCTTCCTAAAATAGCACCGATAGCTGGACAAAGAGCTGTAATTGGAATAACAATTGAACCCGCCATTTGTAAAGCCACAACAAAAGCTGTACTTGAAATTGGTCCTCCGATAAGAGCTGCCAATATCATTACAGCACCTGGTTTGGTTTTAAGACATCTGAAGAAATCTCCAAGTTTACCTTTAAGGGTTGCATAAATTACTGCCCAAACAGCACTACATGTATCGTTTACGGCACTACCAAGGGCACCAAGCACATATGTAATAACTACTGCTGATAAACCTGCTGTATTAGCACCATACCAGTCACCCCATACTCCTTTAGTCATTCCCAAGGTTAAAAATGCTGAATAAAATCCATACATAAGACCCGAAAAAAGAGCAATTGAAATACCTTTTTTAAGGAAATCAGATGATAATTTGTTTTTTGCAGTAATGGCTTCTAAACTTACCGTTTTCGAAACTTCCTTCATAAAATAAATCCCCTCCACTTAGTTTGATAATAACTTTTAAATTTATATTACTAAATAAAAATTTACAATGAGTACGTTTTGTGATTGTTATAATTTGGGATATTTCATTTTAAAACTATTGAATAACTTTTCATTTGATATCTTGTGGTTATTTTATTAACAATTAAATTATATGCCTTTCCCTATGGGGTAAAGTCAACATGTATTTGTTATCAAAGTTCAAAAAAAATTAACACAACTAACTTAATAAATAATTGTAAGTTAGTTGTGCCAGTTGTTTTAAGTGCTAAATACTAGTTTCCGTCAATATCATGGAGTAGAAATTTTATTTTATAAAAGAAATATATGTATTTTTTTTATAAGATATATTTGTATTTTTTTACAAACTGAGTTTTATCGACATTTTATCCCTTACCCTACGGTCAACGTTTTCAGTATTTTCAGTTTAATGAATCTATCTCTTTCTTCTAATTTTAATCAAAATTTCCGTTACAAACTTGTCAGTGTTTTTAGTTGTCCAATAATCTGTTACATATCTTTCATAAGATTCTTCAGAACATATGTAATCATGTTCCTTAGCCCATTCTTTTATTTTTTTATATGTTTCATTAATTGTTTCATGAGTACCTATATGATAGCAAGAAGCTGCTAACCATCCACCAAATTCAATACTTTCTTCGTCCTTACACTTTAAAATAGTCTCTTGCATTATTTTCATCTTACTACATTTCCCATTAATCTTATCCTCAAAAGATGGAAAACATATAATTACAGGACCTGTTATTGCATTATTTATACTATCAATATAATTGTTAAACTCTATGTTAATTATACACTCCATATAATCATAATTAAAATTTTGATTTAAGAAGATTAAATTGCGCTCATCAATATATTTTATAGAGACATCGCAAACATTATTTTCAATTACCATCTGTGCCTCAACTATAAGTGCATGCCAATCTCTTACAGATCTTATCTTTAAATTTATTTCCTTTTCAAGTTCTCTTAATTCATCAATTTTTGTTCTAAAACTTTTATCAAAAAAATCATAAGTTGTTCCTTGTAAAAAAGCTCTCATTTCTTCTAGCTTAAATCCACTTTGCTTATAATATTTTATTACTGGTACAGATAGTAAGTTTTTTTTGCTGTAATATCTATAGCCACTTTCATCAGCTACTTTATCAGGTGATAATATACCCATTTTATCATAATATCTCAGTGCTTTTTTTGTTATTTTACATATCTCTTCCACTTTTCCTATGGAATATAATTCTTCTCCCATACTAAGTTCACCTCTTTTATAATATTTTTAGCCGTTTTTAAAATCTAAATCATTTTATTCCAAAGATTTTAAAACTTTATTAAAAAGAATTTCCCCCACTAAATGTAAAGAATATAAGGAGGAGTCCTTATAAGCATTAAAAAATAACTTCACCTTTGTAATATTTATAAACATTTTAAATTTATTCTAAGAGCCATGAACTCTTTGCAATTTTCAAAATGTTTATCATAAACTTATATATAATAAAAATCCTAATGAAATTTTAGCTAATTGTTATATCAAACTTTTTGTATAAATAAATGGATATTATTATGATTATGATGAGAATTATAAATACCTAATTATGTGATTTTGAATAAACAGAGTTTGATAATATTCAAAAATAATTGAAGAATAATATTTAACCTTAAAATGAATATTTTACCATGTGAAATTAAAGAAAAAATATATTATTCGTATAAACAATATTACATATTATAGTCAAACTGTAAAGAGGAAATTTATTACATCAAGCTAAATGTATAACATTCCAGCCTAAATTTAAGGAGTTTAGCAGAACCAATAAAAAAACCACCCATTAATGAGTGGTATAAAATACAAAATTTTATCCAAAAACTTTTTCTAAAATTTTTGATAAATCTTCTCCTGTTACTTCTTTAGGATTTGCTGTTGTACATATGTCATTAAGAGCTGCTTTAATGATTTCTTCTTTTGATGCTTCAGCTAGCTCCATATCAGCACCTTGTTCTTTTAATGTTGTTGGAATCATCAAAGTCTTTTGAAGTTCTACAATACTTTTAATTAAATTATTAACACCTATATTTACATTTGGCGCATGCAACTTCAATAATTTGGCAACTCTTTGATACTTTTTAGATGCTATGTCATATTCTACATTGAAAGCACCCTTATTTAAATTGGCATTATATTCTATTACATAAGGAAGTATCATTGCATTACTTCTTCCATGAGAAATATGTAATTTCCCACCTACAGCATGAGCTAAACTATGAGTAATTCCTAAGCCAGCAGCATTAAAAGCCATTCCAGCAAGACATGATGCATTGTGCAGCTTTTCTCTTGCCACTACATCATTTCCATCAGCATAAGCTAGTGGTAAAAATCTAAAAGCTAAAGTAAGTGCTTTCTCTGCAAGAGCATCTGAAAAATCAGTAGCATTCTTTGAAACATAAGCCTCTAAAGCATGTGTAATAACATCCATTCCTGTATCAGCAGTTATAGCCTTAGGTACAGATTTTACTAGTTCCGGATCAAGAATTGCAACTGTTGGAAGAAGAGATTTATCTGCAAGAGCATACTTTAACCCTTCTTGTTTATTAGTGATTACTGCATATTCAGTTACTTCAGACCCTGTACCACTTGTAGTAGGTATAGCATAGAATTCTTCTATAGAAGAAACTCCACCCGTAATTTTTTTTGCATATTCTCTCATAGCTTTAGCTCCATCAATTGATGAACCTCCACCAAGAGCTATCATAACCTGAGCATCACAATTTTGTAATTTCTGAATGCCTTCAGCAATAACTTCTACAGATGGATCAGGTACAATATCACTAAATACAGCTACTTGACAATCAACAAGCTTTTGCTTTACTTTCTCAGCCATACCTGATGTTTCCATGAATTTATCACATACAATTAGCACTCTTTTATTCTTGATTTCATTTAGTTTTTCTAAAGAGCCTTGTCCAAAATAGACCTTTGTGTTAATACTAAATTCTTTCATATACAATCTCTCCTATTTTAAAAATATTCAAGATATGAATGAATTAGTTTTCTTTACTTTAAAATAAAATTAACCCACAATTATAACAATCAAAAAAGTTTATAATAAACTTTACTTGATTCATTATATCAATAATAAAATACTATTGCAACAGAAGGTTCGGTCAGTTTCAGTAAAGTAAAATTTTTCAAGTTAACTTCTTAAAAATATATTAAAAATTATACTTTTTAATCATAAAAATATAAAATAATAACAATTATATTTCTACCAATTAACATTAAAAAACAAACTTTTTTAATTTGCTATTTACTTTACTTAAGGTAGATACAAGAATTTTTAGGATACTTGGTAAAAATAAAGAAACTACAAAACCCACAGCACACAATACAAATATCTTATATTTAATAGCATGTCCAATATAAATTTGATATCCATGGATAGCAGATATAGCTATAGCTGCTATTATTATAATCTTAGATGCAATCCAAGATATTATATTTAATATTTTACATAGAAATATTATTATGGATAATATAACTACCACAGGCATGAGCAATATCTTAAGTGGCAATTGAGTAAGAGAAGATTCACTACTCTTTTTATTACTTCCTGCTTTTCTACCACTATCCCTTTTACTTTGTTTTTCAGATTTAATATTGCCTCTATCTTCTGTAGACTTCTTTCTAGATCTTTTTTTTTCTTATTGATGTATTCTTTGAAGATGATCTCTTCTTTTCTTTACTAACTATAGATTCTTGTTCATATTCATTAAAACTTTCATAGCTATTACTATCATTTTTATGAAAGTTATTATTTAAATCTTTCACTTGATTGTCTATAATCACAGTTTGCTGATTTTGTTCTCTCTCTTCCTTTATCTTCTCATAGGCTTCATCAAATACTTTTATAAAGGATTTTGCTCTTTTTTCATCTTCTATCTCTTCTTTAAATTTATTTATCCTATCTTCATAAGCCTTTGTTATCTCTTCCATAGATGCATTTTTATCAACACCTAAAATTTTATAATATTCCATATCTCTCCTTCTCCAACTATAAGTTTAATTTTTTCATTTGTAATCTAATATTTCAAAATCGAAGTAGTCTAAATATTACTTAATTATCTAATACCTTATTTTTAGTTTATTAGTATATTTATAATTCTATCTTCTTTAAATACAGGATTTGTTTTAAAAATCTCTGCCAAGGTGTCTATATTCTCCTCTAAATGTTCAATGTCTTTAGAATATGTATGACTTATATCTACCATATCCTCATCACTAAGCTCTCCACTTTCTATCCACCTTACTACACATAACTGCTTAATTACTAAGTAACTCACCACGGCAGTCTTCATTTTAGCAGCCACATCATAATCAAAGACAGCTTTCATAAAATATCTAAATACAAAGTAAACTAATATATTTTCAAACTTATACATATTATCTTTATAAAAATTTTTAAATTCCTTATATTTATCTAGATAAATATCTTTATTCTCAGTACTACTCTTAATATAAGATAACACCTTATCTAAGCCTAAGGGATCATTGTTATTTATATGCTTTAAGCTTTTGAACACATGAAAATATTCTTCCATATCGTTATACCATTGTTCTTTATTATTGATATTCTTATCCAAATCACTACTAGTCTTGTTTATAAAATTTTTATCCATATATCTTTCTTTAATGGTCTTTAAACTAGTTAGATCGTCCTCATCTATCTTATCCTGAACTTCCTTTGCAAAGTCAAGAATTATAGCAGCTCTTATATTTAAATCAATACTACGATTCTGAAGTATATTAAAAAATATATTTCTGCACTGCATAAGCTCAATAAATAGCATGGCATCAATATCGTTATAAGAAGTTATAAACTCATCATTTTCACTTAACTCAAATTCAACCTTATTAGAATCACCTAGTATTATCCTTGCTGCCTCTGGACAGGAAAGTGATATACCTATTTCTCGTAAGTTCCCGAACTCCTCCATATACCTAGGATACTTCTTGCAAGTATAGCAAAGGCTATCTTCTCCAAGTTCATTATATATATCACATAATTTGTTTTCATTTAGAAAGGCACAATTGCCATTTTTCAATACAAATATATTATCTTCTCCATCATTAACCATCTCATTTCTTAATCTTTCACCAAAACTACCACTAAGATTTTCATAGTAATCATAAGTTTCTTCATCAATAACAATTTCCCAACCAGCACAACATGTATCCTCACACTTGTCTGCTATACATTTGAATTTATTAAGATATTTGGGCACTCTTATCTTCATTTTTCACCTCAAAATTTTATTCCATATTTAAGGTATCTGAAAATAAATAATAAGTCAAAGATGGGAAGTATATTTTGAGTTAGACAAGGAAACAGGTTCCGCAGATAGTAGCACTATCTAAGGGTTCTGTTGACGCAGTATAACACAAAATAGACGAACATTCTGACTTATTTATTTTTCGAAGATGCCTTATGTTAAATTCTATTTTATCATATTCTCATAATTTTATATTGTAAATATGCTTTTACTTATTCTAACATCATTCTTTTCTTCTCACACTCTTACTTTTTTCAAATAACTATATGCTTTACCCTAAATTATTCATAGAAAAATAAAAACCACGCATAGCTTGATATCTACCATTTAAACTATGCAGTAGTTGTTCTTATAAAAATAATTTCAGTGAATAATTCAAGTTAATATATTAAAATATCTTATTAACTGATTAAAAAATAAAGTTATAAATAACTATAACAAATAAAGTACTAAATAATGTTCCAATTAAATAATACTCACCAAATTCCGCATCCTCAGAAATCTTATTATATCTAGCAATTGACTTTGCTGTTAAAATGAATCCTATAGCCGAGTATTCATTACTATATAAAAACATAGCAATTATTATACGCTCTAAAAAACCTATAATTGCACCATTATTACTACCATTATTAGCAACGCTACTATTGATACTATTGTTAGCTACCGAATTATTACTACTACTAGTAACTAAGTTTCCTTTAGGCTTACATCCTGAAAATATTATTTTAAAAGTTATATTTGCCGGCTTATGCATACATAACACTATCAATACCCATTTTAAAACCGTTAATCCATCGATACCCAATATACTATATCCAATATACAATGTATCTATTGGATAATATAAATTCTCCCCAAAACAAACTATTACGGCTATAAGTAAAATTATATGTACCACTTGATCAAATATATATATCATCCATGGTTTAATATACTTCTTTACTTTATTCTTTTTACATGCAGTATGAAATATTTTTAAATATCCCTTATATGAATAATATTTTACTACATCGATCAATAAATGAGCTAAACATAATAATAGTATTAATCCTGTTATCTTATAACTTTTTTTAAACAAAAGTAAAATTAAAATAAATGGAATGCTATAGAATACTGAATGTTTAAATACGCCACCTATTTTTTCCTTCTTTAGATCTGACATTTCATCATCTTGCAAATAATAATCCCCAACTACATGTGCTATCAAGCACAGTACAATAAATTTAATCTGCATATTTATATTCTCCCCACACTTCCATCAAAACTCTATTCAAACATTGTTTTACATAAATATAATTATAATATCCTGAGCTTTTTAATCTCCTTTGTACGCTTGATTGAACTAAATTTAATTCATTAGCAATTTCCCTTTGAGTTTTATTTGAAAACATTATTTTTTCAATAAGTTCTCTTTGCTTATCTGTCCACTTCTCTTCTATAAAGTAACATAAACATAAATTATTATTAATTAAACTAACTATATCCGTTTTATAAATCGAACTAACCCCTATATCTGTATTATATTGTGATTTACTGTTTGTTTTATTTAATATTTTAATCTCCTCTATCATTTTTCTAGCATAATGATATGCTGGACCGTCAGCCCCTAATGCCATCTCTTTATTTATATTAGTATCAATATTACCAATCCCAACTCCAAATCTAATTTTTATAGGATACATTTTAAACTTAATTTTATCAATAATATCAAATAAATGAATAGGATTACTTAATAAGCCTTGAAATTCATCTCCTAATGTAATAATAAATTTTGCAGCAATGTTTCTTTCATATTCAATATTTATATCTTTTAATATATGATTTAATTTTTCTTGAGCTTCATTTCTATTTAATATCTTTTTTGACTCAACTATATCACCTATAATTGCAAAGTACATGCTTATTACCTCATAATTTCTTAAATATTTCTTTAATTTTAACATTTATTAGATACTTTTTCAATGATGATGCATTTACAATAGCATCACCCCTGTTGATGCACTCATAATAGCATCATCACCTTTGATGCACTTATAATAGCATTATTACTTTTGATGTACTTATATTATATTCTACATTTTTCCTTTTTGGGTCCACCAATTTTACTTATTCAATATTTTAAAATTTAAAAAATGAGGTGTAAAATAACACCTCACCTAACAACATAACTTTAAATATGCATTATACAATCTTCGTCGTCCAATCCTCACAGTTCCATATGTCAGTTACTACATCTTTATAAAACTCTGGTTCATGGCAAACTAGTAATATAGTTCCTTTATATTCTTGTAATGCTCTCTTTAACTCATCCTTTGCTTCTACATCTAAATGATTAGTAGGCTCGTCTAGGATTAGTATATTTGTTTCCCTATTTATAAGTTTTGCAAGTCTTACCTTAGCAGCTTCTCCCCCTGATAGTACCATAACCATGCTTTCTATATGCTTAGTAGTTAATCCACACTTAGCTAAGGCTGCACGGACTTCGTATTGAGTGCAACTAGGGAATTCCTTCCAGTATTCTTCTATACAAGTATTTTTATTTCCTGATGCGCCTTCTTGCTCAAAGTATCCTATTTGTTGATAATCACCTAGGGCAACTTCTCCACTTATAGGTTTTATATCCCCCATAAGGCTCTTAAGTAGAGTTGTCTTTCCAAGTCCATTGGCTCCTACAAGGGCAATCTTTTGTCCTCTTTCCATAGAAATATTAAGAGGCTTTGTTAACGGACTATCATATCCTATAACCAAGTCTTTAGTTTCAAAGATAACCTTACCTGATGCTCTTCCTGTTTTGAAGTTAAATGTTGGCTTTGGCTTTTCCTTAGAAAGCTCTATTCTATCTATTTTATCCAACTTCTTCTGCCTTGATTTAGCCATGTTAGATGTAGCAACATTGGCTTTATTTCTTGCAACAAAATCTTCAAGTTTTGCAATTTCAGCTTGTTGCCTTTCATATGCTCTTTCAAGCTGTTCTTTCTTTGCTTCATATATTCTCTTAAACTCTTCATAGTCTCCTACATATCTACTTAACTTTCTATCTTCCACATGGTATATAAGATTAATTACAGAATTTAAGAAAGGAATATCATGAGATATTAGAATAAATGCATTTTCATAGCTTTGTAGATATCTCTTCAGCCACTCTATATGTGCTTCATCTAAATAGTTTGTAGGCTCGTCTAGAAGTAATATATCTGGAGTTTCAAGTAGAAGCTTTGCAAGTAAAACCTTAGTTCTTTGTCCTCCACTTAAAGCTGTTACATCTTTATCTAGCCCTACATCTAAAAGTCCTAATCCCTTAGCAACTTCTTCAACCTTTGCATCTATAACATAAAACCCATTATTATCTAGCATATCTTGAATAACAGCAGTTCTTTCTAATGCCTTATTCATTTGTTCTTCGTCCATTTCACCCATTTTTCCGTAAAGTTCATTCATTTCAGTCTCTAAATCAAATAGGTATTTAAATGCATCTCTTAGTACATCTCTTATAGTTAATCCTTGTTCTAAAGCTGCATGTTGATCCATATATCCTACTCTCACATTATTAGACCAAATTACTTGACCTTCATCAGGCATAAGTTTACTAGTTATTATATTCATAAAAGTAGATTTACCCTCACCATTAGCTCCAATTAAACCTACATGTTCCCCTTTTAATAATCTAAAGGATACATCTTCAAATATTGCTCTATCCCCAAAACCATGACTTATATTTTTAACTGTAAGTATACTCATATATTTTCCTCCTATATCCTTCTGACTATCACCATCAAATGGTATGTGTTCAAAAAATTCAAACCAAGAATATTATACTTTACTAACAAAGATTTTTCTATGGTAAAAATTAAATAATTTATTTGCAAAATCCTCTCTATAAATTTATACTATAAGAAGTCTAAATAAAGTTTAATAAATTTATTTCTTAGATATAACAACTTTAAATTTAACAATATAAATTATTAATAATTAATTGTTTTGATAATAGGAGGATGTAAATGGCTTGTAAATTCTATCTACTAAAGGGAAAAGGAAAAAGTGTGGAGAATGGTCACCTTTGGGTTTACTCTACTGATATAGAAGAATATGATGGTGAATATGAAAATGGAGACATTGTAGAGGTATATAATTGCAGAGAGGAATTCATCGGAAAAGGTTATATTAATGATGTTTCTAAAATTACTATAAGAATTATGACTAGAGATATCGATGAAGAAATTGATGAAGAATTTTTTAGAAAAAGACTTAGAGCTGCATGGGAATACAGAAAAAAGATAATAGATACTTCTAGCTGTAGGTTTTTGTTTGGAGAAGCTGATTTTGTACCTGGACTTATAATTGATAAATTAGAAGATTACTACGTTATTCAATCTCTAGCTCTAGGCATTGATAAATATAAAGATATCATTGTAAAAATTCTAGTAGAAGAATATGGTGCTAAAGGTATTTATGAGAGAAGTGACGCTAAGGTTAGAATCCTTGAAGGCATGGAACAGATTAAAGGCTTTTTAACCGAACCCTTTGATACTATGATTCAGATAGTTGAAAATGGCGTTAAGTACTATGTTGATGTTGAAAATGGGCAAAAGACAGGATTTTTCTTAGATCAAAAGGAAAATAGAGCTGCTATACATAAGCTTTGCAAAGATGCCACTGTGCTAGACTGCTTTACTCACACTGGTTCCTTCGCATTAAATGCTGGCGTTGCTGGTGCTAAATCAGTATTAGGAGTAGATATATCAGAGCATGCAGTAGAATTCTGTAGACGTAATGCAGAGCTTAATAATCTACAAGATGTAGTTAAATTTGAATGTCACAACGCCTTTGATGTACTTCGTGAGTGGTCTGATGAAGGTAGAAAATATGATGTGGTTATCCTTGACCCACCAGCCTTTACTAAATCTCGTTCTACTATTAAAAGTGCTACAAGAGGATATAAAGAAATAAACCTTCGAGGAATGAAATTAGTTAATAAAGGTGGTTATTTTATAACATGTTCATGTTCTCACTTTATGAATCCTGAACTATTTAGAGATACCATTGCCAGTGCAGCTAAAGATGCAAGGGTTACCCTAAGACAAGTAGAATTTAGAACTCAAGCTCCTGATCATCCAATTCTTTGGAATAGTGATGAATCATACTACTTAAAATTTTATATCTTCCAAGTAGTTTAATTATTTATAAAGAGCTATATAATTTATAATCTTATTTGATTTATAAATTATATAGCTCTTATATTTAAATCTTATTTACTCTTTCTTTTGACTTTGTTTTACTAGTTGGTTAGCATATACACTAGCCCCAGTAACTAAAACACCCTGAATTATTGCATCAGCACTAAAACTGTGCATAACTCCCATAGATAACAGTATGCCTACAGGAAGCAAGATTACTGGTATATATTTATCATTTATCTTCTCTATTCCTTTTAAAATCATACCAATTATATATAGCACTGGTATTAGTATCAATGCATTCTCTGTAATATAACTAAAGAATTCCATAAATATTCCCCCTTTATATATTTTATTCATTTTACCCTTACATGAGTACATTATTTTATATAAATTCAATAAAATTTTAGTTCTTTACTACCACTAGGTATACTTATGCATATCACTTAACATTTTCCTTATTTTTACATATTATAATTTTATTCTTTGATTTTCTTAAATTATAAGGATAATGAGATATAAATTTGTTGTACAGTTTTTATTGAATGTTAGTTCTAAAAGTGTAACAATAATAATATAGTAATATTTGGTAAAAGGTGATGTTATGAAAGGCTTATCCATTCTAAGATTTGTTCAGATTGTTTTTTGTTTCCCTATAATAATATTGTTTGCTACCTCTAAAATGAATGGTATTGAGCAAATCATTTTCATAGCACTCTTTACCTTATATACTGTAGTATATGAAGTTATATTTTTAACTTTAGCTAAAAGAAAAAGAACTACTAAAAGCAGCAGTTCTTAAAATAGATTTCTAAGCTTCAGTAGGAGTAAAACTCCCTCTGAAGCTTAGAAATCTGTTCATTAATATATCTTTATTTCTCCATCCTTGTATTCTGGAACTATATTTATTAAATCCTTTGAAAGGCAATATCTTAAATCTTCATTATACCTGAGATCCTTCATCCTTTTATAATGAAGTGCATCTTTTACAAAACTTATTATACTAGGATTATTTATATATACATATTCTGAAGTTTTTGCTATATCTGTTAAGGTGCAATGGTTTTTCATTATATCTCTTAAACAGTTGATTATATACCCACTTGTTATAAAATCGTCCATAGAGAACTCTCCATCAGTTCCTGCATTTACAAAGGTTACATCCTTATTTAACTTAGCTAATTTTTCTGCTACTACTCTTCCATTTATCAAAGCACCTATAAATATCCTCTCTGCTTCCTCACTATTTTTAATAGCTCTAGTCCCATTTGTGGTAGTCATTATAAGACTCTTACCTTTTACTATATCCTCAATGTAGTCTAAAGGTGAATTGGAGAAATCAAATTTATCTATTTTTATTCCCCCTCTTTCTCCTCCTAAAAGATATTTATTTTTATCTTTACTTGCAATATCTATAGCTTCTTCTATCTCTTTTACAGGAATTATTTTATCACAACCATTATTTAATGCTGTAACCATTACTGAAGTTGCTCTTAAGACATCAATAACAACCACTATCCTATCTTTAAATTTTTCTGGCTTAATATGTTGTGCAGATATAACTACATCAATATTCATGTACTATTCCCCCCTGATTATACATTTAATTAAATTAATCTTCTTTATAATATTTCCCTTGATATAGGTCTTCAGTGACTAACTTATTATCTATGGCGTTTAAGACTTCCCACTTTTTCAAACTCCACATAGGACCTACTAATAAATTTCTTGGAGCATCTCCTGTAAGTCTATGAATTACTATATCCTGTGGTAACATTGTTATAGCCTTAGTTACAAGTTCAATGTATTCATCCATTTCTAGTAATGTAATCTTACCTTCATCTAGCAGCTTTTCTAGTCTTGTATTTTTCATTACATGAAGAAGGTGAATCTTAACTCCTTTTATGGGAAGCTTAGAAATATACTTAACGGTTTTTAACATATCCTCTTTACTTTCTCCTGGCAGTCCAAAGATTATATGTGCCACTACATCTATATTCCTTTTATGTAGTTCCTCCACTGTTTTTTTAAATATTTCTAACTTATAGCCTCTATTTATTAGGGTAGCTGTAGTATCATTGCTAGTTTGAAGTCCAAGTTCTACCCAAGTATATACCCTTTTGGAATAGTCTTCTAATAATTCTAACACATCTTCTTCTAAACAATCTGGTCTTGTAGCAATGGCAAGTCCAACCACATCCTCTTGTGTTAATGCTTCATCATACTTTTTCTTTAATACTTCTACAGGCGCATAGGTATTTGTATAAGCTTGAAAATAAGCTATATACTTACCATCTTTCCACTTTTTATTCATCATTTCCTTTATATCAACAAACTGCTCAGTTATAGATGATAACCTATCTCCAGCAAAATCTCCTGATCCACTTTCAGAGCAGAATATACACCCACCTTTTGATAATTTTCCATCTCTATTAGGACATGTAAATCCACCATCTAATGATATTTTAAAAGTTTTTTGTCCATTAAACTTTTTTCTTAAAAAATAATTTAAACTATGATATCTCTTTCCATTAAAATCTTTTCTCATTTCTAATCTTCCTATCCTATTCTGTCTGTTATCTATTTTAAATATATCCATATAGTAATCTTCTATATTCAATTATAGTTTAACTCTTTTATCTTTCAAAATCCACTATATGAAAATTTACTAACAATACTTTAAAAAGTTTTCCACATATTAATAGTTTTCCACATATTCTTCTGTGGACTTCAATATAAATATACAAGCTATCATAATTTGGGGGGATAACTTTGAAGAATCTTAAATTAATTTTTCAAGCTGCCACTGTTTTTATTGGCACCATTGTAGGAGCAGGCCTTGCTTCTGGTCAAGAAATAACTCAATTTTTTTCTACCTATGGGTTTTCAAGTTTTTATGGACTTCTACTCTGTGCAGTATTTTACATAATAATAAGCTCCATTATAGTGTCTATAAGTTTAAAATATGACTTAAATTCTTATACGGATTTTATAACCCTTGTAAGCCCTGGTTTCTTTGGAAAAATAACGGACTATCTTACTAGCTTCTTTTTAATCTCAGGAGCTGCTATAATTCTTGCTGGTAGTGGTGCTTTACTCTATCAACACTTTGGTATTCCAAGACTTGTTGGAGTGTTCCTAATGGCTGGAATAGCACTTATTACCTTATTAAATGACACTAAGGGCCTAATAGCTATTAATTCCATAATAGTACCTAGCCTTACTACTATAATTATTACTATATTTGTCCTTTATCTTCTCTTTTCAAAGGATACTATATCTATGGACTATATGAAACAAGTACCAGTATACAAAAACCTTATTATAGATAAACAGTGGATTATATCATCACTGGTCTATGCAGGATTTAACATGTTATCCTGTAGTGGAGTTCTTGTTCCCATTAGTAAAGAAATTAAAAATAAACGCCTTATTATATCTGGATTAACCATTGGGGCTCTTGTCCTTACTCTACTTGCTTTCTTAATTAATTCAATGTTAATGGCAAATATACCTGAAATCTTCAAATATGAAATTCCACTACTCTTTGTAGCTAGTAAGTTTATCTCTTTAATGCAAATTCTTCTTTTATGTATTATTTGGTGTGAGATGTTTTCTACGGAAGTTTCAGATATATATAGTGTTGGTAAAACCCTTGAAAATAAATACAACATCCCTTATAAGAGAGGTGTTATACTCATTCTTTTAATAGCCCTTCCTATATCTCAAATAGGCTTTAAACAGCTTATAACTTTCTTATATCCCGGTTTCGGAATAGTTAGCTTAGTATTTATAGCTCAATGTATTGGGTTCTACTTTAAAATGAATAAGGTAAAAAAATAATTAAAACTTATATAGGCTACTTCACTTTTTGCTCCTCTTTAATTATACTGATGTTATATAAGATGAACACTACTATGTTAGTAGTGTTTATTTACTTTGAAATATAAATATAGTATTTGTTATGTTTACTATGTAAGGAGATAATTAATTATGAAAGATTTGACTGCTCTCAATAATTGTAATATATGCCCTCGTAATTGCGGTATAAATCGAAACTCTGCAAAGGTAGGCTTTTGTAAAAGTGGAGCTAAAGTAAAAGTTGCTAAGGCCTATGGTCATATGTGGGAAGAGCCCTGTGTGTCTGGCACTAATGGTTCTGGTACAGTTTTCTTTTCAAATTGTAATCTTAGATGTGTATTTTGCCAAAATCATGATATTAGCCAGTCTGACATAGGTAAGGAAGTTTCTATAGAAAGATTAAGTGAAATACTTTTAGAGCAACAAGCTAAAGGATACCATAATATAAACTTAGTTAACCCTACTCACTATATACCTCAAATAATACTTGCTTTGGATAAAGCTAAAGAAAATGGACTTAATATCCCTGTAGTTTATAATTCCAATGGCTATGAAAACGTAGAGAGCATTAAAGCTCTTAAAGGATACATAGACGTGTATATTCCTGATTTAAAGTATTTTAGCGATAAATATGCAATAAAATATTCTTCTGCTCCTAACTATTTTACCATAGCATCAAAGGTTATTGAGGAAATGGTGGATCAAGTAGGTATTCCAATATTTAATGATGAAGAAATTATGATTAGAGGTGTCATCATAAGACACTTAATGCTCCCTGGACTTTTATTCGATTCAAAAAAAATAGTAGATTACATATATAAAACCTTTGGAGATTCAGTATACTTAAGCCTAATGAATCAGTATACACCTATGTTTAAAGCATCAGAATATGATGAAATTAATAAACCTCTTAACCCTAGTCATTATGACTCTTTAATAGATTACTGTATAGATTTAGGCTTTAAAAATGCCTTTATCCAAGAATCTGGCTCTAACTCAACAATTTATGTACCAGATTTCAATCTACAAGGGATTTAAAACTCAAATATAATAAAGCTCTTAACTGTAATAAAACTAAACAAATAAAAAAGCATTCTTAGGTAAAATCTCATGAACTTTACCTTAAGAATGCTTTTATCATTAATTATACATCTAGTGTACTTCTAAAATATTCTGTAATTCTTTGAACCTCTCCTATAGCTTCTGTAAGTTTAATCATTTCATCAGTATAGGTATTTACACTAGCACTAACTTCTTGAGATGATGCAGAATTTTCTTCTGCAATAGCTGCTAATGATTCCACATTGTCATACATTCCTTCTATAGCTTTTACTTCTCTACCTAAATCATTGATTGTAGTAATCATTGATTCTGATACTTTATCAACAGCAGTAGTAGTACCCGCACTTATATCTCTAATTCTTTCTAATCCATCAGTTTGTTTTTCAAGGGCTACATACTGTTCATCTATACTATCTACAGTATATTTAATATCCTCTGCAAATTCTTTAAGATTTAAATTAATTTCTTCAACAGCATCTTTAGTTTGTTCTGCAAGCTTTCTTACCTCTTCTGCAACAACAGCAAAACCTCTACCATGTTCTCCAGCTCTAGCTGCTTCTATAGAAGCATTTAATGCTAAAAGATTTGTCATGTCGGAAATTTGAGCTACTATTGATACTATATTAGTAATATCACTAGCTTTATTGTTTAACTTTATTCCAGTTTCTTTTACTTCTTGGAATTTGTCTAATGTTTTTTGAATATTATTACTTACAGTCTTTATTTCATCAAACCCAGCAGTAATTTTCGTTATAGTATCTTCCATAGCTAATTTATTTTCATTTTCACTATTTACTAAGTTATTTAAAGCTCTAATATTATCATTCAATCCTGATGCTACTCTTTCTGTATTGTTGGCTTGGTCCACACTAGTTTCTGACATTTGTTCTACTACTGTAGATATTTCTTTAGATGAGCCTTCCATTACATTTGAAATAGCTTTAACCTTATTAAGATATTCTACCATCTCACTAACATTAGCATCAAACTCTGTCATATCCATTGAAGATATATTAGTTCCTGATTTTATAACTTCATATAATCCTTCAAGCTCGTCCTTGGTGCTGATAACATCATATGACCTTTCCTTATCTTCTTTTAGTCCAGTGATAGCTTTAACAGGTCTTAATAATAAATATGTACCTATAAAGGTTACTACTGTAGCTACAGCTGTAATTTCTAAAGCTGGAACTATGCTTTTAACTCCAAGTATTAATGTTGATCCAATAAGAGTTAATATAAAAGTAAATACAGATGCCTTAACTGATAATGATTTTATAAATCCAAAGGATAAGATTTTATTAAATCCATAACTTTTTTTGCTATTTATTTCTTTTTCAAAAGTCACTTCCACTTTCATCACATCTCCAGACTTTTCTAAAATTTCATACTCTAATTGTTCATTAAAATATTCAAAAGTTCCTTCAAGCATACCTAAGAAATAATCAAACATCTTTCTTTTAGATGAATAAGTCATCACCGCTTTTCTTTTAGATGTCTGAACAATATCTACTGCTGGTGGCTTAGCTCCTGAAATTTTCTTAGTTATTGCTATATGTATATCGTTTAGTGATTTTAAAAATTCATATGCACTTCTCTTTTTAAAGTATATTGGATATACATTAACAAAAGATTGTATATTGTCTTTTCCTATATCATTCCATAATTTCTCTTTAGTTAAACTTCTAGTTTCTGATAGTTTAGATATAAACTTAGCTATTACTTTGTCGTCTACTTCTTCTAGTGGAGAAAATATCTTATTTGTCTCCCATCCAGCATGGTTCATAGCTTCATTTACTTGTGAATCATTATAAAGCTTTCTACAAGTATTTAGCCATATTGATACAACTGTGCCCTTCATAATTAATACCCCTCTTTTCTATGGCTATAGTATATTAGCACTGATTTGGCAATTCAAAATAGAATCTTACACCTCTTTTGGTATTTTCAACTCCATATTTGCCGTGGTGCAAATCTACTATATTTTTAACAATTGATAGTCCAAGTCCTGTACCACTATCTTTTCTATTTCTTGACTTATCTATCTTATAAAATTTATCCCATATCTTATCAATTTCTTCCTTATTAATAAGCTCACCTGTATTTTCAAAAGATAATTGAGTCATATTTCCCCGTGGGTACATCCCAACAAATATACTTCCCTCACAGGGAGTATGCCTTATTGCATTAGTAAGAAAATTGGTTATTACTTGTTCTACCTTAAATGCATCCCCATAAATTTGTTTCTCATATAGATTCAAATCTATTTTTATATTCTTATTATCGATACTATGATGTAATTTCTTTACAACATTTTTCACTAAATTATCAATAAAAAATAATTCTTTATTAAGGATTACCTTTCCACTTTCCAAAGATGATATTTGAAGCATATCTCTAACTAAATTACTCATCTTATCCGATTCCTCTATAATTACATTTAATGATGAATTCATATTGTCTTCTAAAAATACTCCATCCTTAATACCTTCTGCATAACCTTTTATTAAAGTAATAGGGGTTTTTAATTCATGCGATACATCTGCTATAAATTCTTTTCTCATAATCTCAATTTCTCTTTCTCTGTGGATATCATTTTGTAGTTTTCTATTAACTTCTTTTAATGAATTTAAAGAACTATCCAAGTTTTGTCCTAAAAAATTTAATGTTTCCCCAAGGTTTCCAATTTCATCTTCATATACCATAGTACATCTTTGACTAAAATCTAAATTACTCATTCTTACAGCCACTTTATTTATTTCTCTTAATGGCTTTGTAATAAATTTCGAATAAATTAATGCTAATGCAACTATTACTACTATAGCCCCTAAGTAAAAATACTTATAAAATATCCCTATAACCCCCATGGCTTCTTTTACATATTGTAAAGATGTAAATCCTACTATTATATTATTCTCATGTAGAAGTGCAGAAGCTAAATATTTAGTGTTCTCGCCATTCTTAAATGAAATAGTTACCTGTTTTTTATTAATCATCTCGTTTAATAGTTCCGGGTCTGTCTTTATAGTTTTAATAACATAATTAAATATTTCTGTATTTTTACTATCTATAGTTTCTGAGTCAGTTTTAAAGGTCACTATAATATTATTTTCTGTGTTTACCACTCCTATAGATGTGTTATAATTATTCTCAAACTTCTTAATACTCTCTATTATTTCCCTTTCATCCTTTGGATTACTTAGCGTATCTCTAAACTTTATCACATTACTTTTAATATCATTTTCCTTTTTATCATTATATATCTTTTCAAACAATATTCTCTGACTTAAAAGAGTAATAGTCAAAAATGCTATAAACACCACAGTAGTTACAACAAACATTTTCAATGTAATGCTTCTTTCTATATTTTCCTTTATCTTTTTATAATAGTTAATTATTTTATTCATACTAAACCTCTATCTTATAACCAAAGCCTCTTACTGTTACTATCACTTTATTCATGTGCTTTAGCTTCTCTCTAAGTCTCTTAATCGTAGTATCAACTACACGTATATCTCCTTCAAAATCATAACCCCATATTTTTGTAAGAATTTGCTCTCTAGTAAGAACTATATTTTTATTTTTCAGGAAATATATAAGCAAAGAAAATTCTGTTGGTGAAAGATTAATTTCTTCATCACTTACCATAACTCTATGACCTTCTTCATCTATATAAAGATTCCCTATCACAATTCCCGTACTTTTATCTATACTACTTCCATAGCTCCTCTTTATTAATGCTTTAATTTTAGCTACTAAAACCTTTGGACTAAAGGGCTTTGTTTCATAATTATCTGCACCAAATCCCAACGCTAAAAGCTTATCTTCTTCCTCTTCCTTTGCACTAAGCATTATTACTGGTATATTCCATCTATTTCTTATAACCTTTAATGTCTCAAATCCATCTAAAACAGGCATCATTATATCTAGTACTACTAAATTTACTGATTCTCTCTCCATAATCTCTATAGCTTCTTTACCATTAGAGCTATGTAATGTTTTAAATCCTTCCTTTTTTAAATAAGCTTCCAACAAGTTTCTAATATTTTCTTCATCATCAACTAATAATACCTTTATATTATCCATATCCTTAACTCCTTGTATATCTCTTCTTAACAATAATTATACCTTATTTTATACTCCATAATTATTTACTTGAATATTTTATTAAAATATTTTTTGCATGTTGTTTTTATATGCAAAAATGAACTCCGAGATAACTTCGAAGTTCATTAATAGATTATATACTCAATTTTTAGGATATTTAATTCTAGGTAAATCCGGTGCATCTTTATATGGCCAATGTGGAACAAAGTATGAATATTCAATTTCTTCCTCATGAACACTTCTTAATTCTGCGATTTTAGTTACTCCTGTATATATAGCTGAAATCTTATACCATGTAGCATAATCTACTTCACCTGTCTGCGGAAGACCAAATACCTGTTGAAATACTTTTACTTGATTGGCAGTTGTAGAACCATACTTTCCATCAATAGCCACTTTAGGTATTAGAGGATAATTTTGTGCTATTCTATTTAAAAAGGTTTGAGTGGTTCTAACTGGCTCTCCACTGGCTCCCTGTCGTAAAGTAAAACCCGGATATGACCTTGGACTTCCAGAAACCTTTTCAGCTCTTTCAAGAACTATATCACTTCCATAGAAATTTCTTAATATATCATATGGAATCCATCCTTGAGCCCCTAAATCCTTACTGCCCCATTGAGTAAGCCATCCTGGGCACTGAACATTTCTACCATCACAGTATTGCGTAAGTAAAGGTTGTTTAGCTCCCGACCTCTTTACATAGGTAGCAAATAACTCATCTACTATCCTACTTATGTTATCAAATATGTTTCTTCCGTAAACAAAAGCTTGATCATAGGCTGTAGAATTTGTTACGTCAAAATTAAACCCCTTACTTCTATACCATTCTGTGTATATTCTATTTAAAGTAAATGAAATAATACAGTATACATTAGCTCTTATAGTTGCTTCTGGCCAAGTTGCATAAATTTCACAACTAGCTACATTTTTTATATAGTCTGTATATGGAACAGTATAATTTGGTGCTGCTGTATTAGTTGGTGCCCCTGCATGTACGATTATAAACTCTGGTACAACCGGCTCTGGCAAAACTACAAAACCACTTGGTGGAGGTGGCAAAGCTTTATTAGGGTCCTCAGGTATCTTAGGTGGAAAATCACCAAATTGAACATTAGGTGGAATCTCTATAACCCTGACTACCTGTACATCTTCATCCTCTGTGATCTCTCTATTAAGACTTGTTGGAATCAGATTACATATCTGTAACGCTGTTTGTCGCGGCAACACTTGGCATCCTCTTATATTTATTTCATCAAAGCCTTCTGCCGTTACATCTATATCATAAAGGGCATAAGGTATAAGGGTATTATCTGGATTTAATGACCTTTCTATTTCTGGAGTTTCTAATTCTATAGTCTCCGTTTGTCCCTCTGGATTAGTAGTTAGGGTAGTAACTTGCTCTCTAGTTTCTCCATCTGTTCTTGATACCGTAATATTGGCATTACTTATTGGTATAGCTGTATTTACTCTATACACTTGAACCTGCAACCTACCTATGTCTGCCATAAATTTCTCCTTAAAATAATACTTCAATATATATATTATGATGACTATTATAGAAAAGTTACATATTCTTTATAGGAAAATTGTAATTTATTCCTACCTTGAAGCTACTTCGTTATTCCATACCCTAAGAGCTCCTGCAAGACATAAAGTACCATATCCCCAACTATTATTAGGATACTGTACATCTACTCTACTTCTATTGGCTCCTTTTAATAAAAAGTATTTTACTCTTTCTCCATACAAATAAGGATCATTTCCTTCTATAATTCCAAATTCCATTAAAAGTCCACATGCCCCTGCCACCTGAGGTGTAGCCATTGATGTTCCTGACCGTGGCTCAAATCCACCTCCCGGAGTAGATGATTCTATATTTTCTCCAGGTGCTACTAAATCAGGTTTTACAGGGTTTAGTTCAGCATTTCCTCTTCCAGAGAATGGTGATATAGTAGAGTTTATAAAATTATAACTACCAACGGTTATTACATCTGGTACAGTTCCCGGTATACCTAATGTATTAGCAGTACTAGGTCCTAAGAATCTTGTAGCAATATTTAATCCTTCTGCAATAGGTAACCACATGTCATAACTTCCTAGAACATTTTCATTAGTAGTCATGTTCATAGTCCATATTCCACTAGCTATGCTTTCTTCTCCTACTCCTGAAAGTACAATTATTATTTCACCATCTATACTAAAAGGTGTCGGTCCTGTATTGAAAACAAAATACTCAGTATTACCTATTCTTCCTTGATTTAATGCATTGGTTAATCTTAATTCACCACTACTAGTTCCACTTGGTGATATAAGATTTAAGTTAATATCCTTTAAAAATGACTTAAATAACTGTATTATTAATACTCTCTCATCTATTCCAACATTAAATCGTATTTCTTGTGATTTAACTAATTCACCACCAACATGGTGTGCTCTATCCCCTTCATTTCCTGCTGCTACAACTATGTTAACTCTTTGCACTGTAGAAACTATACCTATATATTGCTCTAACAAACTATTTCCAGTATGTGCTCCATCATTCGTGCTAAAACTTATGTTTATAACAAGGGGCTTATTTAATTCATAAGCTTTATCAATTAAGAATTTAATCCCTCTCATTAACTGAGTACTTTTTGCTCCCTGACCTCCTATCTCTCTTGTCATTTTAACCATGGCTATAGAACTTTTAGGAGCTACCCCATAAAACCTCCTTGGTATATTTCCTCCAGCACAAGCTATCCCCGCTACATGCGTCCCATGACCTGCCCTATCAAAGTGAGGTACTAATGAGTATGGATCTGGACTTCTTAAAGCTGCATTTATCTCTTCTCTTGTATAAATCCTTCTATTTTCATATAAATCATAAATAAAATCAATCCTTGTATCTCCATTCTCAAGTCTAAATGATTGATTTACATAATCTATTCCAGAATCTATAAATCCTATAAGTACACCTTCCCCCTCTAATCCATAATTGGTATTTACTTCTGTTATACATGAAGCTCTATTACTAGGTTCAAAGGATAAAAATAAATTTTTAGGTAACTCTATATAGTTGATTTCTCTTATTCCTATTAGCTTTTCAATATCCCCTCTAGGTATAGTTATAATTCCATAACCAAAATCTAAATCTTCAAAGGTACCTCCAATAGCATTTATTTTCTCTTCCATTACCTCTGGTGTCCCACTATAAAGTATAATTAATTCAATGTTAGTTTCTTCAACATTTCCAATTCCATATCCATATATAATTTCATTTCTTATACTCTCTGGTACATTTATAAGTAAATTTAATAACCCATCAGCCTTTTGCACACCCATACCTCCAAATTCTTATATAGTTATAGTATGAATGTATATTAAAAATGTTATTAAATTGATTATAGTTGAATTTCTAATCTATTTAATTTTGCAACAACTTTTACATCTTTAGGATGAGCTGTTTCTGTACGAACCATATTTTTATTACTTATTATTAAAACCTTATTACTATCTAGCTTCTTTAACTGTCTTATCACTCTTTCTCCATTTACATCCATGAGATATATCTTATTATTTTCTATTTCAGAAGTTAGGTTAGCAAATGCTAAATCTCCTTGACAAATTCTAAATCCTAATAAATCATCGTTTTCAATTTTAATATATAGCACCTTATCCTGAGCATATCCTTCTATTTTATTTGATATAACAGGTAACTCTTTTTTTCCTATAGGCTTGTTTAAATCATAGCTATAAATTCCTACAGACTTAAGAACAGAACTAAATGCATCATTCCATACTTCATTTATAGTTTCTTTTACTTTATTACCCTTCGCTAAATTATGTGTCTTTAAATTACTTTCTGAAGATTTTCTTTCTTCATAAGCTATATTATCAAACAGCGTAGTCATTTCTGCAAGATCTCCACCTAAAACCTTACCTACTCTTTCTATAAACTTTTCTTCTACAACTTTTCTTCCATTCTCAACATCATTTATATAGTTTTCTGATACTCCAAGCTTCTTAGCAAGTTGCTTTTGAGTCATTCCCTTAGCATTTCTTCCTTGTTTAATTCTTTCTCCAACAGTACTCATTCTTAATTATCCTCCCTGTATCTCCTTAATCTAAATAGAAATCCTCTAGTCCTAGAGGATTTCTAAATTATTAGACTTAAAAATTATTTTTGATAATATTGTCTCTCTTTTACTAAATGATCTATCAATTCATGAAGAGTCATTTTAACAGAATTAGGTGTAGTAGACGCTAATATTGGTTTTGCACCTAAAACTTCTCTAACCTTTTTAACAGCTTGTTGAAGATAAACACCTAAAAATCCATTAAATATAATAACTTTTTCTTCGGGTAGTTTAGTATCACTATCTGATAAGCTCTCTTCTTTTAATATATGCTCTAAAGTATATTCTCCCATATTTTCATTTATTGATACACATGGTTTTATACATATATCTTTGAATTTTATATTTAGTTTATCTATCTCTTCATCATTAAGCCCATAAGCTATAATTAATCTATCTTTAAGTATATTCATATTAAATACCTTCCATTATAATTTTTCTGGTTCTCCGTAGTTTACATCAAAAGTTTCTACAGTTACAGATTTTATAACTTGATCTTCATATGGTCTATCTCTTCTATCTGTTTGAGAGCTTACTATTTCATCCGCTACATCTTGACCGTCTATTAATTTACCAAAGGCAGCATAGCTTCCATCTAGGTGTGGTGAATCTGCAACCATTATAAAAAATTGAGAACCCGCTGAATCTGGATGTTGAGCTCTAGCCATTGATAAAACACCCTTAGTATGTTTTAAATCATTTTTAAATCCATTTCCACTAAATTCTCCTTTAATTGAATATCCTGGTCCGCCCATTCCTGATTTTTCTGGACAACCACCCTGAATCATAAAACCTGGTATTACTCTATGGAAAATTAATTCATCATAAAATCCCTTATAAGCTAAGTCTATAAAGTTTTTTACTGTATTGGGAGCTATTTCAGGATATAATTCCGCCTTCATTATTTTTCCGTTTTCCATTTCAAAAGTTACTATTGGATTCATACATCTTCCCCTTTTCTTTCTTTATATTATTTATTCTTTAATTATTTTTATGTAATTTATTATACTTATGATAAACAGAGTTATTTGCGGTTTTTATCTGCATCAAGCAACTTATATGACAATTCTATTAAATTTTTATCATCCTTAGAATTATATATTTTAACAGTGCCTTGTTCATTATTAGTATTTAATAAACCTTTTTGATCTAACTTACGCTTCAATTGTTTTACTGTTCCTAAACTACCATCTATAATAGCAACATCATCATTTATAACATTCACTAATGCTTCTTTAATAAATGGATAATGAGTACATCCAAGAACCACAGAGGACACTCTCTCTTTAGGTACATCTTTAAACCTATTTCTTAAATACCCCTCTACAACTTCACCCTTAATATTTCCACCTTCAATAATTTCCACCAGACCATCACATGGCATTGAAATAATGTCAGAAGCCTTATTATATCTTTCTCTTAGTTTACTAAATTTATTCTCAGATAAAGTCATTGGTGTAGCCATTATTACTATTATTCCGTTACCATAATTCTCTACTGCCGGCTTTAAAGCTGGCTCTATTCCAATTATGGGGATTTCTTTATAAATCCTTCTTAATTCATCGATTGCAATACTAGTAGCAGTATTACACGCCACTACTATAGCTTTCACATTCATAGAAATAAGCTTATCTACCATATTAAAGGTTAACTTTCTAACTTCCTCTGGAGTTTTCACTCCATAGGGTGCATTTAAAGAATCTCCTATATATATGTAGTTTTCTTTAGGTAGTAGCTTCACTGCTTCCTTTAGGACACTAATACCTCCAACCCCTGAATCAAAAAATCCTATACTAAAATTAGTTTTGTCCATACTTCATTACACCACACTACTTAGTTTTTAGATATTTCTTCATATATTCTATAACTATAATACTACAGCTAAAAGATTATTAAAAGTATGAGACATGCATTATGTAAAAATATAGTTAAAAAAGAGCATTGTTTATGACTAATTTAGGTCATCTTACAACACCCTTTCTTTAATTAATTTTACAGTATTCTCACTATTGTAATACTTCCTTAATCTTTTCTTTAATATATTCTATTATTTCTATATCTCCAATAGTTGCTTTGCCATCCATTAAATCAATCTTTATTCTAAAGAAATTTATAACTAGCTTGTTTCCTGAGATTATATATTCATCAGAATGTAATGGTGAGAAAATAACTTCTACTTCATCATAATTATGTTTATTTTCTACCTTCTGAAATTCACTTGCTAATGAATCTAAATTTAATACTTTTAGTGGTGCTGCCATTGCATGTGTAAATTCTAAGTCTTCCATCATCCACATATTGTTGTTCCAGAACTTCTTTTCTTTTTTAGTTCCATCAAAAGGTTCTCTATTTTTTATAGCGCTTAAAGCACGTCTTACAGATTCTCCATTAAATTCATCATCATAAGCAACAGTTAATCCTGGCATTTTTGCTACATCATAGAAAAATGATTCTGCAATGTTATCCTTTTCAGATGCTGCTTGCCAATAATAAAGCATTGCTTCTACTGCTTCTAAATTTAATCTCACTCTACTTAACATAAAATCTCTCCCTCTCATAATCAGATTAAACCAAACTTCACAGATAATTATACACTATGGCTTAGTAAGTTTCTATGGTTTACATTTTTCTTATTTCCATTACCTAAATGGCTTTTTAATCATATATTATATTAAACTCTTATAATTCAATAAGAATTCATTTTCAAGCGAGGTGAATTTCATGAAAAATACATCAGTAAAAATCACTTTAAAGCTATTTATCTGTGGTATGTTGTGGAGTATTCTAACTTTAGTTATAGCAGGGATATTTACACCACTAACTAACTTTTTTTTTTAAAGATATTATATTTGTAGAAGGCTTAATCATGTTATTAATGTCTATTACATCAGCTATAAACAGTAAATCTTTAGGTATGTCCTATTATATTTTAAATGAAATATATTCTAAATATATGGACAATAAAGTTTTTACAAAAGATAACATTTTTAATACCCTTAATAATATAAATTTCCATCTTTTCTTAAATTGGATTTCTATAGCTATAGGTGGCTTTATAGACATTCTGTTGATCTTTATTTTATAAGCATTATTGAGGCTATAAAATAAAAAGGTAGAGTAAACTTAAATAAATTATTTACTCTACCTGTATTTATAAAAAATTTGTTACTATTTCAAGACTTATATAGGTGTTAGCTAGTAGACTTAATTAACCCTACAGCCTTCCCAATAATATAAGCATTATCCTCTTTAATCTCTATAGGATAGTATTTATCATTTTCTGGCATTAATACTGCCTTATTTCCTTTTAACCATAGCCTCTTAAGGGTAGCTTCTCCATCTATACTTACAGCAACTATCTCATTATGATTTGCCATAGTTTGCTTATTTATAACTATATAATCTCCATCTTCAATATTAGCATTAATCATACTATCCCCTTTAACCTTTAATATAAAAGGTTGTTGTACACCTTTAAGCCAATATATAGGAACATTAAATTGACCTTCCACTTCATCATTAATAGAAATAGGTTGCCCCGCAGCAATCTCATTGTACACTGGAACTTTATTTATTTCCTTATCTCCGATTATCTCACTAGTGGTGTTAGGGTTTAAAATAACTTCATTATAACTACTAGTATCTATGGCAAAATCATGAGATATATTATGTTTTAAATCTACATATTTATAGGTTTCAATATATTCATTATTTTTAACCATTTCATCTTCCTTCAACTCTTTATTAATTTGTTCTTCGATAGTTTGTTCTATAACTTTTTTAGTCACATTTTTCTTTGATACTTTACTACAATTAATAATCTTATATTTATTACTATCAAAAATAGTAACATCCTTGTTCCGTTTAAAGTATTGAAGCCAAGGTTTTGGTGTGTTAATAGGATTAATATTTTTCACCAAAATAAAGTTACTATAAGTAAAATCTTTTAAAAGTCCACGAATAAATTTTACTTCTTCAATGGTTAACTGTTCTACATTATCTATTATTATATGTGCATACTTTAAATCTTTAAGCTTATCTATATTATCATAAACAATTTTAAACTCATCTATATAATCAATTAGTCCATTTTCATCCATGTAATTACAATACCATGAATATAATTTATAAATAGCTTCTCTACTATTAGAATTCTTTCTTAATGAAAACCCTCTTTTTTTCCTATTTAAATTTTGATATTCTTCAAGGGAGCTTATATATAAATGTTTTATATATAAAATTTCATCGAATAAAAAATCTATATTTTTTGTTAATATAACTTTATTTATTCTTCTTTCCTTCTGTCGCAATTCTCCAATTCCTTCTAAAATGAAAGCCTTTGTCACATCCTTATTGCAAAACCTTTTACCTTTCAAAGGGTTGCGTGATGTTATATACTGGAAACATTTATTTATTAATTGTTTTTTACTGCAGATCTCAACATTATTATTTAAATATGTAAAGAACGTATTATCTCTATTTACATCTAGTTTTACCTCTTCTAAAGTATCCCCTAAAACCTCATTAGATATAAACAATATATTTTCATTTTCTCTAATGCAATAATTATCTTGTAAAAATATAGCTCTTGATAAAGCTGCTCTAGTTTTCCCTATACCTTCTTTGCCATTGATTATAAAAAATCTATGCTTCTTATCCTCTTTGAATTTACTTAAAGCCTGTTTAATATCCATAAAATCACCTCCATTCACTGTCTATTCCACTAAAATATATAATTAATATATCTTCTTTTACTACATTTATAATATACCTCATATTATATCATAAACTCTCATATTCTTCCTAAAAAAATAGTAGGTCATCCCTACTTGTTAGACTAAAATGTAATAATGAGTTATAATGTTAAATAATAACATGTATTGGAAGTGATATATTGTCTAAAATCAAACTTAACTATATTAAAGAAGATTCTAAACGAGATAATGAAAGGGTACGTAACTTCAAGTCTATTAGACGGTTATTTGATATCAGACCTAAAACTGAATATTTTCTAGATGAACAAAGTTTCAATGATTTAGATATGAATAGAGTTTATGAAAAATTCGATAGAACCTATAGTAGTGCAGGAGAATCTGCTTTATATTCTATGATAAGGAATATTATTATAGATGAAAAAGAACTTAACAGAAGAAATAATATAATTAGCTTTTTTAAGGATAATGAAGATAAAAAATGCCAGGTTCAAATGCATTTTTTTAATATGGGATTCGATAATAAAGACTGTTTTATAGAAATGCTAGAAACATATCTTAAAGTTAATAAAAGTAAATATTACCTATATACTTTCTTAGGTAAATTTCTTCCTATATTAATAATACTTATATCTATAATGACAAAAAATCCTAAGTATATGTTTGGTTTTGCTATAATTTTATGGGTTAATGCATTCATAAATATGGCTGAAGCTAAAAATATTAAAGATAAGGGATTATTATACCTACGAAAAATAATTGTTACTGCAAAAAAGTTGAAAAATCTTAATATTTCCGAACTTAATGACTATAAATTGCAAATAACCAATATCCTAAACAATATTAAATCTATAGATAGGGGAACTAGACTTGTTGGATTTACCACCATATTTGAAGGTTTCTTTGAGTTCATCTCTGTGCCACTTTTATTAGAAGAAGCCGCTTACTATAAACTTAGTAGTGAACTTAAGGAGAAAAAGAATTACCTCTTAGACTTATATTACATTATTGGAGAAATTGAAGCTTTAGCATCTGTAGCAAGCTATCAAAGTGGGCTTGATACGACATATACTAAGCCGAAATTTTATCAGGAACTAAAGTTAAATATTTCTGAAGGAATTCATCCCCTTGTTAAGAATCCTGTTGCAAATTCCATTAATATTAATAAACATGGTATCATTCTTACGGGTACAAATATGTCTGGAAAATCAACTTTCTTAAGGATGCTAGGAATTAACATAGTATTTGCACAAAGTTTCAATTTTGTACTAGCTAAAAATTACGAAGCTAGCTTTTTCAATGTTGTATCTTCAATTAGTCAAAGCGATGATGTAAATGCAGGAAAAAGCTATTACATGGCAGAGGCTGAATCCATCCTTAGAATTATAAACGCTACTGAAAAACCTCTTCCTATTTTCTGCGCCATAGATGAAATTTTTAGAGGTACAAACCCTGTAGAAAGAATTGCTTCTTCCGCTGAAATCCTAAAATATATTAACTCTAAAAAAACAATTTCTATAGTTGCTACCCATGATAGAGAACTAGCTGATATTCTTAAAGATTACTATGATTTCTTTTATTTCAGTGAAGATGTAAATAATAGCGAAGGACTTTCCTTTGACTACAAACTGAAACAAGGAGTATCCCAAACAAAAAATGCAATAAAACTTTTAAAATATATTGGATATCCAGATGAAATCATAGAAAATTCCTTTGAAAGAGCAAAACATATAGAAGGTTTTATATAACAATAAAACATGGGAGGTCGCTAAAAAGTGACCTCCCATAAAATTTGCCTTACTTTATATTCTATGTACATGCTTTAATAATTGTAATTCTGTTTATCTTGTCATCTTTCTAACTAAAGTAGATGTCAAAATACCTATCATTATAATTCCTATAAGTATTTCTATACTGCTTAGTATAACTCCCATCATATTATATGGCAATAAATCACCATATCCTACTGTAGAAAATGTAACTAAACTAAAGTGAATACAATAAATTATATTTTTAAATAGCATTTTAACAGAAAATTTACCTACTAATCCACTAATTCCAATTACTCCGCTGGAGCAGTTTATACCAGTAATCATGTATAATAAAGCAAATATCAAAATTATAATTAAAGATAACATAAAACTTCTATAAGGCTTTTCACCATAACCACATACTATATTGGCCACGGAAGAATAAAATTTCTTCCTACCTTTAAGTGTCCTATGAAAAGCTAATTTACTTTGATAAAAACACCTACCATATCTTCCACCTACATGATTTCTTAAATATTGTTCTCCAAAATCCATGTAACTAAAACTAATATTTAGATAATTACAATTACATATGCAATTACATGATTCTTTATTATTTCTACAGGTATTATTTTTTTTCATATCCTTATAGTTGAATTTTCCTATATAAGAACCATAATTAAGCTTAGTATAAGATTTCTCATTAATGAACTTTATATCCATGGTTCCTTCCATATCTTTTATTATGCAGTCCATTAAATTACAATCATCTATAAATCTAACCTCAGCATAACTATTTTTTACAAAATTACAACCCTTCATAAAGCTATTTTTAAAATCAACCTTATATAATGAACATTCCTTTATATATAAAGATGAAAAATTACAATTATTAATGTATATTTTGTCTAAAATACAATTATTAAACTCCAAAAAATTTCTTAAATTTATCTTTCCTCTAATAAATCTACAATTTATGAACTTACAATTAATAAATATAACATTTGAAAAGCAACTATTTTCAAAATTCATATTTTTAAATTCACAATTACTATAACATACATCCTCTAACTTAATATTAATATAATCTAATTTCGTATTCCCATTAAGTTTTAAATTTTCATAATTAAATTTTAAGATTTTATCGTAATCAACGTATTTACTACATTTCACACCATAGTCACTACTCATATATACTCCCACCACAATTTTAATAGTATTATTTTATGGAGATGTATTTATTATATTCCCTAAGATAATAATAAATATATTAATAATTAATACAATGTTAAAAATATTCTATTATCTATCTAATTTTCATGATATAATTATTATGTCGATATATATACTTTCTTGGGATACTTGCTCAAATACTTTATTCCAAGTCAATTAAATATATTTTAAAATCAAGTATAGATATGTTAGGTGATTTGTATGAATGATAAATATGTACTCTCCTGTGAAAGAAATAAATTTATATATGTGTTAGTGAATTTAGTTTTAGGCATAGTTATGTCCTTTAACTCTATCACAGTTTTTGCTACGCCATCAAGTGATACTGATCAATCCCTTTTAAAGTATAAAGAGGTATTGATTTTATCTTCTCAAAGTGAAAATGAACTCTGGGAATCTTCTCTCCTAGATAACCTCAAAACTTCACTAACTTCAAGCAACTTAAATATTCATACACGAACAGAATTCCTATCTATAACAAATGATGACAAATCCTATTTAGATAAGCAAGCTGACCTATGGTCATTAAAATATGAAAATACTAAATTTGATTTAATTGTTACTCTTGATGATGAAGCTTTAAATTTTGTAGGAAATTATTACAATACTCCCATGTTTACAAATGTACCTGTGGTATATGGTGGTATTAATGATGTTAGCAAGCTATCTTCCTATCCATTTAATAACTTTACTGGAGTAATGGAACCAGTTAATGTACGTACCCTAGTTGATTTGATTTTACATACAAATCCAAATACTTCTGAAATAAATATTTTATTGGATAATACTATAGCATCTAAGTATATAGAAAACCAAGTAAGAGATACTATTCCCTATTATACTAATGTGTTAAAATTTAATTTTATAAAAAGTGATTATATTGATGATTTATGCTATAAATTATCTCAATACCCCAGCAATACACCTTCAATAATTGTTGGTAATTTCAAAGATACTTCTAACATTATAATTTCACCTAAGAATACAACACATATTATAAAAAACTATTCCCATGGTCAATTATATACTTTTAAAGAAACTTATGTTGGAAATGGAGCTATCGGTGGACATATATTATATGCAAAAAATCACAGTAAAATCATTTATGAAACTGCTATTCGCGTACTAAATGGTACAAAACCAAAGGAGATACCTAGTATATACGATCCTGGTAGTACCTTGTTATTTGATGCTTCAGAAGTAACAACAAATAATATTTCTCGTTCTTCTCTTCCCGAGAATGTTGTATTTATAAATGATAGTTGGATAAATAAAGGTGTATCTCTAGGTATAGTATTTCTTTTACTTCTAATTTTACTAGTATGTATGATAATGTTAGCTATTCAAACAATCCAAAAAACAAATAATGCTAGAAATATGATTGCTGCAAAGAAAAGATATGATGAACTTCTGATAAGTGATAAAATTAAAACTGAATTTTTAGCTAACTTTTCTCATGAAATACGTACTTTGCTTAATGTTATACTATCTGGCCTACAACTTTTAGATATATATAAAGATAACGGCAAACTTACTTTTGCTAATAAAGATGATGAAGTTAAACTAATATATATACGTCAAAATGGATTCCGACTACTTAAGTTAATAAATAATCTAATTGATATGACAAAAATTGATTCTGGGTTTTATCATGTAGAATTTGAAGTTAAAAATATAGTAGAAGTAGTAGAAGATATTACTATGTCTGTACTTGAATATGCATCTGCTAGAGGAATTTCTATAGTATTTGATACTAACGAAGAAGAAGTTTATATGCCGCTAGATTCTGAAAAACTAGATAGAATTATATTAAATCTTCTTTCAAATGCTATTAAATTTACCCCTAAAGGAGGATGTATATACGTAACTTTAAAATGTTTAAAACAGTCCATATCTGTTTCAGTAAAGGATACTGGAATTGGAATCCCTAAAGATAAGCAAAGAAGCATCTTTGAAAGATTTACTCAAGTTAAAAATGAAAAATCTAAAAGTAAAGAAGGTAGTGGTATAGGTCTCTCCTTGGTAAAATCTCTAGTAGAACTTTTAGATGGTTCCATTATCCTTAAAAGTGAACCAAACAAAGGTTGTGAATTTATATTTACCCTTCCTATAAAGGAATTTGATAAGGCTACTTCTGATGTAGAAAATCATATATCACAAAATATTACTAATAATAGCGAGAAACTCATGGTAGAATTTTCTGACATAGACTCTAACATAAATATATAAAAATATCATAAATTAAAAGACTCAGTTAACGTAATTATTATTACATTAACTGAGTTTATTTAATTTTAATAATATTTCAAATTACCTTACTCTATTTATAACATCTTGCACTGTAGAAGGATTTATGCCTCCTCCTATCTCGTATACTAAGGATGCCTGTTTTGTGCTTAAAACCTGTTTTTGATTGTTACTTAGTTCAGTGTTTACAAGCACTATAGGTGTCTTTAATTTTGCTGCTAATGGACCAGATGTTAATGCATCTGCTAATACTAATCCCTTAGCAACACTAATACCAGATTGAACTGAGTTAGTATAAAACTTTTTAATTACAGCTGCATTTGTATCATATCTATTAATACCTGCAACTCTATTTCCACTTACATCTGAAGATGTTATAGAGTTCATCTGTGATATTACAGATTTAGTTATATTAGTTGTTCCCCCAATAAAGTATGCAGTTTGAAGACTTTCACCTCTTAGCCAATCTAAAGTACCCTTAGGTATAGCATCTTTTTTAGCTAAAATTATAGGAGACTTATCCTCTCCAGCCTTTGCTGCTATAGATAGGGCATCTGCTTCTCCAAACCCATAGCATACATAAGATTTATTCGCATCTACAATGGTATCTAGTTTTTTAGCTACTAAAAGTGAAGTATCAAATCTAGTATCCCCTCCTATTCTGTTAACCTCCAAATCAGGCTTGATTTCTTGTAACTGTTTTTTTAAACTATCTGAAAGAACTGTTTTCCCACCTATAAGTATTACTTTAGATGGATTTAGTCTTTTTAATTCAGTTTTTGTACTTTCAGGTAAAGTGTCAGCACTTGATAAAAGTATTGGAGCTCCATAAGCCGATGCTAATGGAGTTGCTACAAGACCATCAGCATTTGCATAACCATTTACTAATAGCACAGTATTTGCGCTACTCCAACCTTCTTTACTTACCTTTACTGATGTTTCATATCTATTTAAACCCTTAAGTTGTTTATGTGTAACTTTATTTAACTGTTTTAATTTTGATTGAAGTGTACTATTTTCAGATATAAATTTTGCTCTAAAATATATATTTCCATCTACTTCTGAATTAGCTCTACTATAATTTACTTGTTTTTCTATTTGATTAGCTACCTCAGTTTTAGAAACATCATGTCCAATATAAAGTTTAACATTAGTTCCTTTAACTTGCTTTGCCCACCAATCTACAAGGGTTCCATAGGGAGCTGCACTATTTTCAAAAGTCCAATATATCTGAGGATTTATATAGTCAACCCATCCATTCTTTATCCATGCTACAGAATCACAATATATGTCATAGTAGCTTTGTCCACCATGTGTAGCTGAACCAGCTGGATCACTAGATGCATTTTTCCATATTCCTCTTGGACTTACTCCAAAGGATACTGATGAGTCTATACTATTAATTTTAGTATATACCTTCTGAATTAATGCATTGACATTAGCACGTCTCCAGTCATCTTTATTAATTCCATTACCATACTTACTGTAGCTAGTATCATCATTAAAAGATTTACTTGGATAAAAATAATCATCAAAATGAATTCCATCTACCTTGTAATTTTTCACTACTTCAGCTACAGTTTCCACTAAATAATTTACCACCTGTGGATTGCCTGGATCATAATATAATGCTTTATTATAAGCTATAGCCCAACTAGGGTTCTTCCTAGCCATATTATTTGATGCCAATGCATTTACGTCTGTACCAGAAGTCGTTATTCTATAGGGATTAAACCAAGCATGAAACTCCATTCCTCTTTTATGAGTTTCTTCAATCATAAATGCCAATGGGTCATATCCTGGATTCTTGCCTTGAGTTCCAGTAAGTATGTCAGACCAAGGATTAAGACTAGAATTATACAAAGCGTCTCCCTTAGGTCTTACTTGTACTATAACACTATTTAATCCTGTTGCTTGTAGCTTGTCCAATAGTGTTATAAACTCTTGTTTTTGTTGAGCCTGATTATTTCTAGAACCAACAGTTGGCCAATCAAGGTTCCAAACAGTGCTAATCCATGCGCCTCTCATCTCTTTAGTATCTGCAAAAGCAGTTGTGTTCATAACAGCAAATACTAAAAACATGCCTAGTAAACCAGTTAATATCTTTTTCATACTTCCTCCTTTATTCTTATATACAGTTTTTATACTTGTCCATATATTATTATTAACGCCTTTATTCTCTTAAAGTTTATATTAACTCCTAAAAAGTAACAGATAATTCATATATAAACAGCTTATGTATATAACATTAGACTTTATAAAAAATACTACCTCTTAATTTTAAAATTAAGAGGTAGTGTTTTTATTTTATTTTATTTTAAAAGAACTTTTTAAAGATACTATTCTGTTAAATACAGGTTTATTCTCTGTAGAATATTTAGAATCCACATTAAAATATCCATGTCTAAAGAATTGGAAGCTTTCACCTGGTTTTACACCCTTCATATTATCTTCAACATACCCTTGTAATACTTCTAAAGAGTTTGGATTAACACATTCTAGGAAAGTTTTGTTTTCATCAATTTCTTCATCTTTTATTAAAGGCTCATATAGTCTGAATTCTGTTGGTATAGCAGAGCTAGCATCTACCCAATGTATTGTACCCTTAACTTTTCTACCTGTAAATCCTGTTCCACTTTTAGTTTCCTTGTCATAAGTACAATGAATCTCAACAACTTTTCCAGATTCATCTTTTATAAAATCATTACACTTTATAAAGTATGCTCCCTTAAGTCTAACTTCATTTCCCGGAAATAGTCTGAAGTATTTTTTAGGTGGCTCTTCCATAAAATCTTCTTCTTCAATATATATTTCTCTAGAAAATTGTACCATTCTTTTTCCCATGGATGGGTCATCTTGATTATTTTCAATCTCTAACATTTCAACTTTACCTTCAGGGTAGTTAGTTATAACCACCTTTAAAGGTCTGATAATCCCCATGGTTCTTGGTGCTTTAGTACTTAAGTCTTCTCTAATAAAATGTTCTAATAATTGTTCATCTACAGTACTATCATTTTTTGCTACCCCTATTTCTCTACAGAAGTTTCTTATAGACTCAGGAGTATAACCACGTCTTCTTAATCCAGCTATAGTTGGCATTCTTGGATCATCCCATCCATCAGCAATACCTTCATCTACTAAAGCTTTAAGTTTTCTTTTACTCATTACTGTATTAGTAATATTTAATCTTGCAAATTCTATTTGTCTCGGAGTACTTTTCATTTCACACGCTTCTACTACCCAATCATAAAGTGGTCTATGATCCTCAAATTCTAAAGTACAAATTGAGTGAGTTATGCCTTCAATAGCATCTTCTAGGGGATGTGCAAAATCATACATTGGATATACACACCATTTATCTCCTGTATTATGATGTTCTGTATGAGATATACGATATATTATAGGATCCCTCATATTTATATTTGGAGAGCTCATATCAATTTTAGCTCTTAAAACCTTCTCACCATCCTTAAACTCACCTTTTCTCATACGATCAAACAAGTCTAAGTTTTCTTCAACGGTTCTATTTCTGTAAGGACTTTCTTTTCCTGGTTCTTTTAAACTACCTCTATATTCTCTTATTTCATCAGGAGTTAAATCACATACAAAAGCTAATCCTTTTTTAATTAAGAGTACTGCCCTATTATACATTTCCTCAAAATAATCTGATGCAAAGTATAAATCATCCCAGTTAAATCCAAGCCATTTTATATCTTCTTTTATAGATTCAACATATTCAGTATCCTCTTTAGTAGGATTTGTATCGTCAAATCTTAGGTTTGTCTTTCCATTAAACTCATCTGCTAACTCAAAGTTTAAAACTATAGATTTTGCATGTCCTATATGTAAATATCCATTTGGTTCTGGTGGAAAACGAGTAATTATATTGTCATGTTTCTTGCTCTGTAAGTCATCCACCACTATTCTTTTAATAAAATTTGAAGATGTATTTCCTATATTTTCTCCCATTATAATCACTTCCTCTTATTATATTTTATTTAGGTTATTATCAAATAATTTAATATAATGGCATTCATATACCTTCATTATCGAAACATAATTCATATTATCAATAAATTATCTAATTATTTTGACTTACACAACCTTAAATATATCATAATTTGCACTTTTTTTTCTATTATCTTTAAAATTATAGTACAATAACTTCTATTTTAAACTATAACCTATTATTCCTTATTGCAACTAGGCTTATACCTATACAAGTAAAGAAGAAAGTGATTCCTTATACATTACATATTGAAGATGTAATGCTCTAGTTAAAGCTACATATAGCAACTTTTTATCTAAGACTTCATTCCTATACATATCTTCATCACAATTATAAACAATGGTTGCATCAAACTCTAACCCCTTGGTCATATAGCTAGGTATAATTAAATTATCTATATCTAATTTACTTTGACTCTCTTCTATCAGTTCCCATTTATATTTGGACTCCTTCTTAAGCCTTTTATGTAATTCCTTGCACTCAGTATAGGTTTTGCAAATTATAGCTACAGTTTTTTTATTCTTACTATATATTTCTTCTAATAAAGAATCAATAACTCTTATTTCTTCATCTTCTTTAGCATTAATAACCCTAGGTTCATCTCCATGTCTTAATATAGGAAGAGCTGGTTTTATATTTAACTTTTGCTTTTCCAATACCCTGTTTGCAAACTCTATTATTTCTACTGTAGACCTATAGCTTTGGGATAAAGTTATATAAGTGGCATCTTCGCTAAATACCTTTTCTATTAAGCTTTCCCATGAGTTAATTCCTTTATAATTATAGATTCCTTGCCCTAAATCCCCAACTATAGTCATGGAGTTATTCTTCGATATTTCTTTTAATACATTAAATTGCATAAGACTATAATCTTGTGCTTCATCAATGACAGTATGAATATAATTCTCTCCCACTACCCCTTCTAACTTCAATTGTAAGTATGTCAACGCCGTTAAATCATCGCAGTCTATATTTTTAGTGGCAATATTATTATTTATTTCATCTCTCATATAGTCAGCTAACTTTTTAGGTAAGCAATTATCTGTTACAGATGAAAATGCTTCTTCATCATTATATAGATTTATATAACTATCTACTACACTTATCTTCTTCCAATTACCAAAGAACTCCTTTAATGCTTTACTACCTTTAGTTTTTAGTCCTCCTATAAGCTCATCTCGTTCATCATAGGTTTTAATTATCTCTTTTCTCTTATCTTCCTCTGATATGTCTTTTCTATCCTTTATATCTTTTATCTTAAAAAAGTATATATTTTCTATCTTTTCTTTAATTTCTTCTATTCGGTTTTTTAACTTACCTTTAAAGTATTTATTTATTTCATCTTTTCTTTTGTTAATAGGTAAATTTTCTAAGTCCTTTATATATAGTCTTTTTATTTCCTTTGCTGAAAATAAAATGTATTCATCTACTAATATATCCTCTACTTCAGAACTCTTTCTTTCTAAATATTTTATAAACCTATCCATAATGGTTTTATAGGTCATTGTACCTTTTATCTTGCTGGATGCAGTAATGTATTTAATTTCTTCCTCATCCTTACATTCCATTATATGTGCAAGCTTTTTATCCTTAGTTATTATTTTATATTTAATGTTTAAAATTGCACTGCAAAGTTCCTCAAAGGTTGACTGTTTTACATTACTAACTCCTAAGTTTGGTAAAATATCTGAAATATAGTCTAAAAATAACTGGTTTGGCGCAACTACTAGTATGTTCCTATTATTCATTTCATCTCCATAGGTATACACTAGGTAGGCTAATCTATGTAATGCTACCGTAGTCTTTCCTGACCCTGCTGAACCTTGAATAATTATTGGCTTATTTTTATAGGCTCTAATAATTTCATTTTGTTCCCTTTGAATGGTATTTACTACATCCTTCAGCTTTTTACTCATATTTTCTTCTAAATTTATCTTTAAAAACTCATCTACTAGTTCTTCTCCATCTTCTGATACTGGAACTATTAACTCATTTACTCCCTCATCAAAAATATTTACTATTTTTCCATCCTTAACTTGAAACTTTCTTTTTAATAATAGTTCTCCTTGAATTTCTCCCATGGGGGCAGTATAGGATGCTGCTCCAAAAGTTCCACTATAATATAAATTGGCAAGAGGTGCTCTCCAATCAATGACAACCTCTTCGTTGTTAACTTCATCTATAAGTCCAAACTTACCAATATAAAAGCTTTCTACATCTCTTATCTTTTCCTTGAAATTAATTCTTGCAAAGTATGGATTATCTTTGCTTTCACTATACTTGTGCAAATCTTTATTGGCGAAGTCTTGAATGTTTTGGGCTAAAATTAGTTCTGTACTAAAAGTCCCTCTTGAAGATTTTTTAAGAGTTGCTACTTTCTTTTCATACTCTTCACACTTTTTCTCAGTGTTTAAAAGTTGCTTTTCTATCCATTCCTTAGTACTACTGAATTTCATTTCTTCCTTCAAAGTCTCTTCTCTATTAATTGTCATTGTTTTTCACCTCTCACTTCTTATATTTTTGAAAAAATATAGAGGAAAAACCCCTTGGATTCTTCCTCTTTGCTTATAATGTAATATTTTTTGCATTAACCGTACAATTTTCTAAGAGCTTATCATAATCATAATGAAATATTTCTTTGTTTATGAGTTGCCTATATATTATACATTAAGTTTTTACAAATTCATAGAAGTTTTTTAATTTTTGTTATCTATTTAAGTTTAAATGTCTTAGGTGCTAATTTATAAACTAATATTAATGCTATAATCATATATATTACAGTGAATATGATTACTCCTAAACTAAACATATAGGAAGAGCTATCAATTCCTGAACACATATAACAAACTACATACATTACTGTGTTAATTCCCCTGAATAGTGGACTTTTAACCTCTAAGTTAGCAGTATATGGCTGAATTATATAATATATGGCTAAATGATGTATGGAAAAAAAGCAAGCCAAGGCTATTATACTTAAAAATAAATAACTTAATTCTAATATTGCCTTAGGGTCTCCAGATGCTATTAGTATGAAAATTATACAACAGCAAATTACTAAAGCTGGAAGAATATTAAAGACAACCACCCTTTTTAACCTAGATTTAAAATTAGAAAACATAGCTTCTCTTTGTCTATAGTACCCATATCTAAGTAAGCTTATATCACAATTAAAAAACATAGCCTTACAAATTCTTTCTGTAGTAGATAAAAAGTACATTACAAATATCCAACTAGAAGTTTTATTCTTGAAAAAATCTATAATCCCCACCTTACCACTTGGTTTCCACAATATAAATCCAATGGCAACCATTGTTACTATAAGACTTCCTATAATTATATATTTTGAAGACTTTGATAAAAGTTTTTTGTACCTTTTGAAAAATATAGCATTAAGATATTCATAGCCTTGCTTATTTTCATAGATATTGGAATTCAAGTCTTCTACTTTTATCTTCTTCTCATTTATTTCTACATCTTTAAACTGAACATCTTTTACTAATTTTTGTTTCTCTAAAACATTATCCTTAGTGCATATAATTTTACCAATATCCTTAAATCTTTTGTATTTAAAGATATATCTAAGAGATAAAACTGACAATAAAAATAATAGTATAATAATCCTGTAATCATATATCCACCTATGAAGTCCTATATTAACATGAAAAAATAAAGGAACATAGGCTAGTAAAGGACAAATAATTACCAATGTCCCAATAAATATATCCATATTTGATATCATCTTGTTAAATCTACTAAATACAAATAAATGTATAAACTCCCATATGAATCTAATGAGTATAAACTCAAAGGTCAAAATTAATCCCTTTACTGGAGAAAACAGTACTATCATCACAGGAGTAAAATGTATAAAAGCTAGAATTCTGGTATAACCCATTTCACTTATAAAGTACTTTTTAGCATCCACCCTCATTAATCTTATCATGTTGAAAGGTTTTTCATCTCGTGGCATAAAAGTAGTATTTATAATGGGTCCTAGAATAAAGCTTAAAATAAAAAATATTTGAAGAGCTACTTCCTGTAAATTTCCGCTTTCCTTTGAGAAGTACAGAGCAGGAAGTGCTATCATCACACCAATATAAACAGCTTTTTTAATAAAGCCAAATAAAAAAGACATTATTTCAAATATAATTCCAAGGGTAATTTTAGCCTTTGTTTTACTGTAAAAACTCTCTGGAACTTTTTTACCTATTAGCGGAATCCTCTTGATGAAATATATGAATGTATTTGCACCTTGTACAAAGGAGAATTTGTATGTATTAGTAAAAGTTCTAATCATAATTGTCCTCCTTTAAAATTTCCATTATGCTTTCCTCAAACTTTCCACTTCTTATAAGTTCACTTGGAACTTGCTCTAATATTCCATGATTAAGAACTACTATTTCATCACATAAATCCATGGCAAGTTGTAATATATGGGTTGAAAATATAATTATATGCTCACTCTTTATTTCCTTTAATAAATTTTTAATTTCTAGTGCCACAATTACATCAAAAGAACTTAATGGTTCATCTAATAAAATTACCGGCGGTCTACTTATTAAAAAGCATAACATCTGGAGCTTGTTCTTCATTCCGTGAGAATAGGTTTTAATTAATCTATGACTATCAGCCTTAGATATTTTTATGATATTTAAATATTCCTCTACGGTCTTAATGTCAATAATCTTATCCTTATTTATATCTATATAGAATTTAACAAACTCATAACCTGTTAAAAACTCTGGTAATACTGGATCTGCAAAAACAAATCCTATATTAGAATAATCTAACTCTCCTTCATTACCCAATCCATTCTCTAAGATGACCTCCCCTGAATCTTTGCTTAGCTCTCCACTTATACAATTAAATAAAGTAGTTTTACCTGCACCATTTCTTCCTAATAGGCCATATATCTTTCCTTTTTCAAAGGTAAAAGATGCTCCTTTTAACACTATTTTATTTTCAAAACTTTTTTGTATATCCTTTAATATTAACTCCACTTTTCTCCCCCTAATCTTCTCAAACCCGCATGGCAGAACAACTATTTAACTATTTAACTATTTAAATAGTTATATTTATAAATATTAAACTAGTTTCCTATATAAATATTTATACAGGAAAATTTTTTCATATATCCTATTAACTATTAAATCACATATTTTACAAATTATCTATTTAAAATTGTAGGTTATTATGAAATAATAGGATAAAGGTTATTCTTATATTATAATTTTCTAAGTAATAACTTAGAATCAAGAATAAATGTAAACTAAGCTCATTTATGAACATTTTACTTTTTAAGGAGTTGTATTTTATGGAAAATATTGAGAAACTGCGAAACTTTATGAAATCTAGCTTTTCAACAGAAGAGGATGAAGGGGAGTATGAGTTATCTGATCAACAAAAAAAATTACCTCAACCACCTTTACAAAAACCATATGATGAAAATGATAAAACTATAGACTTGCCTGAGGTAACAGATAAAATTTTTGTTAGATCTAATATCTTAGACATTATAAATCAAAGGGAAAGTCATCGTAAATTTACTGATGATAATCTAAGTTTAGAGGAGCTATCCTTTCTTCTTTGGTGTACACAAGGTGTAAAAAAAGTTACTGCTAATAACTATGCAACCCTAAGAACCGTACCCTCTGGAGGTGCTCGTCATCCCTTTGAGACATACTTAGTAATAAATCACATTAAGGGCATTAAGAATGGCTTATACAGATACCTTCCCTTAAGCCATAAATTACTTCTTATATTAGAAGATTCTTCTTTATCATCTCAACTTTCTGATATAGCTTGTGAACAAACCTTCGTTGGTGATAGTGCCGTAACATTTATATGGAGTTGTATTCCCTATAGAGGCGAATGGAGATATCTAGATGCTGCCCATAAAGTCATGCTACTTGATGCAGGTCATGTATGTCAAAACCTTTATCTTGCTTGCCAAGCTATAGATTGTGGTACTTGTGCTGTAGGAGCCTATGATCAAAAGCTTATAGATAAATTTCTTGGATTAGATGGCGAAAATGAGTTTGTAGTCTATGTAGCTCCAGTTGGTAAAGTAAGTAAATAATTCAAAAATAGTATATCATATTTAGCAAAATCTAAAGGATAGCTTAAGTAAAATTTAAGGTGTCCTTTTTATATAAATTAACCATAATTGTTAATCATTATTTACATTTATAAGGTGGCATTAATACTTTCTTTCTACATATAAAATGTATCACAATTTAGTATATTGAAATAATTCTATATTTTCTTTTAATATATTCAAAGATATTTAAATAAAATTCAACTTATATTTGACATAAAATTATTATGATGATAACATTTATTAGTACTAATAAGATTTAAACTGTATTTAAATACATATTTATTATGAAATATTAATTAATTCAGCTTATCTCTCTAGGATCATTATTCACATGAATTTATATATTAATTACCATTTTAATTTAAAATGGCTAATTTTTCTGCTTGATATATCATAATATTTTTTGTATCATATACAAGGTTAATACATAGGACAAATCCAATTGAGGTATAGGTTAAACCCTTCACTTCAATTGTTAAATAAAATTAAATAAGAATATATAGGGGGACTTTATTATGAACAATCTTATCTATGTTTGTATAGTTGCTGGATTGCTTGCTTTAATCTCTGCCTTTTTACTACTATCAAAAATTAATAAAAGTAGTGAAGGTACAGATAGAATGAAAGAAATCGCTTCAGCTATCAGTGAAGGTGCTACTGCTTTCTTAAAGGCAGAGTACAAAGTATTAATCATTTTCTGTGCTATTATTTTTGTATTAATTGGTGTAGGAATAGGTAGCTGGGTTACAGCTGTTTGCTTCTTAGTTGGAGCATTATTCTCAACTCTAGCAGGTTATGTTGGTATGCATACAGCTACTAAAGCCAATGTAAGAACTGCTGAAGGCGCTAGAACATCTGGTATGAGTAAAGCACTTTCAATTGCATTCTCCGGTGGAGCTGTTATGGGTCTGTGTGTTGTAGGTCTTGGACTACTAGGAGTAAGTGTAGTTTACTTTTTTACAAATAATATAGAAGTACTTACTGGATTTAGTTTAGGAGCTTCTACTCTAGCTCTTTTTGGACGTGTTGGTGGTGGAATATATACTAAGGCTGCTGATGTTGGAGCTGACCTTGTTGGTAAGGTTGAAGCTGGTATACCTGAAGATGATCCACGTAACCCGGCAGTAATCGCTGATAACGTTGGTGATAACGTTGGTGATGTTGCTGGTATGGGTGCAGACTTATTTGAATCATACGTTGGTTCTATCATATCTGCTATTACACTAGGTGTAGTTGCTTTTGGATTAAAGGGAGCTATTTTCCCACTTATAATATCTGCAGCAGGAATTTTCTGTTCTATAATAGGTATTGTGCTTGTAAATAATAGCAAAAGCCAAAATCCACATAAAGCTTTAAATAGCGGAACTTACTTAGCTAGTATATTAGTTGTTATATCTTCTGCTATACTTAGTAAAAAATTCTTTGGAGATTTCTTACCATTCTTCGCAATAATTTCTGGAATTATAGTTGGTTTATTAATTGGTAAGTTAACAGAAGTATACACTTCAAGTGATTATAGATCAGTTAAGAAAATTGCTGAACAATCTGAAACTGGTTCTGCAACAACAATAATATCTGGACTTGCTGTTGGAATGGAATCTACAGCTCTACCTATAATATTAATTGCTATTGCTATACTAGTTGCTTATTCATTCGCTGGATTATACGGTATTGCTCTTGCAGCTGTTGGAATGTTATCAACTACTGGTATTACTGTAGCAGTTGATGCTTATGGTCCAATTGCTGACAATGCTGGTGGTATTGCAGAAATGTCAGGACTTGATTCATCAGTTCGTAAGATTACAGATAAATTAGACTCTGTTGGTAACACTACAGCTGCTATGGGTAAAGGATTTGCTATTGGTTCTGCAGCTCTTACTGCATTAGCATTATTTGCTTCTTACTCTCAAGCTGTTGGATTAACTACTATAGACTGTTTAAATCCTAAAGTAATTGTTGGATTATTAGTTGGAGGTATGCTTCCATTCCTATTCTCAGCATTTACAATGGAATCTGTTGGTAAAACAGCTAACAAAATGATTGTTGAAGTTCGTAATCAATTTAAAACCATTCCTGGAATTCTAGAAGGTACTGGAAAACCTGATTATAAAAGATGCGTTGAAATTTCAACAGCTGCAGCATTAAAAGAAATGATGCTTCCTGGAGTTATGGCTGTAGCTATGCCACTAGTAATTGGTATCTTACTTGGTACTGAAGCTTTAGGTGGACTTTTAGTAGGATCTCTTGTTTCTGGAGTTATGCTTGCTATCTTCATGTCTAACTCTGGTGGTGCATGGGATAACGCTAAGAAATATATTGAAGAAGGTACTCACGGTGGTAAAGGTAGCGATGCTCATAAAGCTGCTGTTGTTGGAGATACTGTTGGAGATCCATTCAAGGATACATCAGGTCCATCAATCAACATATTAATAAAACTTATGACAATTGTTTCTTTAGTTTTTGCTTCACTATTTGTTTCAATAGGTGGACTTTTATAGAAATCTAATTATAAGTTAAAATATTAAACCTCTTATTCTAGAATTGTAATTCTAAAATAAGAGGTTTCCTTTTATATAGTATTTATCTCACATGTAATTACTATGTAATCTTTTAGTAAATCAATTAATCACCTTAATTTTTAATCTAAAAATTCTCCATCATATTCTTCTAAGAAAGAATGTTTTTGTCCATCCTTTTGCCAACCTAAAATTGCATCCATATTTACATTTTCAGCAGCCTTAAATATAGACTTATCCACATCTTTAAAATTCTTTTTCATTTCTTTTATCATATCCTTTATTTCATGTCTCTTGTTACCAATCTTCTTTGCTGCTACCATGCATGCACAGTTAAGAGGCCATATACCACTGCTTTGTATAAAGTTTTCTATGTAGCTTTCCTCAACATAATAAAGAGGACGTATAAGCTCTAATCCTTTAAAGTTAGTTGCTTTAAGTTTGGGAAGCATAGTTTTAAAAGTTCCTCCATAAAGCACATTAAGCATTGTAGTTTCAATGACATCATTAAAGTGATGTCCTAATGCTAGCTTATTGCATCCAAGCCTTTCAGCTTCAGAATATAATGCACCCCTTCTCATCCTAGCACACATATAACAAGGATAATCCTTTGCTATCTCGTCTATAATGTCAAATATTTTTGAATCAAAGGTATGTATTGGTATATTTAAATAATTACAATTATCCAATAAAAGCTCTTTAATCTGTGGATGATATCCTGGATCCATAGCAATAAATTCTAATTCAAAATTTACTTGCCCATGACGTTTTAACTCTTGAAATAACTTAGCCATTATTATACTATCCTTACCCCCAGATATTCCAACAGCTATCTTATCTCCTTCTTCTACTAGGTTGTACTCTCTAATAGCCTTAATAAACTTAGACCATACTGATTTTCTATATTTTTTTATTAAACTTCTTTCTATTTCTTCTAATGGCTTTCTCTCATTAAAAGGGACTAATATTTCACAACCTTCTCCTGCTACACCACTCATTTATTTCACCTCGTATATTTTTTAATATATGCACTCTACATATTTTTAATATTAAATTTATATCTTTATACTATAAACTTACTTTGATATTATAGCACCTTTATAAATTTTTGTCATACCACCACTTATTCTTAACTCCATAAATCAATTAAAAGTTATAGTGATAAGGTATACTAACTGTAACTACTTTAAGAACTATAGAATACTATAAATAGATAAACATTTTCTGGAGATGTAAGTTTTTTATGGATAATGTAAGTTCATTTAAAGATGCCTATCTAAGTGAAGAGTATGTGACTCTATTCGTTTTGTCTACAAAAGATCTTGTTAATATTCTCAAAGATGTAGATTATGCTTATGCTTACAAGATATCTGATACAATATTCTATGTTTCTGTTCTAGCTCAAGAGTATCATAATTTAGTTGGTGAATTCAGAGAAATATTTAGAGTAGATGTTAGCTATCCCTACACTTTGTCATCTATAGAACCAATACAGTCTTCTTCTATAGCCCCCTTCCATGGAGACACCTTCTTGAATCTTAAGGGTAAAAATACTGTAGCTGCAATTATAGACACAGGTATAGACTATTTAAATCCTCAATTTCAAAATAATGATGGAACCACAAGAATTATCGGTATATGGGATCAAACCATTGAAAATAATAAAATAAATAATGATCCTGCAACATTTTTCGGTACCTTTTACACTAGGGAAGAAATTAATAAAGCCATTGAAGCTTTTAATAAAGGTGAAAATCCTTATGATATAGTTCCTTCAAGAGATGTTATAGGACACGGTACAAATATGGCAGGTTTGGTTGGGGCTAAGGGCTTAGATGGAGTAACCGGTAGTGCTCCTGAATGTAATTTCCTTATTATAAAGCTTAAAGAAGCTAAAACCAGTAATCTTAAATTAATTGGTGTCAATGATAGAAAAAACATACCTATCTACGAAGGTCTTGATATATACCTTGCAATGCTATTTGTTATGAATTATAAAGATTCTAATTCCTTAATACCAATAAGTATATTATTATCTACAGGAACTAATTGGGGTGGCCATGAAGGGTTAACCTCTATTGAGCAAGATATTGATTATTTTTCTTCTAGGAAAGGTCTTATCTTTGTAACTTGTTCTGGAAATCAAGGAGCTAATGCTACCCATTCTGAGGGAAGGTTCCTTAAAAGTAATTCACAGAATATTATAGAATTTATTGTAGGTCCAAAGGAAAACAATCTATCTGTCATGCTTTGGATTCAAAGACCTGATAAAATATCTATATCTGTAGTTTCTCCTGGCGGAGAAGTTTCACAACCTATACAACCTAAATTAGTAGCAACAGAATTTGAAGAGATTATTTCTGTAGTTGAAGATAGCACAATTAGTATTCTATTTTCAAGTTCAGAATTTACAACTGGAAATCAAGTTGTATATATAGCAATTAAAAATCCTAAAGAAGGCCTTTGGCAATTAAGACTTAAAGGTGATTTTATAATTAATGGTAAATATGATGTATGGCTTCCCCAAAGACCTTTAATAGAACCAACTACTAGAATTATAAGCTCTACACCTTATAATACAATAGAGATTCCTGGCAATGCTAAAAAAGCTATAACTACTGCCTTTTATAATCAAAATAACAATACAGTAGTTGTAGATTCCGGTCGAGGTTATACTGCCGATAATAGAATTAAACCAAACTTAGCTACAGGAGGTATCATGGTATTAACTACTGGTTTAAATAATGAAAATGCTGTAGTTTCTGGCAGTTCCGCGGCTGGAGCAGTGTTATGTGGTGCTACTCTGCTTATGCTTGAGTGGGGTATTATACTAGGAAATGATCCCAATATGTATGGTCCTACTATTATTTCTTATTTAACTAGGGGAACTAGTAGAAGAGCTGGAGACATATATCCAAATCCTGAATGGGGTTATGGCATGCTAAATCTTCAAGGTTCCTTTGAAAATCTTAGAACAACCTCACTTTTTAGAAATTACAATAAGTGTAATATTAAAACAAAAAGCCATCTACCTTCTATATTTTCTATAAATATGCCTAAAGAATTATATAGAAGAATAGATGATACCATGGATATGGAGGAATAATTTATGAATCTGTCAGATTTAAGAGAAATAACTAAGCAAATAGATGATCCATCCCAATATAATAGCTATATTGTTTATTATACTGGTGATATAATTACTCCTATTAGCACCATTTCCCAAGCTACAGTTATATTTTTAAGCCCATATATTGCAGTTATATTTGTAAAAATTGGCTATGAAAACTTAATTACTTCTATTCCTAATATCAATATAATTGAGCCAGATAATTACTTCATGCTTTCTCAAATATCGCCTTTACAGACTTCTAATATAGTTCCATTTTCTGAAGGTATCCCCATGGATTTAACTGGTACAGGCGTCATTGTTGGTACCATTGATACAGGCATAGACTATTTAAATAGAGAATTTATTAGAGAAGATGGGTCCTCTAGGATATTATCTATTTGGGATCAAACAAATAATGACGGCCCTAGTCCATCTAATATCAATTATGGTACTGTATATTCGCAAGAACAAATCAATGCAGCTATTTCACTTAAAGCTGAAGGTGGTGATCCATATTCCATAGTTCCTGAAATTGATACTGATGGTCATGGTACTCAATGTGCAGGTATAATTGGTGCTAGAGGTTATGGTGAAGTTAAAGGTGCTGCTCCTAACTGTGATTTTATATGTATAAAATTAAGGCCTTGGAGAAAAATAGGCGATGCTATGAATTCTTTCCAAGATGGTACTCCTGTTTATCGTAATTGTGATATAGCTACAGCTATACTTTATCTTATACAACAGCATTATATCTATGAACTTCCTATGGTAATATTTATACCCATTAGTGGTAACCTAGGCTCTCATGATGGTACTAATGTTATTGAAGAACTTATAGACTACTATTCTTTTAGTAATAAGGTATCCTTTGCTTTAGGCACTGGTAACCAAGGTAATTCCGGAACCCATGCCTCTGGTTATATAAATAACACGGGAGAAACTGCCTCTATTGAATTTTCCGTAGCACCAAATCAAGGAGAATTTCACTTAGGTATATGGTGTTCCTATCCCGATAAAATTTCTTTAGGCATAACTTCCCCTAGTGGTCAAGTAATTTCAAGGATTGCTGTAAAACTTGGAAAAAAAGCAGTGCTTAATTTTTTGTATGAAAAAAATACTGCTACTCTAACTTACTACTTCCCTGAAACCATATCTGGTAACGAATTAATTTACTTGGAATTTCCTGATATTGCTCCTGGCATATGGACTTTAAACTTATATGGAGATTATATAGTTAATGGCTTATATAATATTTGGATTTATCCAAAGCCTATATCTAAATCGGGAACTGAACTCTTAAATCCTGACAACTTCACGACTCTTACAATTCCATCTACTAGCAACTTAGCTATTACTACTGGATTTTATAATCAAAATACTAATGCTATAGCTTTAAATTCTGGAGTTGGATTTACAGCAAATAATAAAATTAAACCTGACCTAGTTTGTGGTGGTGTAAATGTATTAACTACCTCCCTTAATAATACTACTACAACTGTATCCGGATCTAGCATCGCTACTGCAGTATTGGCTGGAGCAATATCCTTAATTTATCAATGGGGAGTAACAAATGGTAATTTCAATATGTTATCCTCTGAAAATATAAAATCCTTACTAATTAGAGGTACAAAAAAGAGACCTAATGAAGCATATCCTAATGAATTTTGGGGTTATGGAATTCTTGATATCCGTGGAACCTTTGATGCTATTAGGGGTATCTACTCTCATCCAGATTTGTTAGCAACACCTATAACTTCAGGAAATATTAGCTTCTCTAGATATTGCAATGATAATATTGAAACATATATCCCTTATGATTTATTTAGAAGACTAAACCTTACCAAGGAGTTTTTGTTTTAATTGTAACTACTTTATATCCTTTAGAATAATATAGATAGATAAGCAAGTTTTAGGAGATGTAAGTTTATTGATGAATAATTTAAATACATCTAGACAAATTGATTCATGTAAAGAAGCCTATCTTAGTGAAGATTATATAAGCCTATTTGTTCAATATGATAGGGATCTTGTTAGCATCCTTAATGATATAGATTATGCCTGTGCCTTTAAAGTTTCTGAAATAGATTATATTGTAGTGGTTCGTGCTGGTAATTACATGGACTTTATTACCAAGTATTCAGGAATAACAGATAATCTAATTATAGATGTTAGCTTTCCATATACTCTTACAGCTATCCAACCAGTAGATGCTGCTAACATAACACAATTTCATGGAGAAACTTTTTTAAACCTTACAGGAGAAGGCACAATAGCTGCAATTATTGATACTGGTATAGATTACTTGAATCCACAATTTCAATATCCAGATGGAACTACAAGAATTGCGGCAATATGGGATCAAACTATTGAAAGTAATACAAATACTAATGATGATATAGCCTTTTTTGGTACAATTTATAGTCGTGATGATATAAATAGGGCTATCCAAGCTTCTGCTGAAGGTGGTAATCCCTATGATATAGTCCCTTCAAGAGATGAAATAGGCCATGGTACAAATATGGCTGGTTTAGTCGGTGCAAGAGGACTAGATGGTATAATCGGAAGCGCTCCTGAATGTGAATTTATAATTGTAAAGCTTAAGGAAGCAAAAAACAGTAATCTTAAATTAATTGGAATTAACAATAGAAGAAGCACTCCAATTTTTGAAGGTATTGATATTTATTTAGGTGTAAGGTTTGTAATAAATTATAATGATAGAAATTTATTGCAACCTATGAGTGTTTTATTATCTACTGGAACAAATTGGGGTGGACACGAAGGTTTATCTTCCATAGAACAAGATATTGATTTCTTTTCATCACGAAAAGGCCTTGTATTTGTTACTAATACTGGTAACCAAGGGGCTAGTCTAACCCATGGCTATGGTAGATTTTTAAAGACCAACTCCTTAGAAATTATAGAAATTATTGTAGGGCTAAATGAAGATAACTTAGTTCTTATGCTATGGCTTCAAAGACCTGATAAAATATCTATATCTATAGTTTCTCCTAATGGTGAAATTGCGGAACCTGTTCAACCTCAGCTAGTAGCCTATAAGTTTGAGCAAGTCACTCTTATCCTTGAAAAAAGTGTAATTAGTATCGCCTTTACCAGTGCCGAATTTTCCACTGGCAATGAGGCTGTATATATAACTATACAAAATCCTAAAGCTGGACTTTGGCAACTGAGACTCAAAGGAGAGTATATAGTTAATGGTCAATATAATATGTGGCTACCCCAAAGACCTCTTATACAGTTGACCACTAGAGTAATTAATCCTAATCCATACACAACTTTACAAGCTCCTGCCAATGCTAGAAAAGCCATAACCACATCTTTCTACGATCAAAATAACAATACTATAGCTGTAGAATCTGGTAGAGGCTTTACTGCTGATAATAGAATTAAACCTAACTTAACTACTGGTGGTGTTACGGCATTAACTACAGGGCTAAATAATGAAACCAATATAATTTCTGGTGGTTCTGTAGCTGGAGCTGTACTTTGTGGTGCTGCACTTCTTATCCTAGAATGGGGCATAGTCCTTGGTAATGATCCCAATATATATGGTCCTTCTATTATTTCCTATTTAACTCGTGGAACTAGTAAAAGATCTGGTGATATATATCCAAACCCTCAATGGGGCTATGGTATGCTAAATCTTCTAGGCTCCTTTGAAAATCTTAGATCATCTAGTCTACCTAGAAATTATAATGACCATATCTCTTCCTATGAAAATTATTTACCACTTAATTCATCTATAAAAATGCCTATAGAATTATATAGAAGAATAGATGATATATATAAGGAGGATTAGTTCATGAATCTAAAAGATTTAAGAGAAGTAACCCAACAATTAGATAACCCTTTACAGTACAATAGCTTTATAATTTACTATACTGGTAATATAGTAGCTTCTATTGCTGAAATACCTCAAGCTAGTGTTGTAATCCTAACCCCATATATGGCTGTTATATTTGTAGAAATTGGATATGAAAACTTAATTGTATCTTTACCTACTGTTAATATAATTGAGCCACCTAATGACTTTATACTTACACAACTGTCCCCCTTAGAAACTTCTAACATAGTTCAATTCTCTGAAGATAATCCTATAGATTTAACAGGAACTGGTGTAATTGTAGGCACCATCGATACTGGTATAGATTACTTAAATCCAGAGTTTACTAGAGAAGACGATACCTCTAGGATATTATCTATTTGGGACCAAACTGATGCCACTGGACTTGCACCATCTGGTATCGGTTATGGTAGTGTATATTCCCAAGAACAAATAAATGAAGCTATTGCTCTAAGCAAATCAGGTGGTAATCCCTATTCTATAGTTCCACAGATAGATACCAATGGTCATGGAACTAAATGTGCAGGTATAATCGGTGCTAGAGGATATGGAGATATAAAGGGAGCAGCTCCAAACTGTGATTTTATATCTGTTAAACTAAGACCTATAAAAGAGATAGAAGATACAGTAGCTCCATCTACTCCTAGCACTCCAGTTTATCGTAATACAGATATAGCTACAGCTATGGTTTATCTTTTACGTCAACGTTCTATATACCTACGACCTATGGTTATATTTCTACCTGTTAGCAGCAACCTAGGCGCTCACGATGGCACTAATGCTCTAGAGGAACTCATTGATTACTATTCTTTTTCTACCACAGTGACCTTTGCTTTAGGCACAGGTAATCAGGGTGGTTCTGAAACTCATGCTTCTGGATATATAGCTAATACTGGAGAAACTCAATCTGTGGAATTTTCAGTAGATCCAGATCAAGGTGATTTAAATATAGCAATATGGTGTGCCTACCCAGACAAAATGTCTTTGGGTTTAACTTCTCCTAGTGGACAGGTAATTCCCAGAATTCCTGTAAAGATTGGTCAAAGTGCAAACCTTAGTTTTTTATATGAAAATACTACTACTAGAATAGTTTACTATTTCCCTGAAATTGTATCCGGTAATCAGCTAATATTTTTAACTTTTTCAAACATTGCTCCAGGTGTATGGAATATAAGTTTATATGGAGATTATATAGTAAATGGTTTATTTAATGTTTGGATTGATCAAAGACCTTTATCTAAACCTGGTACAGCACTATTAAATCCAGACAACTTTACAACTCTCACTATACCTTCTACTAGTAATTTAGCTGTTACCACTGCATTTTATAACCAAAATACTAATACTATAGGTTCAAATTCTGGAGTTGGATTTACCTCAAATAATAAAATAAAACCTGAAATAACCTGTGGAGGAATAAATGTATTAACTACTGGATTAAATAACACTACAGCTACTATATCAGGTTCTAGTGCTGCCACAGCAGTGCTTGCTGGTGCTATAGCTCTTTTTTATCAATGGAGTATCACTGAAGGAAACATTCCTATATTATCTTCTGAAAGCATAAAAACTTTTTTAATTAGAGGAACTCGAAAAAGACCCAATGAGGTCTATCCCAATGAATTTTGGGGCTATGGTATTCTGGATATGCGAGGAGTCTTTGATGCTATCAGAGGAATTTACTCTCAACAAGGTCAGTTAGCACCACTTATCAGTCCAACTTCACAACCTGCTAACCTTTCTAGGAAATTTGATGATAATGTAGAAACTTCACTACCAGTAAGTCTATTGAGTAGATTAAGGTATAATGAGTAGTTCTTCATTAACATAGCCCTAGACTCATATAGCTTTCTCTATATAAGTCTAGGGCTATTTTGCTTTAAAATACATGGCTTTTTATTAACTTCATATCACCTATTAAAATATATTCACCTAAATATGCTGGTATTAGAAAACTTTCCAAAATAGATATATCAATAAACTTTCTAAGTCCTTCATCAACAAAGCTAATTTTACCTTTACCTTCTACACAGGTAAATACAAAAAACTTGTCTTTATCACTAGTTTCACTATAGCTTCCTTTTATATTGTATATATCTATATTAAATTTTTCTGAGTTCATATGATTTTGTATTACTAAATCATTGTTTATACATAAGCTCTTAGTCCCACCATTGAAATTAACTACATCCAATGCTTTGTCAATATGAAGTTCTCTTCCTCGGTGATAATCGTAAACTCTATAAGTAATATCACTATTTTGTTGTATTTCTGCTAGTAATATACCTTTTCCTATGGAATGAAGTAATCCAGGTTCTATTAAAAATAATTCTCCAGGCTTAACTGCTATTTTATTCATGCAACCTTCCACAGTACCCTCTGTGCAACTTCTTTTAAACTCTTCCTTTGTACATCCTGTTGTACCAACAATTATTTCTGCTCCCTCTTCGCAATCTATAATATACCAAGCCTCAACCTTACCATTATCATTTTCTACTCTATGAGCATACTTATCATTTGGATGTACCTGCACAGATAGATTCTCATTAGAATTTATAATCTTTATAAGTAGTGGAAAATCCCTATCTGTAAATTTATCTATATATATCTTATCTCCTACAATTAAGTTTTTATATTCCTTAATTATTTCAATAAGTGCTTTTCCTTTATATTTTCCATTACTAATAATACTCATTCCATTTTTATGACAGGCAATTTCCCAGCTTTCTCCTATGTTTCCTTTAGGAAGATTTGTTCTATAATCTTCTAGCTTTCTTCCTCCCCAAATTTTTTCATAATATAAATTTGAAAATTTAATAGGATACATATTGCCCTCTAATATAAATGTTTATATTTTAAGGTATGCTATGTATCCTAATAAGGTTAATTAAATATTTTTAATAATGAACTCTTATAAGCCAAAATTTAATATTTTTATCACTCCAACCCAAATCCCAAGGTACATCATTTCTATCAGTATTATGACAAGTAACTAAAGCATAACCTCTAGAATCTGCATTGGTTACAGTAGATATATGTTTAATATCACCTTTTTTTTCATAAGCAACAAAATCTCCTGGCATAAGCTGATAGGAGGCTTTATATACCTTATCATAGGTTCCATGAGCTATTACTGAAGCTCTTCCACTATATACCCAATAACTCTTAAATTTATCCGCATTTACCCAAGATGCTGTAGCTTCTCCTTTAGAATAATTCCATGATGAATTTTTCTTAAATTTACCACCTTCATGCAATATCTGTGAAGCAAAGTTAGCACAATCTCCACCTTCTGGATTAAAATTTCTATAATCTTTATTGTATTTATAACCAAATTCTTCTTCAGTAGCTGCTCCACAATATTTATTGGCATATTCTACAGATGCTTTCCTTCTTTCATCTAAATTTGAAAAATCTTTAGGTTCTTGAGCTAAAATAAATTCTTTTACATCATCTACTTTTAATTTTTCTAGATTTAAAGAATCTGCAAATGGATCTGTATACCACTCCTTATTTATCAAGAAATTGTCTCCTTTATTTATTAAAGTAAGCACATGATAAGTCCCTATTCTAGCTGCATTGACCTCTTCTGGTCTATCTTCATAAACATACCTATATTCTGTAGAACATGTAAAGTTAACTTTGAATCCATTATCCTTTTCACTTATACGATTTACAACTACCTTAGGAAGTATTTCTGTAATTTTAACCCCTTGTTTCTGTTCCCAATTGTGAAGATAAATCATCTTTTTCTCTTCATTTTCATAGGCCCACGTACCATACTTAGTTCCCATGTCATAAACGGACTTAATGCTTTCCTCTTCTCCAGTTACAATGGCTCTATTACGCTTTGCAATAGTTTCTTCAATGAAGTTCTTAATTTCTAGCTTTACTTCTTCATCTACATCTTCAGCATTGGCTCTAGAAAAAAAAATATTTGCAATAATAATAGCTAGTAATATTCCAAATATCAACTTCCATGTAAGTATCTTTTTTATGGATCTTATAATGTTCATAAAGGTCCTCCTCATTTTAGCTCTTTAGTTAATTATTAATTTAAAGTTCCTTCAATAATGTTAATATAATTATCTATTTTTTTATCCCTTGGTACTTCACCAAACCAATCCATATCTTCCTTAAAGGTTTCTCCAAAGTATTTTGCCTTTATTAATACCTCTGGTCTATATTCAAAATGAAGAATATCAAAATGACCCCATTTTCCACCCCATACAAAGTTATTTTTTTCAAAAGTATCTACTAGTTCCTTAGGATAGGATAACATCCTCTTTTCTCCAGCATCTCTAGATGCCCACTTCCAATAATCACTAGGATTACTATTAATATCAATAGCTATTCCATAGGCATGAGGACTCAGCTTTCCTGTACCTGATATAACTCTATAATTAAAAGTTCCATTAATAGGATTTAAAAGGGATGATACAGCTCCATTACCTAATGATAATTGTTTTAACTCCTCCATAGCCTTCTTTAAACTTTCTGCAGCTCCATTATTTTTATTAAATTGATAGTTTTTATAGGGTGCAGGAACACTTATAAGGTTAGATGATACTTCTCTTTCACTACCTCCATAAACTTCATTTAAAAGAATATAATTTCTAAATCTACCTGGATCTCTATTTATATCTAAAAGTTTATCAGGCATAGTAAGAGGATATATATCTTCTAGTATATCTTGAAGATCTGCATTATCCATTTTTCCGTTAAAGTCCTTAGATTCTTTATCATCATATAGTATTTTCTTTCCTGAAGCTGTTATTACAAATACCTTTCCTTCTTCACTTTTTTCAACTCCAGTTATGAACTCCGGATATGCCATCATTAAAGTTAGAATATCTTGTTTCATTGTAATATTGTAATTAACTTCATTATTCTCTTCTATATCCTCTGCAAATACTTTTGTATTACTAACAAAAGTAACTAATATAGTTAAAATTATAATTCCATATAAAAAAAACTTTTTCATATATATCCTCCTAGCAAAGAACCTAACACAAAAACGACTTACGGTCTTATTTAAAATAAAAAATAGGCTAAAAATATCCTTTAGCCTATTTTGTGTAAATATACAATTATTTATGACTGGTAAATTAATGAGTTTTTTTTAATAAATTATCTTTATTATTTTTTTCAAATTCTAAAAGCTTACTTTTTATATCCGTATGATTTCCTGCATATCCTACTAATTTTCCACTCTTTCCAATTACTCTGTGACATGGAATTATTATAGGAAATTCATTTGCTCTATTGGCTCCACCTATAGCTCTTACACCTTTAGGATTTCCAATTGCTATAGCAATATCGCTGTAACTTCTAGTTTCTCCATAGGGTATATTTATAAGTTCCTGCCAAACTTTATTTCTAAATTCTGTAGTCCTTACTGACAATGGTAAGTTAAAATCTTCCCTTTCACCATTAAAATATTCCTTTAATTGAGTTATAGCCCTTAAGCACCTCTCTTTATTATGCTCTAAACTTCCCTTATTAAGGTTATAGTATTCTTCCCATCCATCTTGAAAAAGCTCTATCTTCACTACGCCCTTTTCATCCATAACCACATATATAGTTCCTATAATAGAGTCAAAGTAATCATACCACATAAAGTTTCCCCACTTTCATTATAAACAGAATTTCTAGCTTCTTTGAAGCTTTACTAACAGAATTCTTAGTGTCAGTATTTTTGATACTTAGAATTCGTTGTCCTTTAGGTCAAATCCTTATCCAAGACTAGTAGTCATCGGATAAAATTAAAAGATGTTAATATATATATTAACATCTTTTCAATTACTTTATACCATGTTTTATATAATTATGGTCCTGATTGTAATCTGATTTCTTCTTCTACTTCGGTTTCTATGAGGCATAAATCTAATCTAGAGTTTATATACTCAGTTTTTAATTTCATATAGTTGCCCCAGGTACATATACTACAATCTAAAACATCTATAAGTTCATCTATTAAGCAACCAACTTCCTGTGCTCTTTTGAGGGCATCTTTAATGTCCCTTTTATTAGCAATGGTAATGCAGTTTACACTGCTTGCTGTATCAACTAAGATTTTATAGGAACCTATAAGTCTACATAACTGATCTATAGTAAAACCTAGATCTCTTCCATAACTTTCAATAATTCTTCTCTGTGCCATAAACTCCTACCTTAAAAATGCTTCATTGTAAATATATTATTCCAACCTATAAATTATTATTCTAAATCTATATTATTTTTAAAATATATTTACTATCCTACTCTATGTTCTTCTTTAAGTTTCTAGTAGCCACCACATCTACTCCAGTGCCTAGAATGTCCTTCACTATGATATCTCCCATAGAAATTGGAGCCTCTATCTCTATAGAATTTAATACTTCCATAGCTTTAAAATTTAACTCTTTAGGAATAGGTGTTTTTGTTTTTACTGGTATAACAGGGAGCTCACCATCTTTAACTTTTACTGTGGTAGTTATAACTCTTACAGGATTAGTTACTTCATTTATCCCGTAAATTTCACCTCTTTTGCAAGTGTTTCCTGTAACCTCTTTTGTTTCAGTATTTACCTTTAGATGACATCCCATAGGACAACTTATACAAATTAATTCTTTTATCATATTATTCACCATCCTCTAGAGAAATTATTATATCTCCTGTAATCTTTTCTAATTGAGTTTTGCTAAGTAAAATCTTTTCCATTTCCGATGGTGCTAAGTGATTTCTTTTAAAGCTAGCGATTATATCATCACCACATCTAACCACAAGCCTCTTATTATGATATATATTATTTACTCTCATAAATACAGTTAGTTTATCTTCTATAGCCTCTACATTTAATCTTTGAGGAACTGTATAATTAATTCTTTCACCATTTATTATATTTACATAACTCCCCTTGTCATCTTTACCTTTAATATATTTGGCAGCACAAAATCCAGCATGCTTAGATTCTGCACTAACAAAGTCTACTAAATCATGAACATGTACTACATTTCCACAGGCAAATATTCCTTCTACAGAAGTTTCCATGCTTTCATTCACTATAAGTCCATTTGTTCTTCTATCCTTATCAATACCAGCCTTAGAAGATAACTCATTTTCTGGTATTAGTCCTACAGATAATAATAAAGTATCGCAATGAAACTCAATTTCAGAACCTTTTATTGGCTTTTTGTTTTCATCTACTTTAGCAATTACCACCTTTTCTAATCTCTTTCTACCTACAACTTTAGTTACGGTATGTGATAAATAAAGGGGAATATCATAATCATTTAGGCACTGAACAATATTTCTATTAAGTCCATTAGAATAAGGCATAAGCTCTACTACAGCCTTAACCTTTGCACCTTCTAAAGTCATTCTTCTTGCCATAATAAGACCTATATCCCCTGATCCTAGAATCACAACTTCCTTTCCTGGCATATATCCTTCCATATTGATATATCTTTGAGCAGCTCCTGCTGTAAACACTCCTGAAGGTCTATCCCCTGGCATATTTATAGCTCCTCTAGTTCTTTCTCTACATCCCATAGCAAGAATGATAGCTTTTCCCTTTAGTATTAAATACCCATTTTCCTCATTAATCATATGAATCTCTTTATTTTCTTTTATTTCTAATACCATGGTATTAAGCTTAACTTCAACCCTAGTATCACTTATCATATGGATAAATCTTTCAGCATATTCAGGCCCTGTAAGCTCTTCTTTAAAAGTATGAAGTCCAAAGCCATTATGAATACATTGATTTAATATTCCTCCAAGTTCTCTATCTCTCTCTACTATTAGTATTTTTTCTACTCCATTATTATAAGCTTCATAAGCTGCTGCAAGTCCCGCTGGACCTCCACCTATTACTATTAAATCATACATAAATGTTTCCTCCTACTTAGTTCTTCCAATTAAAATATATGAGCCATCGCTTTCTTGAACTATATCTTCCATTGGAACCTTTAATTCTCTTGCAATTATTTCTTGAACTCTAGGACCACAGAAGCCACCTTGGCATCTTCCCATACCCGGTCTACATCTTCTCTTTACTCCATCTAGGGTTACTTTTCCAAAGGATCTCTTTATACTATCTATAATTTCACCTTCTGTTATACTTTCACATCTGCAGATTATCTTTCCATATCGACTATCCTTTTTTATAAGTTCTGCCTTTTTTTCACTAGATAATTCCATGAAGTTAATTTGCTTTCTAGTATTTTTAAAATTGTTTTTTTAGCTCAGCCTTAAGTCCGGAATTTTTTAGAATTTCTACCACATCTAAAGCCACCGCTGGTGCTGAAGACAAACCTGGTGATTTCATTCCTGCTGCATCTATAAAGCCCTTTACGTCCTTAGCTTCTCCTACAATAAAATCTCCACAATCTGGATTTGCTCTAAGTCCTGCAAAATTTCTTATACTCTCTCTATAATTAATTTTATCTGTGGTTCTCACAGCAGTATTTTTAATAAACTCTAAGTTTTCAGCTGTAGTTGCAACATTATCTTTATCCTCTACACTTTCTGCATCTGGACCTACTAACAAATTTCCATGAACTGTAGGTGTCACTAATATACCCTTCCCAAGTTTAGAAGGACATTGAAATATGGTGTGACTAACTACATCACCTTGGCTCTTGTCCATAACAAAATATTCTCCCTTAATAGGATTTATCTTAAAGGCTTCTTTACATACTAAATTGTGTATTTTATCAGCATAGACTCCTGCTGCATTAATAACATATTTGCTTTCTATAACTTCACCTTCAGCTGTATTTATAATAAAATGTTCTTTCTTTTCTATACCAATTACTTGTCTATTTAATTTAACCTCTCCACCATTTTCTACTCCATTTTCCACAAGAGCTATTGTATATTCAAAGGGACCAACAATTCCTCCTGTTGGTGCATATAGTGCACCCATAACCTTATCACTTAAATTAACCTCTTTTTCCAGGACTTCATCTCTATTTAAAATTTGTAGTCCCTTAACACCAACTTTATTTCCATTGTCATATAACTCTTTTATAGTTTCCATATCTTCTTCATCAAATCCAATTACTAAAGAACCATTTCTCTTAAAGGGTACTGATAACTCATTACAAATTTCTTCAAACATCTCATTACCCTTAAGGTTATACTTTGCCATTAAAGTTCCTACCTTAGGATCATAGCCTGCATGGACAATGGCTGAATTTGCCTTAGTTGTCCCCATGGAAACATCATTTTCCTTATCTATTATTGCTACCTTTAAATCATATCTCATAAGTTCTCTAAATATTGAAGCTCCAATTACTCCAGCACCTATTATAGCTATATCATACATTAAAATTTCCTCCTTTAATCGCAAAAAAAGACAAGCCAAAACAAGGATATAACTCCTTATTTTGTGCTTGTCTCTAAATCTCTTATCAGCACTAATATTTCATTTATATTAATAGTATATCACTTTTTAAAAAAAGTGTCCATGAAACTGCTCTTAGTTATTAAACTTAAAGGGATAATCTATTTTTTATATAACATTTCTACGTGAGGGATATCATCTTCTAAGTATTCTTCTGATACTTGTTTAAACCCAAGACTTTCATAAAATCCTTTTATATAAACTTGGCCAGATAATCTAATTTCAGTAGAATTAAGTTTCTCTTCTATAAACTTAATAGCTTCTAACATGATTTTTCTACTTAGACCTTTGTTTCTATGAGTCTCCTTAACTAATACCCTTCCAATAGATATCTCATCATAAGAGATTCCCTTATTAACTATTCGCAAATATCCTACTACTTCATTTCCTTCTTCTACATACAAGTGATATGAATTATAGTCTTTATTATCACAATCTTGATAAATACAAGTTTGTTCTACTACGAATACTTCATTCCTTACTCTTAAAATCTTATACAACTCTTCTGTGGTTAATTCATTAAATTTCTTTATCTTAATTTCCATAGCCTACCTCCATAAAATAAATTTAACTAATCTTCTTCCCATTGTCTAGTTCTTGCCACAGCCTTTTCCCATCCAGCATAAAGTTTCTCTGAAGTCTCTTTATCGCAGTTTGGCGTGTAAGTCTTACTAGCAAACCACTTCTCTGCAATTTCTTCTTTACTCTTCCAAAAACCTACTGCAAGACCAGCTAAATATGCAGCCCCTAAGGCCGTAGTTTCAGATATTATTGGTCTAGTAACTTCTTGACATATAATATCTGATTGGAATTGCATCAAAAATCCATTTCTACTTGCTCCTCCATCTACCTTTAGCTTTTCAATTCTATAGCCAGCATCTTCAGACATGGCATCAATAACAGCCTTTGATTGATAGGCTATAGACTCTAAGGCGGCTCTTATAATATGATTTCTATTAGCTCCACGGGTTAATCCAAAGATAGCTCCCCTTGCATACATGTCCCAGTATGGTGCTCCAAGTCCTACAAAAGCAGGAACTACATATACTCCCCCATTATCCTCTACCTTATTAGCAAAGTACTCGGTATCCACAGCATCAGTTATCATTCTTAATTCATCTCGAAGCCATTGGATAACTGCTCCTCCAACAAAAACAGAACCTTCAAGAGCATACTGAACTTTTCCATCTATCCCTATGGCAATAGTAGTTATTAATCCATTTTTACTTTTAATTATCTCATCACCGGTATTCATTAATAAGAAACATCCTGTACCATAAGTATTTTTAGCACTTCCCTTTTCAAAACACGCCTGACCAAATAAAGCTGCCTGTTGATCTCCTGCTATTCCAGCTATCGGAACTCTAATACCCCCATTTCCACCTAAGTTAGTATGACCATATACCTCTGAGGAATTTTTAACTTCAGGTAACATAGATTTAGGAATCTGTAATATATCTAATATTGTTTCATCCCATTTTAATTCCTTAATGTTATATAGCATAGTCCTTGAAGCATTGGTATAATCTGTAACATGAACTCTTCCATTGGTAAGTTTCCATACTAGCCAAGTATCTACAGTTCCAAATAAAAGGTCTCCTCTTTCAGCCTTTTCTCTAGCTCCATCCACATTATCTAAAATCCATTTAATCTTTGTTCCAGAAAAATATGCATCAATTAATAATCCTGTATTTTCTTTTATATATTCACTAAATCCTTGATTTACTAACTCATCACATATATGAGCTGTTCTTCTACATTGCCATACAATTGCATTATATATTGGCATCCCTGTGTTTTTATCCCATACAATAGTAGTTTCCCTCTGATTAGTTATTCCAATAGCAGCTACATCCTTTTGTGATATATTACACTTTGCCATAACCTCTTGAAGCATAGAGTACTGACTGCTCCATATCTCCATAGGATCATGTTCTACCCATCCTTCTTTAGGATATATTTGTGTAAATTCCTTTTGACTCACCCCTAATATGTTTTGTTCCTTATCAAAAATTATAGCTCTAGAACTTGTAGTTCCTTGATCTAATGCAATTATATAATCTGCCATTTTAATCCTCCATCCATAAATTACTTAAATATCTATGTATAAACAGAATTCTTTGCTTGAGAGGGAGTCTTTACTCCCTCTGAAGCTTAGAAATCGTTATCCAGGGACGTAACAGCTCTTTACTCACACTTTGAAGAAGGTGAGAGTATTAGAGCTGGTAGTCATCGGATAAAATCATCCTTATCAATAATAAAAAGGCACATAAAACTAGCATTCTAGTCTTATGTAGCCTCTCTCATCACTCTTAGCCTACATAGCCCAAATTTCTTCTTTTGTAGTGGATACACAGGTTGCTCCTGATTTTAAAGCTGTAATTATTTCTTCCTTACTTTCAATAAGTCCTCCAGCGACTATAGGTTTATTAGACTTTTCTGCAAGTTTTTCTATAACCTTTGGTATAACCCCTGGTAATATCTCTATAGCATCACAGGCATCTCCTAGATGCTTTATTGCATTATTTAGTGAAAGAGTATCAAAGATAAATACTCTCTGTATTGCTAATAAGTCATAAGCCTTGGCATATTTAATTACCTGAGGTTTTGTACTTATTACACCTTTAAATTGAGTTTCTTTTTTTAAGTACTTTATTCCAACTTCTCTATTAGTAATACCATCTACTAAATCAATATGAACTATACCTATCTTATTTTTAGAATTTATCTTTTCACTTATTTCTTTAATATTAAGTATATCACCAAATAGGACAAATATTACCTGAACATCTGAATCTAGTACTATATCTAGTTCACTCTCATTCTTAACTGCTGCTATTATAGGATTTTCCTCTAATAACTTTATTAAATCCATACTTAACTCCCTTTCGGAACTGTTTTAACATGTTTTTTTAATTATTACATGTTTAAATTTTTTTGTCAATTCAGCTAAAATTTTATTTTAATAGCCTTAGAAATTATAATTAAAGTCATTATCAATTAATTATACTCATCATTAAGTGGCTCTGTTGCTTTAGAGTCTCTTACACAAACTATATATTGAAAAAAATCTAGCATGTTTGCTTCTAGTTCTTCTCCATTATAAGTATAATACATTGGTGTTTCAGAAAAAGGTGAATCCTTACCCGTTAATTTATAAATATTTAAATTGCCTTCTAATAAATCATTAGTTTCCTTGATTTGTGGATAAACAACATGGAGCTCATTGGTGGTATAGCCACTATCTCCTGATTTACCCATTCTCTCACAATTGTCATAATTATATATCACTGTCAAAAGCTTATCTTTAAATATTGAGTCATCTGAATTTAAATATGCAGCAAACCACATCTTATCTTTTTCTTTACTTTGAAATGTATGGTTAAGTCCCCATTGTCCATAATACTTACCCCTAGGTAATTCCTTCTGAAGAGTTTGAAAATTTTCATATATCATTTTATCTCTAGTATTATCCCAATCAACATGATCATCCTTATGCTTATAAGCTTCTATTTGATTTAATACGTTCAAATTTACAAGGTTAAAACTAGTGAATTTTTCTCCAAAATACTCTTTGTATATATCTTCCTTATTTTCTATATCCTTTTGCAATTCCTTTGAACATTGAGCAAAAGTTTCATCAAATTTATCTAAATCATTAAATGTACTTTTAATCTTATCTATTACTGCTTTTATTTCTTTAGGTGCTTCTTTATCAGGTAAAACATCTACTAAAAACCTATAGGCATTGATTGGTTGATGTTCTATATCCACACCTATAACCTCTATTCTACTCTCTTTAGGAAGAGTACTATTATACTCATATAACTTCTTCCAATGGTTATAACCATCCTTATTCCATGCAAAGGTTCCTTTTAGTGGCTTATATATCTCTTCTAATATTTTTATATCCCCAGTATCTAAATACTTATTTATGAAATAAGTATCACTATAGGAAAGTTCACATAAATAATATTTAAAATCTGATTTTTCTTTGAAATATTTTAATAATTTCGTGTTTAACTGTTCATTAGCCTTAGTTCCATGAAGCTCTGCAGTAAAAAAGATTTCCTTTCCCTCTATATCTGAATCCATAATGGCTAAATATTTAAATTCACTTTCATCCTCTAAATCTATAGAACTATAATTCTCCTTCAAATACTCTTGCATGATTTTTCTCTTCTCAGGTGATTGTTCTAAACTTTTATCAGAGAATTCAATTGAACGCTCCTCTTTCTTACATCCAGTTAATAATATACCTAGTATAAAGAAAATTGATAGTAATCTTAGACTCACTTTTTTCATAATAATTTTCTTCCTTTCTATATAATAAGCTATATCAATAGTTCATTTGGCAATATTATATTTTAAAAATAATTTATGTATGTTCGTACTATTTATTAGTTAAACTTATAGAGTGAATATGTTTACACTACGAACTTTTCACGATAATAGTTATATCTTATTCATCAATACAGGATAAAAATCTAATAGTGCATGTACTAAAATAGGAACTATCAAAGAATTACTCTTTTTATATAATAAAGCAAATATTGCTCCAGCCGCAGTATATCCTCCAAATGTTGAGATAATAGCACTGAAAGATTGAATACCTGAATAGTTATTTGTAATAATTGGAATTGTAGCATGCATAGCACCCCACATCATCCCACTGATTATTATGGCTAAATATGTAGGTAGCTCTTTATCCAACTCGGTAAATAAGTATCCCCTAAAAATAAATTCTTCTGAAAATCCTACAACAATTAGAAAAAAGAATGGTTTATATATACCTGCTAGTGAGAAATCACCTTTGATAAAAAATATTCCTATATAAATTGCAAATAAAATACAAGCAACTATCTTGCCATTTCTCGTTGTTCCAGTTATATTTAATGATTGTTTTTTTCTAAGCATAATTGATATAATAACTATTACAATAAGTAAGTTAGCTAGAAAATCACCTAATAATTGTATTCCAATATTTACTTTAGTAATACTATTAACACCTATAAGTAAATTATTATTATATAAGTATTTTACTAAGAAAAAGAAATACACCATATATATACCTATAAGAGCTATTGGATATATAATTTTTTTGTTAATTTTCATCTGAAGTCTCCCCTTTTATGTATTTTATAATTTAAGTTGGCTTAATTTCAATGTTGTCAGTTAAAAATAGTACATAAATTTAAGTTACAGCTTAAGTTGAATTTTTACCATGGCATGACTTAAATTTATATGAGATTCGATTACTAGATCTAAATTGCTAAACCCCACATCTGTCTGTTATGGATTTTAATTTACCAACTCTTATAAATTTAAATATGTTTTTTATTAAAAAGTATAATTTTATAAGTTAAGTATATTACTTCCATATAAGAATAGTCAAGGCATACTCCCATTAACTTCCCTTTGCCATTTTCCTTATACTCCTTCCCTTATTCTTAGCTTCTTGTCTTCCACATTTACGATATTCAACTCCATTTAAATCTTTTATACAACTAGGATTAAGCCTTTTAGATAAAAACTACATTTATATATATTTGACTTTTAAGAATAATTAAAAGTTTAAAAAGTATTTTAAAACCTAGCAGGATCAATAATTTAGTCCCACCGGGTTTAGTTACGTAATTAATAACTCTCACTAAAATATATTCATCCCCATATTATATATGGTAAAAATTTTTAAGGAGATACGCTATGGAAGCTAATAATATATATAAAGCAGATTTACCTTATCCAGAAATAGGTTGCAAGGATAAAAATAAATCTTATTTACACTTAATACAAATTAACTACGCTGGTGCTATTTCAGAACTTACTTCTGTAAATCAATATATATATCACAGCCTAGCTATGTCTGAGAAATTTGAAGATGTATCCCATTGCTTAAAGGACATAGCTAGGGTAGAACTGGAGCACCTAGAAATCTTGGGGAAGCTTATCATAGCTCTTGGTGGAAATCCTAGATTTGAAATTAATAAAGGACATTGGTCACCTAAATTTATTGAATATGGCTCAAATCTAGCCTCCATGCTTCGTGAAGATATAGACGGTGAAAAAGCTACCATTAGACAATATAAAGAAACTATAAAATTAATTAAAGATGAAAAAGTTAGGGAAATACTTGAAAGAATAGTAAAGGACGAGGAAGTTCACATTAAAACTTTAGTTTCACTTTATAATGAAGTCTGTAGAAGAAGGTAGGCTCCTGCTCTGAATTAAAAAGAGCCTATTATAGAATGTGTATAATCACTCTGTAATAGGTTCTTTTTCATTAATCAAAATACTCTTCTTTTTAATTTCAGCTTATGCTAACCCTATTGCTGGAAAAACAAAATATAGTAATATCAAAACAATTGTATTATTACCAATAAAAATATCCAAGATACTTACTATTATGCAATATAATCCACCATAATTAAATATTTTTTTGAATATCTCCTCATGTTTTTTCTTACTTATATTTTTATATCCTTTTCTGTACAATAATTTAACAATTTTTGTAGACATATAAAAAATATTACATCAAAAATTATAAGAAATATTTTAATTCCTATAACTATTTTATTCCTCAGTCTAAAATAATATTAATTTCTATTCATTTTCATTAGAATAATATTTACAAAATAATTAATGTATTTTGCAAATATCAATGAAGCACCTACTGAAAATAATGCAATACCAACAATCAATGTAATCTGTTTATCTCCTCCAATAAACCCTACAACAATACCAATTATGCCCAATAATATAAGTATTATTGAATAAATCATATATTTTTTAACGCTAGCCTCTTTTACCGCTTCTTTACTTTTAAATCTCAAAATAATAAAATGCGCAATACCACTAAGTGCTATATATAATATTAACATAATTGGCCACGACCATTGAAATTGTATTGCAATACCTACAGATATTATTCCTGGAAGTAATGCTTCAAATATAAATCTGATTACTTTCATGCTATCTCTCCTAGATTCTATAGTATAAAATTGTTAAAATTTAGAGTTGTGTTTGGAAATAATGGATTGCTGAATGTCTTATTAATCCTGGAATTTTTACTCTACATCCATTAATTAAAAATGTGAATATACATTTCCCAAAACTTCTGGAAAAGCACCTACCGTTTATTTTTTTATTACAGTTTTGGATTTATAGCAAATGCATCTATACTAAACTTAATTGTTAATATACCCTTGAATAATTAAGGTAAAATCATATACGCACTTATAAGGGTGGAAATCAAAGAAAAGATAAGTATTGAAAGTACTAAAGTTAGTTTTTTCCTAATACTAATTTTTGTTTTCTTTATCTTATATTTTTCCTTCTTACATTTAAAAAACTCTGGCAGACTAAGTATTATCAGTAATGTTATGTATGTTTGAACACCTAATACCTTAGCTCTCCATGGAGTAAAAATACAATTTTTAAGATACCCAAAAATAGTCAAGGATAAAAAACAAATAAAGCAAAATAAATATACAATTGACATTATATTTTTAAAATATAATACTTCATTGAAAGCATCCTTATTAATATTATCACTATCACATAAGTGTATTGAAAACATAAGTCCATTAAAACAGTAGAAGGTAAAAAAACAGGTTAAAATTACAGTAAATCCTGATAAATAATTCATATTATGATTTTTCTCCTTTTAGTTATAATACTTTTTATTTAGTTTCAACTAACCATTTTTATCCTCCACTTAAATTAATGTTAATTTCTATCCATTTAATAAATAAAAATATTCAAAAAACCCTCAAATCCCCACGGTGCCAACAACTAGTTAAAAAGTTATATAGTTACCTAGGATCATATTTAACTAGTTTCATAGTTTAAAATATGACTAGTTTCCTATATAAAATTTCGTATATTTAAATAGTTTAATTTTCTTTAATCTTCTCTCGTTGTACGAAAAATGAAGATATTATACTTGTTAACATTCCAGCTACAAAAATACCAACGAGTACTCTTGGTATTGGCTTCTTGAATACAACAAATAATAACATTATTATCAATACTGTTATTTCTATAGAAAGACCTAACCACATTACTTTTTTCATTATCTTTTTTCCTCCTTTCAATGGCTAAACTACTAAATCTATCTCCACTTAAAGGGTATTGATTTTAATAACCACATTGTAACCTATAATCAGTTTATTTTATAGAAAAATGCACAAAATGGTATATTCTGTGCATGAAATTCCAATTAAATAACAAAATTGGTGAACAAATAATCTTATTCTGCTACGGAGTCTTCAACAGCTTGAATTATAACTTCTCCCTTTATAGATAATGGAGCTATTACACATATGTCTTTATTAAAACTAATTTCGTTACAAAAAAATTAGACGATAAATTCTAGTTCTTACTTTATCGTCTAATCTTTTACTTATAAGGATTATAAACTTACTGCTAATTAACCTTAATATCACTATTTTTTACCTTCATAGAGTTTTGTTCCTGGTAAGATTACCTTAAAACAATCTTCTGCTCTAGAGTTTATAAATGTCACATTTTTTTTGAAAGGCTTTTTTATCCTTCCAAATCCACCTTCATTGTTTAAAAATCTTTTATTTTCATCTAGTGTTACTAGTTTTTCATAAAGCCACATATTTCTTCTATTATAGTTAATTCTTTTTCCTGTGGAATTGTTCTGTATCATTTGTCCTGGGCTATTAACTATTGTACTATTTCTAGATATCACCACTTCTATAACTCTATCTATGGAAGAATATTCCCTATAAAGCACTGCATTGTTTATTGCCTCAACTATAGCTCCTATAGGATAATTCTTAGGTAATATTTTTCTTAATATATCTTCGCTTTTATCTATCATAGATAAGAGATTACCTTGTACAACATTTACTCGGTCTTTTCCCTTACCTAAATTATTAGTTATTCTAATCATGTTTTGAGGTATACAAAGACTATTGTTATCAGAAAATACTAAAAGACCACCCAAGGTACATTTCTCTTCTCCAGTATCCTTATCTGTATATGATATTCCTGCACTCCTCATAAGAAATTTCTCATTAGAGCTATTAATAACTATACCTTTTTTATGAAAATAGTTTTTTACTATTTCCATATTTATAAGGTTTATATCACTTCTTACCACTTGGGAAGTTTCAATAAAAAAGTCTAAATTCTCCTCAAAGGCTTCTACGAGTTCCTGTTTCCTCATAGTGTCAGTGGTAGAGCCTCTTCTGATATAAAATGCTCCATTTTCCTTAAGTTGATATGGCTTTTGTTCTCCATCATATATTGTAATTATACAAATCCTTTTTTCGCTTATATTATACTCATCTACAGAGATTGGGATTGGTGGCTCACATCTAGAAGATATTATTTGTTGTACTTGTTCTTCTGTGAAAACTTCACTTTCATCTAAGCCTATTAACTCTTTTGTTTTATCCTCAATACCTACAACTATATATCCTCTTCCACCCTTTGAATTAGCAATGGCACAAACATCTTTAGCTAGTTCTTTTTTGCCACTTTCAAAATCTAAGGATAGCTTTTGTTTGAAATCTAACTTTAATCCTTCTTGCCGTTTTATGATAGACAGTATTTTCTTAGTATCCATGATCTCACCTCAATTCTCTATATTAATATAATATTAAAAAGGATCCATATATGACTTTATAAACAGATAAGATTTAAGGAATATATCTATTAATACTAACGCTTATGGAGCTTAATTTTAATTATATCCTTTATAATATTAATAACCTTTTCCTTACTATCATTATTATCTATAGTAATATGAGCATATTTTTTATAGAGCTTATACCTTTCTTTATGTAAGTCATATATCTTATCTTTTCCTTCTTTTAAAAGAGGTCTATTTGATATATCTAAAGTTTCTATTATTTTTTCCGGTTTTCTATCTATAAATATTATACATCCACTTTTCCCTAATGCATCCATGTTCTCTTTTCTCTTTATAACGCCACCCCCTGTGGCTATAAGAGTATTTTCTAGTTTAGAAACCTGTTTAACTGCTTCTGTTTCCCTATCTCTAAAGTATTCTTCACTAATGTTAAACATTTCCTTTATAGTCATATTGTTTTTTTCTTCTATATATTCATCTAAGTCAATAAAATTTATTTCTTCATCCTTACTAATTATATTACCTAGACATGTTTTCCCACATCCTGAAAGACCTATTAATATGATATTATTCAAAACTCTTCTCCCTTCTAGAATACTTATTGAAGCATCATATCTAAAATAGCAATGGCAGTGACACACTCCACCACTGGCACTGCTCTTTGTACTATACAAGGATCATGTCTTCCCTTAATTTCTAAAACATCATCAGCTTTTGTATCCATGTTTACAGTTTTCTGTAGTAAAGCTATAGATGGCGTTGGTTTAAATGCTACTGAAAATATAACTGGCATTCCACTAGTAATTCCACCTAGAATCCCCCCATTATTATTAGAATAGGTTTTTATGTCCTCACCTTCAATATAGTACTGGTCATTTGCCTCACTACCTCTTAGTGTTGAGATGTTAAATCCTTCTCCAAACTCTACTCCCTTAACTGCTGGAATAGAAAAAAGCATATGGGATAATACACTTTCTACTGAGTGAAACATTGGACTTCCAAGTCCTACTGGTAGGTTAATAACAGCTCCTTCTATAACACCTCCAATAGAATCTCCTAAAGCTTTAACCACTAAAATTTCTTCTTTCATTTCTTCGGAAATAATCTTATTTAAGGTAGGAAATCTATCCTTCCTCAATTCTTGTAATAATTCTTTTCTTATATTTACTTTGTCAAAGCCATGATCTTTTATCTTTCCAATAGACTTTATATGTGCACCTATATACACATCATATTCCTTTAAAATCTCCTTACATATTGCTCCTGCAAAGACTAAAAGAGCTGTGAGCCTACCAGAAAAATGTCCACCACCTCTATAGTCATTATACCCTTCATATTTAATCATGGCTGGGTAATCACAGTGACTTGGTCTTAGCTTTACCTTAAGCTCTGAATAATCCCTAGATTTAGTATTGTTATTTTCAATTATGGCTGATAGTGGTGCCCCTGTAGTTCTTTCTTCAAAAATTCCGCTTAAAACCTTAGGTATATCTTTTTCTATTCTAGAAGTAGACAATGAATCTTGACCTGGTGCTCTTCTTCTCATTTCTTCATGAACAAAGTCAAAATTTATCCTATGACCTGCTGGCAACCCATCAATTATAACTCCTATTGCATCACCATGGGATTCCCCAAAAACTGATACTTTTATTTTATTTCCTATAATTGAACTCATCACCTTCACCCCCTAATTTAAAATAATCCTTAAAGAAATTAGGATAAGACTTCTCTACGGCACTAGGATTATTTATGATTACATCACCATTAGCTCTTGTGGCTGCTATGGCCAAGGCCATTACTATTCTATGATCATTGTGAGAATCAACTTCTCCACCCTTTAATTCATTAACACCTGATATTATTAAAGAATCTTCTAACTCTATTATATTTGCTCCTAGTTTATTTAACTCTTTAGTTATAGCATGTAGTCTATCACACTCTTTAATTCTAAGTCTTTTAGCATTTACTATTTTAGTTTCCCCCTCTGAAAGGCTAGCAAGCACCGTAAGAACTGGAACTAAATCGGGACAATTAGAGGCATCTATTTCTATGCCCTTAGTCTTAGAAGGTTTTACTTTTATATCTTCTTCACTTTCTTCCACATTACATCCCATAGCTTCTAAAATATCTAATATGACCTTATCTCCTTGAAGAGAATCCTTATTTAGACCAGAACATACTATAGAAGAACCCAATGCCCCTGCTACTAAAAAAAAGGCTCCCTGAGAATAATCTCCCTCTACATAATAGTTTCTACTATTATATTTTTGGGCTCCTCTAATATTAAACTCTTTATAATTATTATTTTCTATCTCTATGCCAAAATCCTTTAAAATATCTAAAGTAAGATCTATATATCCCTTAGATTCTAGTTTCGTAGTTATCTGAATTCTAGAATTACCCTCTAAAATGGGGAGAGAAAACAGTAGCCCTGTTATAAATTGTGAGCTTATATCTCCCCTTACTCTATATGTACCACTAGTAAGTTTTCCACTTACCTTCAAAGGTAAACCGTCCTCTTCCCTTGAATATTTTATACCCTTTTCTTCAAAGATTTCATAATATGGTTCTAGTGGTCTTGAAATTAACTTTCCTTCTCCATGAAATATATAGTCACCATCTTTGGTTAAAGCTAGTGGAATTAGAAATCTTAGGGTTGAGCCAGATTCTCTGCATCTTAAATCTAGTTTCTTTTCATAGGAAAACATCTTTCTTCCATCAATGTACAAACTATGCCCTTCAATATCAACAACTGCTCCTAACTCCTTCATTATCTCCATAGTAGCTTCAATATCCTTAGAAAGTTGCATATTATCCACCCTAGATATTCCTCTACTTAGAGCAGCTGCAATTATCCCCCTATGCCCTAAACTTTTAGAAGAAGGAACAACTATATTCCCTTTAAGTAACTTGGGTTTTATTATAATTTTATCCATAGCTTTTCCTCCTAAATAAATTTTTCTAATTCTTCATGAGTAACCTTATGAATAAAAACCTTACCTATATCTTCAATAAGAATAAGGTTTATAAAATCTCCTATTGTCTTTTTATCTACTGAAATAGCATCAATAATATCTTCCCTGGTCTTTACTTGGAAATCATAGGGCAAGTTAAATTTATATAGTAGACTTTTTATTCTGTTAGCAACTCCATCCTTACATATATTTAACTCCTCACATCTAAGGGCTATAGAGTACATCCCTATAGCTACAGCTTCTCCATGAGAAACACCCTTATAATTTTCAAGCTTTTCTATAGCATGACCTATAGTATGACCAAAATTTAAAATCATCCTCTCTCCCTTGTCCTTTTCATCCTGCTCTACTACTTGTTTTTTTATACTACAGCATTTATATATTATATCTTCTATATATTCAAATAAAACTTCATAGCTTTCTATACTTTCAAACTTTTCAAAGAGCTCTTTATCCTTTATTAATCCATATTTTATAGCTTCACCTAATCCATCATTTACATATCTCTTCTCTAGGGTTTTAAGCACCTGAGGATCAATATATACTGCCCTAGGATGATAAAAATTACCTATTAAGTTTTTTCCACTAGGTAAATCTATAGCAACCTTACCTCCTATAGATGAATCGATTTGGGCAAGTAGTGATGTTGGAACTTGAACAAATGGAATTCCCCTTAAAAGAGTGGCTGCACAAAAGCCTGCTAAATCTCCAATGACTCCTCCCCCTAAAGCTATAATTAAGTTTCCCCTGTTTAGCTTAAAATCTAAAAGTTCATTATATAGCTTCATTAAAGATTCTATTGATTTACTCCTTTCACCAGGTTTCAAAACCACCTTTAAAACTTTAAAATCATTATCCTCTAAAGACTTTTTAACTATATCTCCATAAAATTTATCTACATTTTCATCAGTAATTAAAGCTATTTCATTTCCTTCATATATCTTTGAAATCTCTTCACCTATACTGTTTATAATTCCTGATTTAATGAGAATTTCATATTGATTATTGAGAAGGTTTATTTGTAAATTTCTCATAATTATCTTCCTTAAATCCCACTAATACTTTATCTCCATCTATAAGTATAGGTCTCTTTACTAACATTCCATTAGTAGAAAGAAGTTCTATGGCTTCATCCTTTGACATGTCTTTAATCTTATCCTTTAAATTCATTTCCTTATAAAGCTTTCCTGAGGTATTGAAGAATTTCTTAATCTCAAGTCCACTTTTGTCAATCCATAAAGTTAACTCTTCCTTCGTTGGGTTATTCTCCACTATATGTCTATCCTGAAATTCTATGTTATTTTCAACAAGAAATTTTTTTGCCTTAATGCATGTAGTACACTTTGGATACTGAATAAATAATATGCTCATATATGTTCTCTCCTTTTATTTTAAATAGTTACTTACTGTTATTATAAGATATTTATTACTAATTATTATACATTAATGAATTATATTTTCACATATGAATTCATTAATAGAAACTTATGAATTCATTAATAGAAACTTATGTATTAAGTTACTCCTTTTGTATTATATATATTGTGAATTAATATATATAGTGTAAAATATAATATAATGTTACATATACATTACTGTGTATATTTTATAATTTTAATTGGGGGATTCTTATGAAATTTTTTAACACACATTCCGTTATGATTGAGGAAGCAAAAAAAGCTAAACTGAAACACAATCCATTTCTCAACTTACTTATATCCTTAGTTCTTATTTTAGTAAGTCAATTTATACTTGTGGTTCCTATGGCAATAATAGGTTTTATAACTGTGATTAAATCCAATGGATTATCTATGACCATAGATAATGAAACTTTAACTCTTATAAATTTATTTGGTACTGGATTTTTAATTATACTCTGTATTTTATATTGCAAATTTAGTGAAAAAAGAAATCTTCGCTCCATGGGGTTAATAAAAAAAGGTGCTTTTAAAGAATATGGGATTGGATTAATAGTAGGACTTGTTATGTTTAGTGCTGTTGTATTGATTCTAATGATTTCTGGACAATTATCCTTTGTTAAGGTCACTCTGTCTTCTCTTCCTCTAATTATTATTTTCTTTATTGGTTTTATGATACAAGGTGCCAGTGAAGAATTTCTATGTAGAGGCTTTTTATTAACTTCCATTGCTGCTAAAAATGGAATTATTCTCGGTATTATTTTGAACTCCTGTTTATTTGGGTTTCTCCACATTTTCAATTCAGGCTTTTCTATACTACCAATGATTAATATTATTTTAGTTGGTATATTCTTTTCCGTTTATGCTTATCGTACAGATAATATTATTGGAGTATGTGCAATTCATACCATGTGGAACTTTGCTCAAGGTAATATATATGGAATTCTTGTTAGTGGAATGAACATAGGACCTTCTATTTTGAAAGTTAATAGTTTTAGTAACTCTTTACTATCTGGTGGTAACTTCGGAGCTGAGGGTGGCCTTGCTTGTACAATTGTATTAATTATATCTACATTACTTGCAGTATTTATTCCTAAAAAATCTATCTCTACATCACCTAGTGAATCAAATTAAATTATATTAGATTATAAGGAGGCTTTTATGGAGACTTTATTTGCTTTTATTCCAATGTTAATTATTTTACCCATAATTTTATTGTTTTGGGGTTTAGGTATTTATGCACTTGTACTTATGATTAAAGCTTTAAAAATTTATATTAATAAAAACTCATAATGTATCTAAATTATAGAAGACCATATCATAACTATGACATGGTCTTCCAATTTTTTATTCTTGAGCTGATAACTTCTTATAGTTATTATATCTTTCCATAGCATCTGCTTCTGTTTTTGCAAATAATTCCTCTGCTACTTCTGGGAATACTTTAGCTAAGGATGCATATCTAACCTCACCTAATAAGTAGTCTTTAAAGTTTCCATTTGGTGCTTTTGAATCTAAGGAGAAAGGATTCTTAGTTCCTTTTAAATCTGGATTATATCTATATAAAGTCCAATATCCACACTCTACTGCTCTCTTCTGTTCTTCTTGTGAATAAGACATTCCAGCTTTAATACCATGATTAATACATGTAGAGTAAGCTATTATTAATGATGGTCCATCATAAGCTTCAGCTTCTGAAATAGCTTTTATAGTCTGATTTTTATCTGCTCCCATGGATACTTGAGCTACATATACATAACCATAGCTCATAGCCATCATTCCTAAATCCTTCTTCTTAGTTCGCTTTCCTGATGCTGCAAACTTAGCTACTGCAGCCGTTGGAGTTGATTTTGATGATTGACCTCCTGTATTAGAATAAACTTCTGTATCAAAGACTAATACATTTACATTTTCTCCTGATGCCAATACATGGTCAAGGCCACCATATCCTATATCATAAGCCCATCCATCTCCTCCAAATAGCCATTGAGATCTCTTAACAAAGAATTCTTTATCTTCTAGTATCTTCTTAGCTATTTCACTATTTTCTTTCTGAAGAACTTGGGTTAGTTTAGTTGCTCTATCTCTTGTACCTTCACTCTTATCCATGTTATCTAACCAATCCTGCAACACAGACTTAGCTCCCTCTGAAATATCCCCACTTAGAGCTTCTCTTATATTCTGTGCAATTCTTTCTCTTATGGTTTTAACAGCCATAAACATTCCAAAACCATACTCAGCATTATCTTCAAAGAGTGAATTAGCCCATGCTGGTCCATAGCCTTCTTTATTAGGTCTATAGGCTGTTGAAGGTCCTCCTGCTGCCCAAATTGATGAACAACCAGTAGCATTAGCTACCATCATTCTATCTCCAAATAATTGAGTTACAAGTTTAGCATATGGAGTTTCTCCACATCCTGCACATGCACCTGAGAATTCAAGGAGAGGTTGCTCAAACTGGCTACCCTTCACAGTATTTTTATTCAATGGATTCTTCTTGTTTGCAACTTTTTCTACAACATAATTCCAAACTTCTATTTGATCATGTTGACTATCCTGCGGCTTCATAACTAAAGCTTTTTCTTTAGCTGGACAAACCTCTGCACAGTTTCCACATCCAGTACAATCTAAAGGTGTAACTCCTATATGGAAGAACATTGGAGCTTCAGTTTTAAGAGCCTTGGCTTCTAGTAACTTCATATCCTTTGGAGCATTTTCTTTTTCTTTTTCATCTAATAGAAAGGCTCTAATAGTGGCATGTGGACATACATATGAACATTGGTTACATTGAATACAGTTCTCTGAAATCCACTGCGGCACATTTACTGCTATTCCTCTCTTCTCAAAGGCAGTAGTACCTGCCATGAAGGTACCATCATCTACTCCCTCTCTAACCAATGTAGAAACTGGAATAGCATCTCCTTCCATTCTATTCATTGGTTCTACAATATCCTTAATAAATGCAGGATAATCCTTCATTATATCTAACTTATCATCCTTAGCATCCTTCCATTTACTTGGAACTTCTATTTTAGCTATAGAATTTATTCCTGAATCAATGGCAGCGTGGTTCATATTTACAACTTTTTCACCCTTCTTACCATAGGAAGTTATAACTGCTTCTTTTAAATATTTTACTGCATCTTCAATAGGTATGATATCTGCTATCTTAAAGAAGGCAGCTTGCATTATCATATTTATTCTTCCACCTAACCCAATTTCTTGGGCTATTTTAACTGCATTTATGATGTAGAGCTCTATATTATTTTCTGATATATATCTTTTTAAGTCAGCTGGTAATCTATCTTCCAAATCTTTTTCTGTCCATTGAGTATTTAAAAGGAATTTTCCACCCTTCTTTAATCCTTGTAATAAGTTATAGCTATAAACGTAGGATTGGTTATGGCAAGCAACAAAATCTGCTTTGTCAATGGTATAGTGAGATTTAATTGGTTTATTACCAAATCTTAAGTGAGAAACAGTTATTCCACCTGATTTCTTAGAATCATAAGAGAAATATCCTTGAGCATACATATCTGTATGATCTCCAATAATCTTTATAGCACTCTTATTAGCTCCAACGGTACCATCAGAACCTAATCCCCAGAACTTACATGAGGTTGTGCCTTCTGGCGTAGCATCTATATCTTCCTTTGGCATTAGTGATGAGTTTGTAACATCATCAATTATTCCTATAGTAAATCTATCCTTAGGTTTATCTTCTTTTAGGTTTTCAAATACGGCAGCTATATGAGCTGGAATTGGATCCTTTGAACCAAGTCCAAATCTTCCACCTACTACTAATGGAGCATTTTCTTTTCCAAACAGTGCTCTTACTACATCTAGATAAAGAGGTTCCCCTATAGAACCTGGCTCCTTAGTTCTATCAAGTACTGCTATCTTCTTAACTGTACTTGGCATAGCTTTTATAAACTTCTCTATAGAGAAAGGTCTATAAAGTCTTACTTTTACAAGTCCTACCTTTTCTCCCTTAGCTCTTAGATAATCTATAGTTTCCTCAACTACTTCAGATACAGAACCCATTGATATGATTATCCTATCTGCATCCGGTGCTCCATAGTAATCAAAACAGTGATATTCTCTTCCTGTTAGTTTTGTTATTTCACTCATATAATTTTCTACTACAGTAGGTATATCTTCATAGTATCTATTAAGTGATTCACACATTTGAAAATACAAATCAGGATTTTGAGCAGTTCCTCTTGTAACTGGATGATCTGGATTTAAAGCATTTTTTCTGAATTCATCAATAGCTTTATAGTCCACTAGTTTTGCAAGTTCCTCCTGCTCTATAACCTCAACTTTTTGTATTTCATGGGAAATTCTAAAGCCATCAAAGAAACTAAGAAATGGCATTCTAGCCTTTATAGCACTTAAATGTGCTACTGCTGCTAAATCCATAACCTCCTGAACAGAACCTTCTGCAAGCATTGCAAATCCTGTTTGTCTTGTAGCCATAACATCTTGATGGTCACCAAATATACTTAAGGATGACGTAGTAAGAGCTCTAGCTGCAACATGTATAACTCCAGGTAATCTTTCTCCTACCATCCTATACATGTTAGGTATCATAAGTAATAGACCTTGTGATGCTGTATATGTAGAAGATAGAGCTCCTGCTTGTAAGGAACCATGCAATGCTCCAGCTGCCCCTGCCTCAGATTGCATCTCTACCACTTTAACAGGATGACCAAATATATTTTTTCTTCCCTTAGCGGCCCATTCATCTACTAGCTCTGCCATAGGTGTAGATGGTGTAATTGGGAATATAGCAGCTACTTCTGTAAATGCATAGGATATATGTGCTGCTGCTGTATTACCATCCATAGTCTTCATTTTTCTCATGTTATTACCTCTTTTCTTACAGTTTAAATATATTGGTATGAAGGTATTTAGAACATATATCTAATGTCTCAATAGCCTTTTGTTACTTTGCTCTAAGTTATAAATTTTTAATTTTTACTCTTATACCATTTATATGTTGAGCTAAATGAGTAGATATTATGTATATCATTAAAATTTATTAAAGACTTATTACTTAACTATAAAAAAATTAGGCTTTCACAAAATAGAGTTATCCATTTTATGAAAGCCTAATTGGTAAAACTATATAATTTTTAATACTCTATATTGTAGGTTCAACACTATTCATAGACCAACCATCATTTCTTACGTCATGTATATCTATAAACTCATCCTTCTCTTCTATAGCCTTAAGCCTCTTTACTACTCCATAAGGCTCCTTTAAAGATAATTTATATCCTCTGCCTGATATTATCCATAAAGTTCTATAACCTTTTGGAGTAACCTTTAATTTATCTTCGCCTTTACCATCAGTAAAGTATATAAGTAAGTTAGTGTCAGTGTTATTTATATATTCAAATACAGGAGTAAACTGTGTTCCTCCCCCTTTAGTAACCCTTTCTCTTATATCCTTTACAGACTTAACCTTATATGCTCTTTTAATATTGCTATCACACTCTATTATAGTTACTTCACTATTGTAATTTTTTACTATTGAAAGTACTTCTTTCATAGCTTGCATAAATTCAGCATCACTTATACTTCCACTTATATCTATAGCTACAGCAATTTTAGCCCTATGCCCTCTTAACTCCCCTTTTAAATCTAATCTATTAGGTTGCCTTCGACTTCTTCTTGTTACAGTTTTCTTCTTACTACTCTCTAAGGTTCCCATTATTTTTTTCAAATAAATATTCCATGGGATTTCATTTTCACTTCCCTTTAAAGTCTTTAGCATAGCTTCTATCTCTATTGGAAGCTTTCCTTTACTAGAAAGGTCTGCAAATTTCTCAGTAAAGGACTTCAGAGTTTTATCATCTATATCATCAGATTCATCCCAGGTATCATGAGTCTTTTTAGGATCATATTCATCCTTAGTATCGCCTTTAGAATCATCCTCTTCTCCTTCTTTGTCCTCTTCTAACAAATCCAATTCTCCTTGAATTTCTCTCACATAGTACTCCATAGAATTATATGGCTCTAACTTCAAATTATATTTTGTATTTACCCACTCTAAGGTAGTTGCATAGGCAGGTAAGAAATCAATATATTGATTTGCCACTATGTCCATAGCCATATTAACAGCTAAAGTACTGTACTTTCTTCTTAACTCCTTTGCTCTTACCAAATGTAATGCTAAAATATGATGAATTTCATGTTTTATTGTTCCTTGCATCTGACTCAAGTTGAGTTGTAAAAATATAAGAGGATTAAAATAAATTATATATTTAGCTCCCTTAAAACTAATAGATGTAGGTGTAGCTATATCATATCTTATTTCTCTTTTTACCTGAAATAAAAAGTATCCATAGAAATTTTCCTTATCTTCCATCATGGCTAGATTTACTCTATCTACTAATTTATAAAACTCCATCTTTAAGTCTTCTGGCATATCTACTACAAATTTTTCGCCATCTCTTCTTGCTTTAAACATCTCTCCACCATTAACTATATTAGTTACCCTATTATAAAGCTTAGCCCTCAATTTTTCAAAATTCTTACTCATGGCTATCTACCCTTTTATCTCAGTATAAGCTGCAAAGTAATTCTCTACAAAGTCTTCATTTTCTAATATGAAGTTATATATACTTTTTTGACTTTCTCTCATATCCTGCATAATTCCAATCATCAAATCTACTGGATAAAAGCTAAGAAACTCTACAAATCTATCTATAACTCTCTTTATAGCTGCTCCTTCTAGCTCTTCAACTTTGCTGCTAATATAGTTTATTATATTACTTCCTGTTAAATATAATCTAGTGTGGCTCTCATTGGATATCCTAATTTTAACCTGCTCTGATAAAACTTCTTCTTCAAATACTTCTTCTGGAGAAATTAAAGCAGTATTATCCGACTCCATAAAATCCATAAGTTGCTCTGCAATAATTCTTCCAAGATTCCCCCTTAAAACATTTAAAAATACTCTTCTTGGTATACTATCTTTATTTTCTTTATATAACTTATAACTTTTAGACACTCTTTCAAAGCTTCGTGGGGTAGCCCTTATATCATCCTCGTTAATACTGTGTAGATGCTCTGGAAAAGTAGATATGAATTCTATTACTTTTCTATCAACTTTATTTTCCAAAGCCCATTTAATCCAACCCTTTGCGTCACTTTCCATGTTAAGCCAAACAAAGCGATTTTCTTGGGCAGCATCCATATCTACTACTTGATAATCAAAGTCTGAGCCGTATTTACTGGATGGATTCATTGCAGCCAATATCTTTACTTTATCGTGAAGCTTATATCCATTTATTTCTCTATTTAATATCAAATTCATAAGCTCTTGTTGTACACTATGCTCACACCTATTTATTTCATCTATAAATAAAAGTACATCTTTACCTTCTAAAATAAGATTATCTATTTCTCTAAGCTTTGTATGAATAGCATAGATAGTTGTCTTTTTACTTACTACTCTTCCATGTTCATCTTTAATAGTATATTCTTCCACTGTAGGGAGTCCACCTATTTCACCCTCCTTTAAAAGGTTTCCATCTATAACAACTAAACTCCATTCTCTTTGTCTCGCCAAAGTCTTTGCAAGAGCAGTCTTGCCTATTCCACTCTCTCCTACAATAAGAGGTACTTCATTAGTTTCTATTACAAGCTCTACACTTTTTAATGTATCATTAAAGTTCATTTGCATTATCCTCCTACATAATCTTTAGCTTTTCATCTATAGCAACTCTTTTTGCTCTACTACTTCCATACTTATGAATAAATATAATCTTATCCATAGAAATATTATTATACTTTTTATTTATACTTTCACAATTGATAAAATTTCTTACATAGCTCTCTTCTATATCTTCACTAGATAATCTTTCTTTTAATACTCCTTCAAGCTCTTCTATAGAAATATCTTTTATAAGATATTTAATTACTAGTATATTTTCTTTTAAAAATATTATCATCTTTTCTTTATCTAGATTATGAACAAACTTAATAGCAGCTTCATTATTTCTAATGGCAGATATCTCAGCTTTTTCACTAGGATTATTAATATACCTTAGGGCATCATAGCTAATATTTACAGCCGCTAGCTGCACCTCTTCACAAGGATTTTCTATATACTTAATGGAATCATAGTTTTTCTCAATAGCCAACCTCTGAAGATGACAGCTAGGATTCTTTATATACTGAATAGCCCATCCCTTTTGTTCAATCCCTAGATTTACTAGTTCTTCACTTGGAGCATCTATATATTTTAAAGTATTCCAGCTTTCCTTTACTGCATACTCTTTCATTTCTAAGGTAGGCTCATCTATAAATTCAATAGCATTTATATTACTCCTCAATGCTTTTATATTCATTTCCTCTGTTGGATTTTTTATGTACTGTAGAGACATTCCATCCTTCTCTACAGCCAAAAGCTTCATTTCTTCTGTTGGGTTCTTTAAGGTTTTTATAATAATTGGATTCCTCTTTACCATTTCTATAGCTCTATTATAATCCATACCCATATTCCTCCTAGGTTCATAGCTCATATAAGATTTGTAAAAATCTTATAACTCCATAACATTCACTAAATAATAGCTTTATTAAGTAATAATAATTCTCCATTTAATTATATCATTTTATAGTATATTTAAAAGCACTTTATTGAATATTTTTATTATAATTTCTTCAAGGTATATATGATTATTCTAAAAAAAATGAATATCAAAATTAATTGATATCCATTTTCTAAGTTTTTAAATATGTATTTCAACAGAAAGCATATCGTCGTCTGTTTCTATTAAAATATTTCCTTTATTACCACTCACTATTTTTTGAACATTATGTAGTCCATAGCCCCTACTAGAACCCTTAGTTGAATATCCCTCTTTAAACATTGAGGATATATTTATTTTATTCATATCTTTTACAGTGTTTTTTATAGTGATAATATATCTACCGTTAGTTGAATAATCTTCATCTATATATATCTCAACTAATTTATTTGGACTCTCCTTAGCTGCTTCTATAGCGTTATTTAATAAGTTAGTTAATATAATTACCATATCTGATTGACTAATCTTTATATTATTCAAGCTATTTTTAATGTTACACTTTATATTTACATCAGCTTTTTCTGCTTCGCAAATTTTACTATAAATAAGAGCTCTTAAAATTATATTATCTATAGTCATTAGCTTTGTTAAAGTATCTTTATAAGTTATATCTTCTATATACTTCTTTATTACTTTATTAACTTCATCATAATTTCCCACCTGAAGGGTTGAGTATATCACATTTAAATGATTTTTATATTCATGTTCACTAGCCCTTAACTTCTCAATATACTCATTTAAAATCAAATTATATTTATTTTGAATTTCTAATATCTCATTCTCCTTCATAATTTTATATATATCTCTACATAAAATCATAGTTATTATAATGAATACTAACAATGCTGAAAATAATCCAATTCTTAATCCACTGCCTATAAAATGACTATCATTTATAAATATTAATATAGTTAATATTAGAAATAAATTCACTATTCCTGTTATAATAATTTTAGTACTTATCTTAGGTATAGTTGAAATATTCACCTTAATATATTTAGTAAAATAATATATAGTACCTAAGGTAATTGTAAATACACCCACTAATGTTAAGGTTAAATTTATACTTTCTGTATTAATATCTAGTATACCTACTATAATTCCTACAATACTTTCTGCTATCATTAAAACTAATAATGATATAGTTATCTTTATTAGAGCTTTATAAAAAGTGTCATTATATAAAAATTTATTTATGAATGCATATATTATAGTTAAAGCTCCTATAGTAACTACTGGTATTTTTATAACAGTACCAAAAACATATGCTAATATAATAGAAATTAAAACATTTTTAATATTAATTTTATCAAATAAAATATTGCAAATCATACCTAGTGTAAACAATTCTAAAAAATTATTTATACTCATTTTCATACCCTAAAATCTCAAACACTTTTTCACTAAAACTTATGGATAAATCAATAACTTCACTAATGTTAACAAAATGTACTTTCCATAGCTTAGTATACATCTTGTCTATTTTCTTTATATATTTAGTGTTTACAATAAAGGATTTATGACATTGCACTATACTATTTGATTCAATCATACTTAACAGTTTTCCTAGAGATAACTTTGCATAAATTATTCCATTCTTAACTGTTACAATTTTGCACTTCCTCGGTATATACTCAACAAAAACTATATCATCGTGATATAGTTTATAAGTTATCTTACTTTCTATAGTTATCATACTATACTTTCGGTTGTCATTTTTCTTAACATTTTCTTTCATAAACACATCTATGATTCTTTTAATATCTTCTTTACTATAAGGCTTTATTAAAAAAGGCTTTATTAAAAAATCATAGCAGTGTATATTTTTAAATGCATCTACCATCTGATAACCTTGACTTGTTATAAATACTATTCCTTTTAATTCATAACCCTCCATAGCTCTAATTTTTTTAGCTATATCTATCCCAGATCCATCTGGTAAGTTGATGTCAATAAAGAATAAGTCAATATTTTTTTCATTAATAATTTTTAATGATTCTTTAAATGAATGTGCCGTTAGGAGCTCCACATTATTATAGCTTTCTTTAATTAGGTTAGACAAATTATCACTTTGAATAATATCATCTTCTATTAACAATAATTGCATCTTCATCACCCCTAACAATTATAGCACATTTTAGATAATTATTATTTACTTTTTTCTCTTAATTCCAATGGTAATTCAACTTCTCCCCAAAAGAATATAGAAGAAGATTTTAATGCTGCTTCTCCTACTCCTATACTAGCATTAGTTAATACATCACTCATAAGTTTCTTTAAATCGAATTTTTTTGTTAAATTTTTCATTACAGATTTCCCCCTGTTATTCATATAATATTCATAAATCATATATGTTCCAAATAATAATACAAGATTTATGTATACAGAATTATTTATTACTCTTACTAAAGCATATGTGAATAAATATATGAAGCTTGTCCTTAATTTTAATTTTAAAATTACTTTAGGCGCTTCTATTGCTTTAATCTTAGTTCTGTATTTAGCAGTAAAAATTGTAGCTATAACAGATACTAATATTAAAACTCTTATGAATCTTGGTATTATTACTATAGAAGATAAGAAGTACATAATTAAATATATTCCTGTAGTCTTTATAAAGCATGTTATAAAGCTATTACAATGTCCACCTCCAAGTTTAGTTCTAACTCCTAAAATTAATACTGTAATTATAAAAAATTCAGGTAATCTTTTTAGTATAAGAGATATTAAAAGTATTATAATGAATTTAATCCCTTCACTGATAAAAACCTCTACCCCATATCTAATTCTATCAAGATAATATATATCTTCTATATTAGATTCTGTGGCAATAAAATTCACAATTTTTTTTACTAAAATACTAATCATAAAACCCCTTCTTAATTTTAAGTTTTAACAAAATTATACACCATTGTTATATGTTTTATTTTGAATTTTCACGAAATTACTTATTTCGTACCTGAAATTCCTTATTTTTCACACTTACACTTTATTTTACATTAATTTTTAACTTACATGTTCGATATTTGACCTTTCGTTCCAAAAATCACATCCCAAGATTATTTTAAGCTATAATCATATATGAATAACACACTTATATAGAGGTGGTTTAATTACAACACCAGTAAAATATTAATAGAAATAATAATCTCAAATTCCTTTCATTAATATACATAAAGCACCTCTATATTCATTTTACACTAAACTTATATTTATAATTAGAATCTTTTATTGTGAGGTGCTTCTGATGAAATCTATCAAAAAAGATTTAAAATTAGATTTGATAGCTTCTATTGTAGCTATATTGATTTTCTTATTTTCAGTACCTAGATTAATAAAGACATCTGACCTTACTACCATTGCATTTTTAGGTATTTGTGTATTACTACTCCTTATATGTAACTTGCGTAAAATTCATAGTAATGATTAGGTTATTATTATAATAAATTATATTCAATAATTTAACTTAATATATGTAATTAACCAATTTAATTGTAATTGTGACTATAGAGTGTAAAGTCAATGTCCCCTATATAAAAAAGAAAACACAGTAAAGTTTCTAATCTTTTAGTACTTTACCGTGTTTTCTTTTTGTTGATAAATAAAAATAATGAAGCTTTAAATTTAATATATTAGTTTAATAATTAATTACTTTTGAATAAAATATTTTTTTAATAGTCTTTACTACAGAATCACTTTCACTATCTCCTATGATTTGTGAATTATTTTCTTTAACTGTAATAGATGCATTTTCTACTACATATCCTTCATCTGCTACTTCAAGCATAGAACTATCCTGTTCTACACCAGCAAATACAACTACTTTCTCACTTTTAATCATCTCTCTTAACTTTATCAAAGCGCTTCCTCTAGATGTTTTACCACTATACACTTTTAAAATATAGTAATCTTCGTTATACCTTTCATATATAATCTTGATGTTTTCATAATCGCTACATCCTTTAAGCCTATTATGTAGTATTTCTATTTTATCTATCTTATTAATAACCATGATGCAAATTACATCTAGCCCTTGTGGTAGTTTACTATATATATAATTTTTCAATGGAAGTACTTTCTCTAAATTATAAAATCTCTTTTCTTCTTCATTAGTAAAATTACCATAATAAATGTGCATCACATCATTAATTATAGTATGAGTAAAGGTGTTTATAGATAACTCATCACATATATTTAAGATTCTTTCAGCTATTTCATTATTTATTCCTTCATGGTAAACATAGCTTTTCTTATTAAAATCATATATTGCTGCTCCATTCATTGTAATTACTGGTAACTTAATATCCATACTACTAACTATAGGTGCTACAGTTTCTGGAGTTTTATCTGTTACTAATGTCACTAGTGCTCCTTCTTCTATCATTTCCTTTAGTTTTACCTTAGTATAAGCACTAACTTGATTTTTAGAATCCATTAAAGTATTCGTTAGTGTACTTACAAACAAAATTTTAGTATTTCTCTTCTTAGGTAACCTCATAGCATTGACCCCTAACGCTACAAAAATCCCAATTAAAGTGTCTATAATTCTATTAATAGTAAATGCATAAGGAACTACATCATCTCCATGATTTATAGCCACACTTAAAAATACTACACAACTAATATAGGATGCTGTTTGTCTTTCAAGTAATATAGTAGTATATATTAAAGGTATGATAGCTACAGATGTTAATAGATATCTTAGTTGTGGCATAGATTCAGGTATAAATCTTCTTTCTAATAATAACACTATCACTCCAAAGGCACCTCCAATTAAAGTCCCAATGGTACGATTTAAACCAACCTGCTTAGTACTCTCCACACCTTGTTGCATGCATAAAATTGCCGCTATTGCTGAATAGAATGGCATTCCTGTGCCTCTTACTAAATATATTAAAAAGCATATAAAGACTGCCACTGCTGATTTTATAATCCTCATTCCTATCCTTGGCATTAAAATCCCCTTCTTTAACTAATAATTTATAATACATTATATCATGAGTATTTATAACTTTTTATATTTAAACGTATTCTAATTTTACATATAAATATTCAAATATTCTTTAAAACCTAATGAATTTTAGTTATTCTGAAGTTTACATACATAATTAATATTGACATTCATCATGTTTTCCATATATAATTATTCCAATTATATGGAATTTCTTGTCATTACCTTTATAAAATAAGTATAAATATAAATATAGGATTTTAAGGGGGAGAAACTCATGCTTGAATTTTTTAAGCTCATACCTATAATTATTATGATTATATTTCTTTGTTTGGGAATTGGTGTCTTTCTACTTATTAATAAGATATTTAAATGACGTATTTATCTAAGTTTTGATTTGGCTTTTATAATGAATAAAGTTATATCTTATTAGATAATATAAATATATAAACTTAATAGGAGGTTCATAAATGAATAGCTTAAATTCTAAAGAATACCTTTTAAAACTAATTGATACTTCTGATTTACTTTTATGCTTCTTTACTGGAAAATGTTTTTGAGGAAATGATGACCTGCTTTGTAAAGTAGATGACTTGCTTTCTAATTATCCTAAGGCTAAATCTATAAAAATTAGTATTGATGAATTTCCTTCCTTGTGTGCAGAATTTTCAGTTTTCATAGCCCCTACAATTTTACTTTTTACTCAAGGAAAAGAAACCCTAAGAGAATCTAGGTTCATTGTCATGAATGAGTTAGATAAAAATATAAATAGATATTATAGCTTATTATTTTAATAATATCCTTTTCAACCTTTTAGTAATTTATATAATAACTAAAAGGTATTTTTTATATCTTTACTTAAAATAATTATTAAAATTATTTTATATTTGTATAAACATCCTTGACTCTATAGTGCCTATAGGGTTTAACCTTTGAAATATAAAATATTAAATTTAGGAGATGATTTTATGAATAAGGAATATTTAAATGATACTATGAAATTATTATGTGAACGTGCAAGTTGTCGAAGCTTTCTAGATAAGAAAATTCCTGACGAGCTATTGAATGAGATTATATCTTGCGGTTTACATGCTGCTACTGGAGGAAATCTTCAACCTTACTCTATAATAAAGATAACTGATGATAAGACTAAGGAACGTTTAGTTAATGAATGCGATATGCAATCACTAGTTAAAAATGCACCTGTTAATCTTCTATTCTGTATTGACTGGAGAAGAATTCAACGTTGGTGTGAAGCCTCTGATGCTCCTTTTGTAGCTACCAAGAGTTATAGACATTTTTGGATTGCTCTTCAAGATACAATAATATGTGCTCAAAATATTTGTACTGCTGCTGATTCTGTAGGTTTAGGTTCTGTATATATAGGCACAGTAGAAAGTTGTTTTATGGAATTAAAATCTATATTTAATATTCCAGAAGGCGTATTCCCTGTAGTTCTTTTAAGTATTGGATATCCAAATCAACCTTTAATTCCTGCTCCAAAGTTAGGCATAGAAGCCATAGTTCATGAGGAAAGCTATAAAGACTTAACTATAGACACTTTAGTAAAGCTACAAAATGAAAAGTACAATTCTAAAAAATTTCCCCTTAGTCCAACTAATATGGCATCAATGAAAGAAGTGACTTTAGATATAGGCGGAGAAGATTACAGTAATAAGATTATTACATCTATAGAACAGCAAGGTTATATTAATATGGCCCAAAGATATTTTGGTCTTCACTATAAAGCAAATTGGTCTTGTATAGGAAATAAGAATTTTATAGAAGCTCTTAAGGCATATGGATTTACATGGATTATGGGAGAGGACTTTCCTACTGGTGACAAATAAATATTAAAATTAAAGGATATAATTAATCAATAAATCACCAATTATATCCTTTAAATATTTCACGATAATTATTATTTCAATAATAGCTGAATCTGTCTCACCCATTTTTCATTATTATCAGATATGTTTGGCCCTATAATCAATTCTTCTATACCGATTCCTTGTAATTCCATTTTAGAAGATTTTATATATTTTAATAAGCTATGATAACTTTCTTTTAAACTGTCTCGACTACCTATATGGTCAATGACTCCATAAACCCCTTCTTTTAATGTGTATTTATTCTTAGAATCATTTAGCTTTTCTTCTTTGCTAAGAGCCAGATAACTTTTAAGATGAGTTTCTCCTTTATCATTAATATTTATTAACCTTGACGGCTTAAACATAACTTCTACACTAATACTACAATTTCTATCAAAACTTACCAAAGACCTTATTACATTATCTATAGTGCTATTTTCATTTACGTCTATTAAATATCCTTCCCTTCTTTCTAATACCATAATTCTCGGCTCTGTAGAATAATTTCCTTCCCTTAAATCATTTATATTTTTTAATTGCTCTTCTACATAACAAGAAACTTTTTTTAAGTTCTCTATGTTTTCATCAATTACATTTTTTAAATTATTAAACAATTTTTCTGTTTCACATATATCTCCACTTAAAACCTTCATAATTTCACTAAGAGATAATCCCGTAGACTGTAATGCTTTTATTTTCCACAATCTCTGACTAGAAGTACTATCATAATATCGATAACCGGACTTAGAATCTACTTCTACAGGAACTAATAATCCAATATTATGGTAGTACCTTAGAGTTTGTATGTTTATATTATGTAGTTTAGCCATTTCACCTATACTAAATTTCACTTCGTTTTCACCTCATATATTAAATAAAATTAAATTATAACCTTATAAGAAAATAGGAGACATATTACTGCCTCCCATTGTTAACACTGCTCTAAAATAATAGTTCTACTCCGGAATCCAAGCCTCTCATAAAACTTAAGTACATCCTCATTTCCTACAGCTACTCCAATTATTTTTTTATTAACCTTGTTATCATCTAGCCATTTAATGGCTCTTTTAATAAGTTCATCACCAATGCCATACTTCCTATATTCAGGCTCTATATATAAAGAACTAACTTCTCCTACAAGACCACTATTTATTGTAGAAACACAATATCCCACATATATTTTTTTATCTTTGTCCTTAACTAGATTAATATTTATATTGTCCTTCTTGTAAATAAGGAATCCATTACTTCTTTCCTTAAATGAGAGCTTCTCATATTTTTCTTTAAAATTTATAGATTTATTTTTATGATGATTATTAAGCTTATCCCACAGTGGACCTACATATTCTAATAGTTCCTTTGAGCCTGAAATAATTTCAATATTTAGCATTTTAGACACCCTCTTTAACTATAATAAATATCTATTTTTTCAAATAAAACTCCATAACATTTTTAACCATAGCTGTTGGTATTCCACTGCCGCCTCTATCCTTTACATCTTCTATTATCATAGATATGGCAACTTTAGAATCATCTGTGTTTACAGCTACAAACCATCCATTTTCTTTACCCGATTCATCTTTTTGGTCTTTCTTTATCTCTGAAGTTCCAGTTTTACCAGCTATATTAAATCCATTTACTTTTGCAGTGGTAGCTGTTCCATCTGCATCATTTATTACAGCTGAGAAAGCATCTACTAAAGCAGGTACTTTTTCTGCCTTTATAGCATTTTTCCAAACTTTTGCTTCTGGATTTTTTCCAATGTTAAGTCTTGGCTGCATTATATCTCCATTGTTTCCTAATGCACTATATGATAATGCAATATCTAATGGTGACATAAGCACCTCACCTTGACCATATCCTGTGTCAGCAAGAAGTATTTCTTTACTTAAAGTATTATCATTACTAATTTGAGAAGTCTCCATTGGGAAATCAAAACTTATCTCTTCTCCAATACCAAAGTTTTTAGCTCCATTTATAAAGGCATCTGCTCCTATATTCAATGCTACTCTTGCAAAATAAATATTATCTGAGTATTTTGTAGCTTCTTTTAAGTTTATAGCCTTACCAGGATCTTTTACTCTCGTAACCTTATATCCACCCCATGATGAATTATTTTGCCAATCTAATCCCTTAATATCCATAGTTTCTCCTGGATTAAGTGCGCCTACATCCAATCCTATAGCCGCTGTAACTAGCTTCATTGTAGAGCCTGGTGCGTATACATTATTAAACCTATTGTCAAACTGCTGACCATCAAGCTTTTTCCACTGTTCACTTAAGAATTTTGTTTTATATGTTACAAATATATTTGGATCATAGGAAGGTGAACTTACCATAGCTAAAACTTCTCCAGTTTTAGGGTCTACCGCAGTAGATGCTCCCTTCTCACCTTTCATTTCACTATATATCTTACTTTGAAGCTCTGGGTCTATTGATAGTTTTATATCCTGACCATTCTTTGCTTCTGTTTTAGCTAAAGTTATTTTTTCTTCTCCCTTTTCAATGTATATTTCTCCACCATCTTGGCCCCTTAATATATCTTCATAAACCTTCTCAAGACCAGCTTTTCCAAGGAGACTTATTTGTGAATAACCCTTATCTTTATTATTTTCTATTTCTTCTGCTGTAATGGCTCCCACATATCCTATTAGATTTCCAAAAGCTTCTCCTCCGGTGTAAACTCTGGAGTTTTTATTGTTTATTTGAACGCCTTCAATGGTGGAAAGCTTATTTAACTTTTCAGAATCAGATTGAAGTACAGATACTATTGGTACAAAATAATCTGGGTTAGTATTAGCTGCTAGCTGTTCTTCTATATATGACTCACTTATGTCTAATATATTTGCCATAGCTGTTATTTTTTCTGACTTTTTATTTTCAAATTTACTTGGATGAATCCCTACAGACTTTACTATATCATCTTGGGCTAAAAAGTTCCCATTTCTATCTAATATACTTCCACGTTTAGAATAATAATCTTCTACCCTCACCTTATCATCTGGTTTTTCCATTTGAGGGAATATTAAACTCTCATTCCACTTTACCTTATACCCGTCCTCTTCTTTAACTAAAGTTGCTTTATAATCTTTGATATCTACCTTTCCTGCCACTGTATCCATGGTCATAGTAAATGGTATCTCCAATGACTTTTTATCTCTTTCCTTTTCTCCTACTATTTGAATATCCATATTACTAGCTACAATAGCGCTATATATATTAGTGTATCTTTCTAAAAATTCTTCCTCGTTTATATATGCTTTTGATTCCACTGAAAGCATATTATACATACTTTTAAAATCTTGCTTAATCCAAGCATTTTTATAAATGTTAAAGGCATCCTTTATTTCATCTTTCTTAGAGCAACCTGTAAATAAAGCTATACCTATAATTATAGTTCCAATAATTAAGCTTAGTTTCTTTAAATTATTTTTCATTGCTATCCTCCTTATAAAATGTATTTTCTTACTGGGTATTTCACAGTTTAAATATAAGCTTATCTATTCTACTCAATAAATAAACTACTACATCTATTGTAAGTTTATATATAGTTTTATTCAATGAATTTTCTTAAAAACAAAAGTGAATCTTTTACAAATTTAAAAAATATTAATATATAATTAAAATAGAAAGGATTGGTGAAATCATGATAGATATTGAAAATGAAAGCAAAATTTATCTTCAACGTGAAGAAAGAACTAAATGGTTCCAAGAAGCTAGATTTGGAATGTTTATACACTGGGGATTATATAGTATACCTGCTGCAGGTGAATGGATTATGACTAACCGACAGATGACTGTTGAAGAGTATAAACCATACTTTGCTGAATTTAATCCAACCAAATATAACCCTAGACAATGGGCCAAACTTGCAAAGAAAGCCGGTATGAAATATGCAGTTATGACTGCTAAACATCACGATGGGTTTTGCTTATTTGATAGTGCTTATACTGACTATAAATCTACTAATACAAAAGCTGGAAGAGATTTAATTAAAGAATACATAGATGCTTTCAGAACAGAAGACATTAAAATTGGTCTTTATTACTCACTTCTTGATTGGCATCATGAAGACTATCCAGCCTATGGTGATAGGCACCATCCAATGAGAAATAACACAGCCTTTAAAAATAAAATTCATAACTTCGATAATTATGTTAAGTATTTTCATAATCAAGTTAAGGAATTAGTTACTGGCTACGGTAAAATTGATATAATGTGGTTTGACTTTTCTTATGATAATATGACCGGTGAAAAGTGGAAAGCTACTGAACTAGTAGATATGATAAGGAAATATCAACCTGATATAATTATTGATAACAGATTAGATGATAAAAAAAGTATTAAAAAAGCTAACCTTTCTCCCTATACCGGTGACTTTGACTCACCAGAACAAATTATTCCTCCAAAGGGCGTACTAAATGAAAATAGAAATCCTGTACCTTGGGAAGCTTGTATTACTCTCAATAATAATTGGGGCTATGCTTCTATGGACAAAGATTATAAATCCTCAAAGCAAGTGGTTAGGAGCTTAGTTGAATGTGTTAGCAAAAATGGTAATATGATTTTAAATGTAGGACCTAATGCAAAGGGTGAAATTCCCAAAGAATCCGTAGCTATTCTGGAAGAGGTTGGGGAATGGCTTGATGACAATGGAGATAGCATCTATGGTTGTAAAGGTAGCTACCTACCAAAACCAGAATGGGGAAGATATACCCAAAATGGGAATCTACTTTATGCTCATATTTATGATAGAGGAATCGGTCACACTAATCTGAACAATCTAAGGGGAAAGATTAAAAAAGCTAGATTGCTTAAAGACTGTTCTGAAATTAAAGTAGAGTTTCCATGGATGGCAGAAGAATTTGAAGCTGATGCCTTTATACTCTTACCTGGTGCAATTCTTCCTGATGAAAAAGATACAGTAGTAGAGTTAGAACTACTATAAACTCTATTAAAGTTCAAGCTTAATCCATGAAAAAACCTCTTTAGTTAAAATCTAAAGAGGTTTTTATCCATAATTTTTCCTATAACTAACTTTGTATGAATATTTACTATAGTTATTAAACTTTTGCTGCACTATTCTAAACTTTGTAATAAATTATCTAAATTACGTTTAAGCTCCTTTGCTTCATCATTAGATATATTCAATTTGCAAAATACTTCTCCTGGCACATCTAAAATCTCACTTTTTAGTTTTAAGCCAGCTTCTGTTAACTCTATTATGACTACTCTATCATCATTTACGTCTCTATGTCTTGTAATTAGCCCCATAGATTCTAATTTTTTTAATAATGGAGTTAAAGTACCTGAGTCTAAGTGTAGTCTTTTACCAATGTCCTTAACTGTCATCTTTTCTTCTTCCCATAACACTAACATAGCTAAGTATTGTGTATAAGTAAGATTATGCTTATCAAGAATGGATTTATACAACTTTATTACCTCTCTAGATGCTGCATATAGAGAAAAACATATTTGATTTTCTAGTTTAATACATTCACAATTCTTCATATAAATTCTCCATTTCACAGAATGACTTATTAAAATTAATTCTTAATAAACCATATTGTTTGAGATTATTTTACAATTTTAAAATTTATATGTCAATACAACAAATAATTTGAATAACATTATAAATAATTCATACAAATATCTCTTATTTTACTTTTCCTTTGAATCTACATAGGAAACCGCTGATAATGCAGCCACATTTCCTTCTCCTGCAGACTTTATATATTGATAAGGTCTTCCTACTATATCTCCTGCTGCGAAACAACCTTTTAAGTTCGTTTGCATTAGCCTATCAACCTCTACATGATTGTCTACGATTTTTAATCCCGGAACTAATTGACCTGGTGATATGCTATCTCTTAGTATAAATAAACCATCAGTAGTAATTTCTTTATTCTTTAAAACTAGCTTTTCCACTTTATCTTCACCAATTATTTCTACTGGTGTATCATTTACTACTTCTATAGATGAATGAACATTTACAAACTCTTTATACATAGGAACATAATATACCTTTGATGCTAAAGTAGCAATAAAGTTTGCCTCTTCCTCTTCTTTTTTACTATAGGCTATTATTGTAACTACTTTGTTTCTATAAAGTGGTGCATCACAGGTAGCGCAATATCCAACACCCTTACCTAGAAGTTTTTCTTCACCAGGGAATAGCTTACCATATTGAATTCCTGTAGCTAATATTACTGATGTCGCTTCATAGGTTTTATCATTTACCATTAAAGCAAAGTAATCTCCCATAGCATATATATTATTTATTTTTTCTTCTGTTATTTTTATATCCATAGCTCTTAAGTGATTGATAAAGGCTTGTTGTATCTCTTTACCACTTTTACCATGGAAACCTAAATAATTATTAATTTCATTAGCTTTTACTAATTTATTTGAAAGTTCATCATTACCAAATATGATAAAACTCTTATTTCTTATTTTTGCATTTAAAGCGGCTGATATTCCTGCTGGCCCACTACCAACTATTGCAATATCATATCTTTCACTCATAGCTTTATCCTCCAAATTTACAGATTAAAAATATAGGAGTAACCTCCTATATTTTTATTATATATAAGCTTCTACAATTTCTTTTATTCTCTCTTTTGGTACAAACCCTACTGTAGTATTTACATTTTTTCCATCTTTAAATACTATTATTGTAGGAATGGATGCTACACTATATTGCATTGATATGTCTGGGCATTGATCCACGTCAACTTTTATAAATTTAACCTTGCCTTCCATTTCAGTTGATAATTCTTCAAATATTGGAGCCAACATTTTACAAGGTCCACACCATGTTGCGAAAAAGTCTACTACTACAACACCATCTTTTATTTCATTATTAAATTCAGCTGAATTAACTATCTTTGCCATCTTTTATTCCTCCTAAAATCAATTTACCAAAATATTATTTATCTAAATTAAATTTTGTTCAATTTAATTTGTTAATACTAATTTACATGTTTATATATTAAATGTCAAGTCATTTTAAAAATATTTTTATATAATTACATAATGAAATCTTATGTTTTAAAATTTAATAATAGTAAACCCTCTAATTATATTATTTCATACTTAAATAGGTTTTATTTATTATAATAATATTTTTATTATGAAGTTTTTAACATCTATTTTAATATCTAATAAAAATATATCTCATTTTAAGAAAATATAATTATCTTAAAATGAGATAACAGCATCAACTTTTCTGTGATACTTACAACATGACTAATAATCTTATAATCCTATTAAAAGTCCTGCAATAGTTGCACTTAAAAGGTTTGCTAAAGTGCCTGCAACCACAGTTTTTAATCCTAATTTTGCAACTTCATGCTTTCTCTTTGGTGCCATTCCTCCAATTCCACCGATTAAAATAGCAATGGAAGATATGTTTGCAAAACCACATAGTGAAAAAGTCATTATAGCTGCAGTTTTTTGTGAAAGGTCACCTATTATAGGTCCTAGTTTACTAAAGGCAACAAATTCATTTAAAATTATCTTTTGTCCTAGAAGAGCTCCAGCCGTTAAAGCCTCATTCCAAGGAACTCCTATAATTGCAACCACTGGTGAGAATATGTATCCAAATATCATTTCTAAGCTTAACCCATCTATTCCAATAAGTCCACCAATAAATCCTATTATTCCATTTACTAAAGCTATAAGAGAAATAAATGCAAGTAACATGGCACCTATGTTTATCGCTAAACCTAACCCTTCTGATGCTCCCTTCGCTGCTGCATCTACCACGTTAACTGAATCATCTTTTCCTAATTCAATTTTATCTTCTAAGGCTTTTGCATCACTTTCCGGAAATATCATTTTCGCCATTATCAGTCCTGCTGGAGCAGCCATAAAGCTTGCTGAGATAAGATATTCTAGTGGAATCCCCATAAGTGAATACCCGACTAAAACAGAACCTGAAACTGAAGCTACACCTCCAACCATTACGGTAAATAATTCTGATGTAGACAGTTTATTGATATATGGTTTTATTAAAAGAGGTGACTCTGTTTGCGATAAAAAAATATTTGCAGCTGCTGATAAAGTTTCAAGTTTAGACGTTCCTAAGAGTTTTGCTAAAGCCCCACCTATTATCTTTACAACAAATTGCATTATCCCAAAGTAGTATAATACAGAAACTAAAGATGAAATAAATATAATAACAGTTAATACCTGAAAAGCAAAAACCATTCCTCCATTAGTAGGTATAGCTGCTCCAAACAAAAAATTTATTCCTTCATTTGCATACCCGATAATTGAAGTTGCCATTGTGGCTATCTTCTGTAAGACTTTCTTCCCAACAGTTGACTTTAAAACTATAACTGCAAAACCCAATTGAATTAAAAATCCTATAATAATAGTTCTCCAGTTTATTTTCTTTTTATTATTTGACAGTAAGAATGCTACTATAAAAATAAATATAATACCTATAATGCTATTTAATATGCCCATTGAATCACCTTTATCCTTTGTAATTTTTCTATTATATTGTTATCTTCAATATAATCTACTATTCATTTGTAAAAATATTCAATAATTAACCTCCTATAGAATAAATAAAAAATAGTTCGCATTAGAACACTCCATTTCCTCCGCAAACTATTTTATGTTGAATCATTAAAAATGTCAATTTATCTTATTGGATAATTAATTTACTTAAATTACCTGCTCTTAACATACTCATCTTTAATCACTCAATAATAATTATTCCCTATATATTGTATATTATCATTAACTTCTTACAACCTTCTTACAAAATAGTATTTTTTATCTATGTTTATTTTATATTTTTATGGAAAACATAGTATTATAATTTTAATTTTTACGGAGGTTAATTGAGATCATATGAGAATACCAAATCATATTGGAATAATTCCTGACGGCAACAGACGCTGGGCTTTACTTAATAATCTAACCAAAGATAAAGGATATGAACATGGCATAAATCCTGGTCTTGAAGTATTTAAACTTTGCCAAAAAGAAAATATAAAAGAGTTAACATTCTACGGTTTTACTATAGACAATACCAAACGTCCCTCTGAGCAAAAGCTTGCTTTTATACAAGCTTGCATTGATTCTGTCATGCTTTTAACAAAGGAGGATTGTGAAATCTTGGTTATTGGAAATACTGAATCAAGTGCTTTTCCTAAGGCTTTAATTCCCTTTACAACTAGAAAAAAATTTGGTAATGGTGGTATTAAGGTAAACTTTCTAATCCATTATGGATGGGAGTGGGACTTAAATCTATTAAAAGAATCCAAATCCTCTAATAAACATATTCTACCCTACATACATTCAGAGGATATTTCTAGAATTGATCTAATAATAAGATGGGGAGGTAGAAGAAGACTTAGTGGTTTCTTACCAATTCAGTCTGTTTATTCTGATTTTTACGTAATAGACACCTATTGGCCAGATTTTACTTCTACAGACTTCTACAATGCTTTAGACTGGTACAATGAACAAGATGTTACCCTTGGTGGTTAAAATGAGTTCAATAAAATCATAACTACTGATGGGCGGTATTCATTAAATAAATCAAATAGATGAAAATATAGAAATAACATATTTTCATCTATTTTAATTAAAAAACGCTCTATATATAAAAACTCGCTCTTTAACTTAATCATTTACACATATCAACTTTAATCATCATTACCCTGTAACTTAAATTCAATATCTTCATATCATAATAGTGAGATACATCTTTATAAATCATATATATTTATTTTAGTGTATTTCAAATTCCTTTTATATTACATACTCCCAAAACATAATCTTAGGAGTAAATATAAAAAGTGAGGTAATATATATGAGTAGTCATAGAAGACGTCATTCTAATTGCAAATGTGATTGCTGCTGTTGTTGTAATATACAGCCATGTTGTGACAGATGTCCAACCTCCTGTTGTACAGGATTTACAAACCATAATTGTAGTTCTAATTTTGGTTGTGATTGTGGTAATAACCAATGGTTAATATGGTTGGTATTATTGGGTTGTGGTGGTCTTGGTGGCTTTGGAAGCAACTGCTGTAGACGTGGATTATTCTGGTAGTAACTTAAGGAACTTTCACCCTTGTGGTAATTCATAAATCAATATAAAGAAACACCTGATTAGTTAAAATACTATTCAGGTGTTTTGATTTTTCTCTTTAACATTTTATTTCTGACTAACATCTATTTGTATTTAAAATACATAAATCGAACTTATTAGAATTATCTCATTGTAATAATCTTTATATTCTAATATTATAAATATGGGAATATAAACTAACTTAAAGGAGACATTTATGAAGGAGAATGAAATCACAATTGAAGCGTCCAAAATACTAAGCCTTTCCTTAGATATTGGTGAACATATGCTACGAGTTGGTGGTGAAACTAATCGTGTTGAAGATACAATTATTCGTATTTGTAAGGTTTATGAAATTGACCGTATAGATGTTTTCTCAATAAGATCATTAATTATAGCTACTATAAAAACTAGTGATGAAGAAACTCTAACACAAACACGAAGGATTTACTCCTATGGAACAGACCTTAGTCAACTTGAGAAGCTTAACTCCTTATCTAGATATATATGTCAAACTAAACCTTCTTTCAATGAAATAAAGGAAAAAATACAAGAACTATCAGTAAGTGAACCCAACATTAAGTGGAGTTCCTGCCTAGGATACATACTAGCTTCCAGTGGATTTTCTATCTTTTTTGGTGGTAATCTCATAGATGCTGCTGCAGCTGCAATCATTGGTATCCTTATATTCTTTATTGATACTTTTATCAAAAGAGAAAGCATTAATCAATTAATATATACTTTTGTTTGCTCAATTATTACTGGACTAGCGGCAATTTTATTTACTAAAATAGGAATCGGAGCTAATGTTGATAAAATTATTATAGGAGATATTATGCTTCTTATTCCCGGAATTCCATTAATAAATTCCGTTCGTGATATGCTTTGTGGCGATATTATAGCTGGTCTATTACGATTAACTGAATCCATATTAATTGCCATAGCTATTGCCTGTGGTTTTGCTATTTCATTGATTATATTAGGAGGTATATTGCAATAATGAAGTATTTAATTCAAATCATTACTGCTTACATAGGTAGCCTAGGATTTGCCTTATTATTTAATATAAAAAAGGAAAGAATACTCTATGCATCTATTGGAGGTATTATTACTTGGTGTATCTATTTACTTTCTTTTTATTATTGGAATGATATTTTTATATCTAATATGATAGCTTCCATTCTTGGTACAGCATACTCTGAACTCTTAGCTAGAATTCATAAAGCACCTACAACTGTATTTTTATTACCCTCTATCGTACCTCTTGTACCCGGTGGTAGCTTATACTATTCTATGAGTTATGCTGTAATGGGAAATAAAACAAAATTTGATCTTTACGCTCTTAATACACTTAAAACCTCCTTAGGGATTGCTGTTGGAATCATTGTGGTTTCAGTTGTTGTATATCATTTAACCAATTATAAATGTAAGCGTAGTAAAATATAAATTACATACTAAAAAAATTTTTTAAATAAAAAAGTCTGTTAAAGTTAATTATTTACTTAAACGGACTTTTATGTGTATAGGCTTTTTATATTTCTAGTTTGCTGAACTAGCCGCTGCTGAGGTTGCTGCCATAGTTGCTGCAACGGTTGCCATCTGTTGTGCAATAATAATATTAGTAATATTATTAGATATGGTTCCTTCTAATAGATTATTCTTCATGTCACCAACATATTGAAGTGCTACAAAATTTGCAGAAAACATAGCACGTTGCACTTTACTAATGGAAAATGCTCCAAACCCTTTTTTATCTTTTAAGTATTCTGCACCATTCACTAATTCTTCTGCTATAAGGTTCATATCATTAGAAGTCATGGCAAGAACTCCAAGGGTTGACATTGTTCCGTTATAACGTAATTTATACTTTTTATCCTTTAAGCATTTATATAACTGTAAAACCTTATTACATAATTCATCATCGTCATTATCTGCAAGAAGTAACACAAGTGCCAAGGCCTGCATATCATTTCCTCCACCAAGAGTTGGCCTTAATCTATCTTCTATTGTTACTACACGTCTGATTGCCAATTCCAAATCAATATCTGTCATTGCCACCATTGCAACATAAATATAATCATCTGTACTTGTTAAAAATGGATGTATTTTACGTAATCTATCATAAAACTCCTTCATACGATTAATAATTCTATTGTATTCAGATTCAGTTTTTATTTTAGCAACCTGCATTGCCGCAATGGTAAGATACTCGGACCCCCGAAAATTCTGTTGTTTCATTTTATTATATAACATTTGAGTTTTCGTAAATAAGCTCTCTGGATTTTCATCTAAAGATAGCATTGTTGCTATTATTGGGAGAGTAGTCCCTTTAAAGCTAGAAAATATTCCTGTATTCTTCTTAATGTATTCTCTCATTTCTTTTATACGATTTGCATCTAATATACGTTCCTCATTAGTATATAGCATTGAGCATAACATATGTGACAGTTTATAATCCCATTTCAGTACTTTACCTAATTGCATTGTATAATCTGCAAATATATCTAATCTGTTTTCAATTCTAGTATTCATTATTTTAATCTTCTCCTTTAATTTCTCATATTGACTATAATCCTGCTTCCCACTCTATAATAAAATTGTTATAACATTTTTGTAAATAATTACTATATTTCCATATAATTTATTATATCATTTTTAACTCTACTCTTCTATATTTTATTCATAGGTATAACTATAGTAATATATATTCTGTATCTATCTATTGACTTCTATATTTTTCAATGATATGATACATAACATAAAATATCGTATTAGGAGATAAGATTATGAATTTAAAAACGAACCTATCAATTTCAAAATTAAATAATAACTTTTTCTTTAGCTTTTTTAGATAGGTTTGTGTCTATATATCAATTATCATAGATACAAACCACACCAATGGAGTGTTTTGTATCTATGATAGCTAAAGAGTTTATGTTGCAATAAATTTAGCCTCATAGATAAACTATGAGGCCTTTTTATATCCTAGGTTAAGGGTCTCATAGTGTAATCTATGAGGCTTTTTTATTATTATAAATATTTTATATCATATTTCTAGGAGGTAATTAAAATTGCAAAATACTAAAAAAAGAGAAAAATTCTCTAGTAACTTTGGTTTCATTCTTTCATGTGTTGGTGCTGCCGTTGGGTTAGGAAACATATGGATGTTCCCTTATAGATTAGGTGAGAATGGTGGTGCTGCATTCCTAATCCCATATTTTATTTTCGTAGTACTACTAGGAACAGTTGGGTTAATTGCTGAGTTTTCCTTTGGTAGGCAGTTTAGAACAGGGTCAATGGGTGCTCTTCAAAAGATATTCAAAGAAAGAAATATTAAACATGGCTCTATTATATCTATAATTCCAACCTTAGGACTAACTGGTATATTTATGTTCTATACAGTTGTTATTGGTTGGGTATTAAAATACTTTTTCATAAGTTTAACTGGTGAGATATTAACTATAAATATAGAGTCTTACTTCACTACTTTTATAAATAGTAATATTACAGTATTTTGGCATGGTTTAGCTGTTCTTATAACTTTAGTAATAGTTAGTTTTGGAATTTCTAAGGGTATAGAAAAAATAAATAAAATCATTATACCTTTGTTATTTATTATATTTATACTTCTAATTGCCAAATCATTAAGCCTACCCAATTCGATAGAGGGTGTGAAGTATCTCCTTACTCCTGATTGGTCCTACCTTTTAAATCCAAGTACTTGGGTTATGGCTCTAGGACAAGCCTTTTTCACTGTATCCTTAACAGGATGTTGTATGGTTATGTGTGGTAGCTATACAGACGAAAATTTTGATATACCTAATTGTGCTATATCTACAGCATTGTTTGATACTCTTGCAGCTATACTTGCTGCCTTTGTAATAATGCCTGCAGTATTTGCTTTAGATCTAAACCCTACCTCTGGACCTGCTTTACTATTTGTAACTGTACCAAGTATATTCAAGACTATGAAATTAGGACAAGTACTAAGTTCTTTATTTTTCTTAAGTATTATTTTTGCTTCTATTTCATCTTCCATAGCTATGTTAGAGGGACCTGTAGAAGCAATTATGAATTTAACTAAGTGGAGTAGAAAGAAAACCACTTATATTACAGCTATATCGGCTTTTATACTAGCTATACCATTAAGTTTAAGTAGTTCTTTATTTAACAACTTCACAAACTTTATTACCATAGTTCTATCTCCATTGGGGGCATTAATTACTGCTGTTATATTCTTCTACATACTTGATAGAGATGAGACTCTAGCTCAGTTAAATTTAGGTTCAAAATGTAAAATTGGTATATGGTTTATGAATTTTGGAAAATATGTTTTTGTGCCAACAACTATTATTGTAATAATTTTAGGATTAATATACGGTGGTATTGGTTAATATATAATATAATAAAGCCTATAGTTTTCTTTAATAAAATAAACTATAGGCTTTATTATAATCTTAGCTAAAATTTATATACTTAATAGTAGATGACCACAAGTCTTTTAAATACCTCATTAATATACAATCATATATCTCTATTCACAAGTAGCTTCATTTGCTTTTATCTCTAAATCTTTTGCTAAATCTCTCATGTCTCTAGCTTTATCTTTTATTTTTTGATCCGTCTTGCTTACGATTACTCTTCCTAACCATAGTTTAGCATTTGTATAATCCCCTATTCTTCTATATAACTCACCTATAATATATTGTAAAGAATAAATATTTAATCCGTATATTGGAGTTCGTTCATTTTCATAAGCAATAACAAATCCTTGAAGTGCTCTTTCTAAAAATGCCTTCTCATCTTCTTTATTTTCTAGAAGTCTATACATCCATGCAATTTTCAAGCAAAGCATTGCCTTTGTACTATCTTTAAATTCTCCTAGCACTGCATTTAGTAATGCAAGTTTATAACGTTCAATTGCGATTTCTTCATTATAAACTTGAGGATATTCTTTACCTTGCCATTGATTGCCTATCTTTACAAGTATAACTTCACGTTTATAGGATTGTATTTTCTGAAAATCACTTTTTAATGCTGCATATCCACATGTTGGACATACCAATACTTCATAAAAGTATGGATTTACCCCCTCATATCTTATAAAAGCATCTGTATCTTTTGATTTTACTTTAGGAACATACGCTTTTACAACTCTACATGTAAAAGCTTTTAAACAAACTGGACAAGTAACCTTCTTATCATAAAGTAATGTATTAATATCAATTTTTGTTGATTTTTTATCCTTTGTTTCTTCATCGTATTTATCTTCTTTTTTTGTATATAACTCTATATCGTCTTCATAATTAAGTCCTAAGCCTTTTAACGAAGAAAAAATTTTAATCATACTAAGTTGCCCCCTACTTTAGTAATGTTCTTCATTTATCATACGCTATAGCATTCTATACTAACAAGTGTATTTAAATATATGTAATTCTACTAACATAACCTCATATTATATCAAACTTATATAAGAAAATAAAGGTTTATTTCAATTTATCATGGATTTAGCAGGTGTTTCTAATCACATTAGGTTCAATAGGTTAGGCTTTCCCCTCTTCAACTATATATCTGCATTTATATTTTCAATTTTCATACAACTCTAGTATAATATATTTAGATGGACAAATAATGGGGGGAAATATAATGAAGATCAATGCTGAAAGAGAATTTGAACTACTAAAAAAAATCGGTTTTGTAAGAACCAGTGGCTCAGAGGAAGAATTAAAAGCTGCTAACATTTTATTAGAGGAAATATCCTCAATTGGCTGTGAAGGACACTTAGAGTCTTTCAAAGCTCCTAGCTCTGTAATTAAAAAAGCTACACTAAAGGTTGTAGAGCCCTTTGAAAAAGAATATGAGATTGCACCATATAACTGCTCAATCGGTACATCTGAGGGTGGAATAACTGCAGATTTTGTATACATTGAAGACGGCTTGGATGTAAATTTAGTTGATCTTAAAGGAAAGTTTGTACTAATAAATACTCGTCCAAATTCTAAACTTTATAAGAAACTTATGGATGCTGGTATTGCTGGATATATAACTATGTCTGGTACTGCCATGGATGAAGAAGATAAAACTGATATTTCTATAGCTAGAATCCGTGAAAAGAATACACAGCATGGAAGAATACCTACAATTAACATGCGTATGAAAGACTGCTTCCATATGATTAAGAACAAAGCTTCTAAAATCCATGTAGAGCTAATCATGGAAGATGTAGAGCTAACTTCTCAAAATGTGGTGGTAACTTTAGAAGGTACTAAATACCCTGAGGAGATAATCTCCTTCGGTGCTCATTATGACAGTGTTCCTTACAGTACTGGAGTATATGACAACGGAGCTGGTTCAGTTATTATAATGGAACTTCTAAGACACTTTAAAGAAAATCCACCAATGAGAACTGTAAAATTTATGTGGTATGGCTCTGAAGAAGTTGGACTTCTTGGAAGTAAAGCTTACTTAAAAGACCATGAGGAAGAGCTTAAGAAACACCTTCTAATGATTAACGTAGACGTGGCTGGCTCTATTCTTGGAAAAGAAATGGCTCTAGTTACTGCAGAGCAAAGTTTAGTTGATTATATTGATCAAATGGCTAAGATTAAAGGTTTCCCACTTAAAGTGGAACAAGACATATACTCAAGTGATTCTACAGCCTTTGCTGATGAGGGAATCCCATCTCTTACCTTCTGTCGTTTTGCACCACAGGGTGGAGCTTTCATCCACACAAGAAACGATGTTATGGAATATTTAAGTGCTGAAGCCTTAGAATTGACTACTATTATAACTAAAGAATTCAGTGAATCAGTTATAAATTCAGTAGCCTTCCCAATAGAGAAAAAGGTTCCAGATAACATGAAAAAGAAATTAGATGAATATTTTGATAAAGACCCTAAAAAAGAAGAAACATCTGAAAAGAAATAATAGGGTAAAAGGCTTACATCACTGTATGTGAGCCTTTATATTTATATATTTATGTTACTTGTGGTATTCTTCCCCCCACGTAAATAATGATGCAATCTCATCCATCACATTCTACAAAATATCATTAGTATTTTTTGTTTTCACTTTAATCATTATTTTCTCAAAATCTTATCCATGGATTTTCCTTTTGCTAACTCATCGATGAGCTTATCCAAATAGCGAATTTCCTTCATAATTGGTTCTTCGATATTTTCCACTCGTACACCACAAACCACACCTTTAATTAAAACCCTTGCTGGGTTCAGCTTAGGGGATTCCATAAAGAAGGTCTCATAGGCTATCTGTTTTTCCAATTGAGCTTCTAACTCTTCCTGGCCATATCCTGTGAGCCAACGGATGATTTCATCCACTTCTGCTTTAGTACGACCCTTTTTCTCCGCCTTTGTAACCAAAAGAGGATAGATTTTTGCTACGCTCATTGTATAGATATTATGTTTACTCATAACACATTCTCCCTTATATAATTTTTTATATTATATCACAAAAAACTCCAACCTATTAAAAGATTGGAGTTACATTTTTACATCATTTATTACTAGACTTTCGTAAATTTAGCATTTATTTATGGTACAATTTATCCTATGACACCCAAGTTCAAAATCTATAACTGCATCTTATTCTAATAATTAAATCTAAAATTTCCTGTCTCATTAGATGTTGATAACTTCTTAGCAACAATAAGAAATCTATGCTCTGTTCCTTCTATATATCCAATTTCATTGAGTTCTCTCTCTATTTTACATAAGTTTTCAAAACAAGTATCAACGGAAAAACTAGGAAACTCCCATTCTATTATCCTTGCAAAGTATACCAAAGCTCCTGTATCATAAAAACGTATAGGAGTAAAAGCTTCTTCTGACTTAAGAATTTCAAATCCGTTATTTTCAAAACCCTCAATGTTATGTTTTAAGTCATGAGTAGTATACAACGACTCAAAATTATCTATTATCTTTTCAGATAAATCTACATCATTTTTTCCACCTACTTGTTGAGTAATAAAATACCCTCCAGCCTTTAATATTCGATTAATCTCACCAATATCATAGGATTCATGTCTATTAATTATTATATCGAAAGAATCATCTTCAAAGGGCAATCTTGAATCATCAAAAACCTGCTTAACCGTTATCCCAACAGGTTCTAATCTTTCTTTACAAATTACAACATTAGGTTCATATGACTCTGTTACAGCTGTATTACAAAACGGATGGTCCAAAGTAAGTAGAAATTCTCCTCCTCCTGTTCCCATATCTAAAAGCTTATATTCTGCTTTTAAATAAGACAATAAGATTTTTTCATAATCCCATGGTATATTTTCTCCATCCCATCTACCATCAAGATACGAGAAATCCCATCCCTGAAAACCTTTCTTTTCCTCATTTTTTAAATAATTTTTAAACGCTTCTCTATTCATTTAACTACTCCTTTTCATAATATACTAAATATGATAATTTAATTTGAAAAGTAATGCAGTTAACTGATAACAAATATCTTATTATCTCAGTACAATCTGCTATCAGATTATATTAACTGCACTGAGTAATTACCTAGTTTGTTTCTCATAATGAGTTTCACCTCTTCTAAATACTATAAATAATTTGAAGTTACAATTTTCTGTAATTCAAGTTATATATAAATTTTATCATGTAAATTGTGTTAATACAAACAATTTATAACATAATATTGTATAGAATTATAACATCTATTTTGTATTAATTAGTTGCTCTATTTTCAACTACTATACAATGCATTAAAGCTTTCAATCTTTTATTCCCTCTCACTAAAAAAATCATCACAAAACTTATCCCACTTTACCTTATATTCTTCATGAGATATTAAATTAAGGTCATATGGCGAATATATTTTTCTTTTCCTTGCTTCTTCTACAAAGCCCTCTAGGTAATCACCTGATTCTGTTAAATAGCCTTTTACCTTAGAATATCCCTTACTTACTGCATAATAAAGTCTAGTATGTCCATCTAAAGATACAAAAGAATCATTGATTCTTGTTAGAGGAATGATAATATCTTCTTCACTTTTTATGAAAGACTCTATGGCTTTAACTTTGTCTATATCAACGAAAAACTGTGAAGGCTGAATATCCTTAATAGTTATGTGAAATATATTATTGGGTGTAAAAGTTTTTATTAATTCCATATTTTCCTCATAGAAATTAATAATGTGTTCAGAATAAAATCTAAATTCATCTATCAATTGAAATATATCAACTTCCTTATCAAATAATACAATAGCAGAATCTTTATTTATTATTTTAAAACTACATTTATACTTTTCATCAACAATAAAGGCACCATGTTGATTTAAAATAGTTTTATCAAACCTATCATCCTCATAGCTATTAATTCTTTGTATTTTATGATTCATTTTCTCACTTCCTATCTACTGTTATATCTACATTTTACACAAAAATTATATATTTCCAAAGCAATATAGGATAAAACTTATTTTAGGGTTATACAAACAAAATAAATGACCCCCTGACTTATCAGAGGGTCATTATATACTGGCTTATGAACCTACTTTATCAGTAAAACCTAATAAATCCATTTGCATCATAAAAATATCGTTTGCAGTAAGATTATTTAGGCTCCCTGACATAAACTGAGATTCTCCAGCAGAATTAATACTATCTTTACGAACATCTCCACCAGCGATAATTGTTGGTACTCCATCACCAGTGTGATCTCTTGCCTCACAAGGTGTACTGTGGTCAGCTGTAACTGTTATATAACATTTATTTAAGTCGATTTCCTGCAGAATCATTCCAATGGCGTTATCTACTTTTTCAATCATATCTCTTTTTTCAATGGGAAGATTATCATGCCCTGCCAAATCTGTTGCTTTAACATGCATCACAACCCAGTCATATTTCTTTTCCTTGAGAAGGTTAATGCTTAAATCAACCTTACCTTTTAGATTAGTATCAAAACTTCCAGTGAAACTGTCATCGCAAAAGTAATCCATTCCTACAAGTTCTGCTATCCCCCCAACAGTTATATCCCCGGCTACACAAGCAGCTTTGATATTATAGAGTTCCTTAATAGATGGTATGTCTCTTTCTTGCCCTGCACCTCTAGCTATTACAACATTAGCTACATTTAGACCTTCTGCTTCACGCTGTTTATTTATAGGATGCTCCTTTAAAATCTCATAAGCTCGATTTGTAAATTCCCATAAATTTTTTGCTGTTTTTTCTGCACTACTTGTACCATCTAATGGACTTGGAATAATAAGTTTAGCACCTTCTTCTGCAGTTCCTGGGTCAGTGCAAGATATTTTATCACTTAAACCCTTTCCTCTTAAAACAATTGCTAATCTATGCTCCGTTAGTTCCTTAACAAATACTTGTGTACCATCAGATAGTTCTAAACCATTAATTGCAGTTGCTAGTTCTTTTGTTCCTTTACGAATTCTACCAGCACGTCTATCGATAACAGTATAATCATCCTCAATAGTTCCAAAATTACCTCTGAAAGCAACATCTCCTGGCATCAATTTCATTCCAGCACTATAGGCTTCAAGTGGTCCCCTTCCAGAGTAAACCTTATTACTGTCATACCCAAATATATGGAGATGTCCAACATCAGTACCTACTCTTATGCCTGGAGCTATTGGATAAACATTTCCACACATGCCCTGTGAAGCAATATAATCTAAATTGGGCGTTTTTGCGCTCTCAAGTGGAGTCATCCCATTTAATTCTGGGTTTACACGATCTCCTAAGCCATCTAATATGATAAGTAACCCTTGTTTTTTTCTCATAATCTACACCGTCCTGATATTTAAATTTTAATTTCTATCACTTTTCTTTTTAAGCCTTCTTAAGCAAATGCTTATTCTTTATCATAAATAACACGGATAATATAACAGCTAGTACCCATACCTGTATAACATATGTTTTATTAGGCTTCATAATATTGATAGCTAGTTCAGTCTCTTGTCCTGCATCAATATCCTTAAAGTCGAACCCACCAAATACATATCCATCTTTTTCAATTATATTAAAAGCTTCTTCAGGATCATACTCTACAATATTTAGAAGTTCCTTTCCCTTTGGAACAGCTATCTCAGCAGAGTAAGATTCAATATTATTAGGAGAAGTATTTACTACTTTATGCTCTATTACTAACACCCCACCTGGAAAAGTATCTCCTAATTTAGCCTCTTCTCCTTCGTATACCCCTTCTTTATTCATAGTCACTTCAAAAGTAACTTCAGACTTCTTTTCATTAAATACTATTAAATTATATTCTTGATCACCATTTTCTACCTTCTGTGGTGTCTCTACAATACTACCTTTTGTAGCTTCTACTTTTAATATTTCACTTTCATCATATAATGAAAATGCAACTTCGCCCTTGTCATTGGTTACAGCAGTTATTTTTTGTAGTATTACTGCATTTTTTCCATCAGGTATAAGTGTGTCTTCTACCTTTTCTAATTTTCCTAAATCCATTGCATAAACTCTAGTAGAAAACAAGCAAACAAAAGCAACAATTAATAATAAAAATCTCTTTTTTTTCATACCATACCCCTCCTATGCAATTCCTATAATTTTAAACCATGTCACTGAAGCTATAACCAATATTGCCCATTTAGCTAATAATACCAAAATCCCGTAAAGCATTTGTTCAAGTACTGTAAAATATCCTGTACCATAATAAATCAAATTAACCTTACTATGAGGTGGCAACGTAATAGTATCCGCTATACAAAATGCTGCAGGTAATGCTAAAGCAACTGGATTATAGCCTGTAGCATTTGCAATACCAATTATAGTAGGAATAAGTATAATCGTTCTCACAGTCTTCGAAGTAAAGAGAATATGACTAAAACTTGCTATAAACATTATTACCGCAAATAATACAACAAAGCTCATATTTTCTATACCTATTTTATTGAAAACAATATCTAGTCCCCAAGATGCAAGCCCTGTTTCATCAAGAGCTACACCACCAGCGTAAGCACCACAAGCGAATATCAGTAGATTCCATGATATTTTTGCTTCTTTCCACTTTAGAATTCCTACATATGGCAAAAAGAAAAGTGCTGATGATAGTAAGGCAACCATTACAAGACTTAACTGAAATCCAAAAAGTTTAAGCTGTAAACTGTCCATTGCCCAAAGAACTAGAGTCACTGTAAATATTAAAAGTGCCTTCTTCTCATTAATAGTCATCTTTCCAAGCTTTTTATACTCATCCTTAATCTTACCAAGGTCAAGAGTTTTTGAATCTGACTTAGGTAATTTAAATAATAGCTTACCTATAAAAAACATTGAAACTAGAGTTAAAATTGTTATCGGCGCAGATGCCAAAAACCATTCCATCCAAGAAACCTCATGACCTGTAAGGTCCTTTATAAAGCTTATTGCAAGAATCTGTGATGATGTTGCAGTAACAATTGCTGCAGTAGATAAGTTATTAGCCTGTATACCATGTAATGCAAGTAACTTTCCAAAGTTATTCTTTGGATCATTAATGTTGACTTCAAATGCTTCTACCACTAGAAGTACTATTGGAAACATCATAGCTGCTCTTGCTGTAGTTGATGGTACAACAAATGCTATTAAGAAGTTAATTATGATAAGAAGTATTAGTATACTATTAACACTCTTTCCAAACTTAGATATTAAATAAAGTGCCATTCTCTTAGCTAGCCCACTTTTTTCCATACCAGAAGCTATGATAAATGCTGCAAAGGTAAGCCAAATTACCTCATAGCCCAACACTCCCATTGCCTGTTTCTCAGTCCAAGCTCCTGTTAGTGGTAAAGCAACTATTACTAATAAGGATACTGCATAGTTAGGTATACTTTCAGTAACCCATAGTGTAAGAGCTGTAACGAAAACTCCCAATGCCATCTTTCCTGCATAAGATAATCCTTCTGGAGTTGGCATAGTATAAATTATTGCGAAAATCAATAATGCCAGTGGTAAGCCAAAAAACTGCATTTTTAGCTCAAAAGGACTTTTTACCTTTTTAACCTTAACCGTTGATTCCATAACTTTAATCTCCCCTTTATTAAAATATAAAAATTCATCAAAAGTTAACCATTTGATATTTAAATAATACTGAAAAAGCTATAAGTTATCCAATTACATTTAATTATGGTAATGATAAATAAAATTTATATTCATGAAAAACTTGATAATTATAAATAATATTTATACATAAGTTTTAAAAAATGTTGTAATATTATTTATTTATACACTTTAGAGCCAAAATAGTTTATACTATAATAAATAATATTTATGTGTAAATGTATTAATATTATTAACTCACACATATTTATACTCTAATGAGGAGGTTATAAAAAATGGATTTAGAAATCCTTGAAACCTTTTTACTTTTATCAAAGAATAACAATTTTACCAAAACAGCAGAAGAAATGTTTTGTACACAAGCTGCAGTTTCAATGAGGATTCAACGCTTAGAAACCTACCTTGACTGTCGTTTATTTAGCCGTAAATCAAAAAAAGCTGAATTAACTAAAGCAGGTCTCCTTTTTTTACCTTATGCCCAGCAGATATCCAATACTTTTGTAAATGCAAAAGAACATTTGCTACAATCAAAATTAATGGAGCAGTCTGAGATATTCATTACATCGTCTAACACACCTGGAACATACATATTACCTAATATAATGTTCTTATTTAGACAGAAATATCCTTATATTACTGTGGTTAATAATGTACAATATACTAAAAATGTAGTTAGCAGTGTTCTAAATAAAAGCTATTCTGTCGGGATAATTTCACAACCATACTTTTCTGACACTGAACACATATTGTGCGAACCTATATTAGAAGACCCCCTTGTCATAGTTGTAAATAACGAACATCCATGGGCCACTAAAAAAAGAATTTTTTTAAGTGAAATAAAAAATGAAATTTTTTTAATATCAAATCCAAATACTTCATTAGTGTCTTACTTAGAGAAAGTAGGTAACTTTAAGTTTGTTCCAAGTAACTTATACGTAGTCGGTAGTATCGAAGCAATAAAGCAAAGTATATATGATAATTTAGGAATATCAGTAGTATCGGAAAGTGCTGTGAAGCAAGAACTTAAACTAGGACTTTTGAGCAAAGTTGAAATAGTTGATGAAATTAAGCTTCTGCGTCATGTTTACTGTATAAGACGTAAAGATGAAAAACTTCCATTTTCTACGGAACTATTCTTAAAATTTGCAAAAGAATTTATAACTTCGAAAGGTAAATAGATTAAAATAATAGATCAACCATTAATTGGTAGTAGATAGAGTGTTTCAATATAATCCTCAATTTCTAGATTAGACCATTATTTTAACCCATTGAAAAAGCGAGCTCTAAAGAACTCGCTTTTGTTTGATTTACTTATAATACAATGTTTTAGTGCTATTTCAAGTCTACTTCATAATAAGCCATTCTTAAATTTAAATCCTAGCCACAACTCTCACGGGGGATGCTTCCGCTTTTATTTTAAGAGGCAATGCAATAATCTCAAATTCATCTACATTCAATAAACTTCCGAGATTTTTCATATTTTCAATAATAAGAATATCTTTTTCTAGTAGCATTTTATGAACTTGAAAAGGGTATTTATCTGGAGATGGCAAGTCCATGCCAATCATCTTAATATTTCTATCTATAAAAAATTCAGCTAACTCTTTTTCCACTATGGGGTGGTTAGTAAAGTAATCATCGCATCCAAATTGGTTTTCAAAGCCGGTATATAGAATCACTATGCTATCCTTTTCTACAATATCTAAATACATCTTTTTCATTTTAATAACATCTTGGTTTCTAACATCAAGTAAACATCCTTTTCCAATAAACTTATCTGCTGGATAATTATCTATTAAAACATTACTATCTAACATGTGGCTTACAACATCAATATGAGTTCCAACATGCATACCAGTTTCTAGTTTCGTGTCATTGTATTTGTCTTTAACCAAAAATCTATTTTGATATAACTTTAGTTCTTCATCGTAAGGATGAGTACTTAGTCCATTTTCTATGGTATAACTTAAATCAATATATTTAGCCATCTATCTATTCCTCTTTAAAATTGCTAATATAGAATCTACAAACAAATCTCTAATCTCTTCAACCCCTCTTTGTGTAGCATCAATAAGGTAGTCTTTCCAACGCCCGGTGCGGAGTTTAAAATTATAGCCTTCACTTTACAACATCCTGATAAATAATATTCACTATTTCAGTTAAGCTTAATTCTTTATGTATACATACCTCTGGAATCATACCTATTAAATCTTTTTCATTCCACCATTTTCTCATTTCTTTTTCCCCAAATTCATGTGCATTAGGTTTTTGTTTATGACGATTTAAAGTTTCTTCAAAAGGTATATTAAAGTAATATGCAAAAATTTGATTACCAAACTCATTATGTAAATTTTCAAATAGTTTTCTATACCACCTTGAATTTAAAATACCTTCTAAAATTACAATATTGCAATGCTTTTTCCCATATAGTACAAGTTCATTTAATAATTTAATTGCTTCTGTGTCAGGGCCATCTTTCACAAACAACATTTCTCTTCTAACAACATCCTGTGATATTAACATGGTACCATGCCCAAATTTCTTTTGTAATGCCTTTGCTGTTGTAGTTTTACCACTTCCTGAATTGCCTCTTAGTATTATTAACTTAACCTCTTTATCCATCTATTACATGCCCTTTCAAATTGATTAAACTAACATTTTATACTATATATTAAAAATACAGATTGTATAAACATTATTTACTATTAATTATACCATTTTATTGAAAATTGTATATTAAAATAATTTTTCATACTACTTATGATAAGGACTATCTCAAAGTTTTTTAAGATAGCCCTCATAGATTTTAATTTAATTACTTTAGCTTAACATAATTTCCAAGAGGAGTACCAACAGGCATGTGAATGTAAGCATCATCAATATGATCAGCGTCTACTACATAAATAAAATGTGCTTCTTTAGTTTCATGTGGTTCAAAATCACACAGCATAAATTCCATCCCTTCATAAAAAGATATATACTCTGCATAATTTTTAAAGCCTAATTTATCAAGCTCTGTTTGATCAATTTCTGATTCTTTAGTTTCTTCATTCTTAAATTTATCAAAATATATTGGTTCTCTAACTGCTGCAAGATCACTAATAAAATCACTATTATTAGTAAAAGCTTCAAGGGTGCCATTTGCTGCTTTAGTCCTAAGCTCAACTTTTGGATCAATAATTTCGTTTATTAACTTTGTATCAGAATGATTTGTCATGATTACAGTTACGTAAGCAAACTTTAATTTTGCTGTTTCAGTAACATTTTTCATTTCATTGCTTTCCCATTTAACAGAAACTCTTTCATAATCCTTTAATGTTCCGTCTTCATTTATCATTTTAGAATACTCATCATAGTTATAGAACTTACTTTTATCTAATGTAGGTAATTTATCCATAAATTTAGCGTCTTTTACAATATAACTTAGCTCACCATTAGCAGACTTTTTACCAGTTATTTCTTGTCCCATAGCACATATTCCATCAGCAGGAATTGGTAGGTCAGTAGTGTCTCCTGTTATATCAATGGTTTCACCAGTAACTGGATTATATTGAACCATGAATTTTCCTGGAATTACTTCATATTTAATGTTTTCTGCTACCTTTTTAAGTTCTTCTAAAGAAATACCATTAAGTCCGCCAACTCTAATAATTTGCCCATCTTCTTCATAACATAAATCAATAGTACTGTCTCCATCTTCGTATGTTGTAATCAGTGCTTTTACACCACCAATAGTGGTTTTTTCTATACTTTTATATTTTGGTGGTTGATAAACATAATCGGATTGATATATTAATATCTCGCCACCTCCTGCAGAAGCGTCACCATTAAGGAAATACTTCGAATTGTCTCCTACATATTGTTCATATCCATCTGGAAGATAGCCTGGAGTTATATTTATTAGTGGTATTCCTTTGATAGGAACTTCTGATTGTGCCTCAACAGTAGTAATTCCTGTTTCTTCGTTCCTACTTGTAGTAAATATAATTCCTTTGTTTATTCCATAGGCTGTTACAGATAATGCTAAAGTTGCTGTAATGGCTGCAATAAGTACTATAGTCTTTTTCTTTGTCATTCCTTTCCTTTTTCTATTTGATATAGGAATAGGCTCTATATTTTTTACCTTTTTAATCATTTTCATCTTCTCACCTTCATACTTTTTTGAGAACCCATGTGGTTCTGTAAATTTATCCAATTCTTCCATAGCATCTTCTTCACCTATTAGATACGCCATTCTATCAATATCAATTTTATTATCCATACAATTCATCTCCTATCATTTCTTTTTCCATCAGTTCTTTTAGCAACTTTCTTCCACGTTCATATCTTTTAGCTGCTGCCTTTTCACTGATATTTAACAATAGTGATATCTCCTTATAACTAAGTTCGTAATAACACCGATACCTAATTATCTCACGGTATTTTGATGGCAAACTAGAAAGTAAATGTACGACGATTTGTCTATCTTCTACAGTTTTTACATAAGCAATTTCTTTTTGATTTTCACTTATCATTGGTTCGTCTAACCCTTTAGTAAATAGTTCAGATTCTTTACTATTCCTACGATATATATCAATTGCAATATTTTTTATTGTGTATGTTATTAATCGTTTAGTCTGTACACTTACTACACTATTAATATCTCCTAGATATGGAATTAACTTTATAAATGCGTCTTGAACTGCATCCTCAGCTTGACCCACGTTATTTAAAATTGAATATGCTATGCCATACATTTTATGTTCGTAAGCATCATAAAGCTGTTCTAACATGTTATTTTGAAAAATTTCATCTGACGAAGCTTTCACTTAATCACTCCTTATCCTTTAAGAGTACTCTCAACTAATATAACGAATGAAACTTAAATTTGCGACATTTTTATATTAAAAGTTTTTTTCTGATTTACTATAATTATTATATAACCGTTTATTACATTTCTCATTTTATATTACTTATGATAAAGCATTTAGTCATAAAAATAGCTTTAGCCAATTTATATCAATGGCTAAAGCTATTTTTCACATTTTTTTATACGGTGTATAAGTTCTGCTCACCAAATCAAAGATCTGGAGCATCACTTACGGTACGGTTCTTAACAACACTCCTAATATAATTTATTTAATGAAATATCATTTTAACTATTTCTTTTTATATTTTTTCCAACTTCAATACCCAAAAACATTCCTATAGGCGTACATATAAGTGCATTCATTATATAATAACTAGAAATAGCGCCGATTACAAAGCCAAGGATCATACCTTCAGACATATAAGTTTCCTTATGGTTTTTCTTCATCACTTTTATTGCTGTAACAACAATAGTACACACCACTATAACTGTAAATATTATTTGAATTATGTGTTTCATTTCTATATATCTGCCTCCTCAATCTAAATTTTAAAATCAATTTAACAATATGATTATATTCCTTTAATAGTAGAGATTTCTGTAACGAAGGGGTAAGTTCATATCCGTCTATTTTTTTCCAATAATCATTAATTGAGTGGCTCCTGCTAAACCATACTTGTTCATCCATTCCTTCAGGTCTTCAAAACGTTTCTTTATTTCTTCATACCTTGGTGACTGCCTTATATTTTCTATCCTTTTCCCAACAGCAGTGTATATTTCTTCAAACTCATCTGTATTTGTACTAATCTCATCACTATATTTAAATTCGAAAGCATCAAGAATTTTAATGCCCTGTGATCTTATAATTTCCTTTATTTCTTCTCTTCTATAGGTGTAATTATGATTCATTCGGTTAGTAATCATATCAATATCTGCACCTATATGATGTACATAAACATGTGCCATCTGAGCTTCGTTCTGATGATCACAGAACATCTCATTTATAATAAAAATCCCATTAGTCTTTAATACCCGCTTCATTTCTTCAATTACCCTTGTTTTATCTGATAAATGATGTAGAGTATTTGATAGACAAACTGCATCAAAGCTTTCATCTTCAAAATCCATATTTTCTCCATCCATTTTAATTAACTCAACATTCTTTGTATGAAGCTTTTCCCTAGTTGCATCCAATATTTCTTCATGGCTATCAATTCCAACAATCTTATCATACCCCTTAAGATTTTCACTCAAAAGTTTGATGAAATCTCCTCGTCCTGTTCCTACATCTAAAATCTTTCCTCCATAAAACTTGCTAAGGTTCTCTTTAATAATCCGCACATTACCACTCCTTTTTCTACCATCTTCATAAATTTATCCTTGAGAATTTTGTTTCAAATATTCATGTACTATTATTTGAACATTCTTATTTAAGTCCTCATCTCCATTTAGTCGAAGTACTTTACAAGGTAACGTATTAGCCCATTGTGCATAAATATAATCATCTATATCAAAATAAGGGAATTTAAGTTTTTCTGCAACCAATTTTCCTAATGTTGTTTTTCCAGAGCCAGATGAACCAAAAATAATAATTCCTCTTGCCATTTATTTTACCTCCTTAACACAAGATTCTTATTTGTCTTACATATAAAAATTATTCTTCCTCTTTAATTGTAACATATTTTGTAAATTAGTATTACTTAGGATACGTTATTTCCACTTGCAAAAATAGCCTTAGGCATTCGTATCAATGCCTAAAGCTATAAACCACACTTGGTCTTAATTGAATATTTATAATCAGGTAGTGTAATTTTTTTGATCTCAAGTTAGAAACTGCTTATTCTTTACGGATTTATTTCGCCGTTTTATTGATAAAATCAATTTCATACTGATGTTGACCGTATTTTTTTTCATTGTCAGTAATTGTACCCTCTGTGAGAGAGATACGCAGAACGATTGAGTTAGGATTGTCTTCGTCGCCAACTTCATCGAACCAATCGAAAGTTTTTTTGAATTTCGCTCTGATTTCCGCATTCTTCTCGTCCTTGACCCAACCGAGATTTTCAGCCGTACCTTGGAACGCATACCAATCTAACCCACAGACAGAAACCTGGTTGTTCTTCTCAATTTGTAGCATTTTACTTTTTTTTGCATCCGTAGAAACATAAAATACACCGTCTTCATAATAAGCGCATACCATACGGACAGCAGGACGAGGATTACCGGCAGCGCTTGAGGATAGTGATATTGTCGCAAGGGCAATAACTTCCTCTTTGCCATTTCCACAACGTTCCTCCATAAGTTTCATTGCATTTTCATACTTGCTCATTTTTTAATTCTCCTTTAAATTTAATTATTCTATGCTGTAATTATAGTAAAGCCACTTTAAAAGTTACCCAATATTTACAATTCAAGCTTTAGCCACAAAGCAGGACGAACACCGCCTGTACATTTGCCATCACTGATGTTACCTTTCAATATATTGTTGCCTTGTATACCTATATTACCGTCAGTCCCGAAGATGTACACGGCTTTTACATTAACTCGACCGGGTGATCGAAGCCACCACCACCAACTCCCTTCTTTACCCAGAAGTTTTGCTATTCGCTTACTGTTGTTTTCATCTTTTCTTTGAAACCAATATCTTTGATTTTTCCCTCGGTTATACAGTTTTGAAGTGCTATCACCAAAATATTTGCACACTTCCTCAATGCTTAATAAAAATATACTGTCTTCCGTATCTGCTCCGCCCTTTGAACCATACCACTGATTATCAAGATTTTTATTTATTACCGGAATTATCCTTGATTTATCAGTTGCATTGAATTTGTCATAAAATTCACCATTAAGATATTTTCTTAACGCGCAGTCAGCCCATGTTATATCTTTATACGCATCATGGTAAGGGCGTTGTTCTATAATATCTTCGGTTATAATCAAAGCCGTATTGTTTTGTATGTCAAGCACACGCCAATTATAACCGCCCAATGATAATGCTGAGTCGATTTTAATATCTTCCATTTAAGCACCTCTTTCTTTGTAATAGTTAATCTGCCTTACCCTTCTCCTTAAATTGATTAATAATTATTATATCTCACATAAATGATTTGGTAAATCATTGAAATAAAAAAATTTCTCAACCATGTTAAAAACTAATGTAAATCAGATTATAATATGAACTATATATCTTCAATTCTGATTAACGTAGAAAAAGCTACAGATTTTTATACAATCTGTAGCTTCATTTTTTAATTTTAATATATTTTTCATTGCATATCATAAAGGGAATTTTAATCCCCTAAACAGACATACTATAGGGAGTCATCGTTACTTACGGTACCATTCACCGTAATATTTATGACATTAACCTTTTTATTTGTTTTATACACCTAATCTAATAAAATATTATTCCTAGAACTTTTTAGTTTGTTCAGTGCAAAGCCAATATAAACATAAGCTATAGTATGATATACTAACCAATAGAAACTAAAATGTTCTATACTTAAAATTTTCAAGATTGTATTTATTATAAGCGGAGTAGTTAGTGCATAAATACTTAAGCTATACAACTGCCCATATTTCAACTTTGTTTTAAAAATTCCATTGATTATAAGGGCAAATAGAGCTAAAAATAGAGAGCTTAATAGTCCACCCAAGAAATACCCAAGGATATTTACAATAAAAATAAATGGTATAATAATCTTTGCATAATGAAAGTAGCTATATGCTATATCTTTATTTATGGTTAATCCTTGTAATGATTTGAATTCGATTACTTGAGTTTGTAATTGGTTCTCTTTTTGAATAATTTTATCTTTTAGTATTAGAATACCTTCACTATAAGAATCTAGAACATCTGGATTAGTACTGTTAGTTGTATCTATAATAATATAATTATCTTCATCCTCTGATAAAACCATTGGCATAACGCCCTCAACACTTAACTCTCCATTTATAAGCTCAAAGTTTGGACAATTGTCATTATATATTTTTATAAACTCTGATATACCATTATTAACCTCAATAGATCCTCTTATAGATCCAATAGCTCCAAGAAACAGCGATATTAATAGCAAATATAGTACTGCCTTCCCAGTAGTTTCTTTTAACACATTCTCATAATGCTCTATTCCTTGAATGCTACCTATTATTTTCTTCCAAAAACTTAACTTTATTTTTTCTGTATTATCTTCCATAAAACCCTCCCAAATATATAAATATTTCTAATTATATATTTATTCGATAATTTCAGGACAATTCCTCTTTGTGATTAGAAAAGAGCTACATCACTTATAGTATGGTTCACCGTAGCTATTATAAATGAGGTTTTCCCATTTTATTCTTGTGTGTATATTCTACATAAGAGGAAACTCACTATTCACATACGTTCATATGAGTAAGTTCAATTAACTAAATCATAGATTTAGAATTTCACTTATGGTATAATTCTAAAGTACAATTTTATAGCTAACTGTGGGCTACTGGTATCACTTACCTCTTTTATGAAGGGAGGTGATACTTAATGAGTAATGACGTTTTAATGTTACTATTTACTGGTGGATTATTTTTATTAGCACTATTAACATTTATGGTGTTACTTATAGATAAAATATCAAAAAAATAGTAGCCCCACGCGCAATTTGGAAGCTACTATTTTTATTACCATAAAAATATGTGATAGCAGTTGCCTAAGCAACTAGAATTGTATATAGTAGAGTGTTAGCGCACTCTACTTTTTTATTATCTGCATTTCTTATTTAGCTTTGCATAAGTTCGATTAACTAAATCATAGATTTAGAATCTTACTTATATTATATCAAATTTTTATCAAAAATAAACCTAAATAATTTTTTCTATTTAAAAATCTTTAACTAACACATAAATTAGAATTCAAAAATTACTTTTTTACTTTTGGAGCAGGAAGTTCTTCATACATTTTTGTAATCAGTTGATATAGAAACTCTTTATTATCAACATCGTCAACCAAAAACATTGGTTTTGCCCCATCATAAGGCAACTCTTCAATTGCTCCTAGCATCAAGTGTCTACTTGTCTTGGTTATCTTAACCAAAAACCGGTCATCGTATATTCCACCAAAAATTTTTCCTCGAAAATATAAAATATATTCTCCCATCATTTTTCTGAAGGAAATATCGTCCAGCGTATCTAATTGCCCAATAATAAAATCTAAATACTCTTGACTAGAAGCCATATCCTATCCCACCTTACAAATTTACTATTTATCTCTTCCTCAAATTTATTCTTAATTATATTATAACATATTTTGTTAAATTTTAATTACTTATGATATGGTCTTTTCACCTACAAAAACAGCCTTAACCAAGTAATATAAATGCCTAAAGCTATAAACCTCACTTGGTCTTAAAGGAAACTCGACTCACTTCGTTCGCTGAGTAAGTTCGCCTAACTAAATCAAAGATTTAGAGGCTTACTTATGGTACGGTTCTCCGTATCAATATTAAGTGAGGTTTTTAATTGTACTTAAAGTTCTTCTATGTCTATTATATAACTTATACCTATACTAAATTGCTTTTTATTGTCTAATAATAGATATAACATATCATCCTCTTCCTCATCTTTAGCTAATTCTAAAAACAATAATCTACCTTCTATTACCTTACCTTCATTATCTGTAACTCTTATCTTAGAACCTAAATCAATATATATGTCCATACCACTCATATTGTTCTCTTTTGTAACCTTTATACACGGAATAATATTTGTAACTACCATTTTATTCACACTCCTTAACTATGAATATTTTATTTAACTCTATTTATATTATCTAGTACCCTACCATGATAAGCTGGGTCTTCTTCCTCTGCATCAAATACAACTTTTCTGTCTATTCCAAATTCATCTAACCAACTATAATCATATAAATCAGTCCACGAAACTATAAATACTTTATTAACTGTATTTTTTATTAAATCGTCCAATATTTCTTTACGTTGTTCCTCATTCTTTCTACATATTGAATCTACTGGATATAATATAGATACATTATATTTTTCACCTTTCCATGACATCTTATTTATTGTATCTATATACATCCTCAAGTTTCCTATTTTAATTCTTGTATTCAATTTTTCTGATTTTAACTTATGTTGAAAAATACTATTTATATTATCTTTTCCGTTAATCCTAAATAAAACTTTAACACCATCTTTTACATTTTTATTTAAAGTTCTCAAAACTTCCATATGTTTTTCATATTGATGCGTTCCGGTTATAAACATTATTTTTTCATTATCTGATTTTATAAATTCTATAATCTCTTTTTTTAAATTCTCTCTATTATTCATAATTTCTCTCCCTAACATTAGATTTCAATTTTTCTATATAAATATAATTATAACATTATACATTATATAACAATACTTAAATTCAATACCTTCAATCCAATATTTATTAACATAAAAGAAGAAGGAATACCTTTAATAGGTACTCCTCCTTCTTTTACTAGATATTCAACTAGCTTATCATTTATATTAAGTTTTATTGATTCTATTTCTCTTGATTCATTCATCGTTATTTCAGATATTATCATATGTAGTAACTTTTTCTGTTGCTCTCTACTTACACTACTATTTAATACTTTACTGAAATTCATAAGTATATCTTTAATGAACTCATATGGTATCTCTTCACTTACATCCTCAGAAATTGTGTTTAGTAACGGCTTCTTTTCTTCTTCTAAAATTCTGATTTTCTCATTTAGTTCATCCTTTCTAATTTGAAACTCCTCTTTAGTTAAGATATCATCCTCATATGCTTCAAAGATTTTTCGTTTTCTTTTATCTAGTTTTTCAAGCTCTTTATCTATGTCACCTAACAATCTTTTAGCTGGTTTAACTTTATCTTTTCTTTCCTTATTAATGTTTTTAACAACTGCTTTAATCATTGCTTCATTAGACACTAATTCTTCAATCTTTTTAAACACATATTCATTAGCTTTATCTACTCTTATTGTATTACTATTGCAAACAGAAGTTCCTTTATTCTTCCAATTACCACAACAGTAATAAGCTATTCTCTTTTTAGTACCATCTGCTAATGTATTGGTTGTCCTAGAAATCACCATACCAGCTCCACACTTAGGACATCTTAGTATTCCCGTTAATGGATATTCTCCATCATATATTCTTGAGGGCTTTCCTTTCTTACTTTCTAAAATTAATTGAACTTTATCCCATAGCTCTCTATCTATAATAGCTTCATGTTTTCCTTTAACTCTTATTGGATTAGGATTTATATTCCTTCTTCTTTTCTCACTCCAATTTTGTCTTACATTATATCTTATTTCTCCTATATATACTGGATTAGTTAGTATATCTCTTATACTTCCTACTGAAAAGTTATTTCCTTTCTTAGTTTTATATCCTAATTTATTTATTTGATTAGTTATTGCTTTATATCCCTTTCCTTTACTATATTCATTAAATATAAATCTTACTATTTCGGCTTCTTTTTCATTGATTTCTAGTTTGTTTTTCCCCTTTTTTTCTTCTTCTGGTGAGTTATTAGGTACTAAGTCATATCCTAAGACTCGTCCACCGCACCAATTTCCAGATTTCGCCTTTGCAATCATCCCCATCTTAACATTCTGTGCAATAGTCCCCCTTTCAAACTCTCCTATTAAAGCCATCATTTGAAATTGCATTCTTCCTGCTGGTGTATCTGTTTCAAAAGGTTCTGAATAAGATTTGAATGTTATATTGTTTTTCTCTAATAGACTTACAATCTTTAAAACATCTTCTAACTTTCTACTTACACGGTTTATCTTCCAAGATATAACCATATCGAACTTTCCTTCTTTAGCATCACTTAAAAGTTCTTTTAATGCGGGTCTATCTTTTATGTTTTTTCCACTTATTCCTCTATCAGAATAACATTTATAGATTATGTAATCATTAGCTTTACACCATTCTTCTAAAAGTCTTTTTTGTTCATCTATACTATATCCAAATTCTGCCTGTTCATCGGTACTTACCCGGCAATATATGGCAATTATTTTCCTCCTTTTTTCAATTTTTATATCATTAACCAATTTCTTAAATCCCATAGAACTCCTCCTAATATCTAATCAAATTTATAATATATACTTAACTTTCTATTTCACTACCCTAAACTTATTATGGAAAATATCGTAGTAATTACATTTCGATATTTCAATACTTCGATATTTTCCATTGTTAATTAATCTATATAAAATCAGATAATTTTAAAAATTCTTTCTCAACTCCTAATGGTTCAAATTTATATATGAATATATAATCTTTCAACCTAAATTTTCTCATTACTTTTTTTAACATTTCTCCTACATTACCAATGTCATTACAACATTCCTCTTGACTAAACCCATATGAACCTATTAAGTTAAAATCAAAAAAATTAATTACTATTTTATCTTTGTCTTCCCTATTTAAACTTACATGGTAGATACCTGTTGAACAATACAATTCTGTAATTAACTTTTCTATCCATCCTTCTTTTCTTCTACTTCTTTTATTTTTCATAATAACTAACTTATTATGAACAGCTACCCATACACTTTTATTTCTTAACTCCATGTATTCACTTGAGTCACATTCAAATTTTACTTTAATATTATTCATTTCTAATCTCTCCTCCATATATGCTTATTAATTTACATTGTATTTTTTAATTATTTTCTTCTTTTACACACTCTCTAGTAATATAATTAATTATTATTTCTGAAATTAAATCTATTATTTCTTTGCAACTATTAATATTATTCATTTTACTAACTCCTTTTATCTTGAAATTATCGACATTATCGAAGTATTGAACCACGATAATGTCATTAATAAATTAAAAATCAATTACTTCTGATTCTGATTGTATAAAATTAGCTATATCGGATACTTCCATTGATGATTGTCCACAAATAAGTTCTTTAGGACTTTTACGGATTTCAATTTTCCTCCCTAAACTAGTATTGCTTGTAGAAAATGTTATTCCCTCCATAAGAAGATTAGATTTTAATTCATTTAATCTTCTACTAAGTACATTAGGTTCTTTTGCCCATAGCTTTGATTGAATATCAATCTTTTCATCTTCTGCAATGGAGTTTAGAACTTCTAATAATTTAGATGCTGACCCTTCAAAATACTGTGTATTTTCCATTAATCTAATAATTGCTGTTGCAATTGGATTTGAGCTAACTGCTTCATCATTAGCTTTATGTTGGTTATTAAGGTAGGCTTTTAAAAACTTTTCTCCACCAATACCACAAGCTTCTGCTATAGCATATCCCCATCTAGTAAAGTCAGCCATTCTTCCTAGCTTCTTTAACTTTACACTAGGATAAATAGTTAACGCTTTTGATATAGTACTAAATATAGCTCCTAACATTTTAGGTTTATCTCTGTTAAACTCTTCCCATACTTCACTTTCTTCCTTTCTTTCATCTTCGGATATTCTTTCAAGTCCTAAAAGTAAACTTCTATCTAATAAATCTGGTCTTGTTGCTACAACATTTATTCCATTAAGAATTACTGGTACTTTATATTCATATATATTCTCCTCATCATCTGTATAAAGCTTTCTTCTACTAAATCCTCCCCCTGTAGCAGCTGTGCATAATATGTCACTCTTTTCTGCTGAAATACTATCTATGTTATCAAAACATGGTAAGTAATTATTATGTAAAACTAATGATAAATCTGTTGAACTCTTAGGCATTGATATTACATCTCTTGCTGATGGGTCAACTATGCTTCTATCCATTCTCATAGTAGTTGTCTTTGATGCTCCCTTTTCGCCATGATAAACTATTATAGGATTTCCTATACTTAAAAATTTGGTAACAGTACTAACAGTATGTAAAATTTTATCTTCATCTGTCTTAAATCTATAATGTTTATTAATTATAGATATGTCATCATACTCTTCTGGTAAAACCTGTGGTTTCATTGTCTTACGTCTTATAAATAATATTTGTCCACTATTATCAAGCTTCCAACCTTCCGTAGTAATTTTTATGAATGACCATTCCTTATCACCTAGGTCATAATAAATAGCTCCTTCTCTTTCCGTGCACCTTTTAGCTACATTAATCTCTTCTCCATCATATTGAGCTAAAGCTTCTAATACACTTACTGCTTGATTAATTGAATCCTTAGATGGAGCTTTTTTAGTTTCTTTGAAAAATCGCTTAACTAAAAAAGATTTATAGTCCTGTCCATTAACTTTAAGTACTAACGGATTTCCTTCTCTCTTTATGGCTACATACTTTTCATTTAATTCATTATGAAAAAACTCATCTTCTTCATTCATTGCCATTTCAATCATTATATCTGCTTGACTTTTTTTCTCCTCTTTTAGATTTTTATTTCTACTTTTTTTACCTTCATAGCGCTCCCTAAGAGTTTTCCAACTCTCATGGGAACAGCTATCATGATGGCACTTAGCACTTATTCCACCTTCATGAAATTGAGTTATTGAAGCTGATTTATCTGTATGTTTTTCATTCCAAGGACACCTTTTCAATACATAACAAGTTCTATCTGACTCATCTTTTATTCTATCTATATCTATTCCATACGTATCTAGCCATTCTTTAACGTCAATTTTACTTTGAATTTTGCTAGTATTACTTTTCTTTTTAGCTTTAGTTTTATTTCCCTTTTTAGGCATAAGCTCTGCTATCTTATTTATTAAAACTTCCTCTACTACTTCAAATTTTTCTGGTACATCTACAATTCTTGACCTTCTATGGGGTCTTCCTTCAATGCTATCTCCTTTACAAGCAATAGTTCCATAAAGCTTGGTTATTCTAGCTGGATTATAATTAGTAGTATCGACTTTTGCTTTCTCTGTACTGAATTTATTATCTAGCACTTGTAAAAAAACTTTTATATTTTCAGTTACTTCCTTAGTATTAGGTAAATCTAACTTATATAATAAGTGATATCCATTTCCACTACACGCTTTAACTGGTTGTGGAAATTCATTATCATCTAAAAACAACTTAACTTCATCAGCAATTTTATTAGCATATTCAAGTTCTTCATCAGTTGATGAAATTCCTGATGCTCTGCATGGGTCAATATCAATAAGTAGTAATTTTCTTCTTATAATATCTGAATCTGATGTAGTATGTTGTGCATAATCTAGCAACTTATCCTTTGCTCTTGCCATTAAATCATCTGAAAAAACATTAAGTGTGAAAAAAATATTATCTACACCATCGTATTTCTGAATATCACTTAAAAGCTTGTTCTTATCAATGTAGTATCCACTTCTAGTTCCCTTTTTTGTTTTAAGCATTCTAATCTCTAATGGATTTTCCATCTTTTCTAAAACATTTAACCCTTTCATTACTTCTTCTCTTAATTTTAAATTGTTATTACTCATTCTTCTTCCTCCTAGCCTTTGTAAACGTTTACTAAACTACATAGTATAAACCAATTTGCTATCTTTTCCTATAAATAAATCGAATTATTATTTATATTTATTCATAGCTTATATTGTTTTATTTACTTTATATTTTGTATTATACCAATATTTTTTAATATGTAAACACCCTCAACCTTTGCTATATCAAGGCTTCCACGTATTTTAATTCACTATTTTTCAGTTACATTCATCGCCTTCCAACCCAAGACTTCCTGGCATAAAAACCTAATCAACTTTTTAAGCCTAGATTTCCTTACTCTTAACCAAATTCCAACCAACCCATTGATTCCACTTGGTTTATAGCCATTTTTGCTCTTATGTATTTTATTTCCCTTTGCATATTTATACTTAAATTACTTCATTTTTGCATAAATATTTTTTATTTTTTTTTAGTTTTTCCTAATTGTACTTAAAAATATCGTTGTTATCGTATTATATATAACGGTAACAACGATATATTCCCCCTAAAAAAACACCTTACATCATATTTTACAAAAAAAAATCACTAAATATCTATTAAAAATTTAATAAATATCTAGTGAAAATTTATTTATAATTAGACTAATTCCTCACCTGTTGCAGTTTTCATTTTTCCTCTAAAAATATTTACAGCATCTACTATTGACCATACGTTATTAACTAAAACTAAAGGCTCAAAGAATATTATTGCTATTAAAAATATTGCTACTTGGATAAATCCTTTTTCTTTATAGCCTAAATAAAAATTATGAATTCCTATAGCTCCTAACAATATTGCTGAAATACCAGCTACTACTTTAGAATTTCCTATTGGTTTACCTGTCCCATTACTTCCTTTTAAACTATTAGATATGTTTATTTTTGAATTCTTTAATTTACATCCACAATTTAAACATACTTCTGCTCCTTCTTTATTCTTAACTTCTGTACCACATTCACTACAGTAATTATTACCTTGTCCTTTATTTGTTCCACAATGAACACATACAACAGCTTTTTCATTCTTAAATTTATTTCCACATTCTTTACAATACATAATTTATACCTCCACTTTTTCCTTATTTTTTTCTCTAATTATTTCCTTACTTATAACTTGTTGTAGCCAATTACACGTATATCCTAATTTCCTTGACAACTCTTTTAAGTTTTTACCATTATAGTTTTTATTTAAGTATTCTAATATGTAACTTTTAGAATATAATCTCATTGGAAAAGTTACTTGCTGACCTCTGTAATTCTCATATATCTTTAATGTAATCTCCTCTCCCAATACTTCCACCATATCTTTATAAATACCACTATAATTTTCACTCTTTTTACTCATACATATATTTACTCCTCCTTTTCATTTATAATATAAATAATAACCTCACTTACATTTTTTGTAATGTTGATTATATATGTGATTTTCTATTGTAAAATCACATATATAATTTCAATATCTAAAAATAGACATTGAAACTTTTGTATTAATATTACTTATCTGAATCATTAATATAAAAAGAGTTAATGCTCCTAAAGTATAGAAACATTAACTCTTTTTTTAATTTTATTTATTGGTAT
>NZ_JPMD01000037.1 GCF_000732635.1 Clostridium sulfidigenes | reverse complement strand
TTTAATTAAATATTTATATATATAATATAATGTAACACTGTAACAGTGATAGGGTATAGGTGGCTAATACCAAGGGGTTAACTGGTGTTACAGTAATATATAATATAGTGTAACAATAATGTAACATATCGATTAAGTGTAACGAATAAACATACATTATACTTATAGGCTGACCTGGACAGATGTGGACACCAGATGCAAATAACCACAACAACCTCATAGAATGGCTATATAGCTAGGTTTATGGTATAATATAGGTGTAATATTGGTTTATGTATAGTAATGTATGATATATGTATATTATTAATTTATTAATAAGTCTTGAATACTTATAGTCACTTATGTAGTCACCTTTTTAAGTGTATAAAACATATAACATAGTGATTAAGCCATTTTAATGTAATTATTGGTATTCCTTATTAGAATACAATTGAATAATATACAAATGTTAATGTATAAATATTAATAATGTAGGTGGTAGGGTACCTTCTAAAATGGAGGTCTATAAATACCCCGTTGACCAGTTACACAATTTCTATAATATTTTTGAAAAACCAAGATTACAGTTTTAATAATTTTTAAAAGTCATAGGTGTAAAAGTCTATGGTGAAAGGAGTAAACAAAAGATGGAAGAAGTAAATAATCAAAGTGAAAAGTCAACTGTTGATAATTCGGTTGGTGAGGTAACTCTAGAACAATTTAAAAGTGCATTGGAGAATAACTTAGATATTAAAGGCTATTATGATAGCGTCGTAGATAAAACGGTTAATAAAAGACTTGATAAAGGCATTGAGTCATGGAAAGAAAAGAATTTAAATAACTTAGTTGAAGAAGAAATAAATAAAAGGTATCCACAAAAAACAGATACCGAGATAAAAATAGAAGAAATAAATGCAGCTCTTGAAAAAGCTAATGAAGAAAAACAACAACTGGAATTAAAAATGCAATATCAAGAATTGTTAATAAAATCAAATATACCAGTTGAAATGGTTAATTTTTTAGCTGGTGATGATACGGGAGAAACAATAAAAAATATAGAAATGTTCAAAGAACTAATGGTTAAGTACGTTAATGGAGAAGTTGAGAATAGATTAAAATTAAGTTCTTATATTCCAGGTGGAAATAATCCTATTAATGTAAGTAATCAGATGAGTGACTTTGAACGGATAGTTAAAGGAGTAAGATAATATATGGCAGATACAGATTTAATTTTAAGTCAACAGTTAGATGGGATTATCCCAACTGAAATAAGTAATGAGATAGTAAAGCAAATAATGCAAGGGTCTATTTGTATGAAATATGCAAAGGTTGAGCCTATGACAACACCTAAAAAAACAATACCAGTTGTAATTAATGTTCCTGGTGCCACATGGGTTGGTGAAGGGGAAAAAATAAAAGTTGGAAAACCCTCAATAGTTCCAGTGACATTAGAAGCTAAAAAGATAGCCATAATAATGACTGCCTCAAGAGAAGCTCTTACAGATCCGGTTGCAAATTTATTTGAAGATCTTAAAGATGCAATTGCAGAAAGTTTCTATAGTGTAATTGATAGAACTATATTAACTGGAGATGCTGCAAATCCATTTAAAAAGACATTACTTTCAGTTGGTACACCTAACGGGATTACTGAAACTGATGATATAATGATTGATATATCTAATACTTTAGGAAAAGTTGAAGAAAGTGGCTTTACACCAACAGTATTGATTCAAGCACCAAAAACAAAGACTAAATTAAGAAATCTTAAAACAACTATGGGTACTCAATTAGTTACTGATGTAAATAATATTTACTCTACACCAGTAGAATACACAACGCATTTTGATAATACAAAGACACCATTAATCACTGGTGACTTTGATTATTTAAGACTTGGTGTATTACAAGATATTCAATATGAGGTGCTTAGAGAGAGTACATTAACTTTAGAAGATGGTACAAGTGTTAATTTAGGACAAGATGATCTTATGGGACTAAGGGTTACTATGAGAATTGCATCACAAGTTTTAAGAGATGAAGCTTTTTCAATAATGATACCTAAGGTATAATATTTAGGTGACCAAACGGTGACTATTCTCCTAAAATAAATAAAAATAATATATATTTAATTTAGAATAAATAACCTATCATGAAACCTTGATATTACTAAGGTTATGATAGGTTATTTTAGTTTAAATGTATTAATAATAAATTAGGTTACCTTCCTACACACCCTGCCATATTTAGTCATTGCAGTTAATTTGCAATGGCTTTTTTATTTTTATATAAATATATGAGAGGTATATGATAAATTTCGACTTAAAATGTAGGAAAATTCATATATAATAATTATATAACGAGTTTATGTATGCAAATTATTATATAATTCAACTAATTTGATTATAGATAAATATATTTAATACTAAATACATAATATGTATAATATGTATTTAGTATAGATTTTTACACACGATAATTACTATATAAATTATTAATATATGGGGGTATATTTATGTTTAAAAGAAAGTCTGATAAGACTTTAAAAAAAAGGAAACATAGTTCATTTAATTTAAAAAGTACATCTCAAAATATAAGCAAAAGTATTAAGAATGCATTTAGCAAAATTACAATTAGATATAAAAACTCCATTAGTAAAAAAATTAGAAAAAGTAACAAAATAGATAAGGATAAAATTAATGATATAAGTAATAATATAAACAGTATAAAATCCACAGCTAAGGTTTATAAAGAAGGAAAATTACAGGTTGAAGGAACTAGTGTTAAAAGAAAAATATTAATTAGTATGATAGGCCTTACAATAGTATCAATGATAATAACTAGTGCTATTATGTACATAAACTCTTCAAAGACGATTTCAAGTCAGAGTACAGAAAATATGGAGGGTATAACTACATCATCTATACAAACTATATCTGTTATGATGGATAAGGTTACCAATGAGGCTTTTGCTCTATCAAATTCTAAGGATAATCTTAATGTGTTATTAAATTATGCTCAGAAAAAAAATAGTAAAGAAGATGTTAAAAATATAAATGAAGTCTTTAAGTCATATATATCTGGTAATAAACATGTAGACAGAATATCATTAGTTAGCCCTGAAGGTGATATAGTAGCTGATAGTGAAGAATCCTTAGTTGGAGCTAATGAAGTTGATAATTCTTATCACAGTACGAGTTCTAGTGGGGGGAAGTGGATAAGTAATACAATTAAATCTGTTGCTGGTGATAAAGGAGTTTTAGTATTTACGTATCCTGTATTAGATGAAGCTAACTATAGTAAATGTGTAGGATATATAGCATTACATGTTTATGCTGAGAGTTTTTCTACCTATATTGAAAATATAAAAATTGGACAGATAGAAAGTAGTTATGCATATCTAATTGATGAAAAAGGAAATATAATATATCATCCAAATAAAGAAAAAATTGGGCAAACAATAGATATACCTGAAATAAAGGCTATAGTAGATAAAGCTATGAAGGGAAGCAATGTAGAAGTTGGATCAGTAGAATATAGTATAAATGGGAATAAAGTAATGTCATCTTTTGGATTAGTACCTAGAACAAATTGGACCATGGTTATAGATGCTAATAGTAATGAAATAAGAAAACCGGTAATAGCAATGGTTAAACAAATAGCATTAGTAGCATTAGCTATAGTTATTATAGGTTCTATTATAATAATGGTAATGGCAAATGTAATTATAAATCCTATAGTGACTGTTGCCGCTTTGGTTAATAAAACAGCTAAGTTAGATTTAACTAATGATAATTTAGCTATAATTAAGTCTAAGGATGAAATAGGTCTTATATATAGATCTATTATAAATATGAGAGAAGTGTTAAGGGAAGTTGTTGGAGATATTGCAGCAACTACTGAAGTATTAACTAATAATGCTAATATAGTAGAAGAATCTACAGAGTCATTAAAAATTAAAGCTGATGAAACATTATTTGAAACTGAAAGTGTATCATCTGGTATAGAAGAAACATCAGCAACTTCTCAAGAAATTGCTGCATCTTCTACTGAAATGATAAAGAGTGTACAGAATATAGCTAGTGAAGCATTAGAAGGATATGAAATAACTAAGGATATTCTTAAGAGAGCTCAGGGCATAAAAGCTAGTGCTATAGAATCTAAAGAAAAATCCAATGATATTTATAATAGTGTAAAAAGTGAGTTGGAAGTTGCTATAACAAGTTCTAAGGAAGTTAAGCAGATTGATAAGTTAGCTGATTCTATACTTAAGATAACTCAACAAACTAATTTATTAGCTTTAAATGCTGCAATAGAAGCTGCTCGTGCAGGAGAAGCAGGAAGAGGGTTCTCTGTAGTTGCAGATGAAGTTAGAAAGTTAGCTGAAGAGTCTGGTAAAACAGCAGCAGATATACAAAGAATAGTTAAAATAGTAAATAAATCTGTAGAAGAATTGGCTCTTAGTGCTGGGCGCATGAGCAATTTCATAGAACAACAAGTAATTAATGATTATGATAAAAATATAGAGCAAGGAGTTTTATACGAAAAAGATGCAGATCAATTCAACAACTTTATGAATGAGTTTAGCAGTGAAGCTGCAGTACTAAATCAAGCTATAGAAGGAATTGTTACTGCCATAGATGAAGTATCAGTAACTGTTACAGAGGGAGCTATGGGAGTATCATCTATATCATCTAAAACTATGGATATAGTAGGAAATATTGAGAGTATAAAAAGTACTGCTATAGAAAATAAGGAAAATGCAGATAAATTAAATAATACTACACTTAAGTTTAGATTATAAAAAATAGGAGTAAGAATTTAAATTCTTACTCCTATTTTTTCTCCCATATATACAGAGGTTTCTACTCCTAAATTGCTTTGATAACATATATCTTCATCTAATTTTAATATATTTTCCTTTAGTATAATTATAACTGTTGAGCCACCAAACTTAAAATAACCTTTTTCATCTCCGCGGTTAATTTTGGATGATGAGGAGTAGGTTTGAATAATAGAACCAACAAAGGTAGCACCTACTTCTATGTAGATAACATCATCAAAATTATCACTTTTTAGAATACTATACTCTCTTTTATTTTCTGAAAAAACCTTACTTATATTTTCAAGAGCTACGGGGTTAACTGAGTAATATTTACCCTTTATAAATGTGGATTTAGAACAAGTTCCGGAATCAACAAAGTGAAATCTGTGATAATCAGTTGGGCATAATCTAAATATTAAACAAGTACCATTAGAATAATTCTTACTTAGTTCTTCATTTTGCAATAACTCATTAAGGGTATATTTAAATCCTTTAACTGTAAAGCTAGAATTCTCATCAATTTTTTCTATAGCTAATAGTTTACCATCGCAGGGAGAGATAAATGATTCATCATCTTTACAGATATTACGACTGTGTTTTGAAAGTTTTCTATAAAAAAAGTCATTAAAGGAGCTATATTCATCTATATTTTTTTCATATTCATCTATATTTATGTTGAATCTATCTATAAAGGGGTGTATATATTTTTTACTAAACTTACTATCGCAGCCCATTCCATAGAGCTTACTTAAGAATTTTCGACTTGCAATTTTGGGTATAAAAGTTTTAGCAACTGGGTTACTATACATAAAATTAAGTATATTTCCACCAGCTACATTTTCTTTATAATAGGTCTTCTTTTTTCTATCATAGTACTTTATCATAAAATCATCTCCAGGTTTGTCTTAAATTTAACATAATGATATTATAACAGAAAATATATTAGATATATAAATATATCTCCAATTAAGATATAACCATATATCTTAATTGGAGATACTTGAATAAATTTAATATTTTTTTATTTATATTACTTCGCTATTAGTTAGCTTTCTCATATCATCATTAGATGGTTTTTCACTTCTCTTTTTAAAGAACTCTTCAGCTATTTGTGGGAAAGCTAAGTAAGAAAGAACATCTTCTTCACTGGTTGTTATATTTTTCAGTTCTTCTTTTGTCTTTTGGAAAGCTGGTTCTAAAGTATCAGCATATCTTCCTTCAATAGGAGTATCATTTCCAAGAGCTTTTTTAAGAACTTCTTCATTTATTTCCCCAGGAGCTTTACCATATTCTCCTCTGCAATAAGCTTTAACTTCTTTAAGAACCATTTTATATCTTTCACCAGTTAATACATTAACTGTAGCTTGAGTTCCAACCATTTGGCTCATTGGAGTAACAAGTGGAGGGAATCCTAAGTCTTCTCTTACTTTAGGAACTTCTGCAAGAACTGCATCAAGTTTATCAATAGAGTTTTGAGCTTTAAGTTGAGAAATCATATTAGATAACATTCCTCCAGGTATTTGGTTTGTAAGCCCTTCAGGCTGAGGCGTTAATACCTTTGGATCTAGTAATCCAGCTTCTAAAACTTTTGATCTAACTGGTTTAAAGAAATTATTAATTTGAGTTAAGGTACCTATATTAAGACCTGTTTCAAATCCAGCAGTTTCTAGTGCATGATGCATAGATTCTGTTGGAGGTTGAGCTGTACCACTAGAGAATGAAGAAATTGAACAGTCAATTCCATCTACACCAGCTTCTGCAGCTTTAAAGTAAGCCATTTCAGCAATACCATTTGTGCTGTGAGAGTGTAAAAATACTGGAATTTTAACAGTTTCCTTTATACTCTTAACTATGTCATATGCTATAGAAGGCATTATAAGGCCAGCCATGTCCTTTATACAAATAGAGTTTGCCCCCATATTTTCAAGTTGTTTTGCTAGTTTAGTATAGTTTTTAACATCATGGATTGGACTTACAGTATAAACTATAGTTCCTTGTGCATGAGCACCTTGCTTTATAGTTTCATTCATAGCAACTTCTATATTAGCAAAGTCATTTAATGCATCAAATATTCTTATTATATCCATACCGTGATAAACAGACATTTTAATAAATTCTCTAACTACGTCATCTGGATAGTGTTTATATCCTAAAATATTTTGTCCTCGTAATAACATTTGAAGAGGGGTTTTAGTAACTATTTTCTTTATGTTCTTTAATCTCTCCCATGGATCCTCATTTAAATATCTTAAGCAAGAATCAAAGGTTGCTCCACCCCAACACTCTAATGAATAATATCCTGCATCATCTAAATCTTTAAGAATAGGTGCAAAATCTTCAAAAGGAAGTCTTGTTGCAATAAGAGATTGATTTGCATCTCTTAAAACTGTTTCGGTTATGTTAATCTTCTTCATTATAAAATCACCTCTGAATTTTTTGTTGCAAAATCACAATATATTAGTATTTTAACATAGATTTAAATAAAAATCTGCAATAAATCATTTATTTTTCTGACAAATATATAAAGTTAAAAGATTTTTTATATTATGTGCATATAATCATGAAAATAATAAATTCTATAGATATATTATTTTTAAATAGTTTATATAGGTTGATTAATTAACATTAAGATAATAGGTTCATAGTAAAATATAGATATTAATCTATTGACGAAGAATAAATATATTATTATAATAAAGATTAGGTAATATGCGCCCGTAGCTCAGCAGGATAGAGCATCCCCCTCCTAAGGGGAAGGCCGGAGGTTCGACTCCTCTCGTGCGCACCAAAACTTAGTAAGGCTTGCTTTACTAAGTTTTTTTTATATATAATAAAGAGGAGTAAGTTATGGATAATTATTTTTTACAACAAGCAATTATTGAAGCTAAAATTGCAAAGAGTAAAAATGAAGTTCCGGTGGGAGCAATAATAGTAAAAAACAATAAAATAATAGCTACAGGTCATAATATAAAGGAAAATACCAATGATCCTACTAACCATGCAGAAATTATTGCAATAAAAAAAGCATCAGAAGCTATAGGAGATTGGAGACTTAATGAATGTGATATGTATGTTACATTAGAACCATGTCCTATGTGTGCTGGTGCTATTGTTCAAAGCAGAATAAAAAGGTTATATATTGGAACTTTTGACCCCAGAGCTGGAGGATGTGGCTCAGTATTTAATATTACTCAAAGTGGAAATTTAAATCATTGGGTTAATATTAAGTGGCTCTATAATGAAGAATGTAGTAATTTACTACAAGAGTTTTTCAAAGAAAAGAGAAAGGAGAAACTGTAAAGATGGAAGAACAAGCAAAACAGGAGGCATTAAGACAGGCCGTACTAGATAAACATACTAAAGTTTGTATCTGTAAAGTAGTATCTAGAGCAGCTATAAAGAAGGCAATAGCTGATGGAGCTAAATCTTTTGAAGACGTAAAAAAGGCAACAGGGGCTGGAACAGGAAGTTGTAAGGGAACGAGATGTAAACATACTATAGAAGAATTACTAAAAGAATACAAATAATTAATTATATAGATTATAATAATATAAAAAGGATTAAGGAGGGGAATAGATGAATCCAGTAGCCATAAGTATATTTGGATTAGATGTTATGTGGTACGGAATTGTAATATGCTCAGGTACCATGTTAGCGCTTTTATTAAGTCAATATACCTGTAAATTAAAAGGGATAAATTATGATGATGTATTAACTATATTCTTAATTGCATTTCCAATTTCCATAATTGGTGCAAGACTTTATTATGTATTATTCGAGTTTGGATATTATAAGGATAATTTGATGGATATATTTAATATTAGACAAGGTGGCCTTGCTATTCATGGAGGACTAATTGCAGCAGTAATAGTTGTGTATATATGTACAAAGAGAAAAAGTATAAAGCTTTCATCCGCACTAGATATGACAGCACCATGTATTATATTAGCCCAAGCCATTGGAAGATGGGGGAATTTCTTTAATCAAGAGGCACATGGTGGACCTGTAACAGAAGCTTTTATAAGTAAGTTTCCGGAGTTCATACAAAGTGGTATGAATATAAATGGAACTTACTATCATCCCACATTTTTATATGAATCAATTTGGAATTTAGTAGTGTTCTTTATACTATTCTATATGTTACACAAGGTTAAAAAGAATGGAGTTGTATTTTTAACTTATATAGGACTATATTCTATAGGAAGATTTTTTATAGAAGGACTTAGAACAGACAGCTTAATGATGTTTGGGCTTAGAACAGCTCAAATTGTAAGTATTATAGGAGTACTTATATGGATTGTAGGGCTTATAATAATATACAGAAAGAAGAATAGTACAATTACACATATTTAAAAATTAAACCTTTTAGATAATAAGATATTTTTTGTAAATATTGATTATCTAAAAGGTTATTTTTATTTGGCACTATAAAGATATTTAATCTCTTAAATTAGTGCTACCGGTATTAAGATAAAAAGACAATTTACCTGCTAAATTTTGAAGAGGCATAGTTTGAAGGTATACTTTTCCGGGGCCTGTTAGTGTTGTTAAAAATAAGCCTTCACCACCAAAGAATATGTTTTTTAGTCCCTTAACCATTTCAATATCAAAATTTACACTTGGTTCAAAAGCAGCTACATGGCCGGTATCTACTTTTATTATTTCTCCAGGATTTAAGTTAAGCTCTTCAACATGACCATCAAATTCTAAAAGAACTGTTCCAGGACCAGTTATTCTTTGAAGGATAAAACCCTCGCCACCAAATAAGCCGCTAGAGAATCTTTTTTTAAAATGAATATTAAGACTTACAGAATCTTCAGCTGCCATGAAAGCACCCTTTTGACAAATTATAGATTCATTAGGTTGAAGCTCTTTAGCCATTATTCTACCTGGCACAGAACATGGGAATGCTATTTTTCCTACATTTCCTGAGCAAGTAAAGGTATTTAAAAATAAGCTTTCTCCTGATAGAGATCTTCCTATACTTTTAAATAGGCCACCTTTCATGTTAGAGTCCATAATTATATTGTCACTCATCCAACCCATAGCTCCTGATTCAGAGACAATTTTATCTCCACTATTTAGGTAACAGATAGCTACTGGCATGGAACCACCTTTAATTTCATAATTAATCATAAACAACTACCTCCATTTATATTATTTTATGATAAGTATATATATATTATTAATTTAAATTGAAAACTTTGTTAATCCTAATGAAATTATACTACAATTGGAATATATTTTTAAATAAGTTTTACTTGAAAGTAATGATTTTAAATAGTATAATAATGAATACACGATATGGAGAGATGTCCGAGTGGTCGAAGGAGCACGCCTGGAAAGCGTGTATAGGGGCAACTCTATCAGGGGTTCGAATCCCCTTCTCTCCGCCATGTCGTACTAGATGGGGAGTTAGCGGTGCCCTGTAACCTGCAATCCGCTACAGCAGGATTGAATTCCTTGCTGAGGTATCAATTTGTATGGTCTGGCCTATATAAGTGGCGTTGATAACTGGGTCCCACGCAATGGAAACTCATGAACCTCGTCAGGTCTGGAAGGAAGCAGCGATAAGTGAGACCTTCCATGTGCCGTGGATTAACCTGGTTTGAGTTAACTGTATAGGTAACGCATATAAACTGATTATCGAAGCAAGGTGTACGACTTTATTTTTTATTTAAGATGTTAAAGACATCTTTTTTTTTATCCTTTTTTAAATAGTTAATTTGAAATATAAATTAAATGAGTTAGTTTATATTGAAATATTTTAGAAAAACTAGATATATATAATTGATTACTTAATATAAGTTAGTAAAGAATATAGAATATAACTATGAGAAGTATTATAATAGATAAGATAAGAATTATTTTTGAGTAGAATAAATAATTAAGAAGTATTGTAGATATATATTTATTTAGAAATTTTAATGTAAGGAGTGAGGATACATGGGATATAAAGCACTTTATAGAGAGTGGAGACCTAAATTATTTAGCGACGTAGTTGGGCAGCAGCATATAACTACAACGCTTAAAAATGCCATAAAAAGCGATAGGATAGCTCATGCATACTTACTATGCGGAACTAGAGGAACGGGTAAAACTTCAACAGCAAAGATACTTGCAAAGGCAATAAATTGTTTAAACCCTATAGAAGGTGAACCATGTAATGAATGTGAAATGTGTAAAAGTATAAACCAGGGTACAGCTATAGATGTAACAGAGCTAGATGCAGCATCTCACAACAGTGTTGATAATATAAGGGATATTATAGATGATGTTCAATATCCACCACAAGAAGCTAAGTATAAGGTGTTTATCATAGATGAGGTTCATATGCTATCTATTGGTGCAGTTAATGCATTTCTTAAGACATTAGAAGAACCACCAAGTAGAGTAATTTTTATATTAGCAACTACTGATCCTCAAAAGCTTCCTATAACAATATTATCAAGATGTCAAAGGTTTGATTTTAAGAGAATAAGTAGTGAAAATATATTTTTAAGGTTAAAACAAATAACCGATTCATTATCAGTAAACATTGAAGAAGGTAGCTTAAGGTTATTATCTAGAATGTGTGATGGAGCAATGAGAGATGCTTTATCCATATTAGATCAAGCTATATCAATAAACAATATAGTTAGATATGAGGATTTAGTAGATATGTTAGGAATAACTACTAATGACAGCATGGTGACTATAGTAGATAATGTTATAAATCGAGATACAGAGGGATGCATAAGAGTAGTAAATAAATTAATATTGGATGGAAAAGATATTAACTTACTAATTAGAGATTTGATTACTCATATGAGAAATCTATTAATGATAAATGTAAGTAATAATTTAGAAGATGTATTGGATATGTCTATTGAAAACATAGAAAGTATAAAAAATCAAAGCACTAGAATTAGAGTAGAGGAAATCATGAGGTGTATAAGTATACTTCAAGAAGCCGAAGATAGCGCTAAGGGTACAAAGCAGGCTAGAATATATTTAGAACTAGCAATAATAAAAATGTGTAAGATAAAATATGATACCTCTATGGAAACTATATTAGCTAGACTGAATAGATTAGAGGATAAAATTGCATCAGGGAATATTACAGTACAAAGTGCAATAAAAGAAGTAAAGGAAATAAGACCAGAAATAAATCCAAGTATAAATAAAGTTGAAACAAGCAAACCAGTAGAGCTTAATAATGAAAATATAGAATTACCAATTGCAGCAGGAGAAAGTAAGCTAAATGTTGAAATTATTAGAAAATCTTTTAAAGATATTCAAAATATCCTTAAGCAAAAAAATAATATGGTAATAGCTACAGCGTTAATGATGGGAAAAGTTCAGAAATTCAAGAATGGAGTTATTACCGTCGGCTTTACAAAGGAATATAATTTTCATAAACAAAGACTTGAAAGAGAAGAATATAGAAAGATTATAAATGATATATTCTCAGAGGTATTAGATGAGAAGGTTCATGTTATTTATGAAATAGAAAATGATAATATAAATAGGGAAGTTAATAAAGAAAAAATACTATCAGATATATTTCCCGAGGCATTAGTGGAAATATGTGATGAATAAAATTTAAAGGTTTTAATAAATTGGTGGTTACATTATAATATAATATTATATACTAGTTATAATGAAATATAATTTTTAGGAGGTATTACAATGGCAAAAGGCGGATTTCCAGGAATGGGTGGAAATATGAATAACTTAATGAAGCAAGCACAAAAACTACAAAAACAAATGGAGGAAGCTCAGAAAGATTTAGAAAATAAAGAGTTTGAAGCATCTGTTGGTGGTGGAGCTGTAACAGTAAGAGTATCTGGTAAAAAAGAATTAAAAGATATAATAATCAAACCAGAAGTAGTTGATCCAGATGATGTAGAAATGTTACAAGATTTAGTTTTAACAGCTGTAAATGAAGCTTTGAAGAAAGCAGAAGAAGAAACTAATTCATCTATGGGAAAACTAACTGGTGGACTTAATATACCAGGAATGTTTTAATAGAGGTGACTAATTTGGATTTTTATCCTATAGCTATAGAAAAACTAATTGAGGAATTTGGAAAGCTACCGGGGATAGGGAGTAAAACTGCTCAAAGACTTACATTGCATGTTTTAAATCTTCCTAAAGATGAGGTTGAAGAATTTGCTAATGCATTAGTGAGGGCAAGAGGTACAATAAAGTATTGTTCAATATGTGGAAATTTTACTGATAGCGATCCATGTGCTATATGCTCAAATCCTAACAGAGATAAAAGTACAATATGTGTAATTGAGCAACCTAAAGATATAATGACCATTGAAAAAGTCAGAGAATTTAATGGGGTATATCATGTACTTCATGGCACAATATCTCCAATGCAAGGTAGAGGACCAGATGACATAAAGTTAAAAGAATTGATAACTAGGGTAAATAATGATTTAAAGGAAATCATCGTTGCAACAAATCCTAACATAGAAGGTGAAGCAACTGCCATGTATATATCAAAAATATTAAAACCTTTTGGAGTTAAAGTTACAAGAATAGCTCATGGAATTCCAGTAGGTGGAGATTTAGAATATGCAGATGAAGTTACTTTATCTAAAGCCCTAGAAGGTAGAAAAGAAATATAATTATTTATACAGGAGACTTGTGAGAATAGTAGATATATTTTCACAAGTCTTTTTTATCCGATGACTACCAGCTCTAACACTTCATCCTCTTCAAAGTGGGAGTAAAACTTCCTCTGAAGCAAATAACTCTGTTTATATAACATACAATTCAAATAACAAGTATATCTCATCCATTATATGTCAAAAATATATTTAAGTATATATAATGGAGGTATTATTATGAACAGAGATAAAATAATAGAGACAATACTAGCTAAGAATATTTATACACCCGAGCAACGTGAAATAATAAAAGGAATACAGGACTCAATAACGGAAATTGAAGTTGCTAAAAGTTGCTTCGATAATGTTAGTGATAAAAGTTTAATAGATATATCTATATATAAAGAAGATGAAGCTAAAGCTAAATATGTATATTTTCTAAACCAAGCAAAGAAAAGTGGAATAACAGTGAGTGTTGATTGTATGATAGAAGAATTAAATTATTGCAATAAGTGGTAATATAAAGTAAAATAACTAATAAATTTATTAATAGATAAAATTATTTAAGAATTAAGCATAAGATTTTATTTTAATGATTACTAAAATAATTTTAATTATAAGGGGGATGAATATGCCAAACATTATATTTTTTATAATAGCTATAGTTGCAATATTTATAATTGGTAAAATATTTGCATGGCCACTAAAGGTTCTATTAAACTTAATTGTTAATGGAATAGCTGGTGGTATATTATTGTGGTTAATAAATTTAGTAGGTGGAAACTTTGGACTAGTAATACCTATTAATGCAATAACAGCACTTATAGCTGGAATACTTGGTATACCAGGGGTGTTATTCTTAATAATATTGAATTATCTTAGATAGGGAAAAGGGAGTGTGGTAAAATAACTTTTTAATAAGTTAGTAGCTACGCTCCTTTTTAAACTGATGGATATAATTGAGGAAATTAATATATAAATTTTAAAAAAAACAAAAAATGTATTTACAGAATATTTTTAAAATGGTAGAATTTATTTATCAAATGGGGGTGTATATATGGGATTTAATGAATTTAAATATGAAAGACCAAATTATGAAAAAATAAAAGAAAAATTAATGGGTCTAATAGATAAAACAAATGAGAGTAACAGTATAATCGAAGTTAAAGAGCTTATTAATGAAATTAATGAAATTAGAAATGAAATAGTTACTTTAGGTACTATAGCTAACATAAGATATAGTATAAATACTGAGGATGAGTTTTATAGTAAAGAAAGAGAATATTGGGATGAATATGATCCTCTATATAACGAAATAAACTCAGAATTTTATAAAGTTATTGTAAATAGTAAATTCAGATTAGAATTAGAAAAAGAATTTGGAAAACAATTCTTTAGTATAGCAGAATATAATATAAAATCATTTTCTAAAGAAGTAATAAAGGATTTACAATTAGAAAATAAACTATCATCAGAATATAGTAAACTTATAGCTTCAGCTAAAATTATGTTTGAAGGTGAAGAAAGAAACTTATCTGGATTAACTCCATTTATATTGTCAGAAGATAGAGATATGAGAAGACGTGCTAGTGAAGCTAAGTATAAGTTCTTTACAGATAATGAAACAGAAATAGATAGATTATATGATGAGATGGTTAAGGTTAGAACTACTATAGCACATAAGCTTGGATTTAAAAACTTTGTAGAACTTGGATATGTGAGAATGTTAAGAACTGACTACAATTCAGAAATGGTAAGTAAATTTAGAGATCAAGTAAAAGATTATATAGTACCGATAGCAAATAAACTATATAAAAGACAAGTAGAAAGGTTAGAGTTAGATCAACTTAAATATTATGATGAAAAGTTTGAATTTTTAACTGGAAATGCTAAACCTAAAGGAAATCCAGAATGGATAGTTAATAATGGTAAAAACATGTATTCTGAACTTTCAGCTGAAACTAAAGAATTTTTTGATTTCATGATAGAAAATGACTTAATGGATTTAGTTACTAAAAAGGGCAAGCAAGGTGGCGGATACTGTACTTATATACCAAACTATCAATCACCGTTTATATTTTCAAATTTTAATGGTACTTCAGGAGATGTAGATGTATTAACTCATGAAGCTGGTCATGCATTCCAATGTTATAGAAGTAGATGGATTTCTATTCCAGAATGTAACTTCCCAACTTATGAGAGTTGTGAGATTCACTCAATGAGCATGGAATTTTTCACTTGGCCATGGATGAAACTTTTCTTTGAAGATGAAGAAGCTAAATATAAATACTCTCATTTAGGAGATGCTATTAAATTTATTCCTTATGGTGTAACAGTAGATGAATTCCAGCACTTTGTATATGAGAATCCAGATGCTACGCCAGATGAAAGGAAAAAGGCATGGAGAAATATTGAGAAAAAATATCTACCTCATAAAAATTATGAAGAATGTGATTTCTTAGAAAGAGGTGGATGGTGGTTCCAACAGGCACACATATTTAATAGTCCATTTTATTATATAGATTATACACTAGCTCAAATATGTGCTCTTCAATTTTGGAAAAAAGATCAAGATAATCATGAACAAGCATGGGAAGATTATTTAAGATTATGTAATGTTGGAGGTACAATGTCATTTGTAAATCTAGTTAAACATGCTAATTTAATTTCACCATTTGAAGAAGGATGCGTAAGCTCAGTAACTGGTGAGATAGATAAATACTTAGGAAGTATAGATGATAAAAATCTTTAATAGTAAGTTAAATGATGTAGTGATGAATACAATCACTACATCATTTTTTTATGATAATGTATTTGCTAGATAGGTATATTTCTAAAAAAAAAAATTACAGTAGTCAATATATGGCAAGGTTTTATAGAAGAAAATATATAAATATTTATATAGGTTACCTTTTATATAGTTAACTATTTAGCTATTTAACTAGTTAACTAGTTAAATAGTTGTTTTATCCATGCGGGTTTCAAGGGAATTAGTATTTTGATAATAAGACTAAATACATTATAATAAGCAGCAGTAATAATGATGTTGTTGTGTGCTTACCTATAATAAAAATTCAAATTGATATACTATATTTTAAATAAATAGTAAAAATAATAGAATATAAACTAATACTTTACCTAGTGTATCAATATTAGGATAAGGTAGCATTTAAATG
>NZ_JPMD01000036.1 GCF_000732635.1 Clostridium sulfidigenes | reverse complement strand
TCTTTATTTTTTATTCCTTTTTTCTCTCTATTCTGGATTATACTTTTTATTTATTTTATTAAGGCTTTAGCCCCCCTATCCCCCCGTCACTCCTTTCGAGTTCCGAATTCCCTCTTTCAAAGTTCCATTATTTATTATGTTTTATCTTTTTTCATTTTTTTATTTTTAAGTAAAATTAGTGACCTAAAACTTTTCTATTATCTACTTATTCAATTTAAAAGCAACTTATTTAGCTCTTTTTTTGAGCTTTTTCAATCTAATGGCTACTTTTCTTCACTATCTAAAAAATCTCTGTTTTCTGATGTGTTTTTGTTGCTTTTTGCCCTATTTCTATCTATCATCATATAGCTTTTTTAACTTATCTTATATTGTTACTTATTATTTACTGCTTCTATTGAAGTAGCAACAACTGTTAATATAGTACCAACTACTTTTATTACCGTTATAATATCCATCTATCTCACCTCCTTTAAATATGTATAAATATATGAGTAACTATCTCTTACAGGAACTAATTTGATTACATACTTAGCAACTTGTAAATCTATATAGACTAATGTTTCATTATCATATCCTCTACCATTACAAAAACTTACTACAGTATCAAAACTCTTTATTAAATCAAACTGAATGTAGTTTAATTCTTTCTGCAACTTCTTTAAATCTATTTCCTTTTTATCATTTAACTTAATTATTAAATCTCTAGGATTCCATTGATTAGCTAATCCTCCATCGTAGAAATCAAAACGCATTACTCCTAGTAGCTCTTTAGAACTATACTCAAAAATCTTTTCTTTACTTAGTTCTTTCATCTTATTACCTCCTAATATTCTTCTGCTAACATCATAGTTGAGTATTCATAATCATCTATAACGAAAACTTTTATGTTTCCATTAACCTCTATATTTTCTAAATCTATAACATACTTTTCTTTATACTCTGGAACTTCTTGACTATGTTCAATTACAATTCCTTCTTCACATTTTCTTATCTTAAAAACTTGTAAGTAATCTAACTCATTTCCCTCTTCATTTAATTTATCAATCATACTCCAAATTATAAGCTGTAATCTTAAATCTAACTTTTCATTAGCTCCTCTCGTTATATATCTGCTCTCTTTCTTAAACATCTTAATCCTCCTAAAAATAATAAAGCTACCTAATTACTTTTCTTGTAATTAAGTAGCTATTTTAATTCTTGCTTCAACATTTCTATGAATTCATCTGAAAATACTTTCTCTTTAATGGACTTCTTTATTAACTCCATTAACTCTAATTCAGTTACATCAAGACTTCTTGGAATATAAGTCTCATCACCTCTTCTAGTAGATTTATATACACAGAATCTTATTTCATTCCTTTTTAGTTCCTTGATATATATCTTTTCTATTGTATATGTATATTCATCATCTCCAACTTTTCCTTGATTTATTATCTTACAATACTTAGTTTCCTTGATTATCTTATCCTCTTTTATATTCTTACTCACATTAAATTAACCTCCATTTATTCTAATAGGAACTTAGAAAGTTCTTCTGTTGTTACTACTACAATTGCATAATCACTTGAAAGCAAAAATAAGGAAGAAGTCCAATTAACTCCTTCCTTACATTCAATAATATCAGTATATTCTGGTATTAAACCTTGTAACTTATCTTTCTTTAACATTTCGATAACAACGATATTTTCTGCTATAACTATATATCCTCCTAAATCTTTCTCTATATCTCTATTAGCTCCATAATTTTCACCTAATACATTAATGACGTCTAAAACATTACTGATTACTTCTATAGGATATCCTTTTAATTGATTTTTTAAATAAACCTTTTTCATTATAAATTTCTCCCTTCTAAGAAAGTAAAAAACTTTTACTTGTATACATAAATACAAGTAAAAGTTTGTTTTTCTAAGTTAATAATATATATTTAATTTATCTTTTAATACAGTAATTAACCTAATTCTAATATTGTAATTTAAAAGTGTTTTTGAAGATTTCTACAAAAAATTTACGAACCTTCTTGTATTGTTCAATCAAATTATCTTCATTTTTAATCCCTTATATTTATGATATTTTTTTATCCATTATCATAGAAATAATATATAACACTAATACTGGTGCTACTAATAATGAAGTACATACTATACCAATACTTACTGAAATATTTGTAGCTATGATTCCTATAATCGGTCCACCTAAAATTTGACCTAAGGAATTCATTTGTCCATTTATAGAAAGCACAGTAGCTCTAGAATTATCATCTATATGCCCATTTAACCACGCACTGAATATAGGTTTATTTATAATTCTAAAGGTATTTGTTGCCAAATAAGCTATTAACATTAAACTAAAGTTTCTTGTAAGAGCAAATATCAACATAGACGATATATAAAGTATATTTATGCATAATAATAGTTTTCCATTTTTCCTATTATCCTCATTCTTAAGATTCTTTGCCATAAAATGCATTACTATGAAGCTCAATATCATTCCTAAAATTCCAAAAATTCCAAACCAAGTCACTGAACTAAGGTTTCCAAGTTTAGGAAGTGTAGTATCTTGTAAAAAATGCGCATTAGAAAGTCTATCATAACCTTCACTTGATAATCCATAAAATAAAGTTACTGCAAGTAAAATCATAATTATAGATTTACTTTTTACAAATTTAAGACCAGATTTAAATGTATATACCATCTTTTTGAATGTATTTAAATCCCCAGGAGCAGATGGTTTAAAATTATTTTCTGGCATATATAACCATAAAAATAATGCAAGAATTATAAATAAAACTCCACTAACTATAATAGGAAGCCTTACAGAGAAATTAGCTATTACAGTGCTTAGTACTATTCCAATAAATGCTCCTATCTGCCCTGCTTGTGCTCCCTTTATATAAATTTCATCTAAATCTTTATTCTTCTCTTCTTCCGCAATCCAAGCTTCAAGCGAGCCACTGATAAAAGTAGACCCTAATCCCCATACAATCTGTGCTACAAGTACGAAAATAAAACTAGAAATAGAACCTTCTAAAATAAATCCCACTCCTGTTAAAACTCCCCCAATAACAATAGATAGTTTACGACTATACACATCTGCAACTATACCTGTAGGAATTTCAAATATAAAGCATGCTAATTCCAAAGTAGTTCCAACAAGTATAAGCTGAAGTGGATTTAAATGAACTATTTCAATGTGATACACTATCATAACTGTAGCTACTAACGAAAAACACATTGCTGTAATAGCTGAAAATAATAAATAAGTTTTATATGCTGAAAGTTTATTAACCATTAATCATCACCATCCTAGTATTTCTTAAAAAATTTGTTTGTTTTTCATATACTTTTAAAAATAATCCTTATTCAGTTAATTTAATTAAAAATTACCTCTTTGCGCATATTTACAACACCTTTACATTTATATTTTTTATGCTTATATTTTAGTATAATTATATTATATATAATTATAAAAATTTTTTTCAATGCTATAGATTCTGAAAAACAAATTCTAATTTTCTCAAGTAGTGAAAAATGAAGAATCTATAAATAAAATTAAAATACCCAACAAAAATTCAAACTTTAGATTTTTGTAAGTTTCATTGCAAAAATTAAAGCACACCTATCGTCCATTTATATATCCAATTCTATCCAAAACCTCATTTATTTATGATACGGTTCACCCTTTATTATCCTATATCCCCTATATATCTGTTCTAAAAGCATTACTCTGAACAATTGATGTGGGAAGGTCATTTTAGAAAAACATATTTTGTAATTAGCTCTTTTAATAACTTGATCTGATAGACCTAAGCTTCCTCCTATGATAAAAACTAAATTAGAGTTTCCTTCTAATCCACAGTTATCTATGAAATTTGCAAATTCTTCTGATGAAATTTGTTTTCCTTTTAAATCCATAGCTACAACATAAGCATTATCTTTAATTTTTGATAATATGCTTTGACCTTCTTTATCCTTTATTTGAAGTTCTTCCTTTTCTGATGCATTATCTGGTGTTTTCTCATCTTGAAGTTCTATTATTTCAAGCTTACAGTATCTTGATAATCTTTTAGAATATTCATCTATGGCATCTCTTAAATATTTTTCTTTTATTTTTCCTACAGTTATTAATGTTATATTCACTAAACATCCTCCTAATTTTTTAATTTAACTAATAAGTTCATAATACTATTTGAGCAGTAAAACCTCTGAAACCCGCATGAACAGAACAAATAGTTAACTATTTATATAGTTATATAGTTTCATAGTTAACTATTTTTCTAGTTTTATAGTTCCATATTTAAATAGTTTTATATTAATCTATTTGTATAGTTTTACATTAAAATATACTATCACTACACCAATAATACCTATATTTTACTATGAATAATTTAGAATGTCATAGGTAAAATTATAATAGATACTAATTAAATATTATATAGGTGGTGTCTAAATATGAAAAAATTTTTAAAGATTAATTTATTTGCTTTTTTAACTATAATTCTATCCTTTAATTATGTTGTATGTTATGCTACTCCTATTCCAGATGTAAAGTTAACAGTTGATTCTCCAACTGCTTTTGAATTACCAAAATATTTTAGAAAGAGCACAGATAAAATCACTCCTTCAGAGAATATAAATTTGTCTGGTCTTGATAAGCTTAATATTTCTGGTAGTGGTCAATTTTCTAAAACTGGAGTTCCTTTAATGAAGGAGTCTATAGGTAATGTGCCTATAACTATTATTGACTTAAGAGAAGAATCCCATGGATTTATTGACGGTATTCCTGTAAGTTGGCAAAATGCTAACAACGATGCAAATAGAGGCTTAACAGTAAATGAAATCATTGCTGATGAAAACTCTAGATTAAAATCTATTCCACTTAATAAAGCTATTGCTTTAGAGGGTTTTAAAGATGTAATTATACCTTCAAAGGTTCAAAATGAAGCTGAGCAGTCTGAAGCTTATTCATTATCTTATATTCGTATTCCTGTAACATATAAAAATTTACCTACAGAGGCTATGGTAAATTATTTTATGGAAGTTGTAAAAAATCAACCTGAGGGCAGTTGGCTTCATTTCCATGGCAATGAAGGACTTGAAAGAACTACGACTTTTATGATAATGTACGATATTATGAAAAATTGTAAAGAAGTTAATCTAAATGATATTATTACTCGCCAAGTCTTATTGTCCAAGATGGATAAAAATACTAGTGATAAATTTTATTCAGGAGAAGTTTATAATTTTTTAAATAATTTTTATAATAATTGTAAATCCAGCGAATCTAACTCTAATAAACAGATTTCATAGAAACTTTAACTGTTATCTCATTACTTTTATTAAATTTATCAAAGTAATCTATTTTACTATGAAAATAACTCACCATATTAATTATGATGAGTTATTTTTAAATTATATATAATATAACTTATATATTACTTTAGTGCTTTAAGAGCTACAGTATTTAATAAGCTCCATGGTTTATTAAAATGTGGTTGGAAAAAGAAATCTGTCATTGCCAGTTCTTCTATGGTCATGTTATTTTGAATTACTACAGATAGGGTATTCATGTGTTGAGTTAAATCTTCATCAGAAATAATCTGTCCTCCAAGAATTCTTCTTGTGGCTTTGTCATAAACAAGCTTTATGATTGCTTCCTTATAGGTTGGCATAAATTCTGGTCTATGATTTTCACTAACCATTACTGAGTCAATCTCCATAGATGTGGTTTTCTTAGCAACCTCTTCTGTTAAACCTGTTGATGCTATACATTTATCATATATCTTTATTCCTGAAGTGCCTTGGGTTCCCATATACTTAAGAGTTGGGTTTACTAAGTTTTTAGCAACTAAGGTTCCCATTCTTACAGCATTAGTTGCAAGAGGAATATATCTCTTATCCCTTGCTGGATTATATTCTACAACACAGCAATCTCCAGCTGCAAATACATCTTTAACACTAGTTCTCATATATTCATCTATTATTATTGCTCCATTTGGAAGAGTGTCTAATTTCCCTTTTACTAAACTTGTACTTGGTATAAATCCTATGCAAAGTACTACTAAATCTGCTTCATGACTTCCTTTATCAGTTACTACCTTAGATACTATACCATTTTCTCCTTCAAACCTTTGAACTTTTTCACCTAAAGCTAGTTTTACTCCACGGTTTTTAAATTCATTCTCCGCTATTTCTGTAAATTCTTTATCAAGATACTTACTCATTATTCTGTCTTCTGCATCAACTAGGGTTACATTTTTACCTTTCATTTCAAAGGCTTCAGCAAGTTCTACTCCTATATATCCAGCTCCAACAACTGTTACATTCTTAGCGTCAGCTGATTTCTCTATAATTGTTTTTGCGTGACTATAATTTTTACATAGTAATATATTTTTTAGGTTTCTTCCTTCAAAATTAGGAACTATTGGCCACGATCCCAAGGTTAAAATTAATTTATCATATTTTTCTTTTACTATATCGGCAGTCTTTAAATTTGTAGCTGTGATTATTTTTTCATCCATATCAATATCAGTTACATCATAATTCATTCTCATGTTTATACCAAGGTTATTTAAATTTTCTGGGGAATTATAAAATAATTTTTCTGGTTCATTTACTACATTAGATACACTTAAAGCAATTCCACAAGAAAGGAAAGATATATTATCATTTCTCTCATAAACTGTAATCTCACTATCTGGGTAAAGTTGTTTTGCATTTACTACCGCTGCTGTTCCTGCGTGTGTACATCCTATTACTGCAATTTTCATAATACATGACCTCCTATAATTTACACCTAAATAAAATTTATTCTTATATTATATTCTAAAAGTTATTTAATTATAATCTCGTAACAACGTTTGTTATTTAACAATCATTATCTAATAATATTTTACCTCAAATATCATTTTATTCAACCATGCTATTAGTATATATAGATAGATAAGCTTTCATTCTCTTAACTTTTCTTTAATTTTCATTATTTTTCATATAGTTATAAAAAAGTGCTTTAGCAAAATATTTTAGACTAACTTATTTTGCCAAAGCACTTACTCTAATATTCGTATTTTAATTAATATCCTAATTCCTCATTCAAGAAAATTACATGTATCCTATCCTCATTTCCCTGTCTTCTTATTATAGTATATTCATTGCAAATTCTATCTTCACTTGAACAATCCATACAATGGCCTACCTTTACACAAGGAGTAACTTTATTTAATCTTTTGCAATTTGCAGGTGCTGATACTCTTTCATTTCTCTTAATGGCTTCTTCAATATTCTCTACAATTTTATTTACTCCTGCTATGATTATTACTTTATCTGGCCCATATAACATAGCTGCTACCCTATTTCCATTGCCATCTACATTGTATAACTCTCCTTTTTCTGTAATTGCATTAGTACTAGTAAAATATACGTCAGCAGAGAAAGTGTTTCTATATAATTTTTTCAAATCATCCTTACTTAACCCATCCTCATATCTGTCTAGGAAATTATATTTTCCACTTCTTAAATAATCAATAACTCCAGTTTCAAATAGGCTCATTGAACCACCACAACTTACTGTATCACCATCATTGGTAAGTTCATTAATTTTCTCAATGAGTTCTTCATGACTATTTACTAAATAGCCATTCATACCATTCTTTTTAAGTGAATTAATTGTACTATTAACCCTACTTTCCTTTAGCCATTTCATATTTTTATCCATAAACAATCCCCCTGTAAATTTATCATATAATTAATTATATCATAGCCATCTATAGAATATCTTACAATAATGCATATATAAAAAACCCTAATGAATAAAAAATTCACTAGGGCTAATGTTTATATTACTTTCCGCAACATTTCTTGTACTTTTTACCACTTCCACAAGGACATGCATCATTTCTACCGACTTTAACTTCATTTATTACTGTTTTTGATTCTCTCCAAGTTTTTTGTATCTCTTTTCTTTTTTCTGGTGAGAATATTCTATCCCATTGTGATAATGTATAAAGATAGTCTGCTTTAGAATCAAGCATATTGAAGTATAGTTTTTCATAATCTATTTTGAAGCTAACTTCTGAATCACTTTCTATAGCTTCAAGATCTAATTCTTTATCTATACTTTCATTTATTCCATCTAAGAATCCCATAAAGTAAATTTCATTAACGTCAAATTCTTTAACTAGTTCAGAGAACTTTCCACTAATAACACCGCCATCAATTGCTAAGGCTTTTGTATATATTGATTTTTCAACCTTTGCATACTCTTTCCAAAATGCAGGTTCTCCATTTTCTTTTACATACTCTACAACATAATTTGTCCAATTGCTATATATGCTCATGTTATTTTCTCCTTCTTTATAACAAAATTTGTTTATCTATTTTATTAATTATAATAAATTTTTATTTATCTTTCAATAATATATTATTTCTGTATTTTTAAAGTAACTATTTCATCCTTGGTAAATGGTTTTGATATATTATAGTTTCCACCTAAACTTTCAACACCTTGATTATTTACTGTAATCATTATTTTACTCACAGATTTCAACTGACTCAAAGAGTTTGATATAGACTTAAGTATTGTTACTTCTTGAACTTCAGACATTTGAAACATAGCTTCTGGGCTTAAATTAATATTTGCTATGCCATCCTTAATAGAAAAACTTAAAAGTCTTGTTTCCTTTGGTAAAATAGGCTTGCTTTTTTCACTAACTTTAGCTGGCCCTTTGATGAGTTCTTGCATGATCATCTCACCTATTAAATCTTCACTATTAATTAGTCTCTCTTCCTTTATAAGTTCGGACTTTTCAGCATCTCCTCCAAAATATAAAGTTATATCAATATAGCCATCATCCTCTGTAGCTCCTTTAGTATTTTCAAGTTTCTCTTTACTTATTATACTTGCCTTATCTTTCTTTATACTCATAGTTTTTGTAAGGTAAATTCCGCCTACAACTAGTGCTATTACAATTACTGTTATTGTTAATACTAAACTAAAGGTCTTCTTTTTCATTCTACACCTCCTATTACTAACCAAACTTTTTATCCGATGACTACCCACTCTAATACTACCATCTTCTTCAAAGTGGGAGTAAAGAGTGGCTACGTTCCTGGATAACGATCTCTAGAGCTTCAAAGAAGCTAAGAACTCTGTTTATATTTCTGATAATATACTACGCCTATCTCTATTGCACATTTTTAATTCTATATCTTTTTCTACGCTAATATTGTTTTCCCTTAATACACTTGCTACAGTTTCATAAGCAAGCTCCGGATAATTATTTGTTTTACTTAGATGCCCTAAGTATATAGTTTTATGATTTCCTTTTAAAATATCTACTATAGCTTTACCACAATCTTCATTGGATAAATGTCCTTTTGCACTTAGTATTCTTTGCTTTAATGGATATGGATATGGTCCAAACTTAACCATTTCTATATCATGATTACTCTCTATTAAAATCATATCACTATCTTCTAGTGCCATTTTTACTTCTATAGAAAAGTGACCTAAATCAGTAGCTATACAACATGATTTTTTAGAGCCATGTACTCTATAACCTCTAGGGCATGCTGCATCGTGAGGTATAGGAAAATTTTCTATGGTCAAATCATTAAGTTCAGTAAACTTACCATCAATTATTTTTATATTTTTCTCCTTAATACTTCCAATCTTCCCATCCATGGCTTCCCAGGTGAGACTTGGTGCATATATAGGAATATCGTATTTCCTTGAAAATACTCCGGCCCCTTTAATGTGATCTGAATGTTCATGAGTAATAAATATACCATCTATAGAATTAGGATTTATACCTATGTCCCCTAATTCTTTATCGATAGCCTTACCTGGCATTCCCACATCCACTAGAATGTTACTATTGTTTTCTGATACAAATATACTATTCCCACTGCTACCACTAAATAATGGGCAAAATTTCATAATTATCTCCTCAATCTAGTATCTAAAATACATATAAAACTTATATATTTACTCTTCTAATATCTGCACCTAAAGCTTTAAATTTTTCTTCTATATACAAATATCCTCTATCTATATGTTCAATGCCTTCAACTTCAGTTTTTCCTTGGGCTGAAAGACCTGCAATAACTAAAGCTGCACCTGCTCTTAAATCTGTAGCTTTAACATTAGCTCCAGATAAATTTTTAACTCCATCTATTATAGCTATTCTACCTTCTATTTTAACATTTGCACCCATCTTCTTTAACTCATCTATATGCTTAAATCTTGATTCATATATACTTTCATTTACAATGCTTCTTCCTTGCGCCATAGTTAAAAGAGTACTCATTGGCTGTTGTACATCTGTTGGAAATCCTGGATATGGTAAAGTCTTTATATTTACACCTTTAAGGTTATTTCCACTTCTAACTATAACTTTATCCTCATCTTCTACAACTTCTACACCCATTTCCAAAAGCTTTGCTGAAATAGATTCTAAGTGTTTTGGTATTACATTATTTAATGTAACATCTCCACCACAAGCTGCTGTTGCTATCATAAAGGTTCCAGCTTCAATTTGATCTGGTATAACTGAATAATTACATCCTGAAAGTTCATCTACTCCAGTAATCTTTATTACATCTGTTCCAGCACCTTTTACATTTGCCCCCATAGTATTTAAGAAGTTGGCCACGTCTACTACATGTGGTTCTTTTGCTGCATTCTCTAAAACTGTAGTTCCTTCCGCAAGAACCGCTGCAAGCATGATATTTATAGTAGCACCTACGCTAACTACATCAAAATATATAGTTGTTCCAACTAATTTTTCTGCAACCAGATTTACTGCACCATGTTCTATGGTAACTGTAGCTCCTAAGGCTTCAAATCCTTTGATATGCTGATCTATTGGTCTATCTCCAATAGGGCAGCCCCCTGGAAGTTCTACTCTAGCTTTTTTAAATCTAGATAATAATGATCCTAATAAGTAATAGGATGCTCTCATATTCCTTACTTCTGGGATTGTAGCATTGGTTGTTACTATATTTGTGCTATCAATTTTTATTGAATTACAACTTGATTCTACCTTACATCCTAAATATTCTAAAATAATTTCTAAACAATTTATATCTTCTATATTAGGAACATTCTCTATTGTACAAACTCCCTTAGATGCTAAAATTGCTGCTGGTAAAATTGCTACAGCTGCATTTTTTGCGCCATTAATATTTACATTTCCAAATAATGGATTGCCTCCATTTATAACTAATTTTTCCATACAGGTATCATCCTCACTATTTATATAATGTCCATACTTTACATATGTTAACTTAATTCCATGTCTATCTATATCTATGTCAATTAAACCTAATTTTTAAATGTTAAAATCTCATAATTATAATTATATCACAATGTTCGTATATTTTAATAAAAATTTTAAATTTATAAGTGTAATTTTTAATTTTTATTTTTATATACATATAAAAGTAAAAATATAATTAACTATATATGTCTATTATAACCTATTATTATATGTTATAATACTGTTAATTGTAGCGTTAAAGTATTTTATAATGATATAATACTTTATAATAAAAATCTACATTCGGGAGGAAAAAATGAAATATTATTTAGTTGCATTGGTGGATGATAAATCTGTTGATGACATTATATCTATCCAAAAATTTTTAAATAAGAAATATAAGTTGTATAAAAACATATCTAATTTGTACATTCCTCTAGGTTCTGTCTCTAATACAGAGCTTGATAAATTAGATGAGATAATCTCAAAAATTTTATCTCCTTATAAAAAATTTAAAGTTGGAATTGATAATGACATTTTCATCAACGATACATCTAATACCGTAAACTTAAAAGTTAAAGATAAAGGATACATAAACAAGATATCTAGAAGCATGTTTGACATGTTTAATACTCATGGTATAAGTGTTAAAGATTTCTCAACACTATCCTATTTTAACATGCCTATTTCTAATGCTAACAATGCAATTAGAAAGGCTTATTCAAATAACTTATTTACCTTAGATGAAAATAAAGATAAAACTGATTTGTTTAATTTTACTAAGATAAATAAAATTGAGATTTGGAAACAACTTAACAATAGACGAGATACCTTAGTTAAAAGTTATGATTTAAAAGAGTTTTAATATTAAAAACAATTTCTTTTCTATAATTTTAACTTTATAGTTAATAAGATTAAGCGAAGATATACCCCTTAAATTTTTAAATAATTATATCCATATTAGGGTAAGCTATCTTTAAAAGGATGGTGAAAGTTTTTATGTTGGGTATAATTTTCTCAATAATTGCAGGGGTAACTATGAGTGTTCAAGGTGTATTTAATACAGAACTCACAAAAAAAATTGGACTATGGGAGACCACAGTATTAACCCAAGCTATTGCACTTATAACTGCCCTAATAGTGTTATTCTTTGCAGGTGACGGTACCTTTAGAAATTTAAAAGATGCTAACAAACTTTACCTTTTGGCCGGAGTATTGGGTGCTGTTATTACGTTTACAGTAATTAAGGGTATGTCTAGTCTTGGTCCGGCTATAGCTGTAGCAACTATTCTTATTGCCCAACTTATTGCAGCTGCACTTATCAATCACTTTGGTTGGTTTGGCTCTACTGAAGCTGGATATGGAATACGAGAATGCATCGGTGTTGTCATAATGATAGCTGGAATTATAGTTTTTAAATGGAAAGGATAGCTTCTATCTTTTCTATTTTTTCGTAAGGAGTTTTAACAGTTCTCAAATAGAAATCTTTTTTCATATAAATCGAATTATTAAATCTTAAATTATTATTAATAGGAGGTAGACTATGGATTTTAAACAATTAGAGGCATTTATTACAGTGTCTAAACTTAGAAGTTTTTCTAAGGCTGCAAATGCTATTTACCTATCTCAACCTACTATAAGTTCTCATATTTCTAGTTTAGAAAAAGAACTTAATATTCAATTATTTGATAGAACATCTAAGGAAGTTAATCTTACACCTGTAGGAGAATCTTTTCTACAATATGCTAATGATATTATAAATTTAAGGAATAATGCTATCACCGATCTATCTAATTTCAATAATAATATTACTGGTGTCTTAAACATTGCTGCTAGCACTACTCCATGCAATTCCTTACTACCTACTCTTGTTTCAACCTTTAGTGAACTCTACTCAAACGTTAAATTTAACATTAAAGAACAAGGTTCTGTATCTATAATTAAAGATATTATAGATCTTAAATGTGAAATTGGTTTAGTTGGTACAATCATAGATAATTCAAAAATAAATAGTTATAAGATAATGGAAGATGAACTTGTTATTGTTTCTAATCCTAAATTAAATTTACCTGAAACTATTTCTATTGATGATTTAATAAAATATCCTTTTATAATAAGAGAAAAAGAATCTGCCACTCGACATACTTTAGAGGCTCAGCTTCATGCTAACAAAATAGATCCAAAGAAATTAAAGGTTCTTTGTGAGGTAAATAGTGTACATGCTCAACTTAAACTTATTAATCTAGGATTAGGAATTTCTATAATTAGTAAAAGCTTATGTGATGATGGTTTTATTAGTGGTAACATGCGTATAAGTCGAGTAGAAAATGTAGACTTAAGAAGAGATCTCTTCTTAATAGTAAGTTCTAAAAGAACTCTTACTCCTATTGCAAGAGCATTTTTCTCTATGTGTAAGAACATATATAATTTATAATAAAATATATAAAGCTTTAAAAGCTAAGATTAGAATATAAAAATTCTTAATCTTAGCTTTTATTTTTACAATAAATAAAAGCTTTAACAAATATTTTTAGTTTACATATACTAATAAGTGTAATAAGTATATAAGGAGTATTTTATGCTTTTTAATAAAAAACTTGATCCGACTCTTAAAAATATGATGGATAATGATATTTATAATAGATATAGAATAATAATTAAATATGGTAGCATTAAAAATTCAATAGAGAAAAACATTAAATCCTCAAAAGGTGAAGTCTTGTATAATATTAAATCCTTGCATTGTTTATGTGTTCTTGCTACCAAAAGAGCTATTAAAAGAATTATAGAGCTTCCGGAAGTTAAATATATATGCATTGACGACATAGCATTTTTATGCAACAAAAATATCCTTCATGCCAATGGAATTTTTTTAGACAATAAAAGATTTGAAGTGTTAAAAAATAAAGAGGTTTCCGGTAAAGGCATAGGTATTGGTATTATTGATAGTGGCGTGTATCCACATATAGATTTATCTACCCCATCAAATAAAGTAAAAAAATTTATTGATATAATTAATGGTTCAACATACCCTTATGATGACAATGGTCATGGGACTTTTATTTCTGGATTAATATGCGGAGAAGGTACAAATAAAAAAGTAAAACAACATGGCATTGCTGTTAATAGCCATTTAGTTATGGTAAAAGCCTTTAATAAGCTTGGTAAAGGGTATATTTCAGCTACTTTATTTGCTTTGGAATGTTTATATAATAGTATTGATGAATTTAATATAAAAATAGTATGTGCACCTTTTGAAATAACTACTTTAAATAAGTTTATTTTATCTCTATATGATAAAATTTTTACTATACTTAGAAATAAAAACATAATAATAGTTGTACCTGCTGGTAATAATGAAGATAAAGAAGATACTATAAAAGGTATTGCTCTATCTGATAAAGTGCTTACAATAGGTGGAATAGATACAAATTCTACTTATAAAATAAGTGATTATTCCTGTTGCGGCTCTAATAAAATATTAAAAAAACCTGATTTTGTTGCTGCCAGTGATGATATTATATCTTTAAACACTGACTGTAATTATATATCTGAGAGAGATGGTGAAAAAATATATCCCCCACCTCTTACTTCTCCTTATACTATTCGTAGTGGAACCTCTATATCCTGTGCTTTTATAGCAGGTATCTGTGCACTATTATTTGAAATAAACAACGAGTTTACCTTTGATGATATATATACTTTATTGAGAATAAATTCAACCTTAATAAATGATAAAAAATATAAACAAGGTAATGGATATATAAATATTAACAACTTAATTGGTAGTGATTTGTCTTCTATTTTAATTAATAAGGATAATAAAAATAAGCATAAACATAAAAAGTAAAGCACCCTCATTTACATGGGTGCTTTACTTTTTTATATTAATTTATCATTTAATAATTCATTTCTTAACATATCTAAAATATTTATAGTAGATTTTTCTCTTATTTCTTGCCTATCTCCAGAAAGGTTTAATTCTTTTGTCGTAACCTTGCCTTTATAATATAATCCTATATATACTCTTCCTACTGGTTTCTCAGCAGTTCCTCCACCTGGACCTGCTACTCCTGTAGTTGATATTCCTATATCAGCTCCTGAAGTCTTCGCTATTCCTTCAGCCATTTGAGCTGCTACCTGATGGCTAACAGCTCCAAATTTCTCAAGAGTTTCTTTTTTTACGTTAATTCTATTGATTTTGGCTTCATTACTATAGGTTACTACTCCTTCAAGTAAACTTTTTGATATACCAGGATAGTTAATTAATCTTGCTACAACCATTCCTCCTGTACATGATTCTGCAGTAGCAATAGTTAAACCCTTATTAACTAGCATTTCTCCTATTGCATCTTCTAGAGCGATCTCTCCTTCTCCATATATACTATCATTTATCATAGTTAATATTAATCAGAATTCATAAGTAAATTATAACTTCTGATTAAATTTCTCCCCCCTTAGTTAAACACATTTTCTAAGTTTTTAAATACATCTTTATTTTCTTTAATCTTACCATCATTACCAAGAACCACTATATAATTCATCTTCATAACATCTGCTACTAATTTTGAGAAGTTATTAATATCCTTAACTGTAGTAGATAACACTTCTTTTCTTTCCTGCTGTCTATCCGCCTTAGATATTCTTCTTATATAATAGCTAACTGCTGCATCTCCTGCCATGGATGGAGTTAATTGCATATCTAGTTCACTTATAGTTCCTATAATGTATTTTAGCATCTCTCTATCTGTAGTTGTAAAATTATCCAAGTATTTAGCTGCATTATCATAAGTCTTTAAGGTCTCTTTTATATTAGGGTCTCTATAACTAGCAAACATAAAATTACCACTTCTCACTATATTAGCAAAAGCTCCATAAGCTCCACCCTGTACTCTAACTTTATTCCATAGATAATCCATGCCAATTATAGTTTTTAGCACTAATAACTTTCCTGTGTACTCATATCCTAATTTTTTATAATTATATCCCTTTGCCACATATTGAACATTAGATGGAGTAAGCATTCCTTCATTTTTGTTTTCTTCATGGAAGCTATACTTATTAATTTGTACTTCTTCATCAGATAATACTTCTAATATCTCTGAAACATTCTTCTTTACAGCACTAACTTCTTCATCTTTACCAGTTACTGCCACTATTAAACTATTTTTATTAAATACCTTATTCATTATAGCTTGAAATTTTAAAATAACACTATCTATTCTATCATCAAAGTTATTTTCTATCTCCTTTAAGAATTTATAATACTCATATCCTGAAGTTTTTTCTATATATTCATAAGCAGGAGAGAAATAAGCTCCTAATCTTGTAGTTGCAACTTGATGTCCTCTATCCATAAGCTTCATTTCTATTCTTGATATTAAAACTCTTATAAGTTCTCTTATTCTCTTTTTATCTTCAAAGGATGTATTCTTAATTATATCTGCCAATATTTCTAAAGCTCTTGGAACTCTATCTACTACTACACTACAATGTCCTTCAAGGTAAGTACTATATCTAAGGACATCTTTACTATCGCCATATACTTCATTTTTAAAATATATTCCACCTGTATTAATTAGTATTTCATTAGATAAATCTACATAACTATAGGTTTTAGTATTAATTTTTCCTAATAGTGTGGTTAATAGACTTAGATATGAAATATCTTCTTGTGCTATGGTTCTGCTATCAAACATAAAATCTAAGTAAGCAATTTTACTTGTAAATGCATCATGATGAAGTAGCTTCACTCCAGAAGCATCCTCCTCTATAACGCTCAATTCTTCAACTTTCTGGTCTATATCATCTATAGATAATACTGGTATAGTTTCTAATATTTCCTCTGAATCAGGTGTGTTCTGTCTATTTATTAAAGACTTTGTTTCATTAATTATGTCTTGTATTTCCTCAACAGATAGATTTTCTTTATATTTCTTTAATCCAGTTCTTAATTTTTTATCCTTTTCATCTGCTAAACCCCTTTTAGGCGCTAACACTATTAATGAGCTATGATTATTGTTTAATATATATTTTTCAATTAATTGTTCAAAATAATTTGAAGTTAGTGCTTTCTTTATTTTTTCCATATTCTTTTCATATTTTAAGTGAATTAACGGATCTCCATCATGTAGCCAGCTATCCATAGCTGTCATATAATAGAATAAACCTTTAGGCATGCCCTGAAAATCTGCTTCTCTTAACTTAAATTCTGTAATGTTTATGCATGCCTCTATTAGTTTTTTATCAATTCCATTTTTAACCAAAGATTTTAATGTATCAAACACTACATTCTTAAATTTTTCTTTTTTATTTGCGTCACTATTTTTAAGTACTATACTAAATACCGGTTGTAAAATCCCATTATCAAAACTTCCATATACATCCTTTCCTAGGTTAGCATCAAGGATTGCTTGTTTTAATGGAGCTCCTTGAGTTTCTAATAAAAGATATTCTAAAACACTTAGACTAATATATAATTCATCATTAGTACATTCTCCAGTAACAAAGTTTAATGCCATGAAAGTTTTTTCATCTTCATTATCTTCATTAGAAATAGAGTATTCTGTTACAACCTCTTTCATTTCTTTAAAAGGCTTTTCTGGTAATATTTCAGCATCAATATCCTTTTTTTCAAAATTGTTTAAGTAATTGTCATTAATAAATGCTAATCTTTCATCTAAGTTTCCATCTCCATATAAGAATATATAGCTGTTAGATGGATGGTAGTATTTACTATGAAATCCCAAAAACTCCTCTTCAGTTAAATCTGGTATGAATTCTGGATCTCCACCTGATTCAAATCCATAGGTATTATGTTCAAATAAAGATTTTTGAATTCCTCTCATTAACACTCCATCTGGTGATGAAAATGCTCCTTTCATTTCATTATAAACTACACCCTTATAAGTTAGCTCATCTTCAGCATTTTCTAATTCATAATGCCAACCTTCTTGCATTAAAATTTCCTTTGTATTATATATATTAGGATAAAACACTGCATCTAAATATACATCCATTAAATTAAAAAAGTCCTTTTCATTTTTACTTGCTAGTGGATATATAGTTTTATCACTAAAAGTCATAGCATTTAGAAATGTGTTTAATGATCCTTTTATAAGTTCTACAAAGGGCTCTTTTGTAGGAAATTTGCGTGAACCACATAATACACTATGCTCTAATATATGAGCAACTCCAGTATCATCGCTTGGTGGTGTTTTAAACCCTATTGCAAATACTTTGTTAGAATCATCATTTTCCAGATGTAATAATTTTGCCCCTGTTTTTTCATGTATAAAAACTCTAGCTATAGAATTTATTTCTTCAACCTTTTCTTCTCTATGCAACTTAAATCCATGATATATTTTTCCTAAATTATAATTCATCTTTCTCCTCCTGCTATTTTATTATTTTATCTTTTAATAGTACTACTATTATTTATCTCCCAAACTTTAATATTCATTATTATATTTTAATATAAATTTAAAATAACTTATAAGTACCTTTCCCTATGGAAAAGCGCTATAACTCCTACTTAAAGTATATCTTATATATACTATATATAAAAATATATACTTTTAAGTTTTTATTAATTATCTATTTATGATAAAAGGTATGAAACTAGCTCTCTAATTTCATACCTATAAATTTAATATTATTGATATTCTTTTAGGATTGGAACAATTATTTTACCTAAGGTATTAATAAAATTTAATTCATCATAAGTAAACTCCTTATGATTAATTGATGCTGTTAAGTATATTACTCCAATTATATTTATTTTGTCTTTTAATAAGACTATAATATTAGATTTTAAATCAGGAATGTTTTTAATTTCATCATATTCATCTATGCAATCCCAATCTACTCCACAAATATTTTCTCCTGAATTTATTGTAGCCCTAATCTTATTGTATTTACGTATTTCATCAAATTCACCGCCTGTTTCATCTATAGTTTTAGAGTATCTATTGACTAATTCCCCTTGTTTCATGGTAAACAATGTACATGAATCTGCTTCAACAATTTCTGTAATTCTATTAATTGTAATGGCAATTTTTTCATCTACATTTCCCTCTGAATTAATCAAATCTATGAATTCAATTAAAGTTGAGACATTCTTATAGTCTTGATTTTCACTACCTACAAATATACCACTTAATTTATTTGTAGTGCTTATTTTAGAACCATAGGATTCTTCCCATACTCTAGTAGCATTACGACCACTATTTTTAGCTGCATATAAAGCTTGGTCTGTTTTTTCAATAAGCTCTTCATAGGTAGTCGTATGATTAGGATAATTAGCTACGCCTAAACTTACTGTTACTACTCTTTTATCTCCCATAACTTTTGCCTGATAAATTTTCACTCTAATTCTTTCAGCTATACTCTTAGCTTCCTCTATGCCTGTATTAGGTAATACTATAATAAATTCTTCTCCACCATATCTTCCTACTGCATCATCTTGTCTTATATTTTTTATAATTACTTCACATATCTTACTTAATACTTGGTCACCCATTCTATGTCCAAAGGTATCATTAATGGTTTTAAATTTATCTATATCTACCATTATAGTTGAAAATTCAGAGTTAAAATTAAAAGATCTGTCTATCTGTTCATGAATAAATGATTCTAAATACCTTCTTGTTAATGTCTTAGTCAACTTGTCTATAGTAGAATTTCTTTTTATATTAAGTTTATCAATTATCATGTACAAAATTCTACCTATAGTTACACACTGATGCATTGTCTCCTCATTTATGTTATTTAATTTCCTTTTACTTTCCACATATACATATCCTAACACATCATGATTATAATCATATTTACTCATACCTCTACTATTCTTAGAAATTTGAGTTATTGGTATACACATAGCTGCTTTTATATCATTTTCAATGTCATAAGTTAGTATATTCCCATTGGCATCACAAATAACTTTTCTACTTAACCTAATAGGTATTCCCTTATTTCTAGCTATGTTAACTATAGACATATCATCTGGCAGTTCTACATCATTTCCATCACTTGATACTACAGAAAATCTATTATTATTCTCTATTATTATATTAGTTTTTGTTGCTAAACTAATATTACTTATATATTTGCATATGATGTCCATACTTTCTTGACTATTTCCACATAAGTTATTTAGTAAGTCCTCAATACTATCAATATCTGTAAGATAATCCTTAGATGAATCCTTTAAGGATTTTATAAATTCTTCATTTATAAAATCACTCTCTAATATAATTTGAAATAAATCTTCAATATTTTCTGTTGTATTAATATTTATTTGGTCTAACTTTATTCCTTTTCTTTGATTATAGTAACTTTTTATTTGTAATAGTATTCGAAAGCAATCCAACATGTTTCCTTGATTCTGTAAAAAAGATTTTCTATAGTTCTTAGGAATTTGCAATAATATATCCTGTATTATATCACAGGCTTCTGAAATATATAACGCCGCTTTAGCCCTATCTCCATTCTCATAATAGGTATATCCTATTTTATAATACATTTTCCAGGATAAATTAGAATTTTTAATATCCTTATATTGAGCTAATGCCTCTTCTAAGGCATCTATAGGCATACATTTATCTATAACAGCTTCAATATATATTAAAGTCAATTTATTAAGATCAGACTTTATTTCATGTTTAAACTTTTTAATGTAATAAAATATTTCTGTAGCTACACTATTTAAGCCTTGATTTAAAAGTTGTAAAACTCCATCGGATAACATTGACACCCTTAAATCTACATATAATATCTTTTCACTAGCCTCAATTACATCTTCTATACTTTTCATTTTTCTCTCTAAGAGTATCTTGTTTATAATACAAAGTAGCTCCATTTTATATTTCATTAAAGAATTCGTATTATCAAAAGCCTTTTTACCTTCTAATAAATAATCCATAGCTTTTTGTCTATTACCGATTAAGGAATTCATATAATATTCCAATATATAGTATGGAACTAATTCTTGCTCAAAAATTGAATTTCTTTCTATATATTTGTTGCATATATCTATATATCTAAAACATTCGGAATACTTTCCTTGCTTATATAATGTAGATGCCATATATACATAATTATAAAAATTCATATATATTAATTCATTTTGAGTAGCTATATTAGAGGCCTTATTTAAACACCTATATGCTTCATCATAATTTACTAAAACATAACTAAAAAATCCCATATTAGATAAAGCTATTACTTCATAAAACTTATTTTGTTCAATCTTACTTATTTCATAAAGCCTATCAAACCAACTCAGTGCTTCATCACCATATTGATAATAATCACCATATATAACTCCAATGCTATTATATATTCTAGGTAGTGCCTTAGTATAGTTCTTTTCATAACATTCAGTAACTGTTCCTTTTAATATCTTTAAAGCTTCTTCTTCCTTACATTGGGCAATCAGTGCATTACAATAGCTATTATAAAAACCAACTTTATAATCCATATGCTCTTCTTTACAAAGGCTTATTCCTTCCTTACATACATCTTTAATCTTCTCATACTTTCCAGTATTATATGAATTTCTTACTACTATTCTTAAGTATTCTATAGTACCTTTTAAATAATCTACATTTTCTAGTGCTTTTGATATTCTCTTAGTATAGTACTCGATCTCTTCTTCTTTACATAGATCCATGTATATCCATATCATCTCTACCATAATATCTATATTAGTGATTATCTTATCTTGAAACTTACATAGCTCTTGAGCTTTAATATAATATTCTATGGCCACACTTTTTTCAGATATACTATTATATAACTTACCTAAATTCATATTAGTTTCTATTTCATCATTAATAAATTCATCTCTATTTTCAAACTTATCAATGATTTGAAGAATCTTAAAACTATATCTTATAGCTTCATTTACACTATTTATATTCTCTAATCTCTGCTCATTTTTCTTATAATAGTGTATAAGTTTTCTACTAAGCCCTAAAATCTCAAGATGATAGATGAGTTCCTCTATATAGATATTTAATTCATCATAGCAATATTGTTCAAGTACTACTACAATTTTCCTATGAATATCTTCTTTTGTAGATCGCTCTAAATCCTTATATAGATAACTTCTTAAAAATTTATTATAAAAGGTATACACAAATCCATTATCGCCTATGGAACTATATAATATACCCTTAGCAACCAACTGGGCAACTACATTATCTACATCACTTTCATTTGTTGTAAGTACATCTTTTAATACTCTTACTGGCATTGGTGTATAAAAAAATGAAATTATATATAAAATTTCATAGGATAGTTTGTCTACATCTTTTAATTGGGTTTCACAGACCTTTTCCATATTCACTGGCATATACATATCATGGTTATCAGGCTTATACCATCTACCATTTTCTTCGTTTAAATATATGATTTCTCTATTACATAAATCCTTTAAGGACTCTTCAATGAATAATGGATTTCCCATTGAATATTTATAAAATCTACTTATAAATTCATCGGATATCTTCTCAACATTTAATATATTTCTTAGCATCTTTGCAGAATTGCTCTCTGTTAATGATCTAAGGTGAACATTTAACGCAACTTTATCTGCAATATATTCAATAAACTGTGTAAAATTATTGTTATTAAGGCAATCGCCATCCCTATATCCAATAATAATAAGAACATTGGTCCTAAAATAGGTCTTGTTCAACATATATTGAATTAAATTTAGTGTTAATGTATCATACATATTCATATCATCTATGATAATTACCCCTGGGTTATCATAGTAATACTCTTGTAAAAATGATGATATCTTAGCTATAAGTATAAGTCTTTCTTTATTTTCTAGTTTGAAATATCCTAAATTTTCATTATTATTATCTCCATAAATGTCTGGAGCTAGCAGCATTATTTCTTTCTTATATTTACTAATTAAATTTTTATCTGCAATACTCACTATTTTTCTTAATAACTGTGCAATAGTAACCTTGGTAGATTCTTCTTTATTACTTTTCATATAAAAACATCTAAGTCTTTTATTTTCTTTAACATTCATAATGTATTTTATGTGTTTTAATAACCGAGTCTTACCTATTCCTATTTCACCATGAATTAATATAATATTTTTAGTTTCATGATATTTAACTATATGATTTATGGACTCCATAATCATTTTTAGCTCTTCATCTCTACCTATTAATGGGATATTAAAATTTAATTCTCTTTTTTCACTATTAATTTGATATTTAAAGTTCATGTTATATATGGAATTAACTTGTTTAATAATATCAAAAATACTATTTATTGAGTTATCTCTACTACTACATAGTTTATCTATTAAATTATATAGTTTTACTCCAAATAACTCTTTATATTCTTGTCCTTCATTACTTTCCATGTGTTTTATAATTATTTTACAAGTTTTAGAATCTCTATATCTTCCTTTATTTTTTAATGAAATATTAATTAATATTTCACATAATCTATTTATATAGTATCTTTCTTCTTTAAATTTATTAGAAGTAACCTCTTCTATGTCTTCTGAATAACTAGCTATGCCTGTTTCTCTTGATTGTAAAAGTGCGGTTAATTTATCTTTTAATTTAACTTTAAAATCTAAACTTACATATATATTGTCATCACTAAATGGAACTACTTTCATATAATTGTAACTTTGATTATGTGCTACTACACATATTTCTAAAAATACTTTAATTAATATTTCTTCAGAAATGCCTTCTACAGCATCTAGCAATAACTTGTAATCACTATATACTTCTGTAGTGTAATAATAATTATCCATCTTATCCTTGTTATCTACACTGTTTACTACACCAAAATCTAAAATTCTTATAACATCATTTTTTATAGTAGGTATTTTTTCATATTCAGATATACAATAATTAATTATTTTATTTTCTATATTAGAATTATTTACAACATAAATGTTTACCATAGACATGTTATTATATATGTCTATGGCTTCATATACAGAATAAATTCTATTTTGGTTTAATAATTCCACTATTTTATATCTTTCATTAATTATCTTCATATTTAGTACCTACCTAATTAAAATAATATTAAGTTTAATGTAGATTATTGTTAAATAACTCATAACTATCTATCTTTATTACATATTATACCATACAGCACCATAATAATGTACTTATACATTTTCTTAATGACAAAATAATTTCTTGTATTTTTAGACAAAAATCTTCAATTTAATATTAAAATTTAACCCTCTTGTGTACAAATATATATTAAGTTAATATTTCATAACCATCCTCAGTAACCAGTATGGTGTGTTCCCACTGAGCAGATAACTTGTTATCTTCTGTGACGGCAGTCCAGTTATCATCTAACACAACAGTTTCTGGTACCCCTTCATTTATCATTGGTTCTACTGTAAATGTCATTCCAGGTAGAAGAATCATCCCTTCGCCTTTTTGTCCTATATGAGGAACAAAAGGTTCTTCATGAAATTCATTACCTACACCATGACCACCATAATCATAGACTACAGAATATCCTTTGCTAGTTGCAAACTGATTTATAGCAAATCCTATGTCTCCTAAAGTATTAAAAGGTTTTATCTGCTCTATTCCTATCTTTAAGCACTCTTTAGCAGTTTGTACCAAATCTCTTGCTTTATCACTAACGTTTCCCATGAGAAATGTTCTATTTGAATCACCATAATAACCATCTAGAATACAAGTTACATCAACATTAACTATATCACCATCTTTTATTATAGTTTCTTCGTCTGGTATACCATGACAAACCACACTATTTATAGATACACAGGTGCTCTTAGGAAAGCCATGATATCCTAAAGGTGCTGGATATGCTCCATGGGATACTGTATATTCATGGACCCATTTATTTACTTCTTCTGTAGATATTCCTACTGTTATTCTTTCTTCTACCATATCTAGTATCTCTTTAGTTAGAGCACAACTTTTTCTTATTCCCTCTATGTCTTTTTGTGATTTTATAATATCTCTTGGTATTTTATATCCATATTGCTCACTTAACTTTTCTAAATACTTATCTTGCTCCATATGACACTTTTTATATTTTAATCCGCTACCACACCAACAACTATCATTTCTATTTAATTTATCCATATTAACCTCCATCATAATTTACCTCATACATTTATATATAAATCTAGTATAAAATTATTCTATTTTATATACTATATGTTTTACTTCTATTATATCACTTATTCCTTCTTACCATATTTTAATAGTGAATATTAGTAAAAAAAGTTTTGTAGAAATACATCTACAAAACTTTTAAAGAAATTAAAAATGATAAATATAAATATATCTTCCCTTTTTGTTCTTTAATAACTTTAGATATTCATATAAAGATACATGCTTTCTATTTAATGTATGCTGAGCTACAAATAAATCATTTCTATTTAATGCTATATTAAACTCTTTAGCATGTACTACTTGGGAATGATATACTTTTTTATTGCTATCTGCATATTGTATAACATCACCTATCATTATATAAGTATATAGTTCATCAAACCTAGCTATTGCTTCTTCTACCGTTAACTCTCTGAATTCATTTGCCATATTATTTCCTTCACCATCTTTATTTCCCCAATATTTTCTAAAGTATTCACCACTTCTCCATGTTAGAGAAATTCTCTTTAAAGCCATTGGATCTTTAGTATAGCAAAACCAATCTGTAAACTTTCTATAATCTGACCCCTTCATTTTCATTCCGCCAGCTACTAAAACTTGACTTATAAAATTAGTACAGTCATTATCCTTAAATACAGGGTATTCTTTTACATTGGGAGTCTCTGCATAAGCTTCAGCATAAGCTTTAGCTCTTGCTCTATTATATACATAGTTTTTTCTATTGATTATCTCATCTTTAAGTTGGGATTTTCTTTTGATATTTTTGATTATTTTAAGTAATCTTGTACTCTTCATAATCAGCCTCCCATCTTAAATATTAAAGTTAATTAGGTCATAATTTAACATCTATAATACCTATATACTCACAATCTACTGATTTGTTTACTCTTCTCTGCCATTACCAACAAAAAATAGTGCTAATAATCCTGCTCCAGTATGACTACCTATAGTAGGTCCTAAATTATTAATTATACACTCCTTAACTCTTCCGCTTTTTCTACAGAACTCTTCTAACAACTTTGCATCTTCTAAACAATCTCCATGAGAAATAGTTATTAGTTGTTCTTCTCCTATGCTTCTTTCCTCAAATTTTTTTACAAGCTCTAGCATAGCCTTTTTTCTACCTCTAACCTTACTAAGAGGTATTAGTTTCCCCTCATTATTCATATGAAGTACCGGTTTTACACTAAGTAAAGTTCCCACCGTTGCAGCAGAACTTGATACTCTTCCACCTCTTTTTAAATGCTTTAAATCATCTACTGTAAAGTAATGATTTATTTTTAGTTTTATTCCTTCCGCAAACTCAACTATTTCTTCTTTTGATTTATTTTCTTTCATCATATCATAAACCTTATATACTAGTAATCCTATTCCCATACTAGCAGATAATGTATCTATTATAGTTATATCACAATCTGGATATTCTTCTTTCACACTTAAAGACGCATTTATTGCATTATTTACAGTTCCTGATAACCCTGAAGATAGTCCTATATAAATAATTGCTTTTCCTTCTTTTACTATATTTTTAAAAGCTTCTTCAAATTTATATACATTAATCTGGGATGTAGTATACATATCTCCAGCTCTTAAACCATCATAAAACTCTTTAATATCCAAAGTCTGACCAAAATAATCCTCTATATCTCGGCCTTTGAAATTACACCCAATAGGTAGACCTACTATGTTGGGTTGATTTATAAATTCAATAGGTAAATCGCTACCAGAATCAACTACTAAAACTACTTTGTTATTCATATATCATATTCCTCTCATTTATAAATTTATATAGCTTTTACTACATTCATTTTATATACTTAATTTTAATTATGGTCTCTTCTATATTATAATAGCTAGTTCAATTATTCATTTAATTATATATTAACAAAATAAAATAAGACCAATTATTATTAGTATTATAATCATTTTACTATAAGTTAAAACAATTTACATCAATACTATATTATAATTAGTCATATATTACCATATTTTATTAGTTTATTCTATATATTTACCTAACTTTCTAAACTTATAATATCTCTTAGTCAATAAAGAGTCTACAGGTTCTTTACTTAATCTTTCTAATACTTCTTTTAAATTTGCTTTTATACTTAAAATCATTTTATTTGAATCTTCCTGTGCTCCTCCTTTAGGTTCTTTGATAACCCTATCAATAACTCCTAAACCTAATAAATCTGAAGATGTTATTTTCATTATTTCAGCTGCCTCTTTAGCTTTAGTAACATCTTTATATAAAATAGATGCAAATCCTTCTGGAGATAAAATTGAGTATATAGAATTCTCAAGCATCCATACCTCATCAGCAACAGCAAGAGCCAATGCTCCTCCACTTCCACCTTCTCCTATAATCATAGAAACTATAGGAACCTTTAAATTACTCATAGTCATAAGATTTTTAGCAATTGCCTCCCCTATACCGCGCTCTTCTGATTCTATTCCACAAAAAGCACCTGGAGTGTCTACAAAAATAATTACAGGTCTTTTAAATTTTTCTGCTTGGAGCATAAGTCTTAATGCTTTTCTATATCCTTCTGGCTTTGGCATTCCAAAATTTCTTTCTATATTTTCTTTAGTACTATTGCCCTTTTGTATTCCAATAACTGTAACACTTTTATTTTCAAATTTAGCTATACCACCTACTATGGCACTATCATCGCCATAGCCTCTATCGCCTTTTAACTCTATAAAATCCTCAAATATACTATTAATATAGTTAAGTGCTGTAGGTCTCTTAATACTACGTGCTATACTTACCTTTTCCCACGAGCTAAACTTGTTATCCATCTACTTCCAACACCTCTATTCCTTGTATCTTCAATTCACATGTATTTTTATAATAGTACTAAGAGTACTCTTCATATCCTTCCTGTGTACAACCTTATCTACATAGCCCTTTTCCAAAAGAAATTCCGCTGTCTGAAAATTATCTGGTAGCTTTTGCTTTATTGTTTGCTCAATAACTCTTCGTCCTGCAAATCCAATAAGTGCATTAGGTTCAGCAAGTATTATATCTCCTATCATTGCAAAACTTGCTGTTACACCTCCAGTGGTTGGATCTGTTAGTACAGATATATATAGTAATCCCCTATCATTATGATAGGATAATGCTGCTGACGTTTTGGCCATTTGCATAAGAGAAAATATTCCTTCTTGCATTCTTGCTCCTCCAGAGCAAGTAAATATTACTATTGGAAGTTCCTCCTTTGTTGCTAATTCTATGGCTCGTGTAATCTTCTCTCCAACTACACTTCCCATACTTCCCATGAGAAAATTACTGTCCATAGCACATATAACTACAGTATTACCATCTATCTTCCCTATACCTGCTATAACAGCCTCCTTCATATTAGTAACTCTTTGTATCTTACTTACCTTCTCCGTATATTCTGGAAAGTCTAAAGGATTGTCTGAAATCATATCTGCAAATAATTCTTTAAATGTTCCTTCATCGATTGTTTGCTTAATTCTTTCTCTTGCTGTAAGTCTAAAATGTCCTCCACAAGAATAACACACTTTTAAATTACTTATTAAATCTCCTCTATATATGGTATTACCGCATTTAGGACATCTAATCCACATTCCATCAGGTACTTGTGGTCTCTTTTTTATCTCGCCCTCTTTATTGCTCGGTTTTACTTCGATATAAACATTTTTTTTTAAATAATGACCTTAAATCTTTCATATAATTACCTCATTTAGATTTAAACTATTTAACTTTATTAAGATATGCTTCTAAGAACCCTGTATCAAAAGTTCCTTCTACAAAACTCTCATTAGTTAAAATATCAAGCTGAAGGTCTATGTTAGTACTAACTCCTTCTATTATGAATTCACTTAATGCTCTTTTCATTTTGCTTATAGCTTCTTCTCTATCTTTACCGTGAACTACAAGTTTACCAATCATTGAATCATAGCAGTGTGGAATTTTATATCCTTGATATACGGCAGAATCTAACCTAATCCCATTTCCACCAGGTACATATAAATTAGTTATTTCACCTGGACAAGGTCTAAAATTTTTATAAGGATCCTCCGCATTTATTCTACACTCAATAGAGTGACCTGTAATTTTTATATCTTCTTGTGAAAAACTTAACTTTTCTCCATAAGCTATCCTAATTTGTTCTTTTATTAAGTCAACTCCTGTTACCATTTCTGTTACAGGATGCTCTACCTGTATTCTAGTGTTCATCTCCATGAAATAGAACTTCTTATGCTTATCTACTAGAAATTCTATAGTTCCAGCATTTACATACCCTATAGATTTAGCTGCTTTAACTGCAGTCTCTCCCATTTTTTTTCTCATACTATCATCTATAAATACTGATGGTGCTTCTTCTAACACCTTTTGATTTTTTCTTTGTATAGAACATTCACGCTCTCCTAGATATACTGTATTTCCATAATTATCTGCTATGAGTTGTATTTCTATATGCCTTGGTTTTTCTATAAACTTTTCTATATACATCGAATCATCGTTAAATGAAACTTTTGCTTCTCTCTTTGCTGCATTAAAATCACTTATAAGCTGATTCTCATTATTTACAATCCTAATTCCTTTTCCACCGCCTCCGCTAGAGGCCTTTATCATTACTGGATATCCTATTTCTTTAGCTATTACTATAGCTTCCTCTTCATTATTTATAATTCCCTTTGATCCTGGTACTACTGGTATATTAGCCTTTTCCATAAGTTCTCTGGCTTTTGACTTGTTTCCCATATTGTTTATATTTTCTGCTGTGGGCCCTATAAATTTAATATTACACTCTTCACACATTTTGGCAAATCTACTATTTTCAGATAAAAATCCAAACCCTGGATGAATAGCCTCTGCACCTTTTAAAATAGTAGCATTTAATATATTATTTTCATTTAGATAACTATCCTTTGAGGCTGATGGTCCAATACAAACACACTCATCTGCCATTTGTGCATGCAAAGCTTCTCTATCACCTTCAGAATATACAGCTACAGTTTGTATTCCCATTTCTCTACAAGCCCTAATTATTCTAACTGCAATTTCTCCTCTATTAGCAATTAATATCTTTTTAAACATACGGCTACCTCTCTTACTTTTATACTCCTACTGCGAAGGTTAATTCACATTCACAAGCTACTACTCCATCAACTGTGGCAATTCCTTTACCGATACCTATTGGTCCTTTTATCTTTATAATTTCAACTTCTAGTTTTAATCTATCACCAGGTATAACTTTTCTCTTAAACCTAGCATTTTTTATCCCACCGAAGTAGGCTATCTTACCTCTAAACTTTTCATCATAAAGTAATGCAATGGCACCAACTTGTGCAAGCGCTTCTACTATTATCACTCCAGGTAATACTGGTTCTTGTGGAAAATGACCTTGAAAAAAATATTCATTCATAGTTATATTTTTATATCCTACTGCTTTTTTCATTGGTTCTAAACCTTCTATTTGATCTACAAATAAAAATGGATATCTATGAGGTATTATTTCTTGTATCTCTTTTATATTGAGTTTTATTACATCACTTTCTATTACATCTAACATTATTTATACTACCTCCTTTATATAATCTATATTTCTAAAGTTTTATCGCCATTATAGGCTGACCAAATTCTACTACATCTCCATTATTAACAAATATTTTAGCCACCGTTCCTTCAACTTCACATTCAATTTCATTCATCAATTTCATAGCTTCAATTATGCACAGAATTGACTCCTTTGATACCGAATCTCCTATTTTTGTATAAGGTTCTCCATTTTCTGTAGGTGAAGAATAATATGTTCCTACCATAGGTGACTTGACTATAAAGCATTCTTCTAAATTACTCTCTTCAGTAGCTATTTCTTCAGTAATTATTTCTTCATGCTTTGTTGATATTACTGAAGTATTATCACTTACATTATTAGTATGACTAACAAACTCTGTATCACATTTATCTGTGATTTTAGATTGATTTAATGCTCTAGCATCTTCATTATAAATAATTTTGCTAGAATCATTTTTGCTCATCCTTATTCTAAGTCCTGCTTCTTCTAGTTCTAATTCCTTAAGATCGGAATCATTTATTAATTTAATTAGCCTTTCAATTGCTTCATAATTCATAATTTATTCCTCCCATTTCTTAAATAAAAGTGTAGCATTATGACCACCAAATCCTAAGGAATTAGACAAAGCATATTTTAGTTCTGCTCTTCTTCCAATATTAGGAACATAATCTAAATCACAATCTTCATCCTTCTCTTCAAGACCAATAGTAGCTGGAATAAACCCTTCCTCTAAAGCTTTTATACATACAATTGATTCTATAGCACCTGATGCTCCCAATAAATGTCCTGTCATTGACTTTGTAGAACTAACTGGGATCTTATAGGCTTGTTCTTTAAATAAATTTTTAATAGCTATAGTTTCAAATTTATCATTATATGGAGTACTAGTTCCATGAGCATTAATATATGATATATCTTCTAAACTTACATTTCCTTCTTCTATGGCAAGTTGCATTGCTCTTGCTGCCCCTTCTCCATCAGCACTAGGCTGAGTGATATGATAGGCATCACAAGTAGCTCCATATCCAATAACTTCACCATATATTTTTGCACCTCTTGCCTTTGCATGCTGGAGCTCTTCTAAAATTAAAACTCCTGCTCCTTCACCCATTACGAATCCACTTCTATTTTTATCAAAAGGAGTAGATGCTTTTTTAGGATCCTCACTCTTACTTAAAGCCGTTAACGCAGTAAATCCAGCAAGACCTATTGATGTTATAGATGCCTCTGTCCCACCTGTAATCATTACCTCTGCTCTATTTGCCTTTATCATCTCAAAAGCTTCACCTATACTATTAGTTCCTGTAGCACAAGCTGTCACTACAGATAGGCATGGCCCTTTAGCACCATATTTAATAGCAACATTTCCTCCTGCCATATTCTCTATCATCATAGGAATTAAAAATGGTGATACCTTAGTTGTATCTCTTTCTAACATTCTTTTATATTCATTTTCTAATGTATCGAGTCCGCCAATTCCTGAACTAATTAAAACACCTAATCTATATTTATCAATACTATCTAAATCTAAATTTGAAGATTTTACTGCTTCCTCTGCTGCTGCCATAGCAAGTTGACAATATCTATCCATTCTCTTAGCTTCTTTTCTATCAATAACCTCTGTAGGGTCAAAACCTTTAACCTCTGCAGCTATTTTAACTTTAAACTTTTCTACATCCATAGATTTTATAAAATCTATGCCACATTTACCATTCTTAACTCCATCCCAAAAGCTGTTAATATCATTACCAATAGGAGTTAATGCTCCCATACCTGTGATTACCACTCTTCTATTCACTTTATATGTCCTCCTTAAATAACTACATTACCATTCCGCCATCTACATTTATAACTTGACCTGTTATATAGTCTCCACCCTCTGATGCAAGAAAAACTACAGTCCTTGCTACATCTTCTACATTTCCAAATCTATTTAAAGGGATTAGTCCTAACATACCATCCTTTACTTTTTCACTTAATACATCTGTCATATCGCTTTTTATAAATCCTGGTGCTACAGCATTTACAGTTATCCCTCTAGTTCCTACTTCCTTAGCTATTGACTTAGTAAGTCCTATAACACCGGCTTTAGATGCTGCATAGTTTGCCTGCCCTGCATTCCCTACAACTCCTACTACAGAAGAAATATTTATAATCTTTCCACTTCTCTGTTTAAGCATGTGAGCCACTGCACTCTTACAAGTATTAAATACACCCTTAAGATTTATATCTATAACCTTATCAAAGTGCTCTTCTTTCATTCTCATAATTAATCCATCTTTTGTTATTCCTGCATTATTAATTAATATGTCTATAGTTCCAAAAACTTTTACCGTTTCATCTATTAATTTTTTTCCTTCTTCGAAACTACTTACATCTCCTTTTACTAAAATAGCATTTCCTCCAAGACTTTTTATTTCCTCGGCAACTTTTTCTGCCTCTGCATCACTACTAACATAATTTATAACCACATTAGCTCCTTTTTTACCAAACTCTATAGCTATAGCTCTTCCTATACCTCTACTTCCTCCAGTAACTACCACATTCTTTCCTTTAAACATATATATATCCTCTCCTATACATGAGCTTCTTGTAAATATTTCAATGTACTATAAATTGATTCTTTATCCTCAACATTTAATATTTTTACATCTTTACTTATTTTCTTTACAAAACCACTAAGGGCCTTTCCTGGTCCAACTTCTATAAAAGTATTAATTCCCATATCAATCATATTTTCTATTGTCTTTTGCCATTTCACAGAAGATTTAACTTGAGCTTCTAACAACTGTCTAAGTTCCATTACGTTTTGTAAAACATCTCCTGTAACATTAGGTATTACTTCTATATTGCTTTCATTAAAAGTTACCTCACTTAATACATCTCCTAATTTTTTTGATGCATTTTCCATTAATTCTGTATGAAATCCTCCACTTACTGGTAACTTAACAATTTTCTTGGCGCCTTCAATTTTTAAACTTTTCATAGCTTCTTCTACTAAGAAATCCTCTCCTGAAATTACAATTTGAGAACTACAATTATAATTTGCTATACCTATTATTCCTTTATCACTAAGTTCATTACAGACTTCTTCTATAATTTCTATTTTTCCACCAATGATAGCCGCCATAGATCCGTTAGTTTTATCACTGTCTTCCTTCATGAATATTCCTCTTTCTCTTACTACTCTTAATCCTTCTTCAAAATTCATAATTCCACTTGAGATTAGAGCAGAATATTCTCCAAGGCTCAATCCTGCAACAACTTTAGGATTTATTCCATGAGATTTTAAAATTTCAAATAATGCTATTGAAAGAGTTACTATAGCTACTTGATTATTTTCAGTAGAAGTTAGTTCTTCTATGGGACCATTGAAGCATAACTCACTTATATCTTTATTTAAAATTTTGTTAGCTTTTTCAAATACTTTCTTAGCTTCTAAGAATTCTTCATATATTTCCTTTCCCATACCTACGTACTGACTTCCTTGGCCCGGGAAAATAAATGCGATATTTTTCATAGTTACCTCTCAATTTTAAAATTTATTTATCATGGATTTTAGTAAAGTTTCAGTACCTTCTACAAAATCTTTAATTATTTCTTCACAGCTTTCTTCCTTTTTTATTAAACCTGCAATTTGACCTGCCATAATAGAACCATTATCTACATCACCGTCTATAACAGCCTTTTTAAGTCCACCAACCCCTAATTGCTCTAGCTCTTCAGCTGATGTACCTAACTTCTCAAGCCTTACATATTCTCTAGATAATCTATTTCTAAGAACTCTTACAGGATGCCCAGTACTTCTACCTGTAACTACTGAATCTATATCCTTTGATTCTATTACCTTCTTTTTATAATTTTCATGAATAGTGCATTCATTAGCTGCTAGAAATCTAGTTCCTACTTGAAATCCATTAGCACCTAATGCTAATGCAGCCAACATTCCTCTAGAATCTCCTATACCACCAGCTGCTATAACAGGTATATTTACAGCATCTATAACCTGAGGAAGAAGTGCCATAGTTGTAAGTTCTCCTATGTGTCCACCAGCTTCACAACCTTCAGCAATTACCATATCTGCTCCACTTCGCTCCATTCGTTTTGCAAGCCCTGTTGAAGCTACTACTGGAATAACCTTAATATTATGATTTTTCCACATATTCATGTATTTACCTGGGTTTCCTGCGCCTGTTGTAACAACCTTTACTCCTTCTTCACAAACAATCTTAGCAACCTCATCTGCATTATCACTAAGAAGCATTATGTTTACTCCAAAAGGTTTATCTGTAAGTTCTTTAGCTTTTCTTATTTCTAATCTAACATTTTCTGGAGAGTTATTTCCTGCCGCTATAATTCCAAGTCCTCCCGCATTTGATACGCTACTTGCTAATATGCTATCTGCAATCCAAGCCATAGCCCCTTGAATTATTGGGTATTGTATTCCTAAAGCTTCACATATATCTGATTTGAACATATATACCTCCTATGGTTAAGGTCAGATAGATAGCTATCTGACCTTTGTTTTAATTAACTTTGCTTTCTATATAGCTTGAAATATCTTGAACATTTTTTATGTTTTCTATATCCTCATTTGGAATTTCAATATCAAACTCTTCTTCTAAACTCATAACAATTTCAAATATTTCTAGAGAATCTATTCCTAAATCATCTGTAAAACTTGCTTGTATATTTAGTTCCTCTACCTCTACACCTAGTTCTTTTGCTATAACTTTTTTTACTCTTTCTAATACCATTTTTTATTCCTCCTATATACTTTTAATTATTTATTCCATTTTAACAGTGCACTACCATAGGTTAGTCCACCACCAAATCCTATAATTACTATGTTACTTCCTTGTTTAATTTGACCATTTTTATTTGCTTCATCTAAAGCTATTGGAATACTTGCACTAGATGTATTCCCCTTTTTGTCTAAATTTATAATGAATCTAGATAAAGGTATATCAATTTTCTTACTAACACTTTCTATCATTCTTATATTAGCTTGATGTGGAAGTATAAAATCTATATCATCCTTTTTTATATTGCTTTTTTCAATAATTCTATTAAATTCCTCTTCCATAACCTTAACAGCAAACTTATAAATATCTTTTCCATTCATCTGAATCTTATTATTATTTATAACTTCCTTGGTACATATATTCTCCATAGGAAGTATGTCACAAGTAAGGGATTCACCTTTAGATCCTACACTTTTACAGTTGATATAACTTATATACTCTTCAGAATCTTTTCCTATAACTACAGCTCCTGCTCCATCTCCAAATAATACACAAGTATTTCTATCTTCCCAATTTACGATTTTAGATAATACCTCTGCTCCAATTATTAAAGCTTTTGTAGCCCTACCTGTTTCTATATATCCCTTAGCTATATCTAGCGCAAATATAAATCCACTACATGCAGCATTTATATCAAAAGCCATAGCATTTACAGCACCTATTTCCTTTTGTACATTACATGCAACTGATGGAATTAAACTATCTGGTGAAACTGTAGCCACTAAAATTAAATCAATTTCTTTACCATCTACATTACTATCTTCTAAAGCCTTTAAAGCTGACTTTATTGCTAATTCTGAAGTATCTTCTCCAGTAGAAATTCTTCTTTCCGCAATTCCAGTTCTCTCTCTAATCCAGCTATCTGAAGTATCTACAATATTTTCTATATCTTTATTGTAAACTATATTAGATGGTGTATAAGAACCTGTTCCTAGTATTCTTGAACCAATCACATCTATTCTCCTTTACTTATTTTTTAAGATTGTATTTTGACTTAAAGAAGCTATTTACTTTCTCTAGAGATCTTATTAGCACTTCTTCCTCTTCATCTGTTAAACCTTTTATAGTTTCACTAATCATGTCCTGATGAAATTTTTCATGAACTCTATATGCTAACTTTCCTTTTCTAGTAAGAGCTATCATTACAGATCTTCTGTCTTCTTCTCCTCTTGTACGTTCTACATATCCTTTTTTTACAAGTTTCGTTATGGCTGTAGTTAAAGTACCTACTGTAATATTTAAATCATTTGCTACTTCCGTCATTGTTCTTGGATGATACATTCCTATAGCTTCAATAGTATGTATCTCTGTAACCGATAAATCTTTAAGTACTCCTTCTTGTAGAGCAGTTTGTTCAATCTCTAGAATATCATTAAATATAGTTACTAATAATTCATTTAATACGTATTTATTTGAATTTAAGGATTTCATTCTACTTTATTCTCCTTTTGTTTGACTTTCAAATAGTTTGATAATCAAAGTATATTACTAAAGAAAAACAAAGTCAATATATATTTTTTACTTTTATTTTTACAAATAATTTAACTTGTCACAATTTATTCATTTTTACCAAAAATAAAGTCTAGATAAATCTAGACTTTATTAAAAATTTAATATCCAATTATCCCTGTATATCCTAAAGGATCTATTGGAACTCCATCTACTCTTATCTCAAAATGTAGATGTGGACCTGTGCTATCTCCAGTATTACCAACTTCTGCTATAACTTGCCCTCTTAGAACCTGTTCACCTTCAGACACATTTAATTTGCTACAATGTGCATATACAGTCTGCAAGTTATCACTATGGTCGATTATTACTACTTTACCATACCCATCTGCTATCCCTGAAAAGCTCACTGTTCCATCTAATGCAGCTTGAATTTCAGTACCTGTATTAGCAGCCAAATCAATCCCCTTATGATAATATCCTTCTCTCTTCTCACCAAAAGTGGAAGTTAGTATACCTTTTATAGGTGTTGTTATTGAATTGTGTAAAAAAACCTCTCTATTTATTTGGGTATTCCCCCTACTAAGAGGCGTAAAAGCAACTTGCGAATTATTAGTCTTTTGTATATATTTAACCTGATTTTCTTTTGTAACTGTAAAGTTAATTAAACTGTTATCATTTGTATTATTGTATCCTATTATTTTATTAGAAATTTCACTTTCACTTAAAACATCTTCTTTATTACAAGTTATTTTTTCATATACTATCTTATTATTTACAGCAATATCTTTAACATTATCTATATTACATGTATCTATATAGATATCTCTTACTTTATTAAGAGCATTGTTACCTGTAGCTTCATCAGCAACTATGCCAATTTCTACACCATCTGATTTCATAACTACTGCCTTTATTTTTTCATTCGCTTTTACATTTTCTTTTGCTTCTACCGGATTCATGGTAATCATAGTTAAAATACATAAGAGTGATACACATACTATGACTAATTCTCGTAGTATATTTTTCATCATTGTATTACCTCCCTACTACAATGATAATATACCCCATTGAAATTATTTTAAACATAATGTACAAAACAATAGTCAATTTTATTATTAATAAAATATTAATTTTATATACTAATAT
>NZ_JPMD01000035.1 GCF_000732635.1 Clostridium sulfidigenes | reverse complement strand
AATATATAACCATATACTTTAATTTATATTACTTATATAAATTATTTTCAAGTTACTGTTAATGTGCTTTAAGTCGTTATTTCATGATATTTATAATAAAAAGCAAGATATAGAATAACTTCCTTTCTATATCTTGCTTAAGCTCTATTCATCCATTTTCATCCAAAAACTTTCTATTTCTCTTATATCATTAGTTCTATTTTTAATAGGGAGGGAATCAAACACTATATTTTTATACGGGCTATTAGACAATTCACCAATTCTAGAATCTAAGATTGCCACTATCCCCTTATCATCATGCTTTCTTATTAACCTTCCTACTCCTTGCCTAAGTTTTACTATCATTAATGGTACACTTACCTCCATTAAAAAATCTTCTGATAAAGTCCTTTTATATTCTATAATTGGATCTGGTACCGGAAATGGTAGCTTAAATATAATTAAATTTGATAGTGATTTTCCAGGCACGTCTATTCCTTCCCAAAATGTTCCTGTAGCTAATAATACGGAATTCTTATCCTTTTTAAATTCTTCAAGTATATCATCCTGAGAGGACATATGTTGCTGTTTTAAAAGCCTATATTCTAAATTTTTATGTTTTAATATCTCATAAACTTCCTTTAGATCACTTTTAGATGTAAATAAAATTAAGGCTTTTCCCTTTGTAATATTCAGAAGCCTTACTATTTTTTCTGCCCCCAATTTTATAAACCTTTCTCTCGCCTCTACTGGATGAGGCATATTTTCTGTATAATATATCATGGCATTGTAATTGTACGGAAAAGGTGATGGTTTTGGTGTTGATAAAAATCCTGTACTAGTTGGAAATCCTGTACTTTTAATAAAATACTCATACCTCTCTTCTTCACTACCTTGACTCTTATCTGCAATAGTTGCTGAAGTTAATATAGTAGTTTTTAACTTATCAAAGTATAAAGAATTTATCTCCTTACTTATATTTTTAGGACATGCAAATATATGAATATCATTAAAATTTTCTAACCAAAATAAATCCCTGCTCTTTATGGATATCAAACTTTTTATAAAGTCTTGAAGATTCTCTAGCTCTTCGAATACTTCTTCACATAAATTATCATCACTATAAAATTGTACTTTATAATTTATTAAATCAATTTTACTATTTAAAAGTAAAAGCTCTTCTCGTATTTCATCTATACCAATAAAATACTTTTCCATTTCTTCACCCTTAAGTGATGAGTTAATTTGTTTTTTTACTTGATTATTTAGTTTATTAAAAATAACATTCAAAATATGAGTTATATTATTAAAATTTTCGTAACTCTCTCTTCTTATAGCTGATATTTTTATGGTTTCAATTACATCTCCTAAAATAGATTTTATTTTATATTTGTTATAGCTTTCTATTAAAGATGCTCTAACTTTTTCCTCCAAATTATGAGCTTCATCTATAACAATTAAATCTATTTTCTCATTTAAAAGCCCCTTTTGACCTTTCTTTAACTTTTGAAAATGTACAGTTAATAAGTCTTGATTACATAAAATTATGCCATCAGTATTTAACATATCTCTTCTTAGAGACATAAAACTGCAATTATTATAATGTTCACACCTATTATGATCTGTTGCCTTTACATTCACATTGTTCCATATATTATTATCTACATCTAATTTTATATTTTTTCTATCTACTACTCCATTATTTATGTAATTACATAGTATTTCTAGATTATCATTAAAATCTTTCCTATTAATCTCTTTAAAATATTTATCGGCTCTACTTTTACATGCAAAATGAGTCATGCCTTTAGCTAAAACTATTTCTGGTTTATGATTAATATAAGAACAAATTTTTTTTACATCCTTAATTAGTTGCTCCTGCAGAGCTATAGTTGACGTAGCTATTAATACAGGTTTATTAAAAAGTTTATTATAATAAAGTAAGGGAACTATATATGCATAAGATTTCCCTATTCCTACTCCTGCTTCCACTATAGTATGTTGTCTGTCAGCTATAGCGTTACATATATCTAACGCCATATCTTCTTGTCCTTCTCTCTGTTCAAAACCTAGTTTAGGAATTTTGTTCATAAAAAAATTCCATACTAGCTGCTGTAATTCATCTTCTTTTGAAAGATTTTTATCTACCTTCTTACTATCTTCTGAAAACCAAAACATCTATATCCCTCCTTATTAAGACTTTTTGTAACATAGCTTTATTTTCACATTTTTCTCCTTAAAATACAACCATAGATTTCCACATTTAATCTCTTAAACATAGAAAAAGATGTGATTAAATAGATAAATCCATCTAATCACATCTTAATGCCATACTCTCATCTGTATATTTATTTATCAAGTAAATCTAAGTACTCTTCATACCCTTCTTCCTTCATCTTATCCTTTTGAATAAATTTAAGTGAAGCTGAATTTATACAATATCTTAATCCACCTAGTTCTTCAGGTCCATCACAGAATACATGACCTAAGTGGGAATCTCCATTTTTACTTCTTACCTCGGTTCTGACCATTCCATGACTTTTATCTATATTTTCTTTAATAAAATCTCTATCTATTGGCTTGGAAAAAGCTGGCCATCCACATCCTGAGTTAAATTTATCACTAGATATAAATAAGGGTTCTCCTGTTATTATATCTACGTAAATACCTTCTTCGTAATAGTCAAAGTATTCATTTTTATAAGGTAGCTCGGTACCATTTTCTTGAGTTACGTTATATTGCTCCTTGGTTAATATTTTTTTCAACTCTTCCTTACTTCTTTTCATATATTTATTATCCATACCATATTAACCTCCTATATATAAAATAGTTTTTTTATTTAATATTTCACAAATGTGTTTATCCTATCAATATCTTTCCTTCAGGATACTTGTAATTAGTACCTTTCTTTCTGCTAATTAGAGCCATTACTACAGTAAGTGGACCAACTCTTCCTAAATACATCAACATAATAATTATAATTTTTCCTGGTTCACTGAGCCTTTGAGTTACACCTGTAGTTAATCCTACTGTTCCAAAGGCTGATGTAGCTTCGTATAATACATCCAAAAAGGCTTCATTAGGTTCAGCTATAGTAAGTGCCATAGTGACTGTGGTTACTAATCCCATTCCTATTATTAAAAGAGTAACTGCTTTTAATTGTAATCCTCTTGGAATGGTCCTTCCGAATATGTCAGCATTTTCTTTTCCTTTGATTACAGAAATAGCTGTGCATAAAATTATACCAAAGGTGGATGTTTTTAATCCTCCTGCTGTAGAACCTGGAGAACCTCCAATAAACATAAGTATTACAGTTATAAATTTTGATGTTGTAGTCATCTTATCTATTGGTACACTGTTAATTCCTGCTGTCCTCGGACTTATGGAAGCTACAATAGAGTTTACTATTTTGTCCTTAATATTCATATTTCCTATGGTATTAGGATTATTATACTCCAGAATAAACATTACTATAGTTCCTCCTACTATTAATATAGTAGTTATTAATAGTACTACCTTAGCGTGTAAAGATAACTTTTTTGTACTCTTATAATTATAAAGCTCTAACAATACAATAAAACCTAACCCTCCAATAGCTATTAATGCACTTACAGTTAATAGTATAATAGAATTATCATAATATGCTGTATAACTATTAAAATTTCCAAATAAATCAAAACCAGCATTGCAAAAGGTAGATATAGAGCTAAATATACTAATATATATACCTCTAGCTACACCAAACTCTGGTATGAGCTGAGTGGATAGTATTAATGCTCCTATAAACTGTATTATAAAAGTAAATAACATAACCTTTTTAAGCATTTTTACTAATCCTTGAATATTAAAGGTATTCATTGCTTCTTGCATTAATAGTCTACTCTTTAAAGTAATTCTTCTTCCTATTAGTACAGATATAAAAGTGGCAAAAGACATAAATCCAAGACCACCGATTTCAATTAGTATCATAATAACCGTCTGTCCAAATAGGTTCCAATGAGTACCTGTATCTACTGTAACTAACCCTGTAACACAGGTGGCAGATGTAGCTGTAAATATTGAATCCAAGAAATTTGTGGCCTCTCCACTAGCAGATGATATGGGTAAACTTAATATTGTACCTCCAATAAAAATTACTATAAAAAACCCAAGGGCTAATACCTGTACTTCACTAAATTTAGTTTTTTTTAAAATTTTAAGACTTTCCATAAAATAACCTCCAGTCTATAAGTCTTGAAATAAATATCTTATAATTTTATACTTAGTTTTTTGTAATTGATTTCCTTCATATATCATATATAATTTATACACCTTGTTAAATAGATTTTGTAATAAAACCTGATTATTTAACACGGATTTAACATTTCTATATATAAATTAAATTTAATATATTAACTTTAGTATACACAACTCTTTCTATATAAATGTTTGTATATTTTTATATTCTTATTTTTTTAATGATAAATAAAAAAGATAAGCTTACATTATTTTAATCAATAAAGCTCATCTTTTTTTTATAAATTTATAATAAGATTTTTTAATTATTTTTATCTAATATATCTTTTATAATTGCTATTCTATCTTCCTCTAGAATATTTGCAATCTTTATTTCAACATCTCCATTTTTAAAGAATCTTTCTACATTAGAATCTACAATTTTAATAACCTTATCTGATAACTTTTCATAGGTCATTAAATCATCTCTGTATAAATCTACAATATCTCTTAAACAAGCACCTAATTCCTTAGGGTTTTTATAAATTGTTCTCATGCTATAATCCTCCATAGTTTTACAATAATAAATATACTGTTAATATATTAGCAATAATTTATTTGTTAGCTACTATATTTACAATATACATATTATACCCTACATTATTTTTAATTACCAAGGTTATTTTACATAAAAATATGGATTATATCATTAAAATATAATCCATATTAAAAATGTTAAATTTTCTTGACTTATCTAGATGAGGTATATATATTTTAGCCTAAGAATATTATGGTTTATACAAATATTTTTATACATATTTTTCTGATACCTGTCTTACATAGTCCTCTATTAATTTTACAACTTCATCTCTAGCGAATATAATGCCTATAAGTTGTTCTTCAACTTTTCCTAAATTTATATTCTCCAAAGTGTCTGAAAATATTTTAGCCTTTACTATTTTCCCTGACTCCACTGATAAATTTATGTCTATATTGCCTATAACAGTTTTTTCTTCGAGAACTACATCATATTGTGGACTCTCACCATAATTCCACAACCTACTAGAGTATTTATCATATAACTTAGGTACATAACTACTCATATTATAAATATATGAGTTTTGTAAATCTCCATAAACATTATTAAAGGAACTTACCAATGACTGAATTAAATTGTCTACATTTAATTCACTACAAACCTCTATTAAATTTATAACCCTACTCTTTACTGATTCTATGCCTTTAGATTTTAATTTTAACTTAGATGGAGTAAGAACCTTTTCAAGTTTAGTAATATCTACATCAATCATAAGAGTACCATGATGAAAATAGTTACCATCTTCACAATAAAATGCATGCCCTGAAAACTTTCTATTATTCAAAAGTAAATCATTTCTTCCTGAAAACTCAACCTTAAAACCATAGGACTCTACAGCACCTTTTATAACCTTAAGTTGTTTATCTAAATTACTTTCAATTTCCTTTGTTATAAAAGTAAAGTTTAAATTTCCTAAATCATGAAAAACTGCTCCACCTCCAGATATTCTTCTAGCTAATGTAACATGGTTTTCTTTCATATAATCTAAATCACATTCTTTATAAGGATTTTGATTTCTTCCAATAACTACAGTATTTTCGTTTTGCCAAAGATATAATATGGTTTCTTCGGACTTTATATTTTTTAACAATTCTTCTTCTAGGGCTAAATTATAATAAGGATTAACTTCATTTGAAATAATTACTTTATTCATTATAATGTATTGCTCCTATAGATAATCCTAATACTGCTTCATGTATACCTTCACCTGTAGTTGGATGTGCAAATACAGTTTCTGCTATGCTCTCTTCTGAAATATTCTGCTGAATAATAAGAGTTAGAGTGCTTATCAGTGATGAAGCATCTGGACCTATTATTGACCCTCCAACCATTTTACCTGAATCTAAATCTTTTATTATTTTAATAAATCCGTACTCTTGACCCATAGTTAAGGCTTTTCCATTGGCTGCAAAAGGGAACTTGCTTATTTTTATATTCATATTTTTATCAATACATTGTTTTTCAGTAAGACCAACTGAAGCAATTTCTGGAGCTGTAAATATTACATTAGGAATACATTCATACTTCATTTCTTTATTTTCTCCTAATATATTATCTACTGCTACAATTCCTTGATGTGAAGCTACATGGGCTAATTGGATCTTGCTATTAACATCTCCAATAGCATATATACCTTCCACATTTGTCTTTAAATTATCCTCAACCTTTATACCTCTATTTCTATCATTTAACTTTATATCAGTATTTTCAAGATTTAGTCCTTCCATATTAGGCTCTCTTCCAATTGCAACTAATACCTTTTCTGAAACTAAAAGCTTCTCATTACCTTCATTTTCAAATATAACTATACCTTCACCTGATTCAGATTTTTCAATTCTAGTAACCTTTGAACTTGTATATATACCTATGCCCTTTGATTTTGCTATATCAAGTATTTCCTCAGAAACATCTAAATCCACCATATTAAGAATTCTATTTTCGTATTCAACCACGTTTACTTTAACACCAAAATTTGAATAAAGGAATGCAAATTCCATACCAATAACTCCACCACCAATTATAGTAATTGATTTTGGTAATTCTGTGTTACTAAGAGCTTCTGTACTATTTAATACAAAAGGTAGCTCTATGCCTGGGATACTTATTTTTGATATTTTAGAACCAGTAGCAATAATGATATTTTTAGCTTCAATAGTATACTCATCTTTACCTTTTTTCACTAATACCTTATGGTTATCTATAAAAGATGCTTCTCCCTTAATAAGTCTTATATTATTTTTATTTAATAAATAGTCGATGCCACCAACTAAATTATTTCTAATTTTATCTTTTCTAGCTATGACCTTTTTCATGTCTAGCTTTATATCTTTTATTTCAAATCCAAATTCTTCTCCATTTAATGCTTCATTGTATGCTTCAGCAGATTTAACTAGAGATTTTGTAGGAATACATCCTACATTAAGACAAGTCCCTCCTAAATTATCCTTTTCAACTATTATAGTTTCCAAACCTTTTTTAGCTCCATATATAGCAGAAACGTATCCTCCTGGTCCTGCACCTATTACTAAAAGGTCTATATTTAAATTTTCTTTTTTACCCTTTATTAAGCTACCAAAGTAATCAACTTTTTTAGTTTCTTCTGCTAAAGCTTCTCCACTTACTATAAGTAATGTATCTCCAACCTTTACCTCTTGTCCCTCTGTAACCTTTATTTCTTCAATTTTATAGCTTCCTTTAGCTTTTACAGGTGAATTTCCTTTATTTGTTTCTAGCTGAAACAATACATCATTTAACTTAACATTCTCTCCAACTTGTATATTAATTTTGCCTACTTTAGCAGACTTGCTTTTTCCTGATAGACTTTCCAACTTAATATCCATTTCAACCTCTCCTTTAATACCAAATATATATTAGTTTAAGATTCTGGATTTAAGACCCTGAGTATAATACTCAAGGTCTTAAATTTAAAATCTTATTTAGTTAAAATCTTTTTCAAATTCATCAACGGCATCTTTTAATAAAGTTACAGAATATGCCATACTAGGACCTCCACCAAAGGCAACAGATACCATAGCAGCTTCCATTATTTCAGCTCTAGTTGCTCCTGCTTCTAAAGCTTTGTAAACGTGGAAAACTATACAATATTCACATCTGTTATATGCAGCAATTCCAACACTAATTAATTCCTTTGTTTTAGTATCTAATGCACCCTCTTCATAAGTCTTACCTAACAGCCCCATGAAAGCGTTAACATTCTCTCCATTAGTTTCGCCTAATTCACCAAGTCCGTTCATAAAGTCATTTAACATTTCTCTTACATCTTTTTTCATATCTATACCCCCATATCATTTAATAGTTGCTAGTGCAATAGTTAGCACTACAAGTATTTATGATATAAAAATACCACCATGGGGTGGTATTGTCAATAGCTAACATATATTATCTATCATCCTTTGCAAAACTTCTTTAAAAATCTCTAAATTTTCTTTCGATATTCCCTTTAATACATCATCTTGGAACTCTTGGCCTCTAGGCATAAGTTCTTCTTTTAAAAATTTACCTTTATCGGTTAATATTATCTTTGTTATTCTTCTATCTTCTGAATCCTTTCTTCTCTCCACTAACTCTTCCTTTTCCATTCTATCTATAAGTCTTACCATTGAAGACTCTTTAATATCCATATAATCCGAAAGTTCTTTTTGAGAAATTTCTCCTGCTTTACCTATATAAAATAAAGCTATCCATTGTACTCTAGTTGTACCATTCTCTTGTAATCTTCTATTAAATTCGTCAGCTAATTTCTTTGCACTTTTATTTGTTATAAATGCAATGCAATCATCTAAATCAAACATATATAATTTACATTCCCTTCTATACTTATTTAAAATAGCTAAATCATTAAAACCTATTACCTATATAATTAATTATCTTACTAAATATATAAATAGTGGAATAGTTATTACGGATAAAAGTGTAGTTATAAATATACACTGTGAGCCATACTTACCATCTCCACCAGCAGATAATGCAATTACAGGTCCTACCACCGCTCCTGGCATAGCCATAAGTAAAGTGCATATAGCTACCAACATTGAATCTATACTAAACATATTCATAGTAAAATATGTTGCTATAGGAACTAAAATTAGTCTAACAATAGATAAATAGTATAAACTAAAATCTCCTATCATTTCCTTTATGTTAGAACCACAAAGCATAGAGCCAATGATTATCATAGATATTGGAGTCGTCATATTTCCTACACTTTTTACCGTTGAGTTAATGGCAAAGGGTAGTTTAATTTGACCTACAAATATTATAATTCCTATAATTACAGCCCATATGGATGGATTCTTTAAAATGCTCTTACTAGCTTCCTTCATAGATATTTTCCCTGTAAACAAAGATACCCCTACGGTCCACACTAAAGCAGTGAATACCATAGTAAAAATTGAAGCATAAAACACTCCTATTTCTCCAAATATGCTGTTTAATACTGGATAACCCATAAATCCACAGTTGGAAAAAGATGTTGTAAATATAAGTAGTGGTTTCTTTCTATCACTAGCCTTAATATAAATATATCTTGATAAAATAAGTAACACCAAATGTATAACTATGGAATAGAAGAATATCTTTATAGCATTTCCCATAATAGCTTTATCAAATTCTAAGCAAAAACTATTTATGATCATTAATGGTAAAGTTATATTGATTAATATTGCACTTAATCCCTTCTCTACTCTATCATCTATAAAGCCTTTCTTTCTAGCATATATTCCTATAACCATCATAATGGATAGAACTAAAACTTGATTTACTGCATCCATTAAATTATCCCCCATACATAAAAAAATTAAATTCCATACTAATTATACTCTATTTTCTTTGGTTTTTAATTATTATTTTATTTTTTATTTTTGAACTTAAATTAAATATATCCTTATTGCTTTTTATTTTTATATAATATAAATTAAATATATAAATACTTTAGGAGGTCTTATGTTTAATAATCTTATTTTATATTTAGTAGTAATAAACCTTATTGGATTTTTTATAATGTTAATAGATAAAAGGAAGGCTATAAAAAGACAATGGAGGGTTAGTGAAAAAGCTCTTATATGTATATCTATAATAGGAGGTTCCATTGGTATGTTAGCTGGTATGAGCACTTTTAGACATAAAACTAAGCATAAAAAATTCACTATTGGTATTCCTCTTATCCTTGTTATACAAATAGCTATATTAACTTATTTTAGCAGTTTATAATTATAAAAATGGCTTAATAATCCTTGAACTTTCAGTGTGTTTTCACTGGTATTATTTTTTGCTGGTATTATATAGTAAACCCCTGAAACCCGCATGAATAGAACAAATAGTTAACTAGTTATATAGTTTTATAGCTTCATAGTTAACTATTTTTATAGTTCTATATAAAAATAGCTTCCTATACAAATATTTATATAGGAAGCTATTAATTCAATTTAAAATACAGTTTTATAGTTTATAGCAAGCTTCTACTTCACCTACATATAATACATGATAGTCCTCTGCTGGATAGCTTGAGCTCTTTATTGAATCAGATAAAAACTCTGGATTCATTTCTTGTTTATAAACTATTTTACATTCATAAGTCAATACATTAGATTTTTCTATTATTGGAGTATCTACAGTTTTAGCTGGAATTAGTTTTAAATTACATTCCTTAAATTTATCATAATCTCTTCCTGATTTAGTACCACAGAATTTAATTTCCTCCTTTAAGCTATCATCAAGAGGAATTGTTACAGTAAAGTTATCAGCTTTTTCTATAATAGAAAAGGTATGTCTATGCTTTCTCACTAGTACTGTAAATATAGGTTTTCCCCATTGGAAGCCAACATTTCCCCAACCTATTGTCATAGTATTAACTTCATCTCCAGCCTTTACAGTTAAAAAGGCACCTTTTTCATGCAGATTCCTTATTGCTACATTTAAGTCTTCAGTAAATAATTTAAAATCAACCATTTAAATCTCTCCTTAAAATTATTTTTTTATTTACATTATACACTTATTTATATAGGAGGAGGTCATTGAAGATAATAATGCTCCATAATCTACATCAAAGGAAATTATATCACCAACTTTGTAGTCTGCTTCACTTTCCGTTACATCTAATAAAAGATGATCACTACTGCCACCTAATATTATTATTTTTTCATCTCTAGGAGTTATTCCATCAATTTTTACATCTTGTCTTCCCATTGAAATTATAGCTCTTTTTATTGTTCCTCTATCCTTAAAGGTTGGAACCTCTCCAAAGGCATCCATTCCAATATTTCCTATTGGTACAGATGGCTTATCCTTAATTTCTATAATTTCACCCTTTAAGGTAAACACATCTTTAAACATTCCTGGAATATCTCTTCCATAAGCAGTTTCTCTTCCTAAAACCACTGATTCACCAAGTCTTAAATTATTAATTCCTTCTGGAATAGTTTTATTCATTACCATATATAAACTACTAGAATTTCCTCCTGATACTATAGGTATCTTAATATTTAATTCTTCTTCTATGGTGTTTTTTATTTCTAGCAACCTTCCTAAATTTACTTCATCAGGTATTACTCCTCCATAGCAAGTTAAATTTGTTCCTATCCCCATAAGCTTTATATTAGGCAATTTAATAATTTCCCTGGACATTTCTAGTACATCCTTCTCTAAAACACCTTCCCTTAAATCTCCCAAATCCACCATTAAAATTATTTTATGAGTTTTCTTAGCTCTTATAGCTTCCTTTGATAATGCCTTAATTGTATCTATCTCTGAATTAAGGGAAATATCACTATACATGATTACTTCTCTTACTTCACTAAGAGCTGGAATTCTAAGAAGTAGCTTTTCACAATTTAAATTTGCTATCTTTTTTAAATTAGCCACTCTTGAATCTCCTATGGTTTTTACCCCTGCATCTAAAACACCTTGAACTATATCGGGGTGTGAACAAAACACCTTAGTTACTACAGCGATGTCTATCATTTTTCCATTACACATATTTAATAAAAATTTAGTATTATAGGTTAATTTATTTAAATCAATTTCAATTCTAGGATATCTATCCTTTACTTCTTCTTTCCATAACTCTTGTTCAAGGGCAATATTATAAGTTAAATTTTCTTGATTTAATTCTACTTCTGAATAACATTTTTCCATTCTCTAACTCTCCTCCTTTACAGAAACTAAAAATCTAATTTGTCATTATAAATTTAAACTAGCTTTAAGCAATTCTATTGCAGCTTCTTTATTTTCTCTACTTAAAACTCCAGCACAGGCCATGATATACATATTATCTAGGAGTACCTTTGCCTCTTTTGTGGGACGCATAGTAATGTCTCCCTTAACATCCTTTATACTCTCTAGCATTTCCTTGCCTTTACCTAACCTAGTTAGAGCACCCCCTGTACCTATGATATATTTAACCATTGATAAATCCTTTCCATAGGCACTAAACTTTCTTCCTGAATTGTATACTCTTTTAATTTGCCCTACATGTCTATCTATGGCAGTGTTTACAGCCTTTTGAGCAAGGACCCTACTCCAATATTTCTCTTCTTCTGTAGTTGGAATAGGCTTAATGAAACTACTTATACTATCCTTAGTTCTTCCTTCTAACTCGTGATATTGTAAAAGTTCTAATACATTTTCTCTATTTACATATACCCCTAAATCACCTTCTACGGTACGCTTTGCTTTTGGTTCTGGAGTGACTAATATATCTAAAATTTCCACACTACCTTCTGTTACGGAATGAACATCTGTAGTAGCTCCTCCAACATCCACCACTATTACATCACCGATTATTTCATAGAGTAACTTTGTAGCTTCCATTACAGCTCCAGGAGTTGGCATTATAGCTCCATCCACCATTTCCTTAATTTTATCCATACCACCGGCTTTAACAATATTTACTTCAAAAGCATCTTGAATTATCCCCCTAGCAGGCTCCACATTTAGTTCATCTACCCTAGGATATACATTATCTATTACATAAAGTTCTCTACCTTCAAAAATCTCTTTTATTTCCTCTTGGTTAGCTATATTACCACAATAAACTACAGGGATATTCAGCTCAGCATCTCTTATAATCTCAGCATTGTCTAAGGCAGTTTCTCTCTCTCCATAGTCTGTACCACCTGCAATCATTATAAGATTAGGATTTATTTCTTTTATTTTTTTAATATCCGTTCTTCTAAGCCTACCTGCTGTAACCATTTTTATAATTCCGCCTGCACCTAGGGCTGCTTCCTTTGCAGCTTTAACTGTCATATCTTGTACTAATCCATGAACAGTTATTTTTAATCCTCCTGCGGCGCTACTAGTACCTATCATTCTGTCATATTCAATGGATTCTCCTAGCTGTTCCTCCATTTCATTAATTGCATTTCTAAGTCCAATAGTTACATCACCTTGTAAAACAGAAGTAAAGGCCTTACCTTGTCCTACAACCTCAACTCCTTTTTTAAAATTAAAGGCTGTTACTACAGTGGTTGTACTTCCGATTTCCGCTATTAAATATTCAACTCTCATAGCTTCCCTCCTAGTTTAAAGGGGATACCTCAAAATTTTACTAAGTATTAATCTATCCTTAAGGTAAACTTAGTTTAATTATTTGAGACACCCCCAGTACTTTATATAAATATCATATATTTTTTATTATTTAATCTAGTTTATCTAATAATAAATCTTGAAATTATTATTGTTCTTTTTTCATTAAGGTTTCAATGATAAAGGAGGCAACATTATTTCCATGAGTTCCTCTACCAAAGCCTGCATCCATACCATTAGCTACAGCAATCTCATTAGTTACTTGAGTTCCTCCACAAGCTATTATGAATTTGTCTCTTACACCTTTTTCTATGCATAGGTCATGAATCTTTTGCATGTTCTTAGTGTGTACATCATTGTGAGTGATAATAGTACTCATTATTATAGCTTGAGCCTTTGTTTCAATAGCTGCATCTATTAATTTTTCTACTGGACAAGAAGTTCCAAGATATACTACATCTATACCATATCTTTCAATACCACCATGCTTAATATCTATAATTTCTCTTAGCCCAACAGAATGTTCATCTTCTCCAACAGTAGCAGCTACCACTCTAATAGGATTATTCTTAACGTAATCTCTCATTACATCATCTGGTAAAAGCTCTTGCTTTTCTGGAATCTTAAGTTCATCTTTTTTAATTGCAAAGCTTACTCTACCTTTGATTTCTACTAAAGTACCTTCTGCATCTTGCATAACTTGTTTATGAATAACTTCTACATCAGTTAAATTCATTCGTCTTCCTATTTCAAGGGCTGCAGCCTCTGCTATATTTTCCTCTTCAGTTAGGAATAATGTTGTAGATACATATCCATCGTTCTTCCACTCTACTTCTGGAATTATAGTTCCTTCCTCTTTACTATTTTTAGCCATTCTTACATTAACATTATCTTCTTCATCAAGTTCATCTATATAAACTATTTTGCTATGATTACATAATGTACATTCATCTATTGCATCGCATGGTTTGTTATATTCTTCTGGAACATTATTATATCCAAAGTGAGCACATACTGGAGCAAAGTATTCTTTATCTCTTGGAACTACTGTATCAACAGCAATACCTCCATCTATCTTTCTTACAATACCATCACTATTTCTTTCTGGATATTCTCCTGAATCTACAAAGAATCCATCTTCTACAGCTTTGAAGTATCCACCATTTTCAATCATTTCCTCTAGGAATAATACTGCTCTTTCCTTAAGTTCTCTAACCTTCTCTGGAAGATATCCATCCTTTTTAAGCTCTATCATATCCATTAAGCCATCCATACCAATTAAAGCTTGCTTAGCTGTATTTACAGCATGGATATTATTATAATGCCAAGGTACATTTCTTCCTTCATCAGGAGTGATTGTACTTTGAATATCTGCTGAAGTAAGTTCAGATATTAACAAGTTTAGTGAATGGGTTACTGTAGCTTCTCTAGTACAAGATGCCATGTATTTTGTGTTCATCTGTGCTCTCATTTTATAGTTTTTAAATAAGTCTCTAAGTGCTACAGCATAAGGTAAATCATATCTTAAACATGGAGCTGGTGGTGCTGTTGGTGGTACTGTAGATAGTGATATATTGCTTTGTTTCATACCAACCTTCTCAGAGAATTTTGAATTTATAGCATGTTGAACCATAAGTTCAGGCATTACCTTATAACCCTTCATTGCAGTTGCGTTTGCATTATGTGCTCCATCTATTTGTAAAATATCAGCCCATGCCATTATATGTTTTGCTACTGCTGCATCAACGAAGGATCTAACCATATTTATGTTTCTGTAAAGTACATTATATTGAGGATCCTGGTGAGCTCCATTTATTCCTTCCTCTGCAAACATTACAGCAATATCTGGACCTGCGACCCCTGATACATAGGAGTGGAAATTTATTGGTCTTCCTACTTCTTCCTCTATCATATCAAGAGCTTTTCTTGTAGCTCTAACTTCTTTTCTAGTTATTGGAACTCCTCCAGTTCCTTCTGGACTTCCTTCAATTAAACTATCATAGTGACTTTGTCCTGATGTTCTTATAACCATTATATGATCTGCACCATGCCAAGCTGCCATTCTCATTCTTCTAATATCATCTTCAAATCTTCCTGAAGCTATTTCTGAAGTTATTACAGCTTTTGGTTGAGGGTCTATATTAGCAAAGCTAGTTGCTGATGGAAGTGCTTTACTATTTTTTAGGGGTTTTGATATCTCCTTATATTCAAACTCTCCCATTGGCTCTTTATATTCTTCTCTCCAATGCCAACCTCTTCTTTTAGGTTCATACTTATCTAAGTCCTTAAGTATTTCTGCTACATCTATTTTCTTATTTATATCTAGCATTATTTATCCCCCCACAAACAAATTAGTTACTTCATTCCAGCCTTTTCCTTCTCCAAGTTCTCTACCAGCTTCTAAATATGGCACACTCTTTAATTTTGCATATTTTAAAACTACGTTTCCCATACCTTTTCCAAGAAGTCCTGCTTTTAAGCCTTCTTGAACTATAGCTTGAGATTCTATGCTTGAAAAGCCCATTCTAAGAAGTACTGACCTTTCTATAGAGGATGAGGTATTTCCATATGCTAAATCCACCATAGGATTTACTATTTCTTCTGTCAATTTCCAAAACCTTTCATATAATTCTTCATCACTTAAACTTTCTAAATGTTTTCTTCTTATTTCAAAATCGTCTTCTCTTTTCACTACTTCTCTCCCCCTAATGGTTTTTTTATTATTTCACACATTATTTATCTTTACCCTATTTACTTATTAACCCTATTTCACATTAACCCCAAATTCTTTAAGAATATCTATTACTGTTTCTTTTCTAAATTTTGTTTCCTCACATAAGAAATCTAAATCTACCTGTCCAATTTCTTTTTCTTTTAAGAGTTTTACTGTGTTTTTAATTAGTGATTTTCTATAATCATCTAGCTCTTTATTATCTATTTGCAAATAAGATGGATCCTCTGGAAGTATAATATTTTCTCCTGGAACTTCATCCATTGGATTACCTCTAAGCACTTTAATTCCATTTTCCTTTGCAAAGGTTAATTGTGGAACTATATGCTTTCCAGCACCAGTATACTCAGTCTCCTGAACTACTAAAATTGCATCATCCTCCATCTCTTGAGCTATGACAAAGGCCGCTGCTAAAGAAGTATTTCCAGCTGGTCCTCTTTCAAGTCCTTCAAGCTGTGCTAAAAGCTCAGTCATGTAGAACACTTCCCCTTGAGGCAAGGTTACATATCTATCTAAATATCTTAGAGGTCTTGCTGCACTTCTTGGTACGTCACTTCTATCTGGCCATACCATGAATGGAATGCCAAATCCAGTGTGTCCAGTAGTGAAGGATTTTCTATTAAAGGCTTTATCACTTGCCATATGAAGACCTTGTAAATTTACAGAAGCTCCAATAACTTTTGTATTATTTGCTCCTGCCTTTATAAGTCCTCTTGCAGTACCAGTAACATTACCACCACCTGCATGGGTAATTACTACAGCTTCTGGATCCTTTCCAAATCTCTCTCTACATTCTGTAGCTATCTCATAACCTAAAGTTTCAACTCCAGCTATTCCATAAGCAGAATATAAGGATGCATTATAAAAACCTGTTTCTTCTAAAGTCTGCAAATATGTGTAGAATAATTCTGGTCCTACTGTTAATTGTAAAACTTCAGCCCCTAACCATTCACATTTTCTGCCCTTCTCAAGAATCTCTGGTTGTCCTACTTTTTTAGAGTCATAACATTCTTGAACTATGGTGCATTTTAATCCCTTCATAGCTGCTTGAGATGCTACTGCTGCTCCATAATTTCCAGAAGTAGCTGATGCAACACCCTTATAGCCTCTTTCCTTAGCATCATACACAGATACGGATGCTCTTCTATCTTTAAAACTTCCAGATGGATTACAGCTTTCATCCTTAACAAATATCCTAGCTGCTTTTCCAGTCTTTGATACCTTTCTTGCCAAGGCAGTAATATTTCTTAATTCTAAGAGAGGTGTATTTCCAACTCCCACTTCTCGTTGAATTTTCATAATATCACTTAGGGAATATCCTATATCTCTCATCATTGCTTCATAATCAAAAGCTATACTTCCCTTTTCATATTTGTCAAAATCCATTCCTACAGACTTAATCATAATTTGATTTTTTCTGCTCATAACCTCTTCATACTTATTCATATCAATCACCTACTTTCTGTATAACTATTTATTGAAAATCATTTCCTTAGCTTGCTTTCCAATATAGGCTATTTCACTTACATAGCTACCAAAATTATGAGAATATGAAGGTTCTACCACCTTAGCTATACCTCTCATAGTTCTTCCAATAGTTGTAGTGATTTCAACTTCATCACCCAGCTCACAATCTGAATTTACGAAACCCCTAACCCACATTTTAAGTGGAGTTTCCTTTGTATCGTCTGGAATTGCTGGTGATCTATCCTCACATTGTAATACTACTGTTTCTATTTCAATAAATGTGCCCTTCTTAATCAACACCTTCACCTCCGAAGTAAATATCTATAATTAAATAAGTTTATCTATCTATGAAATTTCTAAAGTCTCCCATTATAGCCCTTGGTACTGGTAAATCTATCATAGTTTTTAATCCTGGATTTGCATTAATTACATGTGGAATCATATTAACGCACATAGCAATTGTTCCAAGTCCACCATCAACCTCTGGCTTAATTGACATATTAACTTCTGGTATACCTTTTATTGTGATGTAATCTCCAGTAAATGTACCTTCCATTTCAGGTTCTATTTGCTGTGGATGAATCATATCTATTTTTACTTCTCCATCAACATATCCTTGACCTGTCATATTAACACCTGCAACATCTCCAGCAGCTGCAAAGCCATAAGGTGACTTTCTATCTACAGTAGTTACTATTGGAGCCATTTGTTGTTCAAACTTATCAACTTTCCAGCCCATAGAATCAGCTATCATATTTACAGATTCTATAAATCCAACATGTCCTGCTAAACTTCCATCCTTAACTCCTGCATTAAAATCTTCAATCTTCATCCCAACTCCTTGTTCTTCCATAACAGCTGGTCCAAATGGTGATAAACTATTTACTCTCTTCGCTTCAACATGAGTTACTTCAGTCATACAACCTGTTAAACATACAACAAGTAAATCCATGATTAATCCTGGATTTATACCTGTTCCAAGAATTGTAACTCCATTTTCCTTTGCAACTCTATTTAACTCTGCAGCTAGTTCAGGATTTTTAGCTTGAGGATAAGACATTTCTTCTGCTGTAGAAATAACATTTATTTTCTTTTCAAGTACAGATTTCAACTTTGGAAAAGCATTTTTTGTGAAAGAATCTGTTGCACATAAACAAATATCACAGCATTTTTCTGTTAACACTTCATCTATGTTAGCTTTTATTATTACATCTTCCCTATCTCCTCTTTCTACTCCCAAAACTTGAAAAATACTTTTTCCGGCTCTAGCAGGGTGCATATCACAAACCCCTATTATGTCTACACCTTTTTTAGTTAATAGCATTTTTGCCATTCCACTTCCCATAGCTCCAAAGCCCCAAATTGCTACCTTAACATTTTCCATTGTAAAATCCCCCTCGTGATTAAATTATTTTTATATATTCTATATTTTACTAGAGCAATTCACATGCCAAAGAAAATACATTATTTAGATACTTTCATAACTTTAAATAGGTTAAATGTATATAATTTCATCACTTTTAAAAATTTACCGCAAAAAATTTTTCTATATTTACTTAGGTTCTATCCACTTAAAAAGCGTATGCAAAATTATTTGCATACGCTTTGCCGAATTTTAGGCATATATGTTTCTAAATATTTTTAATATTTAATTAATTCTTTTTATTAACATATTGTTTATATTTTTCATATTATATCCTCAGAAAAAATAGTTAACTAAAGTAATTTATACTTCTTAAGTTTGTATTGAAGATTTTGCCTTGATATTTTTAATTCCTCTGAAGTTTTTGTTATGTTTTTATTGTTCTTTTTGTAGCTTTTTTCTATTATATTTTTTTCAAGACTATCTATATATTCATTTAAAGGGGTATCTCCTCTAAATCCTTCTTCTGCAGTTACTTCTACTACAGAATTAATCTTATTACCAAAGCACTCCTTTGTTAGTATTTCTCCATCTTCAACCATGTTCATAGCACTTTCTATATTATTCTTAAGTTCTCTTACGTTTCCAGGCCAACTATAGTTTAAAAATCCCTCCATAACATCTTCACTAATTCCTTTTACATTTCTATATAGAATACCATTATAATAGTTTATAAAAAAATCACATAACTGGCTTATATCTTCTTTACGTTCTCTAAGTGGTGGTATCATTACTTTAATTACACTCAATCTATAATAAAAATCTTTTCTAAGCTTTCCTTCTCTTATAAGTTTGTCTGCTTCCTCATTTATTGTTGCAATAATCCTTACATCTACATCAATAATCTTATTACTTCCTAGTGGTCTTATATATCCATCTTGGAGTACTCTTAATAATTTTGATTGTAAATAGGGATCCATAGAATTTATTTCATCAAGTAGAATAGTACCTCTATGAGCTTCTTCGAAAAGCCCTTTTTTATTTTCTGCTCCTGTAAAACTACCTTTAACCGTTCCAAAGAGCATTCCCTCTAACAGTGCACTTGGTATAGCTGCACAGTTAATAGCTATAAAAGGCTTGTCTCTTCTTATTCCTTCATAATGTATACCTTGCGCAAATAGTTCCTTACCGCATCCAGTTTCTCCATATATGAGTACTGAAGAATTAGATATACTAGCTCTTTTACTTTTTAAAATTTCTTCATTTAACACCTTACTACTTCCTATAATATCATTAAAGGTATAATAATTTTTCTTTGATTTACTTTTATTTTCTAACTGACATATAGTTTCATTTAATTTCTTTATTTGTGTCATATCTCTAGCTATCTCAATTACTGCTTCAACTTTTCCGTCTACCATTACTGGAATAGTAGAGTTTACACTGGTTATTATCTTACCTGCTCCATTACTATAGTTTTGTAAAGTATCTCTATAGGTGTGTCCACTTTTTAAACTTTCTAATATAGTTGAGTGTTCTATATCCCTAAGATACTCTTGAATTTCCTTTCCCATAACATCTTCACTTTTCATGCCTTCTATGTTTTCCATGGCATGATTATAATAGATGGTCTTTCCTTTACTATCAACTATGTGAATTCCTTCTTTTAAGTTACTAATTAGACTTTCTAATAATATATTTACATTATCCATAAAATCCCCCTTAGCTATCTCTTTAATCGACCCTAAACTTGAAAACAATATCATATTGAAAGTTGCCCTTGATTATTGTAACCTTATAATATTTGCCTATATAATAAATTTAACACAATATTGTAATATAATAAATTTATTATTCTAACAATTATACATTATCTTATTTTTTGTTCTATAATATCTTTGATGAATGTTAATAATAAGATATTGTTAATATAACAAAAGGAGTACCATTATGATTACTGATAATATAGTAAACTTGGCTGCAGAGGCCGGAAAAATAATGCTTGAAAATGGTGGTGAAACCTACAGAGTTGAACAAACAATAAATATGATATGTAAGTCTTATGGCATAGATAATGCGGAAAGCTTTGTATCTCCTACAGCAATAATCACCTCCACTATGGATGAAAACGGTAGGAATAGTACCATAATTAAGAGAATTACTTCTAGAGCCACAGATTTAGAAAAAGTAGCTTTAATTAATAACTTATCTCGACAAATACAAAGTCATCCTTTAACTTTAGATGAACTTAGAAAAGAATTGAAATATATACGCAGCTTTCCCAAATATTCTAACAGCATAAAAACTTTTTTTGCTGGAGTAACTACTGGTACATTTACCTTACTTTTTGGTGGTAGCTTTAGTGACTTCATTATAGCCTTTGGTGTAGGAATTTTAATTAATTTATTATCTTCTATGTTATCTCGTTTAAGCGTTAATGAATTTTTCATTAATGTGGCAGGTGGTGCGTTAGCCGCTATAATTGGACTTTTCTTCTCTTACATAAATCCCATATTTCATAAAGATGAAATAATTATTGGTTCAATTATGTTACTTGTTCCAGGCTTAGTTATAACTAACGCTATTCGTGATACCATAGCTGGAGATTTACTTTCAGGCCTTTCAAGAACTCTGGAAGCTATTATGATAGCTGGAGCCATTGCTATTGGAGCTGCTTTTAGTTTCAAAATATGGATGTCTATTATAGGAGGGATGTAAAATGTTTTTGCAAGTTATATATGCATTTATTGTTTCCTTAGGTTTTGGAGTTCTCTTTAATGTAAGGGATAAAAACTTGTTCTTTGCAGCCCTTGGAGGTGCCGTTGGATGGTTTTTTTACAGCCTTACTATGAACTTATCTAACTCTAGCATCTTAGCTATGCTTATAGCATCTATAAGCATCAGTATCTATGCTGAAATCTTCTCTAGAGTTTTAAAAAATCCTGTAACATTATTTTTAGTTTGCTCTCTTATTCCGTTAGTTCCTGGAAGTGGAATGTATTATACAGTTTTTGAAGCAGTTGAAGGTAATGTATTTGGTTCCTTAAATAATGGAATCGAAACTCTTTCTTTAGCAGGAGTTATAGCTGTTGGAATTATTTTAGTATCTACCTTGAGTAGATTGATGCAAAAATTAAAAATCAGAAGAAATCAACGTAAACTAGGAAATGTTGAGGAATAACAAAAGAGAAAAAACACATATAAACTGATGTGGTTTTTCTCTTTAATTACTCATACCTAATCTTTATTATTTTTTCTAATTACTCCATAAGTCTTCATTGTTCCATAGATTACAAAAGGCATCAGTACGATAGTTAAAATTATCTTATGTTTGTTAATGTCATGAGTCCTTTCATAGCCATCTGAAACTATTTGTATTGAATCACAGTGAATATCCATATCACCACCATGCTCTTTGCAGGCTCTATTGAAAACCCCAGTAATTCTTACTGAATCTCCAATCTTATGATAATTTCCATAAGATTTAATCATTTCGCCATCTGTAGTCTTTAAATAAATACCTATGGCAGAGGTTCCATCATTTATATTAACAAATGAATATTTCCCCCTTTCTAAAAGTTCACCAATAGCCTCACCTTGGATATTTATACTTTTAGAGTCATATTCCCAACCGTTATCAATAAGCTCACTTACAGAAGTTATAGCCTCACTAGCTAATACTGGAAATGAAGAAAAAATCGCTGTAATAATTACAATTAACATTATTTTTTGTATCTTACACATAACTTTTTAATTCCTCCTATAAAATACCCTATTAATGCAAATACTGAAATAAACTCTAATCTACCTAGATACATAATAATGATATAACAAATCTTTAATGGTATAGGCATAGTTATAGAAGTTACACCTATAGATAATCCAACATTTCCAGATATAGAAGCTGCCTCAAAAGCTGATTCTACAAGTGAGTAGCCATAATATGTTCCAAGTAAAGTTGCAAAAATAAACATAGCAATATAACAAAGTATTATAAGCATTGATGATTTTACTAAACTATCATCTAAAATTATATCCTTAATGTGATGAACTTTTGTAGTTAAAATCTTTCTATCAGAACTAAGAACTCTTTTTATATCTGCAATTATTCCCTTAAAGATAATCCCCATCCTTAGTCCCTTAAATCCACCGGCCGTTGAACATGCACTTCCTCCAATGAGCATTGCTATTGTCATAATAAAAATTGCAAAATCTCCCCATTCGAATAATAGTTGCCTGGCATAAAGGTTGCCAAATCCAGTGGTGGTATGTGCAGATAAGAGCTGATAAGCACCCTTTCTAAATAGGGAAACAGCATCTGTGTATACTCCTGTCTTTGATAAGAACATAACTAATAATCCTGTAAGAATAAAAGAAGTTATAAAAAAGCTTTGAGCTTCAACATTTTTAAAAATTTCCTTTCTCTTACCCTTTATAACTGCGAAATGAAGACCAAAATTTAATGAACCAATAATGAACAAAACCATTGTAATTAATTCATATGAAAAACTATGATAATACAATATATTTTGAGACATTGGAGCAAATCCACCTGTACTCCAACTTGACGCAAATATAAATAGTCCATGCATAAATGAATTAGATGGTGATAACCCTATAAATAAACCATTAATTGTAAGTGCTACCGTACCAATTACTAAATATATTATACTAATTTTCCAAATGGCCTTGGTAGTTCCCTTAATATTAGGTAAAAGTCCAATATCTTTTCCTTCACCTACATACATCTTATATCCACCAGAAAAATTTTTAATTAGTATTGATAAAGCTAATACAACCATGCCCTGCCCACCTACAAATGTTAGTATATGTCTCCACATATTAAGTCCAAGGGACATATGATCTAGATCCTGCATAAGAAATACTCCAGTTGTAGTAAAGCCACTCATCACATCGAAACAAGCATCTATATAAGATTTTGCATGTCCACTAAAAACATAAGGAAGGGCACACAAAAGCATTAGAATCAACCATGAATATGATGCAATTATAAGACCGTGTTTCCATTCAATTTTGTTATTTTCTTTTTCCTCTTTTCCCGAAAGAATCAGTGAAAAGGCTATAGATAATCCAATAAATAAAGCAAGAATAAAATCTACAAGCGAACTCCACTCCTTATAAAAAATAGTTACGATGATAGGTATAATCATTAATGAAATTGTTCCCAATATAATAATTCCAGCATAATAATTTATGACTTTAAAGTCCTTTAAATATTTTTCACTCATTTAATCACCCTAAAAAACTCAAAAGAAAAATTACTATTATATACATAGCTAAAACTAGGATTTCAAATAATATTCCCTTAAAATAATCCGAATTTCTTACCATTACTACCATCTCCATAAATAGATTTTCTTAATTTATTAGCTACACTAGTATTTGTTATCAATACAACAGTGTCCTCAAGTAAGATCTTTGTATGTCCCCTAGGATATATAATCTCGTTGTTTCTTAAAATAGAAACTATTATACTATCATTTGGTAAAATTAAGCTTTTAATCTCTATATCTCTCCAGTGGGAATTTTTATCTATATAAGCTTCAATTATTACCATTTCTCCTCTATCTAAAGTTTTTACAATTTTAAAATTATCCTCTACTAGTTCATTTTCAATTAAAGTTGAAATAACTTCTGTACTACAAACAGTAGATGTTATACCTAATTTACTAAATAACTGTCTATTTTTAGGATTATTAATTCTTGCAATAGCACTTTTAATAGAGAAATTACGCTTGCTCATTTGGCAAATAATTAAATTTTCCTCATCTTTACCTGTAACTGCTGCAACAATAGTATTTGTTCCTTCTATAGCCTCTGATAATTCTTCTAAATTTGAACCATCACCGCATATTACTTCAATATCTAGTTCATTAGATATTTTCTTACATATATCATAATTCTTTTCTATCAAAGTTATTAAACACCCAATGTTTAAGAGGTTTTTTATTAAGTAATACCCAACTTTACCTCCGCCAATTACAACTGCTCGCATTTTATATCCTCCTTAATATTTCTAACAGCTAGTTTTATAGGATTAATTGTTCTAATACCTAAGGAATTATAAATGTGGCCCCTATCATCATTAAATACTCTTCCAATTACAGTTGGAACCTTATAAATATTCTGTGCTATTTCACATGCAACAATATTTATATTATCGTTTTGAGTCAAAGCAAGTAGCACATCAGCTTCCTCAATACCTGCTTCTTCTAGTAAATCAATATCAATTTCAACCCCATTTAATATCCTTCCATTAAACCCTGAACCTAGTTTATTCGTTTTCTCCTCATCCCTATCTATTACACATATATCATGGGATGTTTCAGCTAAATCCGCAGCTAATTTGCTTCCCATCTTGCCACATCCAATAATAATAATATACATATTTAAATTGCTCCTTTTTCTAAAAATTTATATAAAGTTTCTTTTGCATAACAATTAAAATCTATTACATCCAAAACTCCAATTGAAGCAAAAACATCTTTATTGTTTGAATTGTTAATTAATGTAATAACTTTTCTAGTTTCATAAAATGTTTTACAAACCTTTGAAATATAGAAATTAAACTGATCTTTAGGTGTGATAATCACCACCACATCTGCTCTTTTTAATAAGTAATTATTAAAAATATCGGAAGACGCGGGTGAAAGTTCTTGTGGTGAAATTACATTTGAGAAATCTAAGCTTAAACCTTCTAAACTTTCCTTATATCGATTAATAAATTTACTTTCACTTATAACAACAACAAACAAATTAAATTACCCCCTTACCTAATGGCTCAAAGAAATCTTGAAGATACAAATTTTTATTACCGTTGTTAGATATCTTTTCTAATGCTCTAAAATTATAAACAACTTGTACATTCTCTAAAAGTTTTAAATTATCTTCAATCATTAAATTTAAATAATCATCTTCAGTTATTATAAAAACATGTGATAACATTGCTTTCGATGACTTATCTAGTATCTGTTTCATATCAGTTATATTGACTTGATAATAATAAAGAAATTTATTCTTTATTTTAATTTCTTCTGGTGATTTATCATCAATCAAAAATACAATTTTTTCTTTACAAATAAGTGATTTAATTAAGTTGATACTTGAGTTATTGTAACCTATAATTAAGTTATACATAATACTACCTTCCTACGTAATTTTTACTACCTACTAATTCTAATCTTATTAGATATAAATATCAAAGTACGCTAAAAGTACTATTAACAATTATCCATACTTCAGAAATTGGAGTTTTTAAATTAGCTTAATTAATCTTAGCTTTGCTATATTTTACTTTGCTTTACTATAAGAATTAAATTAAGGAGGAAAAACTATGGTTAAAACCTTAAATGGTAAACTATCACTTATTTATATTGTTATAATCCTAGCAATGTCATTGCTAGGATTAGTTTCAGTTAGAAATTTAATTACAATTTCAAATGATATAGATGGACTTTTAACTAACAATTATAAAAGTATTCAATCTGTTGAAAATATGAAAGATGCACTTTATAATCAACAACAGAGCCTATTTCTTTACATATCTGGTGATAAAAAAGAAGGTCTCGCTGAATATTCTAAAAATAACTCTTTATTTTTAGATAACTTTTACTTTGAAAAAAATAATATAACTGAAGATGGAGAAATGGAATATGTAAATAGTCTTGATACTTACTATCTTCAATATAGCCAGAATTTTTTTACCTTATCTGAAATTATTAAAAATAATGGTAAAGTATCAGGGTATAATTTTTTCTTCGATGAAATTAAAGTTAATTATGATACAATTGTAAAGACTCTAGATAATATAAGTAGTCTAAATGAAACTATGATGATTAATTCAAAAGCTAGAGTTGAAAATAAAACTAAAATTATAATAAATACAACAATACTTTTTACTTTAGCTTCAATATTAATTTCATTTTTCTTATCAAGACATCTTCTTAAAAAGATATTATACCCATTAAATAATATCATTGATGCTATTAAAGATATAAAAACTAACTCTGCATATAAAGAATTGGAAATAACAACAAAAGATGAACTAGGAGAATTAGCAAATCAATTTAACTTAATGGCAAAAAGAATTGAAAGTTTTGAAAAAAGCACACTAGGTCAAATATTAAAAGAAAGAAATAATTCAAACTCCATATTAAGAAGCATAGATTCTCCAATGGTAGTTATTGATAAAGATTATAAAGTTACCATGGTTAACGAAAATTTTATTGATGCCTTTGATATTAGCGATGAAAAACCAGAAGGACGATATTTAACTCATTTGGTTAATGATAGAAGTTTTTTTTCAGTTATCTATGATATAACATTAAATAACTGTCAATGGGATTTTTTGAATATTATCACTCTAAAAAACAAAAATGGAGATATACTCTATTACAATATATCAATTAAAGAAATTAAAGAGGAAGATCTTCAAGTTGGCTATGTAATTTTATTAAAGGATGTAACACACTTAAAAGAAATAGAGCAAACTAGTAAGGATTTCTTTGCAACAATTTCACACGAATTTAAAACTCCATTAACTTCAATTATGATTGGTACAGGTTTACTAGAAAGTAGTAAATTAGGAGATTTAAGTTACGAACAAAGAAAAATATTAACCACTATTAAGGAAGATGGGGAAAGATTAAACTTACTTGTTTCAAATATGCTTTTATTATCGAAACTGGAATCTTCAACTGAGATTTATAATAAAGAGTATAATTCCATTGAGGATTTGATAAAAGCCTCAGTCTCTAGTAACAAAGGTATCGCAAATTATAGTGGAATTATTCTTGAATACAATGTAGATATAAATGTAAAACCATTATCCTGTGACGGTGAAAAATTAGTATGGGTACTTAATAATTTAATAATAAATGCCATTAGACACTGCAAGGATGGCGATTTAATTTCTATACGAGGATTCTTAAAAGATAATAAATTAAATATAACTGTAACTGATACTGGTGTTGGAATTTTAAAGGATAATACTACAAAAATATTTGATAAATATACTCAATTAACTAATAAAGACATTAAAAATAATTCTGGTCTTGGTCTCTGGATATGTAAAGACATAATAGCTGCTCACAATGGTGAAATAACATGTGAAAGTGATTTAGGTGAAGGGGCAACATTTACAATTATTATTCCATATAATTAGGAGGTACTATGAAAAAAGCACTTGTAGTTGATGATACTAAAAATATAAGAAAATTATTAAAAACATCATTAGAGCTAAATGAATACATTGTCACTGAAGCTCTAAATGGATTAGAGGCATTAGAAATATTATCTAGAGAACCCTTTGATTTAATTTTTTTAGATATTAAAATGCCAACATTAAGTGGCACTGAAGTATTGAAAAGAATTCGGGAAGATGGAATATTTTCTACGGTAATAATTATGACAGCTTTCCCAACAGTTAAAAATGCTGTTGATTGTACTAAATTGGGAGCTGTTGAATATTTACTTAAGCCATTTACTACAGACAAAATTAATTCATTAATCTATAGATTAAATAATCTTACTGAAGACACAAAGATTCTTGAAAATATAATAAAGGGAGTATCAAAGTTAATGTATCTAAAAAAATATGACGATTCAATACTTCTATTAAATAAAGCATTATCTATCGATGCGACTAATTCTAATGTATATAAGCTTCTTTCGGAATGTTATGAAGGTCTAGGTGATAACGCTAATAGAGATAAATTTTTAGATTGCTATACCACCTTTAAGAAGTAGTTGCTATAAAATTACAATACTTAGTTATTTTATAACTATTATGTAAATTAGCTATAATTATGTAGCCAACTTAATTTATAAGTATATTCTTTTATTCAATAGACTTATAATTTTTTACCTATTCTATTATTTATATTCCCTCCATTGTTTCACTTTCTTCTTAACTTTTTTAATAATATCCATGGATGTCAAAAAAAGAGTAAATACAAAGTATTTACTCTTTAATATTAAAACTATTGATACCCACCGTGCCGTATTAATGATGTATTTGAACCCTGTCTACCAGGGGTGGAATCGCCTCACTACTTCTGGTACCAACTATAAAATAGTCAGTCAACACTCCATGATGAGAACATCAGCCACAACGTTTAAATGTTGGCTCAACATAAACCATTTCCACGCACACAGCAGAATATTCTTTAGTATTATTATATAGCAATTGTAATTAAATTGCAATTGTAAAATAAATATTAATCACTAAGTATCAATAGTTTTATGAAGTTATTATGTCCATATAACTTATTATTATTCTCTATAATAATAATATCTTCTATTAAACTATTTTTCTACTTTACTAACTTCTATTCCTAAGTCAATTAATTGCTTTTTATCAACTACATTAGGTGCTTCACTCATTGGGCAATAAGCATTTTGATTTTTAGGGAAGGTAATAACGTCTTTTATGTTATCAGTTCCTGCAAGGAACATTACCATTCTATCTAAACCATATGCAAGTCCGCCATGTGGTGGTGGTCCATATTTGAATGCCTCTAGTAAGAATCCAAATCTTTCCCACGCACTTTCATCAGTAAAGCCTAGAAGATTAAATATTCTTTGTTGAAGGTTTGTATCATGAATTCTTATACTTCCTCCACCAAGTTCTTCTCCATTTAATACTATATCATAAGCCTTAGCACGAGCTCTTCCTGGATCTGTTTCTAGAAGTTCTAAATCTTCATCCATAGGTGCTGTGAATGGATGGTGAAGAGCTACGAATCTCTTCTCTTCTTCGTCATATTCAAACATTGGGAATTCAGTAATCCATACAAAGTTAAATTCTTTGTTTCCTTCTAAGATTCCAAGTTCCTTAGCAAGTTCTAATCTTAAAGCTCCAAGAGATTGAAGTACTACACTATCAACATCTGCAACTATTAAAACTAAATCTCCTACTTCTGCTCCAGCAGCATTTAATAATTTAGCCATATCTTCTTCTGAGAAGAATTTAGCTATTGGAGATTTTATTTCTCCTTCTTTATAAGCTATCCAAGCAAGACCTTTTGCTTTATAAGTTTTAACAAACTCACCTAGTTTATCAATTTTCTTTCTACCCATGTCTGCACAGTTTTTAGCTACAATAGCTCTTACTGAACCACCATTTTCAATGGCTCCTTTAAACACAGCAAAATCTGTACCTCTTACTGCTTCAGTAATATTTTGTATCTCCATACCAAATCTTAAATCTGGCTTGTCACTACCATATTTATTCATAGCTTCTGCATATGGCATTCTCTTTATTGGAAGTTGTACATCTACATCTATAACTTCTTTAAATACTCTTTTTAAAAGACCTTCATTTAAGGCTATGATATCCTCCATTTCAACAAAGCTCATCTCTAAATCTATTTGCGTAAATTCTGGTTGTCTATTAGCTCTTAAATCTTCATCTCTAAAACATTTAACAATTTGAAAATACTTGTCATATCCAGAAACCATTAATAATTGTTTAAATATTTGTGGAGATTGAGGTAATGCATAAAACATTCCTGGGTAATTTCTACTAGGCACTAAGTAATCTCTAGCTCCTTCTGGAGTGCTCTTAGTAAGCATTGGTGTTTCCATTTCTAAGAATCCATTTTCATCTAGATAATCTCTTACTACTTTTCCAGCTTTATGTCTAATCATTAATATTTTTTGCATATCTGGTCTTCTAAGATCTAAATATCTATATTTTAATCTTATATTTTCACTAGCATCTAAGTTTTCTTTAATATATATAGGTGGAGTTTCTGATTCTGAAAGTATTTTAATACTTTCCCCTTTAAGCTCTACCATTCCTGTTGGTAAATTTTTATTAGGAGATTCTCTTTTTATAACCTCTCCAGTAACAGCTATGCAGTACTCAGATTTAACTAAATCAGCTTTTTCAAAGGCTTCTTTATTTATTTCTTCACCAAATACAACTTGTAACAATCCAGTTCTGTCTCTTAAATCTACAAAAACTAAACTTCCTAAATTTCTTTTTCTTTGGACCCAACCCATAACAGTGATTTTTTCAGAGATATTTGATTCTCTTACTTCACCACACATAATGGTTCTTTTAAGTCCATTAAGTGATTCTCCCATTTAAATTCCTCCTATTTACTTATTAAGTCTAAAATATATTATAATATCATTACCCAAATAAATTTTTCTTTAAAACCTATGTACATAATTGTTTTAATATAGAGTATTGAGTAATTCTATCTTTCTAGCTATCATCTCGTCTATTCTACTATTATACTCTTTTACATCCTTAACATTTGCAAATCTCTCTATTCGATTCTCATCTAGGAAAACAACCTTTGAAACTCCATCTGCTCCAAGAGCAATAATAGTTTGCTTTTCCTCTATCATCTGAATATTATATATACATATTTTTTCATCTCTACAGTAGCCTACATTCTCCATGTTACCTACCATATTTTTTTGTCTATACATATAATAAGGTTTCATATTTAAATCTAAAGAAAGATTTTTTGTAGCTTCATACATAGCATTTAACTCATGCTGATTAGGAATAGTAAACTGTCCCTTATTAATTAGATTTTCATGTAGTCTAGAGCCTCTTTTAATAGACATACCATGTATAGTTATGCTATCTGGATTTAGTTTAAGTATTTCTTCGCAACTTCTATTTATATGACTTAGCTCTTCTCCTGGAAGCCCAACTATCATATCCATATTTATATTATCAAAGCCTAGACTTCGTGCTAGATTAAAGCAATTTTCTACATCCTTACTACTATGATTTCTACCAATATTTTTTAAAGTATCATCATTCATACTTTGAGGATTTATACTAATCCTATGAACCTTATATTTTTTCATAGATTGAAGTTTTCTTTCTGTTATACTATCTACTCTTCCACATTCTACAGTAAATTCTTTAACACCCTTACCTTCAACAAAACACTTATATATCTTATTCATTATATCTTCAAACTCTTCATCATTTACAGAAGTAGGAGTACCTCCTCCAAAATAAACACTTTCAATAGTTAAATTCTTTTCAGATACATATTTACTTATAGCTTTTATTTCCTTGGTAATAGCATTAAGATAGTCTTTAACTAAAGCTGACTTTCCACCTATAGGATTTGAGGTAAAAGAACAATAAACACATCTAGTTGGACAAAAAGGCATACCCACATATATACTTATAGTATCTTTATCTTTGTTAACTACACTTTTTTCGTACTTAGCTACATCAATACAAAGCTTTGTCTTCTCCTTGCTAGTTTCATGTCTATCCTTAAATTCTTTTATTACCTCTTCTTCACTATATCCTTTTTCTAAAAGATCTAGTGCTTTTTTAGAAGGCCTTATCCCAACTAAAGTTCCCCATGGAAGAACCTTGCCAGTGATATTTCTAAGATATATGAATAAGGACTTTTTAACTTCCTCTGAAAGCTTATAATTGCTATTGATTTTATAATTAAAGAATCCTTCGGTTCCTCCAATTATAATACTTCCCGTTTCTTCATCTATATCTATAGATAAGTCAAATTCCTCATTTACAAATTCTATATTAATAAAACTATAAAATAGATTTATCATAAGAAATACATCATATCTAAAATTCATATTGCTTAGCTTTACTTTTATAGACTTCATATCCTTTGTCATATTTATCAAATCCTTATTTCAAATTACCTTCTTATAACCCAATATACAGTTTAATTTTACCTATAGAAATGGGTTTTCCATTCTTTCTTGGCCTACGGTACTACTTGGTCCATGACCTGGGTGAACTGCCACACTATCACTAAGAGGCATTAAATTATTTTTTATACTTGTTATAAGCTCATTGTGATCTCCACCAGCTAAATCACTTCTGCCAACAGATCCCTTGAATAGAGTATCTCCAGTAAACACATTTCCATCTACTAAAAGACTTATTCCTCCTGGTGTATGTCCTGGCGTTGCTAAAACTTCTATTTTATAATTACCAAACTTTAATATATCACCATGTTTTAATAAAAGTTCTGCTCCACCTTCAATAAGTGGTCCATAATACATTATATTATTTAAAATCATATCATTATCTTCTTTAGCCATAGCTACAGTTGCTCCTGTTTCAGCCTTTAATCCATCTACACCTGTAGTATGATCAAAGTGACCATGGGTTAATATGATATATTTGACCTTAGCTTCTAGTTGATTAAGAGCTTTACATACATCATCTATGTCTCCACCTGGGTCTAAAACTACAGCTTCCTTTGTTTCTTCATCAAATAATATATAACAGTTAGCAGCATAAACTCCTGCCATCATTCTTTTTATAATCATAGTATCACCTCAAAATGCCATATATTTCTTAAAATTTTAAAAATCCTTCTTACTCTCTAATAAAAGTGTTACTGGTCCATCATTTATAATTTCAACCTTCATATCAGCTCCAAATTCCCCTGTTTGAAGATTAGGTATTTCTTTTTTAAAGGCTTCTACTAGTTCATTATATAATTCTCTAGCAGCATCTCCACCTTGTGCCTTCATAAAGTCAGGTCTCTTGCCCTTTCTACAATCACCATATAGAGTAAATTGGGATATTATTAATAGCTCCCCATCTATATCTTGAAGAGAAAAGTTCATTCTTTCATTTTCATCTTCAAAAATTCTCATTCCAAGAACTTTTCTTACTATATAATCTATATCTTCTTTAGTATCTTCCTTACTTATTCCCACAAGTAAGTTAATTCCTTTTCCTATTTCACTAATAACTTTATTATCTACTTCAACCTTTGAAGATTTAACTCTTTGTACTACAGCTCTCATATTAAGCACTCCTTTTTATTGTTTCTTTCTATAGACATCCTTAACATCCTTGATTTTCTTAAGTTTAGTTTGAATATCCTTTAAATGCTCTATACTAGAAATATTTATTTTTAGGCTTACAACTGCTATATTTTTTTTATTTGTTACAGCACTTATTGATAAAATATTAGCTTTTACAAGCCCTAGTATCTCTATAATATCTGTAAGAAGACCTAATCTATCCTCAGCTATTACTTCTATGTCAGCAATATATTTATCTTTATTTTCTTTTCCCCAAGCTACTTCAACTATTTTGTGACTTTCTTTATCCTGTAAGTTAATTACATTCTTACAGTCACTTCTATGAATAGATACACCCTTGCCTCTTGTAATATATCCAATAATATCATCTCCATATACAGGACTACAACATTTTGCAAATCTTACTTGAATATTAGACATATCCTTAACTGTAACTCCAGAATAAGTATTATTCTTTTGTTTTTTACTTTTTTCCTCATGAATTAGCCTTAATTCATCAAGTTTTAACTGCTTAGAGTTCTCTTTATCATAAGCATCCTTTAGCTTGCTTATCATATTATTAGGGTTTATGTCTCCAATTCCTACACCATGGTATAAATCATCCATGTTCTTTAGGTTATATCTCCTAATAATTTTCTCAATAATATCCTCATTAATTACTTGAGAAAAAATACAATTTTGCTTCTTACACTCTTTATCTACTAATTCTTTTCCCTTTGCTATGGTCTCTTCTCTATTTGCTTTTTTAAACCAAAGTTTAATTTTACTCCTTGCTTGATTACTCTTAACTATATTAAGCCAATCAATGCTAGGTCCTTTTGAATTAGTAGCTGTAATTACCTCTACAATTTCTCCAGTTCTGAGCTTATAATCGAGAGGTACTATCTTCCCATTTACCTTACCTCCAACACACTTGTGACCTACTGCAGTATGGATAGCATAGGCAAAGTCTATAGGTGTAGAGTCATTTGGTAAATTTATAACATCACCCTTTGGAGTAAATACAAATACTTCATCTGAAAATAAATCTATCTTAAAGCCTTCCATAAATTCTTCAGCATCAGAAGTCTCTCCTTGCCATTCTAGCATTTCTCTAAGCCAATATAGCTTTGAATCTAGAGATTTATCCTCATCTTGAACACTTTCTTTATATTTCCAGTGAGCTGCAATACCATATTCAGCAGTTCTGTGCATTTCAAAGGTTCTAATTTGTATTTCAAAGGGTTTTCCGAAAGGTCCTATTACCGTTGAATGGAGTGACTGATACATATTAGGTTTAGGCATAGCAATATAGTCCTTAAATCTACCCGGTATAGGCTTATACATAGTATGTACTATTCCCAACGCAGCATAGCAATTTCCAATATCATCTACTAATATCCTCACTGCTGTAAGATCAAATATTTGATCTATAGTTTTACTACTTTTTATCATTTTTCTATAAATACTATAGAAGTGCTTTGGTCTACCTTCTATTTCTGCTGTAATTCCACCCATATTAAGATTTAATTTAAGTTGTGATATGATATGACTTATTTGCTCTTCTCTTTCATTTCTCTTATCTGAAATCAGCTTTACTAAGTCATAATATTCTGTTGGATTTAAGTATCTTAATGCTAAATCCTCTAGCTCCCACTTTATTTTTGATATACCTAATCTATGAGCTAAAGGTGCATATATATCTAGAGTTTCCTTAGCCTTTTCCTTTTGTTTATTCTCTGGCATGTATTTTAACGTTCTCAAGTTATGTAATCTATCAGCCAATTTTATAAGTATTACTCTTATATCCTTAGCCATAGCAAGAAGCATTTTCCTAACATTATCTGCTTGTTGTTCTTCTTTTGACTTATATTTTATTTTACCTAGCTTAGATACCCCTTCTACTAAATCTGCCACTTCTATAGAAAAGATGTTACAAACATCTTCATATGTATATTCTGTATCTTCAATTACATCATGTAAAAGACCTGCCACTATGGTAGAGGTATCAAGTCCTAGTTCAGCCAAAATACAAGCTACTTCTAAAGGATGAATAATATAAGGCTCTCCTGACTCTCTTTTTTGTTCTTTATGGGCATTTACAGAAAATTCATAGGCCTTATTTACAAAATTGATATCTACATTGTGACAATTACTATTAATTTTTTCTATCAATTTATCAATCATTGTAATACACTCCTAAAATTAAAGGCTGGTTAATGAACCAGCCACCTATTTAAACTCAGTAATTATTATATACTATAACCCAAATTATTGCAATTTATGTTCAATTCTAAAATGGATAGTCTATAACAGACATAATATCATATTGTGCTATTTTTTCTCTACCTTTAAGTTCTGTTAGCTCTATTAAAAAGTCTATGGCTACAACTTCTCCACCTGATTCCTCAACAAGCTTTGCAACAGCAGCTACGGTTCCTCCTGTAGCAAGTAAATCATCAACAATTGCTACTCTCTGACCTTTTTTAATAGCATCCTTATGAATTTCTAACGCATCACTTCCATATTCTAAATCATAGGAAGTTTTAATAGTTTCATAGGGTAATTTACCAGGTTTTCTAACTGGCACAAAACCAGCTCCTAAAGCATAAGCTACTGGTACTCCAAATAAAAACCCTCTAGCCTCTGGTCCTATTACTATATCAATTTTTTTATCCCTCAAATGATTGGCAATAACATCTATTGACTCTCTTAATGCCTCTCTATCTTGAAGTAAAGTAGTTACATCTTTAAAACTTATACCTTTTTTCGGAAAATCTTCTATTATTCTAACTTTATCCTTTAAATTCATTTTCTACTCCTCCTAAAGCCTTTACCCAAACACATCTTTACCATAATTAAATTATATATTAACCTTGATATTTAATGCAATACTTTAAAAAATATGTATATTTAAATGCTTATATATATTATTCTATTCTAAACTCATCATAACCTCTTTATATAAGTATTTTGATATTTGCTTTGCTCTATAACTATCATTAGTAGTAAAAAGTTCAACAATTATTCTTGCATTATCTAGCTTATTCTTGGAAATCATCTTTGGTAAGAGCTTTATAATACCTTCATCATAAAACTTCATTATACCACCATAATTCCGCTCATGTTCTCTTATCAACGCCCTAACTCCATAGTTATTAGTTTGTTTTAATTTTTTGCACCCTTCTTCTACAAAGTATTTATTCTCTTCTTCTATTTCTATCTCTGTTGTAATTATACCCATCATTACTAAATCTAAATACTTTTGTGTGCAACTTATCTTATAATAAGAAGCTATAACTTCTATGAATTTATATATAAGGGAACAAGCTGTAAAATCCTTAAAAGGATAATTACAATTTGTTTGATAGGTATTTATTGTTATACAATTATTATCCTCTACTATGTGATTATGATAATCCGTTACAATTATATCTATGTTATTTTCCTTACAAAGCTGTATTTCTGCTTTAGATTTAACTCCACAACCAACTGTTATAATTAAATTTGCTCCAAGACATAATAAATTATTCTCTATATCTTCTTTATTTAAATTTCTATCATTTCTATATACACTGGGTATATAATACTCTACATCACTATTTACATATCGTAATACTAACATAAGAAGAGATATGGCACATACGCTATCAAAGTCATGATAGCCATATATAACTATCTTTTCTCTCTCATTGATAGCTTTCACAATTCTGTTTAATGCAATTTTCATATTTCCTAATAGAAACGGATCATTATCTTTCCTATTCATACTATACTCCATATGCGCTCCTCCAAATTAGTTCCATGAGTAGTTTTTTGATCCCTTATAATTTCATCATATATTTCAGTGATCACATTCTCCTTGAACAAAAAACTTCTAACTCCATATTACTTGTACATATTATGGAGTTTAAGAAATCTATTTATAGAAAACAAATATATTATAATTTAAAACTGACAATTTTACAAACAAATTATTATAAAAATGGCGAAAAACATGATAAAATGTTTTTCGCCATGAACTTTGTTTATATTATGCTACTACTTTAGCTTTCTTTTTTTGCTTTGCATTTTTAATTATTACCCATAGTGGTGAAGCTATAAATATTGAAGAATACGCTCCACAGGCAATTCCCACTATAAGTGGAAGTGAGAACTCTCTTATGGATGGCACTAAAACGTAAACTGCCACTATAGTTATAAGTGTTGTTAAGGATGTATTTATACTTCTAGTCATAGTTTCTGTTATACTCATATTAGCAACCTCTGATTGATCCATTCTTCTGTTTCTCTTAACATTTTCTCTTATTCTATCAAAGATAACAATAGTATCATTAATAGAATATCCTACTATAGTCAAAATAGCTGCTATAAATGGTGAATTGGCTTGAATTCCAAATATAGCATAGAAAGAAATTGTAATTAACACATCATGAAGTAAAGCTATAATAGATGCTGCTGCATAGCTAAATTCAAATCTAGCAGTGATATATATAAGCATAGCAATAGATGCTACTCCTAAGGCTAACAGTGCCTTCTTCTTTAATTCATTTCCAACAGTAGCTCCTATACTTTCCTTGCCAATAAGTGCACTATCTTCTAATGAATACTTTTCTTTTATTTCATCAATAAGAGCATTAGTCTTTTCTTCATTCAATACCCCTTCTTGAACAATAATTTGTATCTCTTTTCCTTCACTAGCTAATTTGGTAGAGTATTTATCTTTAGCATACTTATCAATAATAGTATTTACATCAGCCTTATTGAATTCTTTATTCATATCTAATGTAATTAATGTACCACCTTTGAAATCTATTCCATAATTTAAACCTTTAGTTGCTATAAATCCAACTCCAATAGCAATTATAATTATTGATATAGCAAACCATATTTTAGTCTTCTCTATTATTTTTAAACTAGTAAATTCATGTTTTTTTCCTTCTCTTACGCCAAAATATGAAGGCTTATTTATCCAACCTGCATTTACAGCATTATTGAGTAGAAACTTTGTAACAAATAAGGCAGTAAATATACTTACAATAATACCTATAAGTAGCGTTACTGCAAATCCCTTAACAGAACCTGAACCTAGGAAGTATAATACTAGTGCTGCAATAATTGTAGTTATGTTAGAGTCTAAAATTGATGATAATGCTCTACTATAACCAGCTTCAACAGAAGTCTTTATAGATTTACCTAATCTTAACTCTTCCTTAGTTCTTTCAAATATGAGTACATTAGCATCTACAGCCATACCAATGGTAAGAATTAACCCTGCTATACCTGCTAAAGTTAATACTACTCCAAATTGAGAGAATATTACAAGTAATAAACTTACATATAAAACTATAGCCACAGAAGCAATTATTCCTGGAACTCTATAGTATGCAACCATAAATAGTATTATACAAGCTATACCAATCATAGCTGCCTTTTTACTAAGGGATAATGCTTCAGCTCCAATAGTTGGTCCTACTGTTTTAACTGAAGTAGCTTCTATTTTTACTGGAAGAGCTCCTGAAGTTATGATACTAGCAATAGAATTTGCCTCTTCTAAAGAACTCATCCCTTCAATAATTGCCTTTCCATCACTGATAACAGCATTTACTTGTGGATTAGTTAAAATTTCACCATCCATTTTTATAGCTATACTTTTATTTAAGAAAGTCTTAGTTGCTTCCGCAAATTTTGCAGTTCCATCTTCATTTAATTCAAGATTAACAACATACTTATTATCTTGAGATATATATGCTCCTGCTTCTTTAACCTCTTTACCAGTTAAAATTACTTTTCCATCTGGACCTTCAAAGGTTAATTCACCAGTTTTACCAATGGTATCTAAAACCTTATCTGTATCAAACTCTCCTGGTATTTCTATTCTAATTCTATTTTCGCCTTCTTGAGTTATAGGAATTTCGCTTACTCCATCTTTATTTATTCTCATAGAAATAAGTTCTATAGTTCTATCTATAACAGCTTGATCTACCTTCTCCTCCTTTATCTCCATTAAAAGAGAAGTTCCTCCTACTAAATCAAGCCCTTTATCAATACTACTTCCAAAGGTTTTGATTCTATAATTACCTAAATTCACCCCATAAAGACCAGCGTATGCAAAAAGACCTATTAATATTATTGCTATGATAACTACAATTCCACTTTTTCTATTTTTCCTCCTCATGGTTATCCCCTTCCTGTTTTCTAATTGTATTTTCTAATTGTCTATTTATTATTTATTTTACAGGTATTGTATGGATAAAATCAAGTACATATAACTTAATTTTCTGTATACTTCTTATTTTTTATCAAAATAAGGATAGAATTTTTAATTCTATCCTTTAAAACACAATTATTTATTCATTGTTTTCGCTTTTAAAGCAATAGCACACTCTATTCTCTTCTTTTGCATTTTACAACCTAATTCATATGGCACGTGAACATCACCATTAAAGTTAAAGTTATTAGCTTGACATCCTCCACTACAGTAGAATCTTGCCCAGCAGTTTTTACATGTAGGTTTATTATATATATGAGCATCCTTAAGATTTTGAACTATAGAAAAGTCCTTAACCCCTTCATATATATCTCCCATAAGAAAGTCTTTATTCCCTACAAATTGATGACAAGGATATATTTCTCCATCAGGAGTAACTGCTACATACTCATGTCCAGCTCCACATCCTGAAATTCTCTTATAGATGCATGGACCTCCTTGTAAATCTATATTGAAGTGATAGAATTTAAAGGATTTTCCTGCTTCATATTTTTCAACCATATATTCATATAATCTATCATATTGTTCAAAAATTGTAGGAAGGTCCTCTTCTCTTAATGAAAGTTCATGGTCATCAGGAAGTACTACTGGTTCAATAGATACTTCATCAAAGCCTAGCTCCACCATATGCTTTACATCTTCAAAGAAATCTGTATTTTCTCTTGTAAAAGTACCTCTTACATAATAAGTCTTAGACTTATCTCTTATATCTACCATTTTCTTTATTTTAGGTAATATAGATTCATAGGTACCAGTTCCATCAAATCTTATTCTTACTTTATCATTGACTTCTTTTCTTCCATCTATACTTAAAATTATATTTCCCATGTTTTTATCAAGGTAGTCCATTATTTCATCATTTAAAAGAGTAGAGTTAGTAGTCATAGTAAATCTAATGTTTTTATTGTGAAGTTTTTCTTGTTCTCTACCGTAATCTACTATTTCCTTTATAATATCAAAGGCCATAAGTGGCTCTCCACCAAATAAGTCAATTTCTATATTTTTTCTTTTCCCTGAGTTTTTTATAACAAAATCTATAGCGTCTTTACCGGTTTGTGCGCTCATGGTTTTTCTACAACCCTTATATTCTCCTTCATCTGCAAAACAATATTTGCACTTCAAATTACAATCATGAATTATATTAAGACAAAGGGCTTTAATAGCTACCTCTGCTTGTCCACTCATCATTGCTATATTTTCATATAAATCTTTAGAATAAAGCATTTCTTCATGAACTAAAGATTCTAATTCCTCATATACCTCATCAATTTCTTCACTGGAGTATCTATCCTTATATATTTCTTTTAACTCGTCTTTAGTTTTAAGTTTATCTGAGTCTAACATGTCATATACAAGCTCATCTACTTCATGAACTGCACCTGAATTTACATCTATAACATAAAAATCATTGCCTTGTCTAAATTTGTGAATTAATTCCATTGTTTTTCCTCCTAACTAAACACAAAGCAGTAACTTTTTGTTACTGCCTTTAAAATGATTAGTTTTCACACTCTAAATTAGCTACTGTACAAGAAGTTTTGCAAGCTGATTGACATGAGTTAGCACACTCTTTACAACCTGGTTTTTTTAAACTTTCTTTAATGTTAGATTTGTTGATAGTTTTTATATGTTTCATTTTTATTCCTCCTAAAATTGATAATATCTATAGATTCACTCCTAGCATTCCTGACAATGATCCTGCTGCTAATGCTAAAATTAATCTAACTACGTCTTTTCCTCCTAATGCCAAGTCATTTCCAAAGCATAAGGATACTATATAAAGTATTAACATATAAAATACTGCTACTAGCAACCCCACAAGCCAACCTTTACTTCCCATTTTTAATGTAGCATATATAGCTCCATATACCACACTAGCCAATGTAGCTATAACTAAAAATACTGATGTGACTGCGTCACTAAATGGGAAATATGAAGTAACTAGTGAATATACTAAAACGCAAATTACTGTTAAAATTGATGCTCTTAGCACCCCCACTCCTATAGCGGAATAATTAAACTTTTTATACATACCCAAAACCCCCTTATATTAATAAATATGTTTATATAAGGGGTTTTATGATGATTATGCCTTTATTTCTTCTGGTTCATTAGCTGATTTTGAAACTGAAGCAATACCTAGTTTGCTCATTTTTATTCTAGCTCTATCTGGACCACTTTCTAAAATAATATATTCTTCTTGAATATTTATTATTCTTCCCATGATTCCACCTTTAGTCATAATCTCATCATTTATAGCTAAAGAATTTAACATATCATTGTATTGTTTCTTTCTTTTCTTTTCTGGCATGAAAATCATGAAGTAAAACAACACAAGCACAAGTACCATTGGAAGAAACGCCATTAAGTTTTGCATAATATCTCTCCTTTCACTAGTTATGTATATATTTAAAAAATAGATACCTAATTATTTTTTTCCCCACTCTGAAAGTCTTTGATTTTTAAATTCTTCAAAGTAATCCCCATCAATTGCATTTCTTATATCTTCCATTAATATATTATAGAAGTACAAGTTATGAAGCACACAAAGTCTCATTGCCAACATTTCCTTAGCTTTAAATAAGTGCCTTATGTATCCTCTTGTATAATGCCTACAAGTGGGACAGTCACAGCCTTCATCTATAGGATTTTTATCTAATTCAAATTTAGCATTCATGATGTTTATTTTACCATACTTAGTAAACACATGTCCATGCCTTCCATTTCTAGCTGGTAATACACAATCAAAGAAATCTACACCTCTTGAAACTGCCTCTAATATATTTTCTGGAGTCCCAACTCCCATAAGATAAATTGGTTTATCCTCTGGAAGATATGGAACCACAGCATCAATAATTCTATACATATCCTCATGACTTTCACCAACAGCCAATCCTCCAATTGCATATCCATCTAGGTCTAGTTTTCTAATGGTCTTAGCATGTTCTATTCTAATATCCTCGTAAACTCCACCTTGATTTATACCAAATAGCATTTGCTTTTTATTTATTGTATTAGGATCTGCATTTAATCTATCCATCTCTACTTTACATCTTTCAAGCCATCTAGTAGTTCTTGCTACAGATTTTTCTACATATTCTCTTGAAGATGGATTTGGAATACACTCATCAAAGGCCATAGCAATAGTTGAAGCTAGGTTACTTTGAATTTGCATGCTTTCTTCAGGTCCCATAAATATTTTTCTTCCATCAATATGAGAGCTAAAGTATACACCCTCTTCTTTAATTTTTCTCATGCTTGCTAATGAGAACACTTGAAACCCACCTGAATCTGTAAGAATAGGTCTATCCCAATTCATAAATTCATGAAGTCCTCCCATTTTTTTAACTACTTCATCTCCTGGTCTTAAATGAAGATGATATGTATTTGACAATTCTACCTGACACCCGATTTCTTTTAAATCCATGGATGATACTGCTCCTTTTATTGCAGCCAAAGTTCCAACATTCATGAACACAGGGGTCTGTATTGTACCATGAGGAGTAACAAATTCCCCACGTCTAACTTTTCCACTCTTTTTAAGTAATTTATACACCTATTCATCGTCCTTCCTATTCATGGATAAACATAGCATCACCAAAACTAAAGAATCTATATTTGTTTTCTACTGCAATTTTATAAGCATTCATCACTATTTCCCTAGTTGAAAAAGCACTGATAAGCATTATTAAAGTAGATTCTGGCAAATGAAAATTAGTTATTATGGCATCTACTATTTTAAATTTATACCCTGGATATATGAATATACTAGTATATCCTGATTGTTCTTTAACTTGACCTTCTTCATTAGCTATACTTTCAAGGGTTCTATTTGATGTGGTTCCTACAGCTATAACTCTTTTCCCACTTCTTTTAGCATTATTTATTATTTCAGCGTTTTCCTTATCTAAAATATAATACTCAGAATGCATTTCATGATCTTGAATTTCTTCAGCTTTTACTGGTCTAAAGGTTCCAAGTCCCACATGCAAAGTTACAAAAGCTATATTAATCCCCTTTTTCTTGATAGCTTGTAGTAGCTCATCTGTAAAGTGTAGTCCAGCTGTAGGGGCTGCTGCAGAACCTACTTCCTTTGAGTAAACCGTTTGATATCTTTCTCTATCTTCCAGTTTTTCTTCTATATATGGTGGCAATGGCATTTCACCAAGTCTATCTAATACTTCTTCAAATATACCATCATAATAAAACTTTACTTTTCTATTTCCATTGTCTAAAACTTCTACTACCTCGGCTTTTAGTTCTCCATTTCCAAATACAAATTTAGCTCCAACTTTTCCTCTTTTGCCAGGCTTAACTAAGGTTTCCCATATATCATCTTCATGCCTATTTAAAAGCAAAAACTCCATTTTACCACCGGAACCTTCCTTAGCTCCATAAAGTCTAGCCGGCATAACTCTTGTATCATTTAATACAAGACAATCTCCTGGATTTAAATACTCTATAATATCTTTAAACACTTTATGTTCTACTTCACCACTTTTTTTATTTAGAACCATAAGCCTTGATTCATCTCTTTTTTCTAAAGGATGCTGGGCTATTAATTCCTTTGGTAAATCAAAATAAAAATCCTTTACTTTCAAAGTCTATACACTTCCCTATTCTATCTATATGTTTATTTCTATAATATATGATCTGGAATAATCCTTCCTAAATGTTCATAGGCTTTCTTTGCCGCCATTCTACCTCTTGGAGTTCTTACAATAAACCCCTTTTGTATTAGGTATGGTTCATATACATCCTCAATGGTACTGACTTCTTCACCTATAAAATAAGCTAGGGTTTCAACTCCAACGGGCCCCCCATTAAAGTTATCTACTATGGCTTCTAATATCTTATTATCTAATCTATCAAAACCTTCTCTATCCACTTCTAAAAGTTCAGCTGCTTGCTCCACCATGTTACTATCAATTACATTTATACCTTTAACCATAGAGTAGTCTCTAACTCTTTTTAGTAACCTATTAGCTATCCTTGGTGTCCCTCTAGATCTCATTCCCAGACTAAAGGCACCTTCCTTATCAATTTCAACTCCTAATATTTCAGAAGACCTTAAAACAATTTCTTTAAGCTCGTCATCATTATAATATTCCATTGAACATAGTACTCCAAATCTATCTCTTAAAGGTGCAGTCAAAAGTCCTACCCTTGTAGTTGCTCCTATGAGGGTAAATTTAGGTAAATCTAGTCTTATAGATTTTGCTGATGCCCCCTTACCAATAACAATATCTAAAGCGAAATCTTCCATGGCTGGATATAAAATTTCTTCTACAGACCTATTCAATCTATGAATTTCATCTATGAATAATACATCATTGGTATTTAGATTAGTTAACAATGCTGCTAAATCTCCAGCTCTCTCTATAGCAGGCCCAGATGTAATTTTTAAATTTCCACCCATTTCTTTTGCTACTATGTTAGCTAATGTAGTTTTACCAAGGCCTGGTGGTCCATATAATAATAAATGGTCTAAGGGTTCTTTTCTCATCTTTGCAGCTTTTAAAAATATATCTAACTTATTTTTAACTTTTTCTTGTCCTATATATTCCTTAAGTCGCTGAGGTCTTAAGGAATATTCTACTTCTATATCTTCCTCAATAATATTAGATGTAATAACTCTATCTTCCATAATCCCCCTCCTTAACTAAAAACCCTTAATAAGGTTATTATCCCATTAAAATTTTCAAACATTCTTTTATAATATCTTCAACACTCTTACTCCTATCAGCTTTTTCTATTGCTTTTTCTGCCTCTTTATCCGAGTATCCAAGAGCTATAAGTGCCCCCACTGCTTCTGATAGTTTTTCATTATCAATGTCAATATCACTAATAGTAGCTCCCTTAGGCATGGCATCTCCTAGTGCTATCTTATCCTTAAGTTCTAATATGATCCTTTGAGCAGTTTTCTTACCAATGCCCGGTGCCTTAGTTATTAATTTATCATCATCGGTAATTATAGCATACTTTAATGTAGAAACATTGGCAATAGACATGAGTGATAGTGCCGCCTTAGGTCCTACACCATTAATGGAAATAAGAAGATTAAACATGGATATTTCATCTTTAGTTAAAAAACCATAAAGTCCAATGAAATCTTCTCTTACAATTTGATGAGTATAAATCTTTATTTGTTGATCTATAGCTGGCATATTAGAAATTGTACTACCTGATGTGAAAATTTTATATCCAATATTACCACATTCTATAACTATATATTCCTTTTCTATAGACTTAAAAATTCCTTTTATATATTCATACATGCTTTGTCACCTATCTTTTTTATTTAACCATTTGTTAATTCTTCATTACTATATAGTCATCATCTGCAAATTTAGACCTATAATCTATTATATACCTATATGTATTGATATTAAACTTCACTAATTAATTATATTACCTTACAATCGTAACTATATTATACTTTACCATCTACAATGTAACAATTCAATAAAAACTATTTTAAACTTATTTCAAATTAAATTTATACCATTTCTACAATTTCTCATGAAAAAAGAGTGCTTCAAAATTCCTTTCGAAACACTCCTTTTCTGATACTATGTGCTACAAAGAGCCTGAGCATATTCCATAGCCTCTTGTATATTTGAAAACTGATAATCTCTATGTCCTTCGTAGAATGTCCTCAAAAGATTACCTCTGTTCTCTATGTCGTTAATTTTTAAATACGACTGTCCATTATCATCTTTAGGATTCAATATCTTCTCTTCTACTACTTTTATTGTTCCATTAGAATCCTTATTATAAATAACAATATTTTCATCCTTTATTCCTATAAAATAAGAATCTTCTTTGTAGGAATATCCTTCTATGTCCTTTACAAATATAATATCTTCTTTTGTGAATTTTTCTACCTTGTATCCAAAACTAGAAAATATCTTTTCAGCCTGCTCCTGATTAAGACCAATCAAATTATCTTTTTCTACATTTATAGTTTTATCTAATTTATCATTAATCTTTACCTTACCTAAAGAGTTTTTATAGTTTAACATGAACTCTATATTACTTTTATCTGAAATTAATACATCATTCATATTTAAAAAGCTTGCTTGAGATGCTTCGCCTAAAATTCCAGCTCCTCCATCTTTTGAACTTCTTAAGAAGGCTATACTCACAGTATAGCTAAGTAAAAAAACTATTATTCCTACAGAGGCTATAAAAATATATAATCCTTTATTTTTTTTATATCTTTCAATCATACAATCCCTCCTACTAGGAATTGTATCCAGCTTTGATATGTTTATACACTATTGCTTACAAAAATTTATAAATTATACATCTCCACTCTTCTTCCATTAAAGAGTATATGGAATTAACCTAAAAATATACACAATTATTTAAATTCATGCCACAGATATTTAAATTCATGTCACAGTTATTTATTTACATATCACACTGTTCAACTTCTATTGCAAAATTCTTACAACTTTCACAGATGATAATAGATACTATATAACTTTCATCAATTTTTTTCATTCTCTCTAATTGGGAATAAGTAGTGGTTTCAAACTCATTACTTATATTACTAATTATATATTTTCCTTCTTTAGTAAAAATATAAAAATGATACTCTAAATATCTATAATGTTTTTTATCTATAGCTTCACTATTTCCACATGCTTCACAGTTATCAGCATAATATTCATAGTCAAATTCTACTTTTTCTTTACCTTCTTCTAAAATTTCTAATACTTTTCCTATGGTAAAATCTTGTACTTCCTCAGCTTCAATATAAGAAAGGTTATCTTCTGATAAAATAAACTCTTCATCCTTATGTTTAAATTTAAAATTATTCATATTATTTCTCCTCAATTCTTCAATTTGTTCCAAAATATCATACTATTATTATATATTATTTAAAACTATTTAAACAGTTTTATTCATAATATAAAACCTCTTATATTTTTAGTCCATAGAACTAACTAATGAAAATCTGAATTTTTAAAATTTCCATCTTGCTTTTTTAACACTAATTTCTCCTGTCAGCATATTCTATTATTAAATTAGGATAAGTTAGTAGGAGGCTACAAATGATTGAATTAACCGCAATACACTATATATATTTAATTTTTATTATATTAATTTTAATAGCAATGATAAAAAAATTAGACTGTTCCCTTATTTGCATTGTTGGAGTAGTATTAATTGCATTAATTAGCACTAAATCTATTCCTGCATCTCTAATTAGTATTTTTAATAGTTTTATCTACTCAATTACGGAATTACTGCCAACAATACTTATAATATCTATAATTGCTGGATTAAGTAAAGCATTATCCTATACTGGCATAAGTAAAGTTATGATAGAACCCTTTAGTAAGTTTATGAAAAATGACTTTATAGCCTTTTGGGGTATAGGTATAATAATGATGATTATTTCTTATTTCTTTTGGCCATCTCCAGCCGTTGCATTAGTTGGAGCTGTATTAGTTCCTGTGGCTATCAAATCTGGTCTCCCTGCCATAGGTGCTGCTATAGCTATGAATCTTTTCGGTCATGGTATTGCATTGTCTACAGACTTTGTAATTCAAGCTGCTCCAAAGTTAACTGCGGATGCTGCTGGTATTCCTGTATCTGAAGTAGTTAAAGCTAGTGTTCCTCTTATAATTATTATGGGAATTGTGACTACTGTTACAGCCTTTATCATGCTAAAGAAAGATATGAAAAATGGAACCCTTGAAAATCTCACCTACACTGAATATTCAGAAGAGGTTGAGTCTACAGATGAATCTCTTTTAAGCAAAGGATGGAAATCCTTTTTTGCAATATTAATTCCTCTTCTCTTTGCTATTGATGTATTTTTGATGGTTTCCTTAAATTTAAAAGGTGGAGATGCTACAGCACTAATAGGTGGTACAACCTTAATTATACTCATATTGATATCTGTAAAAGCTTATAAAAAGGCTTCTCTTGATAAAATCACTAGACATCTGGTAGAAGGCCTCCAATTTGGCTTTAAAGTTTTTGGAATAGTAGTTCCAATTGCTGCCTTTTTCTATGTAGGTGGTGATGGATTTACAGCTATTATAGGTAACTATTTACCTACTGGCTCCTTAGGTATAGTAAACGACTTGGGATATGCCCTTTCTAAGGCAGTTCCACTAAACAATTTTTTAAGTGCTTTCGGTGTAACTACTGTAGGTGCAATCACTGGACTAGATGGTTCTGGATTTTCCGGTATAGCTCTAGCCGGTTCCACTGCAAATTTATTTGGAACAGCCACTGGTGGAAATGTGGCTACTTTAACCGCTCTTGGACAATTAGGTGCTATTTGGGTAGGTGGAGGCACATTAATACCTTGGGCCATTATCCCCGTTTCTGCTATATGCAAGGTATCCCCTTTTGAGCTTGCAAAGCGCAACTTTAAACCAGTAGTTTTAGGTTTAATTGTTACTACCATAGTGGCCCTATTCTTCTTATAATATTTAATTCAACTAAACTTCATAGATAGTTTACTCTCACTGAAGTTTAGTTGAGTTTAACTTTTTATATTACAACACAATATCTAAACTTATAATAAGTTATTCTTTTAAAATATATAAAATTTTTTTAATTTTCATTGACACATTTGGAACTATATCGTATTATATGAATATAGTGATATGGAGGTGTATAAAACATGACTGAGAATGACACATTTTTAACTAACCCAAGACTGTTTGAAGAAAAAGCAAATATTTTAAAGGCATTAGCCCACCCCGTAAGACTATGCATTGTTAAAGGTCTCATTGAAACTGGTGGAAGCAATGTTACCAATATGCAAAATTGCCTAGATATGCCTCAATCAACTATATCGCAACACATTGGAAAGCTAAAAGCTTTTGGCATTATAGACTGGCAGCGTAATGGTCTTGAAATTATATATAGTGTTAGTGATGAGAATATAAAAAAGTTAATAGAAGTATTATTTTAACTATTAAGAAGTCAAAATTCTTTAGACTTCTTTTTTATAAATATTTTAAATCGTATTATTATGATATATAAATATTAAGATTTAAATGTTCCTGAGTATTGTAAAGGTTATATTGTTTATACTATTTGTATTGTTTAATATTGAAAGGAGATTTTATTATGAGTAAAAAAGTTATTATCGTTGGTGGAGTTGCTGGTGGGGCTTCTACTGCTGCACGTTTAAAAAGACTAGATGAATCTTTAGAAATAATTATGTTTGAAAAAGGGGAATATATTTCTTTTGCCAATTGTGGACTTCCTTATTATATAGGTGAAACTATAAAGGAAAGAGATAATCTTCTAGTGCAAACGGTAGAAGGCATGAGTTCTAGATTTAACATTGACATAAGAAACTTTAGTGAAGTTATTAAAATTGATAAGGATGCTAAAAAAGTTACTGTAAAAAATCATAGTTCTTCTCAAGTTTATGAAGAAAGTTATGATGTATTAGTTTTATCACCGGGTGCTAGTCCAATAACTCCACCTATTCCTGGTCTTAAAGAAGCAACCAATTTATTTACTCTTAGAAATATACCAGATACAGATAAGATTAAAGCCTTTGTTGATAATAACTCTCCAAAGGAAGCTGTAATTGTTGGTGGTGGCTTTATAGGTCTTGAAATGGCTGAAAACCTTAATGAAAGAGGAGTTTCTGTAACTCTTGTAGAGATGGCAGATCAAGTAATGGCTCCTCTAGATTACGAAATGGCAGCAATAGTTCACGAACATCTACTTCAAAATGGAGTTAATTTAATTCTTAAAGATGGAGTTAAATCCTTTGAAAACCGTGGTAAAAAAGTAGTTTTAAATAGTGGTAAAGAAATTGTAACAGACATGATTGTTTTATCAATAGGAGTTTCTCCTGAAAGTAAGATTGCCATAGATGCTGGTCTAGAAGTTAACAATAGAAAAGCAATTGTTGTAAATAAAGAAATGAAAACTTCTGATGAAAACATCTACGCTCTTGGTGATGCTGTAGAAGTAATTGATTATATAAATGGTAATCCAACTATGATTCCACTTGCATGGCCAGCTAATAGACAAGGGCATGTTGTAGCTGATAATATCTGTGGTAAAAAAGCTGAATATAATGGTACTTTAGGTTCTTCTGTAGCAAAGGTATTTTCACTAACTGTTGCAACTACAGGCAATAATGAAAAAACTTTAAAAAGACTTAACTTAGAGTATAAGGCAATCCATTTACATCCAAATTCCCATGCTGGTTACTATCCTGGTGCCTTCCCTATCTCTCTTAAAGTTTTATTTAATCCAAAGGATGGAAAACTATTAGGAGCACAGGGTGTAGGTTTGGATGGCGTAGAAAAGCGTATCGATGTTATAGCTACTGCTATAAAAGGTAATCTAAAGGTTACAGATTTACCTGAGTTAGAATTATGCTACGCTCCACCATATTCTTCTGCAAAAGACCCTGTTAATATGGCTGGATATATAGGAACTAATATAATGGATAATTTAGTTTCTATAGTTCAATGGGATGAAGTTGATAATTTAATAGCTAACAATGAATTTATCCTAGATGTACGAGAAGAGATGGAGTTTGAAGTTGGTCATATAGAAAATGCTATAAATATTCCTCTAGGTACCCTTAGAAATAATTTAAATAAAATACCAAAGGACAAAACAATCTATGTTTATTGTCAAGTAGGTCTTCGTGGATATATCGGCTGTAGAATACTTTCTCAATATGGATTTAATTGTGTGAACTTAGATGGTGGTTATAAAACTTATGCTACCGTTAAATCTTCTTTAAATAATAAAGATACTCAATCTAACTTAAATAATAATACTGAAGACTGTACTTGTGAAACTAGTGCTTCTCCTAATATAGAAGATTCTACTAAAGTTACTGTAAGTCTTGATGCTTGTGGACTTCAATGTCCAGGTCCTATTAGAAGAGTTTTTGAGGAAATGGGCAAAATGAAGGGTGGAGATATCTTAGAAGTTAAAGCTTCTGATCCAGGTTTCCAAAAGGACATCAATAGTTGGTGCAGTAAAACAGGAAATACTCTTGTAAAAGGTGAATTTAATAAAAAAGAAAAAGCCTTTGTAGCATTAATCAAGAAAGGTACCTCTCAAAATTTAACAAGTAGCTCATCACCTATTAGTTGTGATATTTCTAAAAAGGATGGTGCAACCCTTGTAGTCTTTAGTGGTGACCTTGATAAAGCTATAGCTTCCTTCATCATAGCTACTGGTGCAGCATCCATGGGTAAACCAGTTACCATGTTCTTTACCTTCTGGGGACTTAATATCTTAAAAAGAAAAGATAAGCCTTCTGTTAAAAAGGATACTATGGAAAAAATGTTTGATATGATGCTTCCAAGTAGCACTGGAAAACTTCCATTGTCTAAAATGAATATGGCTGGTATGGGCCCTGCTATGATTAAAAATATTATGGCTAAAAACAACGTAGATGACCTTGATACTTTAATTGCTAATGCTCTTAAAATGGGAGTTAAAATCATTGCTTGTGCTATGTCTATGGATTTAATGGGTATTAAACATGAGGAATTAATTCCTGAAGTTGAGGTTGGTGGAGTTGCAACCTATTTAGCTTCCACAGAAGATGCTGGACTTAACTTATTTATCTAATGTATAACTCATATATTTGTCTACCTCTAGATGAATAGTTCCTTAATTAAAACTTTATGTTTCTATTTAAGTAAATGACTATCTCTTTATTGAGATAGTCATTTACTTATTCAAAATAACCTATACCTTACGTAAATATATTAAGCTATTCTTTTTCCTTAGGAGATTTAATTCCTGCCTTTGAAGATATATGATCTTTTACATTTCCAGTCTTAGGGTTACTTGGAGTATGTTCATGCTTTTTATGATTTTTAGCCATTTTTAATACCTCCCATATAATTTTATTGTCAATATTATTATGTGTCCAAACATTCAATCTATACCTTTAATAAAATGGTAATGTTTCTTTCTAAGGAAGCTAATCCTTTACTTTCCTTAATAATTTCTTACTTTAAGGACAAAATAATTGTGTAGTTATCCTTTATATAATTTAAGGAGGTGTTTTTATGGTTGATAATAATAAAAGTCGTCTTAAGGATCAAAAAAGAAGTCAAGCTGAACTAAGAAAAATGTATCCTAAGGATGGAGCTGACGTAGGAATAATAGATGGAGTTAAAATAGGCTCCTATGCAAATAGCAAAGACCATTCTGAAAAAGACGAGATAACTTATTAATAAAGATTAGCAGAAAAGTCTCTATAGCAATTGCTAATTTACTAGATGGATTAGTTAAAAATTTCCCTATATAAATAGTTATATAGGGAAATTTTAAAATATATAAATATATGCCTATTTTGCTATTTAACTAGTTAAATAGTTAAATAGTTGTTCTGTCCATGCGGGTTTCAGAGATTTTCATATGGCAGTATTATGACTATATATAAATTTAAATTCAAAGAAATAATGCTCTAATTATATTTTCACTTCTTAATTTTTTCTCATATAATTTTTTAAATCCCCTACATCCTTCTTTAGATCTTCTACATCTTTTTTTACTTCATCTACTATCCTTAATTTATCAGTAAGGTGTGATATCACATCTTGATAATTTTTTTCTCTTTCTTCTTCCTTCACATCTCTTTTCTCTTGAGCTTTTAGTATATAAAACAACAGAAATATACTTAGTACAGCCCAAATACCTTGTGATAAGGCTACCTTTAGAATTTCATTCTCCATCATTTATTTCACACTCCTTACTTGATATATTTCTTTATTAGTAAGACTGTAATGACATTTTACTAAGAGAACACGTTTTCTGTTTATTATTTATATGCTAAAGCTTACAAATTAATATAAATGTATTTTACTATTAATAACCTTAAATTATCTGATAATTCTGAAAATTTATTTTCCATTTCAATTTCGTTGAATATAAATTTTATTGATCTATAATAATCTCACATAAGAATTTCTTGATGAATTTACTATTGTTCCCTTAGATAAGTTAAAGATATTCCATAATTGAATTGAATAAATCATTTTCAGCACGGCAATATCTTAGCTTCCTTGATAAAATATTAGTAATAGAATCAACTTTAATTAATAATGATTCCATACTATTCTTATCAAAAAATTTTGCTTTTTTTATTAGAGTCACCATTAATCCCATTCTATACCACCTCCTTAAGATTACTTAATAAAATAAGAAGTTACTTTTATGTAAAAGACAATTGATTCAATTATCATTTGTGATATTTTGTTATAGTTTATGCTAGAATCAATGAGAAGACAACTAATAGAGCCTAAAAAGGAAGAAAAGCAACACGAAATTCATTTAGAGTATCATTAATGGTATATTATTTTTAATAATGCAACATTAAAGTTAAATTATTATTTCAACCTAAACATTATAAAAATATCTCCCTAGTCGGATAATCATATCTAATTAAGGAGATAAATCATATAAACTTCTATTTAATAAGCATAACCTAATCTCTTATTTATAGTCTATTAGTTAAAACAATAAATTTTAGGCTATTGTTAAATTACTTCTATTTATATATAACTTTTATTAATATTCATAAGAATAACCTTTTATATGAATTCCTAAATTTCCAGGACAACGAACACTAGTCCACTCAATTAATATTTTAATCTCTTCATATACAGTCTCGCGGTCTACAGGAACTGATAAATTTAGACTTATACAGTCTTCACTTACTATTATATCATCCAAAATACAATCCAAATTCACACAGTTTTCATAATCCTCGTAGTCTTCTCTTTCATTATAATATATGTTTAAATTCTTTTGTAATTCATCCATATACTTTTTAGGTATTTTATCATTTAAATGTAAGTTTATTATAGATACTTCCGTTAAATTTTGATTTGATTGAATTTGACAAATATTATTTTTCATTTTATTAGTTTCAATGGTAGCTAAAGTTTCATCCGCTACTGATATCACGCTTCCTACCCCAGGTATCGTTTTTCCAAACTCCTTTACAGCTATTTTTACACTTTCTCCAATTGATATGTTTTTCATCATTTTCCCCTTAATTTCTATATGATTTAATTGTAAAATATCGTAAACATCTTCACAATTAATATAAAACCTATACTAAAATTAATATTTACCAATACTTATTATAACTAAATAAACCTAAAATGTAAATTTTACTTAAAATTATTAGATATCAACATGAAAATGTATAAATATTTCATAGTGCTATTTAGTAAAAATATAAATTATTATTTTATTGAGACTCTTTCATAAAATCTATAATATCTTCCGTTCTATAAGAAATACCTACTTTTTTTATCATATGAGAGTGGTGCAACAACTATAAAGTATGTCATTAGTAGTGCTATAACTGAGAATACTATGCCACATTTTCTAAATGGGTGATTTGATATAATTATTGTTGATGAATACTTATACCTTTTATTATTAATTGAAAGAATAAATTTGCTCCTAATTTATCAATAGATATATAACTAATTTCATCAATAATTAGTACCTCGTACTTACCATATTGTTTTAGTCTTATCTATAGTCTATTTTCATGATAATCTTTTCTTGAATTAGAATCAACTCCATTAAACGAAAGAAATAAAAAAATAGAAATGCATAAAATCTTACATTTTTATGTTTCTCTAATTACGCATTTCCATTATATAATTTGTATATTTAAGTGACATTATCTAAAGTATAGTACTAGTCTATGCTAAACACATAAGGGTAGCGGTTAAGCTTTACACATTTCTTAATTGAATATTCATTACAGGCTCTGTAACAATTTATAAAAGCACATTTTTTACATTGCTTGCCGCAGGCATTATTACACAAATTTGTTTTACTACAACTCCTTCGGTTTTGACATGGATGTATATCATTTTCCTTTGCCTTACTTACTCTCAGAAATCTATTCCTTTTAATTTCCTTAGAGATAGTAGTTGGGTCCTTTTTTAGCTTATCAGCAATTTCTCTTAATGCATAATTTTGATCTAACCCATATTCAATTATAAGTCGATCCTCCATTATTAGGTGTTTACCTTTGCTTAATTCATAATTTGACATAATTAATCCTCCTAATATAATCAGGACAAATATCAAACTAATTATACCAAACACTTTGCAACAGTAAGTTCTGTTTCAGCTAAAAAACGGAATTTAACTTTTCAATTTACCTATTAAATTGCAATATGGTGATATGGCTATGAAAACCTATGATTGTATGTCAATAAATTTATAATCATGTATTTATTGACATATATATTATATTTTGGTATGATCTGTAAGGAGAGAGGTGTATTTATGAAGATTTTACATGTTAACCAGCAGGACAAGAAAAAAGAGGAAAAGAAATCAACAGTTGTTGAACCTATGGGCTGTGGAAAGTGCCATTGGTCAAAGCAAAGAGAATAATCCTCTTGTTGTATTGAGGCAAAAATTGAGCCCTAGGGCTCAATTTTTTTAATATAAGTATAAAAGGTGGGATTTATTATATGTTAAATTATTTAATAAAGAAAAGAATAAACTTTTTTGCAACACTAATATTTAGTTCTTTTAATAGTTTGTTAGCAGTGGGACTAGCTTATGTGATGATGACATGTGTTGACTTTGCCACGTCTGGTCAACTATCTTCAGCTCTGAATTTTCTTCCTTGGCTATTACTGTATTTGTTGTTGTGCGTCTGTATTGATCTTTTATATCGTAAATCAAAATGGGAATGTTTATCTATTGCAAAATCAAATCTTCGTGATGATACTTTTAAGAAAATTCAAAATTTGTCCAGTATTAGTTTTCATAAGAAAAATACTGGTGAATGGATATCTCTGCTAACCAACGATTTGGACATAGTTGAGGAATCTTATTTTAGTGCTTTTTTTAGATTATTTGAGAGTATATTTGAACTTACAATTAGTTTGTTATTGTTGTTACTTATATCACCTATACTTGCAGGATTTGTCTTGTTAATCACTTTTATTCAATTAATAATACCTAAAATAATGAGTAAAAACCTATCTAAAGCGAAAGGAATTATGTCCGATGCAGCTTCATCATTTACCACCACTGCATCAGAGCATTTAACAGGAATGGACCTTTTAAAATGTTTTCATGTTACTGCCCAGTCCTTTGATATGATGAGTGAAAGAAATAATAACTGGGAGAAAAAAAGATATCATTCCAGGTTACTTTCATCTTTTGCTAATCTAATGTCTTTTACTATGGGCAATATACTGTATATTGGTATATATTTTATCGGAGCTATACTTGTTATTCTAGGATATGAAACTGTTGGAACCCTTGTTGCAGCATCCCAACTTGTAGTGTACATTAGTTCACCCCTTGTATGTTTAAGTGATGATTTAGGTGAAATAAAAAGTGCCCGAGAAATAATTCATCAGCTTCATAACAATTTTGATGACACAGGAATATTCTTAAATGAATATAAACAAATTGATAAGACTTTTGAAGCTCTTAGAGTAGTTAATCTGGATTTTAATTACGATGATAATACTATTTTTAGTGATGTAAATTTTGAGATTGCTGCAAATAAAAAATATTTCTTCTCCGCCCAGTCAGGGTCAGGTAAGACTACCCTTATTAACTTATTAATAGGAACCCTTCCTCCTACAAATGGAAATATCTATTTCAATCATACAAATATAACTGAATTAAATCCAGTTGATTATAACCGATTTCTTCAAGTAAGCTCACAAAATACTTTTATATTTAATGCAACACTTCGAAATAACATTACTCTGTTTTCTGAACAGTTTACTGATAAGGAAATAAATGATGTAATTGAGAGAGTTGGACTGAAATACATCTTGGAGCGCACAAGACAAGGATTGGATCAAGTTATAGGGCAAAGTGGATTTACTTTATCTGGAGGAGAGAAACAGCGTATAGCATTAGCCAGAATAGAATTATTTAATCCAAATATGATAATTTATGATGAAAGTTTTGCAAATCTTGATGAAGGAACAACCCAAGAATTGCTTGAGTTGATATTATCTCGTCCAAAAAGTACAGTTATTATTATATCCCATCAAATGTCGCCAAATATGATTAAGTGGTTTGATTATTTAATTACAATTAATAATAAGAAAATCGCTATTGAGGAGATTGAAAGTTATGAGTAATAGTAGTGATCTATCAATTAAAAATAAAGATGATTTCCCCATTAATAGTATTTTAAAAGCACGACTTGATTTACAACAAATTGGTATTTTGGTCCAAGAGTTATGGAATTCAGTTGGCTCTAGTATATTTAGCGTGCATATTATTGTGTTAAACACAACACTTACAGCAAACGGAAAGGGGATTTCGAAGGAATTAGCTTTAGCAAGTGCCTATGGTGAATTAATAGAAAGACTATCATTTTGTTTGCCTTTTAGAGTATCTCCTTTCTATAAAATGTTTTATGAAAAAATTTATTCAATAGAAGAAAATAAACTATTTATTCATATGCCATTTGAAAATTGGATTAAAAGTAGTAGTGCTGATACCTATTTTAGTCTGTTAAATAACGGTTTGGAAGAAAACAGTAAAGATCATTGTATTAATCTGTGGTGTGAACGAAAAGGAAACTGCCGCAATTATGATTTGGTTTCACGCTTTAATTTACTGTTACCTAGTAACTCAAGTTTAGATGAAAGCTTATTTCAATATGAACTTGATATTTCATATGCAGTATTAGATTACTACTATGGCTCTAATGGCATGTGTGCTGGTAATACTAAAGAAGAAGCTTTAGTTCAAGGCATTTGCGAAATTATTGAACGTGCAGTGCAATTTCAAGTGCTTGCTGAAAATGAAAATGAAATTTACGATATAACAGATTCATACTTTACAAATAGTTCCAATATAAATAATGATTATAAATATCTATATTCACATAACTTTAAATTAAAGATACTTTTGGTAGAAAATAAATTTAATTGTCCTGTTATAGCAGTTATTATTTTTAATGATATTGGGGGCTACTATGTTTCTTTTGGGTGTCATCCAAATATCTGGATAGCAATTGAGAGGAGCATTACTGAGTTATTTCAGGGATATAGCTTAGATACTCTTAGTGATGCATTTAAATACGAGTATTTATATCATGATGATCACCATAAAAATGAAAATTATGTAGCTTTGCTAAAATATGGAGTGGGGCATTATCCCATGAATTTTATTTTAAGGAATTATCCTGTTATGGATATCAAAAATTTTACCTGTGCAGTAAAGACAAATGTAGATTATTTAGATGAAATAATAGTTAATATAATGAATTTAGGCCTACCGATTTATGCAGTTAGCGGTTTGGATTTCGACTTACACACCTTTCAAGTAATTATTCCAAGTGTAAGTGAAGCTGAAAATATCCTTCCTGCAAGAAAACTTCGTTCTGACGCTCATGACAGCATTTATTCAAATTTAAGTGAAGTAGACAGAAAATCATGCCTAAAAATAGCAGATTATTGTTCTGAACTTTGGGCAAATGGAGATAAAACTATGGTTCAGCTATTAGATATTTCTAATTATTCTATTTACGAAAGATGTGAAACTCAAGTTGATGGTATTCAGTCTTCCCTCTTTATAAGTATGTTATATATTAAGGCAAAAGAGTGGGATAAGGCCTATGAGTATATGTTACATTTTCTCTCTGAAATAAAAATAATTAATGGAATTAATAAAGAAAACTTCATTTATTATTCTTTGTATAGCAATGCACTTGATATGCTAAGAAAAGGCGCAAGTAAAGATTATATTCTGGAATCTATAAAAATGATTGATCCACAAACTTTTGATGAGCTTCAAGGTGTTTTATTTAATAATGAAGACATTTTTATAAACTTCCCCAAGCTTGAATCAGAATCTTTACTTGCTTATAGTGAATCCCTTAGAAATTGCTTTGAGGCTGAAAAAACATGCTTAAATAGCCTTCTATGTAGGTAACTATATGAGAAAATTAAGTAATTATGTAGAGATAATAAAAACAGATATGGGATACTTGTTGTTTAATAAGCTTAATGAAATGATTGTAGAATTTGAAACTAAATACATTTGTGCGAGAAAAGATGGCTTTTTTGTAAATACCGTTGATAGAGATGACTTAGACGAATTAGAAAACAACGATTTTTTTATTACTGATGAACTTGTGCAAGATAGAATACGGAAAATGGAAGCATCAAGAAATGTAACTAATATTACTAATATTACCATCAGTGTTACTGAACAATGTAATTTGAGATGTAGATATTGTTATCAACTGCAATGGGATAAGTATTTACCGTTATCAGATGACGAATTTTGCAACTATATATTGGAGTATATACAAGGAATTCTTAAAGATCTTCAAGAACACAATAGTAAGCTTGTTATTAACTATATAGGGGGAGGACCACTTTTAAAAGCTGAACTAATTTTAGTACTGACAGATAAGATTTTGAATCTAGTAAATTCAACAAATGATAAAATTGATATTGGCTTTCATATTGATTCAAATATAATGATGATAACAGAAGAATTTGTCAAGCATTTCCCTAAACTAACTATAAATACAACATTTTCATTACCAGAGGATCACAATACACTGCGCTCTAGTTCATTTGAGCAAGTTAAGTGCAAACTGGAAATGCTTAGAGAAGTTGTAAAATTGCCAAATTATAATTTAATTATTCGCTATAACACAAACCATATTAATAAGAATTATTTAGAGTCATTCTTGATTTTTCTTAACACCATTGGCTTAAAATGTGCAATTGATATTCAAAATATCTTTAATAATGAAAATGTAGAATTTATTAACAATTTATGTGATAGTGAATTTGAAGACTTATATATCTCTGAATTTGTACCACTTTTATTAAATTATGGTTATAACCCAAACATGAGTATCCCCTATGGTTTAGGGAGAAAATGTCAAGGCTCGAATATCTTAAGCTGTAAATTTTATTCAAATGGATCCAAAGTTCTTTGCGACGCGTTCCCACCCAAAGATGATCTTAGCACGAAATTATGCATAGAAAATGAACATATTTTACAACCTCTCACAGATAATTGTGTTAAATGTTATGATTATCCTTACTGTGGGGGACCAAAACCTTGTGATAAGGAAAAATGTCAAGGCACTTTTAATAATAAAGAAATTATTAGAAAGAGAATTAAAATGTTTGCAAAATATCTATAATTACAAAGTTCAAAACTTGCAGAGCTTATTTATCTCCTTTTAAAAAACATATATTAATTTATACTTACATCTGGTAAAATTTAACATTGTGGAGCTAACTCTTTAAATGTCAACATTAAAATAAAAAATAAGGAAGTGTCGCAAAACTAGTCCGAATTCCTATTCACAGAAATATCAAGGTACTTTTGTAAAATAGATAATTCTATTTTACAAAAGCTCTAACAAAAAAAACTGAAGTCCCTATGGATTTCAGTTTTTTATTGTTAATACTTCTGATTATATAATCTTTTAATAAACTAAACAATACATAAAATTAATAGGCTTATTAAGGTGAATCTAAAAATAAATAACCGATGGTTTTGAGTGTAGATTAACCTTCCCATCCTTCTGGGAATTCAGCGTTGTGATATACGTTTTGTACATCATCATCATCTTCTAAAACATCTAACATCTTTTGGAATTTAGTCGCAACTTCTTCATTAATTTCAGTGTATGTGTCTGGAATCATTTTAACATCAGCTTCTAAGAATTCTATTCCGTTAGATTCTAAAGCTTCTCTCACAGTACCAAAGTCTTCTGGAGTTGTAGTTACTACAAATACTTCATCTTCAGCTACAAAGTCCTCAGCACCTGCATCTAAAGCCATCATCATTAACTCATCTTCATCTACTGAATCAGTTTTTTCTATGATGATTTCACCTTTACTTTGGAACATGAAGCCTACACATCCAACGGTTCCCATATTTCCACCTTGTTTAGAGAAGGCGTATCTTACATTTCCTGCTGTTCTATTTTTATTCTCAGTAAGACACTCAACTATAACTGCTATTCCTTCTGGCCCGTATCCTTCATAGATTATAGTTTCATAGTTTACTGCACTTAACTCTCCTGCGGCTTTTTTAATTGCTCTAGTAATTGTATCATTAGGCATATTAGCTGCTTTTGCTTTTGCTATAACGTCTCTAAGCTTAGCATTTGTCTCTGGATTAGAGCCACCATTTTTAGCTGCAACAACTATTTCCTTACCTATTTTAGTAAATATTTTACCTCTCTTAGCATCTGCTTTACCCTTTTTAGCTTGGATATTATGCCACTTTGAATGTCCTGACATATTAACTTCCTCCTGTACTATATATATAATTATTAACTTTAAAATCAATGTACCTATTATAACATAATATGTCTAATAATTTCAAATTTCAAGAGCTATCCTTCAATAGCTCTATAATATCTGTATCCTTCTTTAAATAAATACTCTTCATCCTCTTCACATATAGTTACTTTTCCACTAGTAGCCTCTACAAAATCTGCAATTATTGTTTCCTTATTTTCTACCTCTGTGAACAGTGATAACTCCACTTTATCTGTATATATGGTATCTTCAATATGCCAATTATTTGTACCACATAGGTATTGTATTTTACCTATTAAATCATATTCTAAAGTAAATCTTAATTTTAAGCCCTTTACTTTTTCTACAATACCTACTTCTTCAATGGCTGAAGAGGCTCCTTTAGAGTAAGCTCTTATTAGCCCACCTCCCCCTAAAAGAATACCACCAAAGTAACGAGTAACTACCACCGCTACATCGGTTAAATCATTTTTCTTTATGACTTCTAAAACTGGAATACCTGCTGTTCCTTGGGGTTCACCGTCATCACTGTATCTTTGTATGCCTTTATTTTCTCCCACTATATAAGCATAAACATTGTGGGTTGCTTCTTTATGCATACTCTTTATTTCATTTACAAAGTTCTTTGCTTCTTCTTCAGTATTTACTCTCTTTATGTATCCTATAAATGTAGATTTCTTTTCTTGAAATTCTGAAGTAGCACTCCCTTTCACTGTAAAATAACTCATATTTAAGCCCCCTCTATAATATTTAAAATAGATTTCTGTACTCTAAACCATAATGAAGATTTCTCGAAGACTGTTAGCTCATAAGTATTATGGCTATTATGGTAAGTACTATAGCAGCAATCTCCTTCTTCCCTAACTTTTCTTTAAAGAATATAACTCCACAAAAGTTTGTGATTAAAATAGTTCCTGCACTTACCATAGGAAAGGCTATAACTGCTCTTACTTCTTCTAAGCCCTTTATTAAAAAGCTTGGCATTAATACATTAGGAATACCTACCATGACACCAAAACACATATCTATTAACTTTACTTTTCTATTTTTAATAATTAACATAATTAAGCTTATAGTAAATCCTGTTAGGAAAGTATAAAATAAATATAAATTTTTATATTGTACCATACCAAAGTTTTGGAATAGCTTTGTTACAAAATCTCCTCCACCAGCTAGTATAAAAAGAAGTATTAAATCTACTTTCATAGTATCTTTAACCTTTTGTTCTTCTTTATTATTTAGATTTATAACTATTATAGCTATGATAGACAAGATTATTCCTAATATAGGTAATAATTCTATGGTCTCTCCTAATAGTATAACAGATAAAATTGTAGGTATTAATACTCCTAGCTTCATAAAAGTTGCAGATACAGATACTCCATTCTTTCCTACAGATTTTTGATATAGAATAAAACTTAAAAAATATAAAATACCTGTTATTATACCTAGAATTATTGCTAAAGCTCCTGTTCCTTCTTTGGAGAAAAGTTGTCCACTTATAAGTACCTGATTAAATTCCTGCATAAACATAGAAAACCAATTTATGTGGAAAATATTTAAACTTCCCATCATTATTATACTTGCCATCATTCCTGATAGATAATTTATGCTAGTTACCATATATCTATTACTTTCTCTACCTTCACTAAACTTAAATACAATAGCTATTAAAGAACTGCATAATATAGATAATAAAATATTAATCATTATTTTTATCTCCGTCACTTATATCTTGAAAATTTAATTCTTCATTATCTCTTTGCTTAATATAACCCTCACAAGCCTTTTTAATATACTCTTTATCAGTACTATTAAATAAAGCTCTTATTTTATCATCGGCTTCTCCACTGCTTATCTTCTGTAAGGACTTAACTGCATAACTTATTACTTGAGGATTTTTATCCTCCAAAGCTCTAATAAGAGCTCTCTCAGCTCTGGAATCACCTATTTTTCCAAGAGCTGAAATTGCCATTCTTCTAATATTTACATGATTATTAACCGTTGCCTTTATAAGTATGTCTACGGTGACATTACTTTTTAGTTCACCCATGATCCATATGGCGGCTTCTTTGTCCTTAAGACCTAGCTCCATATAGTTTTTAACTAAAAAATGAATTAGCTTTTCTTTATTAACTCTATCTAAACTATTCAAAACCAAAATTCTTTCTTCCTTAGCTGCTAAAATTAGGGATTTAAATAGATCTGATGACGATTCACTTTTAACTAAAAACCTGTATTTTATTTTGCAATTTATGAGATGTTTTTGAACTGTGGCTCTATCTAAATTTCTAATTTTACATATGGCTTCTATAGATTTTCCTTCTAAGCTTAGAAAATAGCTGATTTCTTCATCACTATAATTTTCAATGAAATTCCAATCATATTTAACTAATCCTGTACTCAAATTTTCTCCCTACTCTCCCCTTCAAATAATGCTCTAATTTCTATCCTAACAATATAATCATACTTTAGTTACTACTCTATAATATATTTAGAACTTTTATTGTAGACCTCATCATCACCTTGAACTACAAGAATAGTACCTTCTTCACCGTACTCTTCACTTTCTACCAAAGCATTTCTATGTAGATATGCAACTGATGAAGAATCGCTATATGGTATTAATACCTTAAAGGTTTTTAATTTATAAGGAAGTATATCTGTACATCTATTTAGCAACTCTTCAAAATTGATTTTATGTTTAGCTGAAACTTCTAAAATAGAGTAGTTATTAAATGTTTCCTTTAAAGAATTTAAAATATCATCATTAGAATTATCAATTTTGTTGAGCACCAATAAAGTTGGCTTATCTCCTGCACCTAATTCCTTAAGTACTTCCTCTACCACTGTTATTTGCTTTTCTGCTGCATTACTAGATGCATCTACTACGTGAAGTAATAAGTCTGAATAAACTACCTCCTCTAAAGTTGATTTAAAAGCTTCTACTAAATCGTGAGGTAATTTTCTTATAAAGCCTACAGTGTCTGTTACTGTGGCAACTCTATTGTCTGGAAGAGCCATAGCCCTGGTTGTAATATCTAAGGTTGCAAATAACATATCAGCTTCAAAAACTTTTTCTTTTACCGTAGCTGACTTAACTGGTGAGTATTCACAAAGAGCATTTCTAAGGGTAGATTTTCCTGCATTAGTATATCCCACTAATGATATCTTAGAAATATTATCCTTACTTCTTCTTTCTCTTTGGGTTGCTCTTATACTTTTTATCTTTTCTAATTCTTTATTTAAATCATAGATAGTATCTCTGATCTTTCTTTTGTCTGTCTCTAGCTTTTTCTCTCCTGGTCCCTTTGTTCCTATACCTCCTCCTGTTCTTGAAAGCATAGTTCCTAATCCACTAAGCCTGCTTAATCTGTATTTTAACTGGGATAACTCTACCTGAATTTTAGATTCCTTACTTCTGGCTCTCCTTGCAAATATCTCTAAAATAAGAGTAGTTCTATCAATTACCTTTGTTCCTATAGCTTGCTCTAGATTTCTTACTTGAGATCCTGATAATTCCTCATCAAATATTACTACATTGGCTCTTAGTGACTGTCTTAAATATGCTATTTCTTCAACCTTACCACTACCTATAAAATAAGCTGAATCAATTTTATTACGTTTTTGAAGTATTTCAAAAACTGGCTCTACATCACAGGCTTTAGTAAGTTCCTTTAACTCAGCTAGGCTTTCCTCATCTTCTATAGATACTAATATTGCTCTTTCTGAATTATCTTCCACTATGTTATCTACTTTAAAAACATCTTCAATATATCTAACCTTATCTAAAAACTTGTAGCTTAAAACTTTATTGATAGTTAAATTTTCAACTTCTTCTTCTATGAGCATGTTATCCTTCACATCACAGAAACCCATATTATAAATTAGAGGTTTATCCTCTGATACACCAATGGCAACTATACAATCTAGTTTTAATTTTAGAAGTGCAGATAAATCTAATGCAGATAGTTTAGGATTTCCATTGGGATGGGTATGGATTACTCTCACTTGAGATAATCTCCCCTCTCTAGTGTCAATCATAGGAACTTCAACTGTTGAGCTGTCTCCGATGGCAACACTAACAACACTTCCTTTTCTATCTATAGCAACGCTAACCTCTCTTTCAATTTCAAGGGTAACCTCTCTTAGAAGTTCTGCTAACTCTTCAGTTAATATGTCTGATTTTTGAAATCTCATATCATATATAGTATCTAACTTTTTCAAGATGAAGTTTTTAACTCCATCAGTATTTCCATTTATCATATAATCATCTCCAAATTTTATTTTTTCTTTATTAATAATTTTTCTACATTAAACAAACACTGCATTCTTATACATTTTATACTATTGACAATTTCACCTTAATTTTATACTATGAAAACATTAATGTAAATATAAATTGAGGTGTGATTACATGGAAGATAAACAAAGAAATGTTCTCTTTTCTAGAGAAGAAATCAATGAGGCTGTAGTTAAAATTGGAGCAAAAATTTCTAAAGACTATGAGGGAAAATCTGTTTACGTATTATCTCTACTTAGAGGAAGCTTCATATTTGCTGCTGACTTAGTTAGAGAAATTACTGTACCTACAACTATAGGTTTTATGACTACATCAAGCTATGGTCATGGTGAAGAAACTAGTGGTACTTGTAAAATAGTTCAAGATGTACCTGATAATATTGAAGGTATGGATGTACTTGTAGTAGATGACATTGTAGATAGTGGTATTACTATGAACTTTGTGGTTGAACACGTTAAAAAGTTGGGTGCTAAAAGTGTAAAATGCTGTACTCTTTTAGACAAACCAGAAAGAAGAACTGTAGAAATATCTCCAGACTATTGTTGTTTTGAGATTCCTGATTTATTTGTAGTTGGATATGGCTTAAATTATGGTGACTTATACAGAAATATTCCTTACATATTTAACTGGGAATCTAAATAATAATCTTACAAATGTTTTAAATACTTAATATATATTAATAGAAGAAAAAACATGAAAACATACTAAAAGCTAATATTAACTTATTAACTTCTAGTATGTTTTTTTATTTATTAAATTATATATTTACATTACTATAATTTTCTACTTAATAGCCTCTACTATTAAAGGAAGAGCATTTCCTGTATATGTACTTCTATTAAAATCATCGTAGCTCCAGGATTTTTCAAATCCAATTTCCTTTAACATTTCAAATAATTCTTCATTTTCTAACATAAATAGATCTACTGTATTTTCTAAAATCTCATTATTTTCTTTATCAGTTATTCTTCCCGTAAACTTTACAATATCACTATCTGGTTTAATACTATAAAACCTTTCAAATTTAACTTTAGGACCATCAATAAGAGGCAATTCTTTAATATGCTCTCTCTTCACCTTATCAAAATTAATAGTTTGAATACATAATGGTGAATCCTTTTTTAATACTTCATAGCATCCTTTTAAAAATTCTTTTATTTGACTTTTTCCTCCTAGGTGAGGAAGTACATTCCCTATACATACAATACCATTAAACTCTTCTCCAAAGGACTTAGCTATAGTTTTCATATCCATAACTTCAAACTTCAAAGTATCACTTTCCTTATACCTATCCTTAGCTATTCTTATCATTTCTTGGTCTAAGTCTATGCCTAAAGCCCTATATCCTTGTGAAGAAATATATTCTGTAGTTTCTCCAGTACTACATCCAATATCTAAAACAAATCCACCCTTTTCTATATTCTTTAAAGCAAACTTCTTTTTACCTAATGGTGCTGGAAAAATATCATCATAATATTTAGCTAAGGCATTATAAAATTTTATACATTGATCCATACTACTCATCTCCTGTTCTTTAATTATTTATTCTATAGGAAATTCCTACTATTTAAATTAATTATATATTTTCATATATCTATATTTATTTACATAAATAGTACACTATAAAAAGAATTTATTCAGTGATTAGCATCACACTTTCTAATTACCGTTAAGATCCATTTGTATTGCAGTACTTGGTACCCTTCCAACTATAATGGTTTCAACTATAGGTATTTCATTAACTATTTCTAACTCACTAGAAGATACTGCCATAATCATCTTTACTCTAGTGGTGGTTTCTATATAAATTTTATGCCTAGTTTGATTTATTCCTGCATCTTCAAATTCGGATATATATCTAGTAGTAATATGCCCTATAGGCCTCATTCTTATTTTTACATCTGGACCAAATCTAGCTAAAATATTATTTTTAGTCACATATCCCATGGGTATCTTTATGTCTACTTTAGATCTTTCCTCTAATTCATCTTGTGCTTTTAATACAGTCAATGTGGCAATTTCACTTAGTTTTAAAGTATCTGCTGACATCATTATGATGTTTCCATCATTATCCTTATCAAATTTTATTATATCATTATAATTAAAATTCTTAGAGTATTCCTGGAAAATTGTTTTATTTATTGTATTAGTGACCTCTGCTCTCATCTGTGCATCTGCCACTAATTTAACCGTTGGCATTATAATTTTATCTAAAGTATATATAAAAGTTATTAAAAAGGTCATAATTAAAAAAATTATTATGGTAAATTTTAACTTCAACGATGATTTCATAGTATTACTCCTTTATAAATGTGGTATAATGTTAATATATGTATAATATGTTACATAAAATTATTCTATACATAATATATGTATATGTATAAGAACTTCATTGAAGAATACTATATTGTATTTATACTAGCATATAAGTTATAATATAGTATCGAAGATATGTTCATCATAAAAGGAGGAGAATATGGGAGAAAATAAAAAAATTAAACCTAAGCAAAAAAAGCCCAAGAAGAAAAGTCGTAAAGTCTTTAAAGTAATATATATAGTCTTACTACTTTTAATCATAACTTGTGCAGCTGCTGGTTTTGGTATTATATCTGGCATGATTAAAACAGCTCCAGAGCTTGATCTTGATATATTTTTATCGAATGGAGAAACTACACTTCTATATGACAATAAAGGAAAAGAAATGGATGAGTATAAGACTCCTGAAAAGAGAATATCTGTAGATATATCTACAGTACCTAAATATCTACAGGACGCCTTTGTAAGTATTGAAGATCAACGTTTTTTAGAACATAAAGGTGTTGACATAAGAAGACTTGGAGGAGCTGTAATCCAAGATGCTAAAATAATTCTTGGTTTATCTAATGATGAAATCCAAGGTGCATCAACTATTACTCAACAATTGGTTAAGTATAAGTTTTTCCTTGAAGATTCTATAAATAATAGGGCTAATATAGAAAGAAAAGTTCAAGAGATTTATTTGGCACGTAAGTTAGAAAAGCTTCTATCTAAGGACCAAATTCTTAACGAATACATGAATACTATCTTTTTAGGCGGTAACGCTCACGGAATTGAAGCTGCTTCAACCATGTATTTTGGAAAATCTGTAGCAGATGGTTTAACCCTTAAGCAATGTGCATTTTTAGCAAGTGCTGCTCAGAATCCAACTATATCTTATATGAATGCCTATGAAGCCTTTGAAAAGAAAGAAGCCTTTGACTCACCAAGAACTAAATTAGTTCTTGCTAAAATGCTAGAGCTGGGAAAAATAACTCAAGAGGAATATGATACTGCTTTAGCAGAACCTCTTACGCTAAATTTCTCAACTTTAGAGGGTGACAAAATGGTTTATGAATGGTTTTCAAGACCTGTAATAAAACAAGTGGCAAAGGATTTAATGAAAACCTATGGATATACTGAAGCTGAAGCCTATGAAAAAATCACCTTTGGTGGTTTAAGAATATATACAACCATGGATAGAAAACTTCAGGATTCAGTACAAAAAATTATGAACAATTATCTTAAAGATACTCAAGGCTCTAATGCAGATGGAGTTCAAGCCTCAGCTGTAATAACAGATTATCTTAAGGGTGAAGTTAAAGTTATAATTGGTGGTATTGGTGATCAACCAGCTATGTCTTATAATAGAGCTATCTCTGTTGGAAAGGATGGTCAAACCTTCCTACGTTCACCAGGTTCTAGTATAAAGCCACTTACTGTATATGCTCCAGCTATTGAAGGTAAAACTTTAACTGCAGGGTCAGTGTTTGTAGATGGTCCATTACCAACTTCTATTGGTTCTAAATATCCTGGTGATGATGGTCCATATGTTCCACAAAACTGGAATTACGTATTTGACGGATATATTACTATCCGTGATGCTCTTGCTCTTTCTAAAAATACCGTAGCAGTATCTGTAGTTGATAGAATAGGTCTAAATACCTCTGCATCCTATGGAGAAAAATTTGGATTAAGTATAACTGATAGAGATAGAACTAGTATTTCTGCTTTATCTCTAGGTGAAATAGATGGAACTACACCTTATGAAATGGCTCAAGCCTTTGGTACTTTTGGAAATCAAGGAAATATGACTACTTCAAGAATATATACTAAGGTTACTGATAAGAATGGTAAAGTTCTACTCGAGCCAAAACTTGAATCTAAGCAAGTAATTTCTCCACAAACAGCTTATATTGTTTATGATATGCTTGAAGGTTCTGTGAACAACACAGGTCCACAAGCAAGATTTGGGAATATGGAAGTTAGGGGTAAAACCGGTACCTCTGAATCTACCAAAAACCTTTATTTCAGTGGATTAACGCCTTACTACTCAGGTGCTGTATGGATGGGTTATGATAATAGTAAGGAATTACCTTTTACTAGTAGTAGCGTTCCAGCTGGTCTATGGGGTAAGATTATGGCAGCAGCTCATGAGGGACTTGAATATAAATCTCTTCAGGCTCCTGGTGGATTAACTAGTGCTTATATTTCTAAAGATTCTGGAACCCTTCCAACGGCGCTTACTAAGAGGGATCCTAGGGGAAATAGAATTTACTCTGAAATCTTTATAAGTGGTACTCAACCAACTACTCTGGATAATATCCATGTGGAACTTGACGTTGTAAAGGCTGCTGATGGTAAATACTACTTACCTTCTGATAAAACACCTAAAGATAAAATACAAAAGGTAGTATTTATAACTCGTGATACTAGATTATATTCTGGTAACATGCTTGATAATAAATATCTAGCTCCAGTAGCTAAAGATCCTACAGAATATAAAGATGAAGACAAAGATAAAGACAAGGATAAAGATAAAATACCTAATCCTAATAAACCAGATAAACCAGGTGAAAATACAAATCCTGGTGATACAACTACACCTCCTGTAGAACCATCTGATCCTGGTGATGATACTGGAGATGAGGGTAATGAGGGTAACACTGGAAATAGTGAAATTAAGCCTGAAGCTTTCAATCATCTGTTAAATATCTATACTATGATCCCTAAAATATTTAGTAATAGGATAAGAGGTTAATTATTTTATTGTAAAATCAAAGTCTTCTCAAATTTATTAATTTGAGAAGACTTTTTATTTGTCTACTTAGTTTTAGAGTCAAATAGAACTGACATCATATATCCAAATACTACAGCTGCAGCTATACCTGCAGAAGTAGCACTTACACCTCCTGTGACAATTCCTAATAAACCATTTTTATCAACTTCCTCCATAACACCTTTAGCTAAGGAATATCCAAATCCAGGTAGAGGAATCCTAGCTCCCGATAAACCAAATTCAGCTATCTTTTCATATATGCCAAATCCTTGAAGAACTACCCCTGCTACCACAAAGATAACTAATATTCTAGATGGAGTTAATTTTGTGGTATCCATTAAAACTTGACCTATCACACAAATGATTCCACCAACTACAAAAACCCTTAGAAAATCTCCCAACATATTTATTCACCCCCAAACTCTAGAGCAATGGCATGGGCTATTCCAGGTATAGTTTCACCTTGATAGTTAGATATGGTGCTTAGAAGAGCTCCTGTAGCAATTAGTAACACCTTTTTATACTTTTTCTGTATCATTCCTTTATATATCATACTACTCATAACTGTAGCAGAACATCCTGCTCCACTACCTCCACAGTTGGTACTCTGTGACTTACAATCAAATATTTCATCACCACAATCAATATAATTTGATCCTATATTATAGCCATATTCCTTTAATAACTCAGTAGTTATTTGCTTACCAACAGAACCTAAATCTCCACTGACAATGATGTCGTAATCATTAGGCTTTCTACCTGTGTCTTGAAAATGTTGTTTTATAGTATCAACTGCTGCTGGAGCCATGGCTGCTCCCATTTCATTAGGGTCAGTTATTCCATAATCCTTTACCTTACCAAGGGTAATATGAGTTACACGAGGTACATTATTTCCCTTTTTAGCTAATACCACTGCTGCTGCACCTGTAACCGTCCATTGAGATGATGGAGCTCGTTGACTTCCCATTTCTAGAGGTACTCTAAACTGACGCTCTGATGATGAGAAATGAGATGAAGATACTGCCATCATATGATTACCTATATCTGCTTCTAAACATATTGATGCTAGTGAAAGTGCTTCTATAAATGTAGAACATGCCCCATATAAACCCAAAAACGGAATATCTACTTCCCTTGCCATAAAACAAGATGGCATTAATTGATTTATTAAATCTCCAGCAAAAATATAAGAGATATCTTGTTCTTTAAGGTGTGCTTTTTTAAGTACTTCTTGAACTACATGTAATTGCATTTTACTTTCTGCCGATTCAAAGGTCTTACAACCACATAAATCATCCTCTAGAATCTCATCAAAATTATCCTTTAATGGACCTTCTCCTTCTTTGGGGCCAACAACGGTATATGTAGCTATAAGTCTTGGTTTTGTCAATAATTCTACTGTTTGTAATCCTACTTTTCTTCCCATATTATTACCACCTAAAAATATAATATAATATTCCAAGTATAACAGAGGCACTAATGCTATAAACAAGCACTGGTCCTGCTATAGTAAACATCTTTGATGCAACTCCAAACACATATCCTTCTTTTTTAAATTCTATGGCTGGTGATACAATAGAGTTTGCAAAGCCTGTTATTGGGACTACAGATCCAGCCCCTGCATAATCTCCAATTCTGTCATATATACCTATCCCTGTTAATAGGGCTCCTAGAAATATCATAATAACTGTTTCCCATGCAGTAGCTTGTAATTTATCTTGACCTAAATAAATCAATGTTTTAAATATAATCTCTCCAATTACACATATTAATCCACCAGTCCAAAAGGCTCTGAAAGAATTCTTAAATATAGTTGGTTTAGGTTTGGAACTTTCATATACATTTTGAAACTTAGCTTTTATTTTAGTTTCTTTTACTTTCATTATTATCCTCCTAACATCAAAATTGTAAAAGTATTAATGATAGTATCTGCATTTTACTAAAATTTAAACAAAAAAAGATGCTTACGCATCTTTTTCAAATTTACAAATTAAAAACTTATGATTTTTTTAACTTTCGAAGAAGCTAAGAACTCTGTTTACCCGATGACTATCAGCTCTAATACTCCCACTTCTTCAAAGTGGTAGTAAAGAGCTGCTACGTCCCTGGATAACGATTTCTAACCTTCGAAGAAGCTAAGAACTCTGTTTACCCAGATAGCCTATCTCTCATAATTTTTAGAACCTTTTTTTCAATTCTAGAAACTTGTACTTGACTTATGCCCATCATCTTAGCTACTTGAATTTGAGTTTTATCTTTAAAATATCTAAGTATTATAATTTGCCTTGACTTAACATCCAATTTATTTAAGGCTTCCTTCAATGCTAGCTTATCAATTACCTCATTATCTTCTTCATAATCCTCACTAAGCTTATCTATAAGTAATACTGGAGCTCCATCATCTTGATGAATAGTGTCATATAAGTATTGCATACTACTAGCAGATTCTAGTGCAGTGATTATGTCTTCTTTATCTACCTTTGAATAATCTGATAATTCTTCAATGGTAGGCTCTCTTCCGAGTTCTTTGGTTAATGCATCCTTATCATAATGTAACTTTCTAGCCGTATTTTTAATGCTTCTACTTACCTTTATCATTCCATCATCTCTTAAAAATCTTTTTATTTCTCCTATAATCATTGGAACAGCATATGTAGAAAATTTCACATTAAAGTTCTCGTCAAAGTTATTTATAGCTTTCACTAGGCCTATGCATCCTATTTGAAATATATCATCGTACTCATAGCCTCTATTTAAAAACTTTTTGCTTATAGAAGAAACTAAAGGTAAATTCATTTCTGTTAAATATTCTAAAGCTTCATTATCTCCTTCTTTAGCCCGTTTTATAAGTTCCTTATTATCGTCATAATTATAGTTATTATTTCTATGAATTTTCTCACTCATATTTTTCACCTATCTTACAGTGTTGAAAGCTTTTTTCATTGTTACAGTTGTTCCCTCACCCTTTACAGATTCTACTATTAGGCTATCCATAAAAGTTTCCATAACTGTAAAGCCCATTCCTGATCTCTCTAGGTCAGGTCTAGATGTATATAAAGGTTGCATTGCCATATCTACATTATCTATTCCTGCACCATTATCTATTACTTTTACTGTAAACTCATTTTCAATAATTGTAGCCTCTAATTTTACAAAGTTACCTTCACTTTCATTGCCATAGCCATGAATAATTGCATTAGTAACTGCTTCTGATACTGCAGTTTTTATATCACTAAGCTCGTCTAATGTAGGATCTAACTGCGCAGCAAAAGCTGCTATTACAACTCTTGCAAAGCTTTCATTTTTAGATAAACTACTAAATTCAACTTTGATTTTATTTTCCATATCATTAATTCCTCCCACTAAATGTTCCTTAGTGCTTCTTCAACATTTTCATACATTGAAATTATTTTAAACATACCTGAAAGTTCAAATATTCTCTTAACTGTAGGTGTGACATTTGTTAAGCACACCTTGCCACCCCTTAAGGACATCTTCTTATATCTTCCTATTACTGCTCCAATTCCTGAACTATCCATAAAATTCACACCAGAAAAATTGAAAATTAAAGCCTTATATCCATCTTTATCTAAAATATCATCAATCCTAGTTCTAACTTCTTCTGCACTGTGATGATCGAGTTCTCCTTGAAGTGTAACTACGATTTTGTCATCTAATGGTTCAAACCTAAGTAACATATGCTTCCCTCCAACCTATATTATATTCATAAATTTTTACATTTAGAACATACACTAATTATACACTATATTGTTAATTCGTTACAGTTTTTTCCAAAATTTATTTGAGAAATTTAATACAAAAATATTTACTTGTCAACATATTTTTACATTCATCGCCTTCATTATTTTACATTTAAGCATAATTCTCATATTTGCACAAATATTATTGATTTAAAACTTAGCAACTTAGCGTAATAAAAATTAGAGGTATTGTTTCTCTGCGTCTTATTAATTTAAAAATTATTCAGTGAGTTCTTCATATTTATAACTATATTTATAAAAATAATCTTATTAAAAAAGAGAATGCACTCAATGGATATTCTTCCCTGAGACATTCTCTTTAATATAGTGTTTGTAATTATCTTAAGCTACATATGTTGATTTACAATAGCTAATATCTCTTTTTGCTTTTTCATACCATCTTCACTTAATTTTTTTAATTCGCTTCTAATTTCCTCTGTATAAGCTTCATCCTTTATAGAAGAAAGATTTATTTTTACATTTAAAATTGCTCCTTCTATAGCACTTTGAGCCAATAATGCTGCTACACCACCATCAGAAATAGCATTTTTATTACCATATTTAACGCATACAAGGATTCCTTCATAAATTTCATAGGATCTTCTTGCTACTTTTAATGGTACTTGTGTTGCCGCCTTATACCCTAATTGTATTTTACTACTTCTTGCAGCTTTTTCTTCATCAGTGTCCTTAGGCATTTTAAATGCAGCCATAAGTTCATTGAAAGCTTCTGTATCTTCATTCATAAGGTCTAAGAATTCATCCTTTTCTCTTCCTGATACTTCTAAATATTTATTTACTAATGCTTTCTCTTCCTCATTTAATGCTTCATAAGCTTTTTTGCCTACAGTTAAGTTAAAAACCATCGATGCTAATGCACTAGATAATGATGCACAAAGAGCTGCTACACTTCCACCACCTGGAGCTGGTGAATTTGAACCTAATTCTCCAATAAACTCTCTCACAGTTTTTGTATCTAACATAAATATTCCTCCTATAATTACTTATTTTATTCTCTATCTACAACTATCTTACCATTTTTTATTACCTTGTCTATAGAATTTATTCCAAAGTGATAAACTAGATAATTTAAGTTTTTGCTATTAAATATAGCTATATCGGCCTTTTTACCTTTTTCTATAGAACCTACAGATTTTTCTCTATTAATAGCACAAGCTGCATTTATAGTCATAGCATTGATTATCTCATTAGGAAGCATTCTCATCCCGAAACATGCAAAGGTCATAACATTTTGCATGGATTCAGTAGGAGATGTTCCTGGGTTACAATCTGTAGCAAGAGCAACGGCCACGTTATTATCAATCATATCTCTTGCTCTTGCAAACTTACCAAGCATTAAGTAGAAAGCTGTAGATGGTAGTAATACCGCTACTACATCATTTTCACTTAAAGCCTTTATTCCTTCATCCGAAGCTGCTATTAAATGCTCTGCTGAAATACATTTTAACTCTCCTGCAAGCTCTGCTCCCTTAACAGATTCAACTTCATCACCATGAAGCTTGAGTTTCATTCCATATTCTCTACCCTTTTCAAGGATTTTTCTACATTCCTCAGTAGTGAATACTCCTTCTTCACAGAAGCAATCTATAAATTCTGCTAAACTTTCTTTTGCTATGCCTGGTATCATTTCTTCTATTATAAGTTTTATAAAACCTTCTCTATCACCTTTATATTCCTTAGGAATAGCGTGGGCTCCCATAAAAGTAGATACCACATCTATTGGATGAGTCTTATCTAATCTTTTATTTACTTCTAATATTTTTTTCTCAGTCTCTAAGTCTAAACCATAGCCTGATTTACTCTCTACAGTAGTTGTACCGTGATTTAACATTATATTAAGTCTACTTTTAGCTTCTGCTACTAATTCATCTAGAGATGCTTTCCTAGTGTTTTCTACGGTACTTAATATTCCTCCACCCATATTTAGGATTTCAATATATCCTACCTTATTTAATTTTAGAGGTAATTCATTTTCACGACTTCCGCTATAAACTAAATGAGTATGGGGATCTACAAGTCCCGGTGTAACTGTTTTGCCTTTACCACTAATAATTATGGTATCTTCATCTATATAGGATTTATATTCCTCATCTTTTCCTACAGCAGATATTATATCGTTTTCTATAAATACAAAACCATTTTCTATGATATTGGCATCATTCATTTCCTTGCCTTTTTTTCTATGGCTACCTTCACAGGTAACCAGGCAATCAATATTCTTAATTAATATAGACATGTCTTTCAACTCCTAAGCTATTTTATTCGCTTATTCTTCTTTCTAGTATTTGATCCATTGAGAAATTTTCTATTTGAAGATAGTACTCAGCACTATTGATTAAAGCAGCCATTGGTACAAGTCCTATAACTTCACTACCAACTACTGGTACTCCATAGCGTTTTGCTTCCATCTTAACCATTTCAAAAGCTCTGTATACTGCTGTTTTTTCATAGTTTACTAAGTTCATAGATACTTGTGCTATATTTCTATCTTCAAGCATTACTCCCATAGCCTTTGCAAATCTTAATCCACCACCTAAATGTCTAACTGTCTTAGCAATGGTATCTGCTATTTGTAAATTGTCTGTGCCTAAATTTACATTGAAGGCTACTAAAGGTTGTCTTGCAGCAATAGCAACGCATCCACCCTTAACATTAACTTCTTTTGGACCATAGTCTGGTGCCCATTTATCTTCTTTTATTTTTTCAAAGAAGCCTTCATATTGACCTTTTCTTACCGTTGCTAAATTTTCTCTATGTGAAGCTGTAGCTGCTTTTTCATATAAATATACTGGAATATTAAATCTTTCTGCAATTACTTTACCTACTCTATTAGCTATTTCTACACACTCTTCCATAGTAATTCCATCTATAGGTACAAATGGAACTACATCTAGAGCTCCCATTCTTGGATGAGCTCCTGTATGAGCACTCATATCTATATTCTCATAAACCTTTTCTGCCATATTTATTATGGCTTTCTCTAGAGCTTCTGGTTCCCCTACAACAGTAACAACAGATCTATTATGGTCTGCATCACTAGAATAGTCTAGTAACTTTACTCCCTCTACTCCTCTAAATACATTTACTATAGCTTCAATTTTTTCCTTGTCTCTACCTTCACTAAAGTTAGGTATACATTCTACTATTCTTGCCATAATTAACTCCTCCTATTTATTTGTAGTTGATACCAATACCTGTATTTATAGATATTGGTATCACTTTTTATTTTTAAATTATAATATACTAATTCTTTAAAGTCTCTATGGTTGTATTAATAATTAACCTTAACCACTTCTTCAACTTTATTAGCTAGTTCTCCACTACGAAGAAGATCTGTAACCTTATCTATCTCTTTATACATAACTACATCATTTTCTATAAAGTTAACTACGTCTCTAACTGATTCATAGGCAACCTTAGTTCCTTTACCTAAAGTATAATCCTCTCTAAAATCGATAGCTTGACATGCTGCTAAAATTTCAGTAGCTACTACTCTCTCTGCATTTCTTATTATATCTCTTGCTTTTCTAGCTGCTATTGTACCCATGCTAACATGATCTTCTTGGTTTGCAGAAGAAGGTATTGAATCAACACTAGCAGGATGAGCAAGGATTTTATTTTCAGAAACTAAAGCTGCTGCTGCATATTGAGTTATCATAAATCCAGAATTTAAGCCACCATGTTTAACAAGAAAAGCTGGAAGATCATTTAATTGATAGTTAATTAATCTTTCAAGTCTTCTTTCAGATACATTGGCAATTTCACTCATAGCTATACCTAAGAAGTCAAAAGTTAATGCCATAGGTTGACCATGGAAGTTTCCTCCTGAAATAACGTCTCCTTCCTCTGTTACTATTGGGTTATCCGTTACTGAATTAATCTCTATTTCTACTTTATGTTTTGCATAATTTAATGCATCCTTAGAAGCTCCATGAATTTGTGGTATACATCTTAAGGTATATGCATCCTGTACTCTAATTTCCCCTTGAGATGTCACAAGAGAACTTCCATCTACTAAAGCTAATATGTTCTTTGCTGTTTCAATTTGTCCTTCATGAGGACGTATGTTATGAGTTCTTAAATCAAAAGCATCTCTTATTCCTCTTAGTGCTTCTACTGTTAATGCAGCAGCTATATCGCCACTCTTAATTAAGTTTATTCCATCCCATAAAGCCAAAGCTCCAACAGCAGTCATAACTTGAGTACCGTTAATTAATGCAAGGCCTTCTTTAGCTATTAATTGAACTACTTCTATACCAGCTTTATTCATAGCTTCTCTACCACTTATTATTTTACCCTGATACTCAGCTTCTCCTTCTCCTAACATTGGTAATACCATATGAGATAATGGTGCTAAATCACCAGATGCTCCTAAAGACCCTTTCTCCGGTATTACTGGATGAACTCCCTTATTTAGCATAGCCACCAAGGTTTGTAGTGTTGATAATCTTATTCCTGAGTATCCTTTGGATAAAGCATTAGCTCTAAGCAAAATTATTGTTCTTACTATATCTGTATCAAGGCTGTTGCCAAAGCCACAAGCATGAGATATAATTAAATTTCTTTGAAGAGTTTTACAATCTTCACCTGATATAGATACATCAGAAAATTTTCCAAACCCTGTAGTTATTCCATAGACTACTCTATCTTCTTCAACAATTTTATCTACAATTCCTCTAGATTTTTCTACTCTTTTTATGGCTTCTTCACTAAGCTCAACTTGATAATTATTTCTAGCCACATTTACTATATCTTCAAGTCTTAAGTCATTTCCATTGATTATTACTTTATTCATTAATATCTCCCCTTTACAATATACTTCCCTATATAATTACTATTCTTTATAAAATCAAAATAACCTTTTAATTACCTCGTCGGAATATTATGAATATTTTTAATGTATTATCATTTTAACTTACTAAAGAATTAGTTATTTAGCTAAATAAAGTGTTAAAATAGTATTATTCTTCTATACTGTATAAACAAAAAAATTTATACTATTTCATTTTTTATATATAATTATATAATCTTAAAAGACTGTATCAGAATAGTTTTGCAAATTACACTGATACAGTCTTCTTAATTCCTAATGGTATCCTTAGCCAATTCAATCATGGCTAAGATAATAATAGTACTTCCAATTATTATTTTAAAAGATATGGATTCTCCTAAAATAATAACTCCTAAAACTAAAGATACTATAGGCTCTAAAGCACTAAAAATAGCCGAATTAGTCGGCCCTATTAACTTTACTCCTTTTAGGAATGCCATTAATGCAACAACGGTAGATATAAATGCAATCAACAATATAGATATAATTCCATAAAAATTGATTGGATTATTAAAACTATTAGTAACAATTCCTGTAGTACTTCCAACTATTGCTGAAATAATAGATATGTAGAATGTCATAACATAACTATCTATATTTTTAACTTTATCATTAGAAGCGCCTAGAACGTATATAGCATAACATAATGCAGATAACAATACCAATACTACTCCAATAGTATTAATGCTTCCAACCTTAATATCTAACATTATAAATACACCTATAGTAGTTACCATCAAATATAAGAACTTTTTTAATTTAAATTTTTCTTTGTATATTATTATGGATAAAATCATAACCATTAAAGGATATGTATGTAATATCATTCCTGCTATACCTACATCTATATAATTATAGGCTATGAATAATAGTATAGATGTCATAGAATATCCTATCACTCCCATAAATAATATAAGTTTTATTTGTTCTTTACTTACCCTAAGTGAAAGTTTTTTAGTTTTTATATATATAAACAGTATTATTGATGCAAAAGTAAACCTTAGAGCTAAGGTATTTATTGGATTTGCACCACCTTTATATGCAAGCTTTGCTAAAATGGGCATTATTCCAAAGGCTATAGATGCTATTGCAATATAAAAAATTCCCTTAATTTTATTGCTACTCTTGTCCACGATTCTACCCCTCCCCTACTAAATCAACATGTATATTAAAATTTTAATATATATGAAAGGTACATCACAAATTAATTCTATATTTATTTATATTTATCACTATTATAGCTGTGTTCGCGCTATTGTTCTTTATAACTACATCTGTTTTCTTTTAGTATATAACCTTGTATAAACCTAAAATAATTATTTCTATTCTATCTTTAAAAAGCTCCCTCTCTCTTAAATACTTTAAAAAAAGTAGTAAATAATATTTTTATATCGTACCAAATAGAAAAGTTACATATATAAGTTAAATCATAGTAAATAGTTTTTCCTAATTCTATTTCTCCTCTTCCACTAACCTGTGCAAGTCCTGTTATTCCAGGTAATACTAATAATCTTTGATAATAGTTTTCTGGATAATATTTTACAACTTCAGGTATTTCAGGTCTTGGTCCAACTAAGCTCATATGGCCAAATAAAACATTAAATAGTTGTGGTATTTCATCAAGGCTTGTGTTTCTCAAAAAACTACCTACTTTTGTGATTCTATTATCACTCTTACTCTGAAATACAAAGTTATCCATATTAGTTGGGTCTATTTGTAATTCTCTCTTACTTTCAGCTGATACCACCATAGTTCTGAATTTATATATGGTGAAATTTCTTCTATCTTTTCCTACTCTAATTTGCTTAAATAATACTGGCCCCTTACTATCTAGTTTTATTGCTATAGCAATAACTAAATATATTGGAAGTAATATCACTATACCTATAAAAGATAATATAATATCAAAAATTCTTTTTACTCCAAATTGAATTTTTTTATTCTCTATTTTTTCCTTTATATCTATTACTATATTGTTCTCCAAAATAATTCCTCCTTGTACGAACACAAAATTATTATATCATTTATTTCATAAAAAAAATATTTTTAAATTATTATGAATTTATTATTACATATCTATATTATGTGAATTTGTAATATAAATATATATATTTATGCCTATATTTCATACAAATTTAATTATTTTTCATCTCTTTTGTTAAATTATAAATTAAAAGATCTAATTCCATATGAAAACTAGATCCTTTAACTCTTATATTTATTTATGGTAATTACTTATAATATGTGTAACTGTATTAATTACATCTTGAACATCTTCATCTGTCATCTTTGGATACAATGGTAATGAAAGTATAGTATCAAAGTAACTTTCAGCTACTGGAAAATCGCCTTCCTTATAACCAAAATTCTCTCTATAATAGCTCATTAAATGTACTGGTATAAAATGAACACTGGTACCTATGTTAGCTTCTCCCATAAGTTCTATAAACTTATCTCTATCAATTGTAAGTTTATCGAGCTCTAGTCTTACTACATAAAGATGCCAAGAATGGGTAGTATAATCTGCTTCTGGTGGAAGTTTAATTCCATCAAGCATAGAAAAGCCTTCTTCATATTTTTTTACAATTTCTTTCCTTCTATCTTGCATTGCAGATAATTTATTCATTTGTGTCTTCGCAAGAGCTGCTTGAATGTCGAACATATTATACTTATGACCTGGATATTCTATATCATATCTCCAAGCTCCACCTTTTCCATATCTATTCCATGCTGCTTTGCTCATACCATGAGTTGACATTACTCTTGCTTTTTCAGCTATGTCTTCACTGTTAGTTGTAAGCATTCCACCTTCGCCTGTACATATATTTTTAGTTGCATAGAAACTAAAGGATGCACAATCACCTTTTTTACCTATTAAATCACCCTTATAAAAAGTATCAATTGCATGAGCTGCATCTTCTGATACGAAAAGATCATATTTTTCTGCTATAGCTCTAATTTTATCCATATCACAAGCATGACCTGTATAATGTACTGGAACTATAGCAGTAGTTTTATCTGTTATCTTCTCTTCTATCTTATTTGCATCTATACAAAATGTTTCTGGATCTACATCTACAAATACAGGAGTTGCTCCTACATGAATTATTGTATTAGCTGTAGCTGCAAAAGTAATTGGAGTTGTTATAACTTCATCTCCTGGTTTAACTCCCCCAGCTATCAAAGCAATATGTAATGCAGCTGTAGCAGAATTCATAGCAACAGCATATTTAGCACCTGTATATTCTGCAAATCTCTTTTCAAATTCTATAGTTCTTGGTCCTTTAGCTACCCAGCCTGATTTTAATGTTTCTACAACCTCATTTATATCTTCATCATCAATTAGCGGCACTGCATAAGGTAAAAAAGTTTCTCTTTTTTTATACATATAAATTCTCCTTATCTTGACATTTCTGTATTTTTACTTGTCTTTTTATTTGATTTAAATAAATAAAAATGTATCAGTCCTTCTAAAAATCCAATTCCATAGCTAATATGTAATATAGGAAATATTATGGATATATATTTGAATAATTTTCTTTTTTGTTTTGTAATTTTAAAGGATTCAAATAAATCACTTATTATGTATATTCCTAATACACTCATCCATATATAGAATATTGGCTTAAATAATATACTTAATAAAATTCCTAAAACATTTCCTAATACAAACATCATAGGAATTAAATGTCTTATTGATGCAGTTTTACCATGCTTTTGCATAACTCTAACTTTCCAAAATCCATATTGATAATATTGTTTCCATAATTTTTTTAAAGAGCCTCTGCTATAGTAAACCGATTTAATACAAGGTGATAATAATATTTTATATCCATTTTTTATCACTCTAAAATTTAATTCATCATCTTGATTTCTAACTAATTCCTCATCAAAATATCCTATTTCATTCAATACTTCTTTCCTGTAACCTCCAAAAGCTACAGTATCAACAAATACTTCATGTTGAGCATATCTAAAAAGTGCATTTCCAACTCCAAAAGGCGAACTCATAGCAAGGGATATTGCTTGCCCTACTTGATTCTCACTTATTGTTTCTATTGGACCACCTACACAACCTATTTCCATATCTTTATACAATAACTTTACATTGTTCTCTACAAATTTTTCATCAGCATAAGCATGGGATCCAAAAATTATAATTATATTAGAATTACTGTATTTTATCCCACAATTCATCCCTTTAGGTGCAGTCAATTCTTTATTATCTATTAATTTTACATTTTCATAATTACTTTCATACTTTTTTATTATTTCTCTACTTCCATCTATAGACATACCATCACATATCAATATTTCATATAAATTTTTTGGATAAGTTTGTTTTAAAAATGAATCAATACACTTTCCAATATACTTTTTTTCATTTCTGCAGGGTATTACTATAGAAACTGTTTTAGTAAATTCCATACTTTCACGTCCTAAATAATTAATTTATTATATAATTCTGTTTAATTTTCTCTTTATATCTGATGTTGTAAAATCTTTCTCTTTTTCTATGTAAAATAATATCTCTTTTAATATATTACTATGCTAATCTATACTTCAAATAAAATATTAGTCTATACTATCTAAGTTCTAAAGCACTAGTATATATATTATTTACATTATTAAAATTATCTAATACATTATAATTTTCAATAACAAACTTTCTTCCATACTCTCCCATTTTTCTTCTTAACTCTTTATCTAGTATTAATTTTTCAATAGCATTTTTTAATTGACTCACATTTTTTGTTTCAACAACTATACTACTATTATTAGGACTCGTAGCTTCTGGCAATCCTCCCGTATTAGTTACGATAGTCGGCGTTCCACAAGCTTGAGCTTCTACTGCTGAAACTCCAAAACTTTCAAATAGAGAAGGTATTACTGCGATATCGAATTTATTAAAATTTTCTACAACTTTCTTTTGATCAATATAGCCTAAAAACTTTACTCTATCTTCTATATTTAATTCTTTACACAGTTTTTTCAAGCTTTCTTCTAAGGGTCCTCTTCCAGCCAATTGAAGCTCTATATTATCATAACTATGGCATAATTCACCAAACGCTCTAATCAAATACTCTATACCATATTTAGAATCAAAAGTTTTTATTGCACCTATTATAACTTTTTCTTTCTCTTTGTATCTACTATCAAATGGTTTAAATATATTAATATCAACTCCGAATGGAGTAATTTGTATATCTTTATATGTATATTTCTTAGTCTCCTCTGCCATAGCTTTACTAGTAGACAAAATGATATCTGCCCTTGACAAGTTTTTCTCTAAGAACTTTTGACATATTATATTTTTCTTTGGAAATTCATAAACATCACTTCCCCATACGGATATAATATAGGGGTGAAATCCAGTTAATCCGCCTAGAAAACCATAGCTAGTAGCATAATGAGCATGTAGAATATCTGGTTTAATTTTTTCCACTAATTTTCTAACCTTGGCAATAAACTTAAAATACTCAACTTTATATAATAAACTTTCTTTTTCTACTTTTTCTGAGTCAATATTAAAGCTATGAACTGTTACTCCAGGTATATCTCCATTATTTAAGGATATTACATGAATATCATATCCTAGATCTTTAAAAAAAGAACACCATTTCTTAGTATGTACACTATTTGCATCAGATAAATAACAAATTCTCATATTTACTCCTTCTATCTTAAGTCTGCTTTTGGTATAAACTATTAATAACTGCGCTTGCTCTTGCTTTCCATGTGTTTTTATTGTAAGCAACCTCTAAATTTTTTAACTTACCATTATACTCTATAAGATAATTTTTTTCTAAATAATTTAATATACTTTTTATACTTTCAAAATTATATTCAGTAGTGTATCCTATTCCATTATTAATTATAAACTTTCCACAAGCAGTATTATTAATACCTAATATAGGCTTTCTATAAGATATATATGAAAATAACTTCATTGGCATGGCAAACTCCCAATATGATGTTGGTTCTATCACCAAAGAAAAAATATCCGCATTCAATGCTTTCTTGTCAAGTTCACTTCCACTTTTATGAATTACACGTATTCTATTATTTAAATATTGTTGATAATAATCTTTGTTTGCTTCCCAATCATCAGGTCTACAGCATATATCTAGTTCAAACTTTTCATTCTCATAGATAGCCTTAACTATCATCTCTATGTTGTATAATTCTTTACTTAATCCACCTACATATAGTAATTTTATAGCTGAATCTTTTTTTAGATCTCTATTATCTAATAATTTTTGTTCACACCCTGAAGGTAATGGTATTACAGGTTTCTTTAAATTTAAAGGAATATATTTTTCCATTTCTTCGGATGGCAAATATAACACATCAATAATATTTCTATATTTAATTAAATCATAATAGTAAAATGTATATGCAACCATTTTCTTCATAAATGGAACATTCTTTTTATATTGGTCAAATCTCCAATGTATATCTCTATAGAATACTCCTATTTTTATATTATGCTTCTTGCAAAATTTAAGAAATCCAAAATCTAAAAAGGGATGTGTAGGTAAATGGTGTGACTCTGTAAGTAAAGTAGGTTCTGTAGAACTTTCCATATAAACAAAGTCATATTTTTCACCATTGCTTATTTCTGTCTTTATTTTATTTATTATATTTTTTCTTTCTTTACCATTTCCTTCTATAATGGATACTTCGTAGCCTGCATCTTCAAACCCTTTAATTATATTAACTGGTCTTATATTAGATGCACTTGGATGATCCCTATTAATTTTGAATGGATAGTATATTATACATTTATTCATATATAAATCCTGCTTTCCAAATATATCATAAAATTTCTTTTTAATTATATACCAATAATTACATTTTAATACAACTAATTTAACTTGTTATTATTAATAAATTTATATAAGTATTTACTTGAATAATTGATAAATACAAATAATAATATTATAAGTATTATATTAGAGCTATATACAAAATCAAAGAATCCACCTTGGGTAGCATAAGCTAAATCACTTGTTAATATAGCAAACAATGCTACACTCAAAGCACTTTTTCTTATTTTTTTTGCAAATACATAGTATATTAATCCAAATAAAATTCCCATATAAGCAATACTAGTTAAAACCCCTATAACTCCAAAATTAGCATATGCCTCTCCAATAAAAAATGCATTCATAACTCCTGCAATTCCATCAAATACATTTCTTGAACCATAAAATGCCATAACAATCTTAGCTGACCTAATATGTGGCAGATTTAATCCAAGTAAACTTGTAATTGTTCCACTCATACTTCTTCCCATAAGAAATGGAAAAGAATTAGGAAACAAATCAAAATGATAAATTAATGTCCCTACTTGAGTAAAAATCACTCTACTTATAGGTCCATTATGTATAGATAACGTTAAAACATATCCTGTTACTTTATACATTAATGCAATAATACCCGATAATCCACCTACCACAATATACATATATAATCTTTTTATGCCATTATTAATTAAAATATATAATATAATAAATGTGAATAAATAAAATACTACAGGTGTTTTTGCAAAGTTATATGTCTTTACAATAAGTGATGATCCAAATAAAACAATAAATAATACTATCCATCTTATTTTTTTTGTAGTTATTGCATAAGCAAATGATATATATGATGTAACTGGTATAAATGACAATATGAGTATATTCTTTACATATTGATTGATTATAACTGTATTAGAAATTATAATTCTTTCTGTTTTAAAATTAAACCCAGCTTCTGCATGTAAAAGTTTTATAAGAGGAATATATCCAATTTTAATAAGTAATAATATCATCATTAAAACACATACACTTGCTATTAATAGTACAATATAAAAGATAATTTTTTCATGGTCAACTTGTGTATCTTTTTCTAAATATCCATTATAAACTTCTTCCATATCAACTCTTAGAAATTTATGCGTAGCTATAATCATTAATGGCAATAAAATTGCAGTAAGAAATACAAAGAAAAAAGTAGTACTTATTGTTTTCTCATGTAATATATAGTTCATTGTATAGTGTTTCCTATCACCCAAAAAAACTAAACTAGCACCAATATAAGTTTGTAACACAAATAAATAAAATGTGTATGAAATTATATTAAGTTTTCTTATACTTAAAGTTCCAGCTGCTTTTTTAAATAAGTAGGTACTTAATGTTAGTCCAAATGCAACTAATAATATCTTTAAAATCATATAATTTTCTTCCTTTACTTAGTATCATTATATATGCTATTTACAAAAAACTCTTTTGTTTTAGTATCAGCATTTCTAAACCTTGTCTTCATTTCCATTATTTGCATTCTATCTACTTCATCATCTAAATAAAATTCATTCATACTTTTTAAATCCGCTAACATAGCAACATCTGTAACTTCTGTAAATCTAAGATTAATTTTTTGTAGATTCTCTAAGTTTCTAATTGAATTTAAATTATCAACATCATTATATGAAATATTTAATTCTTGAAGATTATAATTATCTTTAATAAACTCTAAATTTCTAATATTATTGTATGAAAGCTCCAATATATTCAAATCAGTAATGGCTTTTAATGAATTGATATTTTCAATTCCATTTCTATTAGCTTTTAGCTCTATAAGATTTATTAAATTCTCCACTCCTGTAAAATCAACCATGTAATTGTAAGAAACATCTAAATTAATTAAACTAATAATCTTAGTTAATGGTTTTATATCATTAACTCTATTGCTTCCTAAATTCAATATTTTTAAGTTATTTAAACCTACCAATGAATCTGTATTGCTTATATTATTCTTCATTAAATTTAGTGAAACAATTCCATTTAAATCTTCTATTGGTGTAATATTTTTTATATTGTTACCAGCTAAATTTAATTCAACTAGATTTTTTAAAGCACTTAAAGAACTAATATCCTCTATTTTATTATAACTTAAATCTAAGTTTTTTATATAAGATAAGTCTTTTATTTCTTCTATATTACTAATTTCATTTAAACTCAAATCTAGATTTTTAAGGGATGTAAAATTTTCTATTCCCTTAATACTTTTTATTTCTTTATCCTTTAGATTTAATTCTTTAATAGAATTTATATCAACATCATAAATTTCACCTATATATTTTTTAATTTCCTTACGCACAGCCATTTCAAATTTTTTATCTTCTATTTGTATAACTTCAGCATTCCTATACTTTTTTATATTAATTTTACTATTTTTAGCAATATTAAATCCTATACTTGATAATAATATTACAAAAATAACAATAATACTTGACATGTAAATTTGTTTTTTATTATTTTTTATATAATCTAAAACTTTGTACATAAAACCTCCATCATTTTTTAAATATTTTATTTTTCATTTCTTTTATTGAATTAATTTCTTCTTTATTAAATAAGAATAACCCTTCGAATGTAAAATTTTCTTTTTTGATAAATATAATCACATACACTATACCATACACTGCATAAGAAATACTTGAAGCAATGGCAGCACCATTTATTCCTATTACAGGTATTAAACATGCATTAAATACAACATTAACAGCAAAAACTACAAATGTTATATATAAATGGACTTTGGGTTTACCTGAGCTTTGAAAATATGAAGAAGAAACCCTACCTATAGATGCAAATAAAATTCCTATAAATAGTATTATAGTTGGAGCTTTCGCTTCTCTAAATGCTTCTCCATACACAATTGGAATAAGTGTGGTACAAAACATTCCTATTATCATTAATACTAGTGTAATATAAAATGTAACTTTTATAGTATTACTTGTAAGCCTCTTACGTTCATTTTCGTTACTATTACTCATATTATAAAGTCTTCCCAATATGGCACTGGATACACTACTTGGAATCATAAATAACAACTCCGCTAATGATACAGCTGTAGAGTAAATTCCAAGTTGTGATTTTCCAAGCATAAAATCTATAAAAAATTGATCAATTTTATAGTTCATGAATATAAATAGAGTAGCTAAATATATTGTTAGTCCAAATTTTAATTCTTTCTTGATTAATATTTTATTTAAAACAAATTTAAAATTAACTTTCAAATTTTTAATTAAAAATATAGAATTAAATATTACTGGAAATGAAATAATCAATAAATAAGTATATAAATTTAAAGTATTTGTAATCCATAATATAATCATTGCACCTAATTTCAATATATTTGAATTTAAATTGATTTTATTTACTTCGACTATTCTTTCATCTGCAATATAAAAAGTTGATAAAAACTCAGCTATCATTGTAAATGTTAGAATACATACACCTAATATAACCATAAAATAACTATATTGAGTAAATATAAGCCCTAATCCTTTTCCTAATATTATGGTTAGAGACATAATTAAACATATAACTATTGTGTATGTAAAATTACTATTTAGCACCTCTAAACTTGTATATTCAGTTTTCTTACTAAAGTATGGAGTAGCATATGTTATTCCAAAATGTCCATATTGACCTATTGTTTGAAAAAACAATAAAAATGATACAGATATACCTTTTCCTTCTGTTCCCAATACTCTTGAAACTATAATACTAACTAAAAAAGCTAATACCGATATACTAATTTGGGTAAGAAAATTACTCGCTATATTTTTTTTATATCCCACAGTGAACCCTCACTTACTTGTTTTTCATTTCCTTCATATCCATAGTAGAAAAATCTCCTAATGGAAACTTAACAGGCATTCCTGTTGCTGTAGACTTGTAAGCAGCTAATATTATTTCTAGAGGTTTCTTAGCCTCTTCTCCACTTACTAGTGGCTGTCTATCTTCTATGATAGAGTCTACTACATCTTTAAATAATAAAGTATGTCCAAATCCATAAACACTATCTGGATCTGCTTCTTGTGCTGTCAAAACTTCCTCTTCACTTTCCTCTGAACCTTCAATTCTCCAAGTTTCAATTTTATTTACTGCAAGACCACCTATGCAAACAGCTGCCTTTTCCCCAAAAATACTTAATGTTTCCTCTAAATTCGTAGGATATACACAAGCACTTCCTTCTATTATTCCTATAGAACCATTTTTAAATCTTATTAAAATAGCTCCAAAATCTTCAGCATCAATGTCTCTTAAGAAAGTATCACATTGAGCATATACTGTATCAACATCTGAGCACATCATCCATTGTAGTAAATCTATATTATGGATACATTGATTCATTAATGTTCCACCATCAAGTTCATAAGTCCCTCTCCAAGGAGCTTGCTCATAATATCCCATGTTTCTGTTCCAAAGTATTCTTGCTGTACCATTAACCATCTTCCCGAAATTATTTGCTTCCACTTCACTTCTTAGTTTTTGAATAGCAGTATTAAATCTATTTTGATGTGATACACATAATTTAACATTATTTTCTTTAGCACAAGCTATCATTTCATCAGCATCTTTAATTGATAACGCCATTGGTTTTTCAACTATAACATGAATATGTTTTTTCATGCAATTTATAGCAATTTCTGGATGATACCCACTTTCAGTTGCTATATATACTATATCTATATCTTCTTTTTCTAACATTTCTTTATAATCTTTATATGTATTTACTATTGCATCCTTACCTAATTTTTCAATATATTCATTTTTTTTCGCAGTTGCCTTTTCTTCAATAGGGTCGCAAGTTGCTACTAGTTTTAATGTTTCTTTATTATTTACTATTGCCTCTATTCCCTTATAGGATATCCTTCCACATCCAATAACAGCTACATTGAAATTATTCATTACTAATTCCTCCTAAAACTTTATATATACTTATAAGCTTTTCTTCTTCTTGTTTCCAATTAAATTCCTCTGAAATAGCCTTTATCCCGTTATCACCCATACACTTAATTAAATCTTCATCCATGAGTAATTTTGCTATATTTTCAGCGATATCAATCTCATCTAGAGGATTTATTACAATACCTGAATTATATGCTGTTATATATCTCTTTATAGGTGGCATATAACTTCCTATTACAGGAATACCACAACTCATGTATTCAAATTGTTTTGTAGGAATATTTTTAAAATATTTAGGTTCAGGTAATAGTGGAACAAGTCCTATTTTTGATTTATACATATATTCTCTCACTATATCATGATCTACTCTACCAGTAAAAATAATATTACTTTCTAAATCATTTTCACTGATATATTTCATCAATATATCCTTACATTTAGCATACCCAAAAGGTCCTACAAATACCATCTTTATATTTTCATACTTATTATTGCTTTTTAAAATCTTAATTGCCTTTAATATTTGTAGAGCACCCCGCTCTATTGTTATTCCACCTTGATATATAATATCATATTCTTTTTTTATTAAATCATTTTTTATAGCATTAAATTGAGTGTAATTATGTATTACTTCCACATTCTTACTAATACTATTAAACCTATCTTTAACAGCTTCATCAGCTGTAATTATAAAATCAAACTTTTTTGATATAAAAAGTTCACTTTTATCTACCATAAGTGTAGTTAATGCTCGTATAGGTTTTGGTACCTTCTTTGACATCCTAACCATATCTGGATAATGTTCATGAACATCATAAATAATTTTTGAATTTGGTAATTTTCTTTTTATTTTTAATGCTCTATATATAATTTCAAAATCATGAAAATGATATATATCGGCTCTTTCTTCTATGGCCTTTTCAATTATTAAATCTAAAATGAAAAATCTTCCTTTTAAATCTTTCGGTTTAGGTATACCTTTTATTTTTATTCCTGAAACTATCTCAAATTCTTTATCATAAGGACCTATTATAGTAATATCATCACATATCTTTTTAAGAGAATTTGCTTGCTTATAGAATATTCTTGAATCAAAAGGACTATGCCCCGTGGTTAGTATACATATTTTCATGCTATATATTCCACCTCTTCTCTTTTACTTACACGCCTCTAAATATTTTTCTTTTAGACTTATAGCACTTCTCTTCCAAGTAAGTTTAGTCATAACTTTTTTTCTTAGCTAATAATGCCATATGATCTCTTTTATCCTCATTATTTATTATATACTCCATCATTACTACTAAATCTTTTACATCTCTTGGATTCACTAATAATCCATCTAGATTATCTTCAATTAAATCCTCTATTCCTGGCATGCTCTTTTAAATTTTCTATTTCTTGTCCTTGTCCAACAATGACTAAAACTAACTCTTCATATTTTCCATGAATTTTAGCAAAAGCCTATATCTTTTTTATTCCTTTAGAAATTCTATTTCTATCTGATTAAAATCTATATTTCTAGATAAAAGTATAGCTCTTGGATAATATGCTTCTATTTCATCCCATACAGCTTTCTTGGGGATATTAAATATCTCTTATATTTATCTGAAATTAATGATAATAAAATTGGTGTATATGGCACCGGTGATACACCCTTCATATTTATATCCGGAAATTCTTCTAGCATTGCTTCACTTGCCTATGTATAAACATACCATTTTTTCATTAAAACTATTAGGATACGTATGTGATATCATCAATACATCCATAAGTAATTCTCCTCATAATTTTTAGATACAGTACTATTTTTGTACTGTATCTAAATCTAATGCCTAGATATATTAAAGTTTATTTATTTTATCTCTATTTTTTATAACATTCTTTGTCGCATTTCTTGTATCATAAAGGAGCTTAGCCTTTTCAACCATTAATTCATAGTCGTAACAACTGTGATCTGTAGTGATGATTACTATATCAGCATTATCAATTTCCTTTTGCCAATCTATTGATATATATTCAATCCCCTTATGCTTAAAAGATGGAATATATGGATCATTAATCATTATGTCTGCACCATTTTTCTCTAATATCTCAAGGACTTTCAATGTTGGCGATTCTCTCATATCATCTATATCTTTTTTATATGCTGCACCCATAACAAGTACTTTTGCACCATTTAATGCCTTTTTATGTCCGTTTAAAAGCTTCATTACATTCTCAACTACAAATTCTGGCATTGAATCATTAATTATACCTGAAGTCTCTATAAGTTTTGTATGATAATCATACTCTTTAGCCTTCCATTCTAAGTAGAATGGATCTAGTGGTATACAGTGGCCACCAAGACCTGGCCCTGGATAGAATGGCATAAACCCATAAGGCTTAGTTTTTGCAGCTTCAATTACTTCCCAAACATCAATTCCCATTCTCTTACATAATATTGCCATTTCATTAGCTAAGGCTATATTTATATTTCTAAAGGTATTTTCAAGAATTTTTTCCATCTCAGCTACTGCTGGTGAAGATACCTCCATAATTTCTCCATCTAATACACATCTGTATAAAGTTCCTGCAACCTCAGTACAATCTGGTGTACATCCACCTACAACCTTAGGTGTATTTTTAGTGTTATATTCTTTATTACCAGGATCTACTCTTTCTGGTGAAAATGCTAAAAAGAAATCCTCTCCACATTTTAATCCACTTTCTTCAAGAATTGGTTTTATAACTTCATCCGTTGTTCCAGGATAGGTTGTGCTCTCAAGAACTATAAGCATTCCTCGCTTTAAGTATTTTGCTACATCTTTTGTTGAGTTAACTACATAGGATAAGTCCGGCTGTTTATAAAGATCAAGAGGTGTTGGTACAGCTATACATACTGTATCTACTTCTTCTATGAAGCTAAAATTCGTAGTTGCTTTTAGCTTACCTGCTATAACAAGGGCTGATAAGTCATTATCTACTATATCACCTATATAATTTTCTCCATTGTTAACCATATCAACTTTTTTATCTTGAACATCAAATCCTATAACTTCATATCCAGCTTTAGCTTTTTCTACTGCTAGAGGAAGTCCTACATATCCAAGACCAACTACACCTAGTTTAGCTGTTTTATTCTTTAATTTTAATAATAATTCTTCCTTTAATTGACTCATAATCGTTCCTCCCATTAGTAATTTATTACATTACACAATTCGTTACATATCTTAGTCTTTCTTTCTTTTATATGTAGGAACTTTTTCTTCAAGCAATTTTATTATTTCTTCTTTAGTCATATTATCTACATTTCTAAACTGTTTTATAGCTTCTTCAATAAATTCTATAGTAGCATCTTTAGGTTTTTCTACAAAAATTTTATTATGCTCTGTAGATGTGAGTGCTACTTCATCCATTAAAAGCTCTTCATACAACTTTTCTCCTGGTCTTAATCCCACATATTCTATTTTAATATCTACATCCGGCTTATATCCAGATAGCGTTATTAAATCTCTTGCTAAATCAACCATTTTAACCGGTTTACCCATATCTAATACAAATATCTCTCCACCATCTGCAAGACCACCAGCTTGAATAACTAATTGAGCAGCCTCAGGAATAGTCATAAAGAACCTTGTTATTTCTGGATGGGTTACAGTTACTGGTCCACCCTTTTCAATTTGCTTTTTAAATAGTGGTATTACTGAACCATTACTTCCAAGGACATTTCCAAATCTAACTGCTACATAATCGGTTTTACTAACTTCATTAAAAGCTTGAATTATAAGTTCACAAAATCTTTTAGTAGCTCCCATTACATTAGTTGGATTTACTGCCTTATCTGTACTAATTAAAACAAACTTTTTAACATTATATTTATCACAGCATTTAGCTACATTATATGTACCTAAAATATTATTTTTAATAGCATCCCCTGCATTTCCCTCCATTAAAGGTACATGTTTATGGGCTGCTGCATGGAATACCACATCTGGTCTGTGATCGTGAAATATTTGATCTATTCTTATCGTATCTCTTACAGAAGCAATAATTACTTGTTTATTTATTTCTGGATAGTTTCTGTTAAATTCCATTTCTAAATCATAGGCATTATTCTCATATATATCCAGAATTATTATTTTCTTAGGTGAGAATTTTGCTATTTGTCGAATAATTTCAGACCCAATACTCCCACCACCACCAGTAACTAGTATTGTTTTATTTTTTATATATCTATCTATGTGCTCTGATTTTAGTTTAATTGATTCTCTTCCTAATAAATCATCAATGTTCACATCTCTCATATGATTTACATTTATGTTATCATCAATAATTTTATAAATACCTGGCATAGTTTTAATATTTTTTGTTACCTGCTTACATATATCTAAAATTTCTTTCTTAGTATTCTTATCTACTGATGGCATTGCAAGCATTATTTCATCAACTTTGTTTTGCTTGCAAAAAGATATAATTTTATTTCTATCTCCTATAACCTTTACTCCATGAATTCTCTTACCTATCTTATTAACATTGTCATCAATCAAACCTACAATTTTATAGTGCAAGGTACTATTATTTTTTATTTCTTTTATGAGTATAGCTCCAGCATCTCCGGCGCCTATAATTAATAAGTTCTTTATTTTATTAATTTGCCCTTTATCTGTCCCATTATTCTCCATGATTCTATATAAAAATCTAACTCCACCTAAACTTATGACGCTTAATAACCAAAATATAATATGAACTGTAATGGGGAATCTGAAAAATCTACTTTTTAACATGGTATGGCTTATAAAATATCCATATATTATAAATGCTATATTAGAAGCTGTCATAGAATAAACTATAGATAATAACTCCTCAACAGATGCATATTTCCAAATATTACTATACAACTTGAATATAACGTTAAATATAATAGTTAATACTACAACTGGAATTATTGATAGTAAAAAAAACTCTATATAATCAGGTTGAATCCTAAAGTCAAATTTTAGAAGCAAAGCCATATACAAACTTATTACGACAAGAATTACATCTAAAACTATAATTTTATTTTCTTTTTTCATAATTTCACTTCCTAAATCAATTATGGTAATCAAATAGGTCAATGTGTTTTAACAGCAGATTTCAAAAGTTTATCACAGTTATTATACTGTTTTTTACATATAAACACAATTCCATTCAAAGTTATTCATAAAATGTTATTTAATTATTTATATTATTATATTGATACGTTCTTATTCATTTGATTATCCTAATGTCTCTTCAAGCTCCTTTACAATTTCATCCTCTGGATCTAATTTTTTAGCTATATCTAAATGTATTTTTGCTTGATTAAAATCCTTAATATTTATATAACACATTATTAAATTAGTGCATACCTCAATAGATTTGGTAACTTCAAATACTTTCCTTAAATACTTAATTGCAGTTTCAAAATCATTCAAGCAAGCATAGTTTATTCCTAGTTCATTAAACACCTGAACATAGTTACTATCTATAGATAATGCTTCATTTAAATAGTATATAGCTTTTTCATAGTTTTGTAAAATTCTATAAGAAACTGCAATATAATAAAATATCTCAGCACTATCCCCTAATACATCTATTAGTGGTAATAATACTTCTAACGCTTTCTTCGGCTCTTCATATACAAGTTCTTTACCCTTATCAAAAGAATTGATTATATCTAGATTCTCTTTTAATACCTCAACCTCTTCATTGACATTTCCTCCCAATGATATATATTGTTTAATATTAAAATGAGCTTTTTCAAAATCTTTATCTTCATAACTTACTAGGGCTGAATAATAATATGGTTGTGGATAATCCTTAATCTCTTTTCCAAGTTCAATAAGTTTAATAATCTCTTCTTTAAATACAATATTATTTTTTCTCATTCCGTCAATTAAAATAAAAGCTTTATTCAAATTATCTGTTGTAACTTCAACTTCCAATAATCCTTTTAATAATATATACCCATCTTCATACTTTTCATTTTTAATATTCTCAAATATTTTTCCTTTTATATAATTAACGCTATTAGGAATGGATTTTATTATTTCCTTATATACATGATTAAATTTAAAGTTTTTATCTGCTCCTAGTGCATAAAAAATTCCCTCTATAAAAAAATTAACAGGAATATTAGATAAATCATCTCCTTCTTTAGTTTTGGAAACTATTTTATCTGAATTTACTGGTAGATATATATTATCTTTAAATACATATTCATTTATTTTGCTACCTTTTTTTATTTCAAGAAATAGCATTTTCTCAAGTTTTTCTAAAAAATAATTTTCATTACTCATAATGCACCTTCTTACTATTCTATATTTTTTAATTTATTCCACTAAACTATATTACCATTTATTTTATTTTTAATCATCTGTTTTTTGTATAAAGTAATATTTTCGTAATTTTTTCATGTTTTATATAACACAATTTAATAAGTACATAAAATTTACATGCTTTATTATACATTTATAATCTTATAACTCATATAATAAGTAAAACATTATAAATATTTAATTATAAACTAAAATCTTATTGCATTGATACTAATATTATTCTATAATAAATTTGTTTTATAACTTTATAAATATTATATTGGGAGTAAAATTATTATAGGGAGGTCACTAAATTATATTATTGATATCTCTATACTTTATAAATTAGAAAGAGGGTATGGAATTGTATAAGTTAAACCAAAATGAAACCCCATTATTTGATGCCTTAATGGAATATGTGAATAGAGACACTCTTCCATTCCATGTTCCTGGGCATAAAAAAGGCGTTGGAGTAGACATAGATTTTAAAAACTTCATGGGCGAAAATCCATTTAAGATTGACGTTACAGTTTTTAAACTAGTAGATAGTTATCATCATCCAACAGGCCCTATAAAAAAAGCTCAAGAATTAGCTGCTGATGCCTACGGTTCAGATGCATGCTTTTTCTCTGTTCATGGAACATCCGGAGCCATTCAAGCAATGATTCTTTCTGTAGTGGGTGCTGGGGACAAAATAATAATTCCTAGGAATGTTCATAAATCCATTACTGGAGGAATTATCTTAGCTGGTGCTATCCCTGTATATATGCAACCTGAGTTAGATAAAAAGATAGGAATTGCAAATGGAGTTACACCTGAAACAGTAAGAACTACATTGGAAGCTAACAAAGATGCTAAAGCTGTTCTTATAATCAATCCAACCTATTATGGTGTGTCTACAGACATTCAGCAAATTGCTGATATCGTCCACGAATATGATATTCCTTTAATAGTTGATGAGGCTCATGGACCACATTTAAACTTTAATAAAAATTTACCTATGTCTGCCATGGAAGCTGGTGCTGATATTTGTGCTCAAAGTACTCATAAAATTATTGGTGCTTTAACTCAAGGATCTTTACTTCAAGTTAACTCTAAAAGAGTAAGTATCCCAAGAGTAAAACAGGTTTTAAACTTAATGCATACAACTTCGCCTTCTTATATTCTAATGGCTTCATTAGATACTGCTAGAAGACAAATTGCATTAAATGGAGAAGAATTACTAGATAAAACAATAGAACTTTCTAATTATGTTAGAGATGAAGTTAATAAAATTCCTGGTTTCTATTGCTTTGGTGAAGAAATTTTAGGAGTTCCTGGAGCATATGCCTTTGATCCAACTAAAATTACAATAACTTGTAGAGATTTAGGTATAACTGGTTATGATTTAGATATGATTTTGACAAATAAGTATCATATTCAAATGGAACTTTCAGATTTATATAATGTCCTTATTGTAGGTTCCTTTGGTGATACTGAAGAGGGCATGGAAAGACTTTTAAGGGCTTTGAGAGAAATCAGTGATGACTACTATGGCAAGGGTACTGCTAAAGCAGACTTCATAGACATACCTTCCATTCCTGAACAAATACAAATTCCTAACGAAGCCTTTAACAGCGTTAAAACTTCTGTTAGAATTAAAAATAGCGTAGGCATGATTAGTGGTGAATTTCTAATGGCTTATCCACCAGGAATACCTGTACTATGCCCAGGAGAAAAAATTACACAAGAAATTGTAGATTATGTGCAACAACTAAAAGATACTGGTCTTTATGTTCAAGGTACTGAAGATCCTGAAGTTGAGTATATAAATGTAGTTAAAGATGAGGATGCAGTATTTATTAACGTTGAATAATAAATGTGAATTTTATATTATATAAATTATAATAATTAAAGGTATGATATCTCTCAGATACATACCTTTAATTATTTTTATTAATCTTTAATTGTATTGCTCTGTTAATTTTTTTTCTTATTTCTCAACTCTAATAATTTAAATTCAGCATTGGTTTTTCCTGAATTTACTATACTTTTTGCATACTGATTATAAGACATGTTAATAATGCTTTCATAAGCTCTAATTAAACTTTCAAAATAACCCATCATATAGTTTACCTTCATTAATGGCTCTGTATAAGTTACATTAAATCTTATAGTATATTTTTTTCTTACTTTCTCTGCAGCCTTTTTTAAGTAATTATAACTTGAAGCTCCTTTTGCTATAAGTTTTACCTTTTCATAATTACATGTCATCACTTCTTTATATGCTGGCATACATGCTTCAATAATATTTTCATCAAAGTATTTCTGTTTTGATGTTTCTTCCTGTACTACCTTAAGAAAATCTTGTAATTTCAAGTTAGTTTTAGCTCTAAGCTCTATTAGTTTTGATAATATATCTTTAACTTTTACAACTTCGTTATGTTCAATATCATATTTTTTATTCATTTTCTCAATGATTTCAAAGCCTTTCATCATTAATTCCAAATCAGTTTTATTTTTTTCTACTTCTTCTTCATTTTGAAGAGCCTTAATTATACTACCATTATCATCATTTAAGAATGCTTCCATAAAAAAGAATATTCTTCCTAGTCTCATTATTGTTTTCTCATCTTCTACTACTTTATTATTTGCATCAATATATATATATCCCTTTTTCTTACCAATTAAGCTGGCAATACCTTTCTTTTCAAATATTACCTCTTTATATGTATTTCCCAAAAATAGCGCTGGCTCAGATATCTTAATATCTTCAAATAACTTACTATATTTTTTTATAGCTTTTTTTTTCTTCTGAATTTGGTGCTTTGTATATTCCCATTAATTATCCTCCCATAGTAATTTTACTTATATAATTATGAATAGTAACCACTAAACTTAATATATTCTTATTATCATTAGATGTACTTTTCAGACTTTTATTATAATATATTATATCAGAAAATAATGAAAATAATATAAATTTATTGCTTATATAAAAAATATTAGCTTTACCTATATATAATAGAGTAAAGCTAATATTTTATAGAAACTTATTCCAACCCCAATAATAATGAACAAGTTTAACCATGAAATTAACTCTTCAGATTTTCATCTATACTTCCATTCCTGCAACTAAAGCTTTCTTATTTAACTCTACAGCCTTTGCTGGCACTAATGAAGCTACAACCTCTTCCCAATTTACTTCCTTTATATCTAAGGCTTTAAGTAACGCTCCTAGTAATACAACGTTTTGTGCTTTCATATTACCTAGATCTTTTGCAATTTCTGCAGCTTTAATTATAACTGTATTTTCTGCTGTAGATCTTAGTGCCTCATTTACACCCTCTGGATATTTTTCTAGTCCTATTAGTACTGGTACAGGATGAATTTCATAATCATTTACTATTAAATGTCCACCTTCTTTTAAATAAGGTAGTGCTCTTAGTGCTTCACTTTTTTCAAAAGCAACTATGGCATCAGCTTTTCCTTTTTCTATTAAAGGAGAATATACCTTTTCTCCAAATCTAACTTGAGTAGTAACACTTCCTCCTCTTTGAGCCATTCCATGAACCTCAGACATTTTAACATCATAGCAATTTCTTAATAAGCCTTCAGATAATATTTTTGAAGCTAGGATAGTTCCTTGTCCTCCTACACCTATAAATAATATATTTTTTACTTCCTTCATATTATTCACCAACCTTTTCTATAGCATCAAATGGACAAACTTGCTTACATATTTCACAACCATTACACATGCTTTCATCTATTTCCACTACACCATTTTGGAATTTCAATGCTGGACACCCTGTTTTTAAGCACATTTTGCACTTCTTACATTTTTCTGCATCAACTTTACACTTTAAGTTAGCTCTTTTCTTCAATACGTCTTTTATTAAAGCACAAGGTTGTTTTGTAATAATTACAAAAGGTTCTGTGCTATCATGAGCTTCTTTTACAGCCTTTGAAGTTTCTTCTATTTTATATGGATCTACTACCTTTATATTTTCCTTTTTAATACCACATGCAAGGACTAAAGCTTCAATATCTACCATTGGAGCTTCTCTATTTTGAAGGGTTCTACCTGTTCCTGGATTTTCTTGGTGCCCTGTCATTCCTGTGATTCTGTTATCAAGAATTACAGTTACTATCGGTGTATTGTTATAAACACTTTCAATTAATCCAGTTACTCCTGAATGGAAGAACGTTGAATCTCCAATAAATGCAAATACCTTTTTATCTTCTCTATTAGCTACTATACTAGCTCTTTCCATTCCTACACCCGCTGATATAGAAGCACCCATGCAAATTACAGTATCAGTTACACTAAGTGGTGCATTCATACCAAGGGTATAGCATCCAATATCTCCAGAAGCTATTACATCCTTATATTTTGATACTGCATAGAATATTCCTCTGTGAGGACATCCTGGACATAGTACTGGTGGTCTAGAAGGTGGATTAGTATCTGCTGTATAAGTTATTTTATTTTCTTCTCCTAAAATACCTCTTCTAATAATGTCTGGATTTAGTTCTTCACATATAGGAATAACTTCCTTACCTATGCAGCTAATTCCTAAAGCTTTAACTGAATTTTCTAAGTATGGATCATTCTCTTCTACTACATATAATTTTTCTACCTTAGATGCAAACTCTTTAATCATTTCATCTGGTAATGGGTAAGAGAAACCTATCTTTAGGTATGATGCATTATCTCCAAAAACTTCTCTACAATATTCATAAGAAATACCACTAGTAATTATACCTATCTTTGTATTGCCCATTTCCATTCTATTAAGCTTTGTAGTATTAGAATATTGTCTTAGCTTCTCTAATCTCTCTTCTACTTCATAGTGTTTAATTTTTGAATGACCTGGAGTCATTATATATTTTTTAATATTTTTTTCATATGGCTTCACTTCTACAGCTTGTTTATCTCCAACCTCTACTACTGTTTTAGAGTGTGAAATTCTAGTTGTAACTCTAAATAAAACTAATGTATCAAATTTTTCACTTATTTCATATGCTTCCTTCATATAGTCAATGCATTCTTGTGAGTTTGATGGTTCAACCATTGCAACCTTAGCATGAGGAGCATAAAATCTGTTATCTTGCTCATTTTGAGAAGAGTGCATTCCTGGATCATCAGCAGTTACAACTACAAAACCTCCGTTAACTCCTTCATATGCCATAGTAAATAATGGGTCAGCAGCCACATTAAGTCCTACATGCTTCATTGTAGTAAGCACTCTTGCTCCTCCAATAGATGCACCTGACGCTACTTCAAAACCAACCTTTTCATTTGGTGCCCATTCTGCATATACACCTTCATATAATGCAAAGTTCTCTAATATTTCTGTACTAGGTGTTCCTGGATAAGCTGATGCTACATGACATCCAGCTTCATAGGCACCTCTAGCGATGGCTTCATTACCAGTCATTATAACCTTTTTCATATTCTCATTCCCCCATTAAAATTTATCTTTTAATAATTAATAACTACCCTACTTCAATTATTCCTCGATAATTATTTACACTAAAATGCTGCCTAATGCTATTGAATAGAGCTTTGACTTTGCGCTATCTGCTCTAGAAACCAACACTACAGGACATTTTGCACCTACAATTACCCCAGCACTTTCTGCGCCTGCAAAATAAGTCATAGACTTTCCTAAAAAGTTTCCAGCTTCAATGTTAGGTACAAGAAGTATATCTGCTTCTCCGGCTACATCACTTACAATTCCTTTATGGTGAGCAGCTTCCTTAGATATAGCATTATCTAGTCCCAGTGGTCCATCTATTAAACAACCTTTAATTTGTCCTCTCTTATTCATTGCAGAAAGAGCTGCAGCATCTAAAGTTGCCTGCATTGATGGATTAATCACTTCAACAGCACAAATCGGTGCTACCTTTGGCATATCTATTTCTAGTGCTTTTGACACTGTTACTGCATTTTTTATTATTCCTATTTTGTCTTTCAGTTCTGGATATGGCACCATTCCTCCATCTGTAAGAAGTAATAGCTTATCATAAGACTTTACATCATATACCATTACATGAGATAGTAGATTATTTGTTCTTAGATTTGCTTCCTTATTAAGTACAGCTTTTAATAAATCTGAAGTTCCAAGTAATCCCTTCATTACATAGTTAGCTTCACCCTTTGTCACCAATTCCACAGCTTTTGCTGCAGCCTTAATTATGTCACACTCATTAATTATTCTTACTCTAGATAAGTCTACATTAGAATCTTTTGATATAGTTTTAATTTCATCTTCATTTCCAACTAATATGGCATTTATGATACCCATGTCCACTGCTTTTATAACTGCCTCTAGAACAACACTATCTTGTGCTACTGCTACTGCCATAGTTTTCTTTTCTTTTTTCTTTGCTAATTCTAACAATTCTTCTAAACTTTTAACCATATTTTCACTCCTTATGTATAGGTTTACTAAAAAATTGAAATAAGTAGTAGATATCCAACACTTTTTTTTATAATATTTTATATTTTCTTACTTTTAAGTATAATGTGTAATCCTTTCTGAGTCAATTTTAACTGCTAAAGTGTAATAGTGTATTTTTTATTTAAAATTAACAAAAATAGATATCTTAAATTATACAATTTAAGATATCTATTAAAAATTTTTATTACTTTAAAAAACTTTACTTATTCGATTATTTTCTTTGGAATATAATTCTCTTATCTATACTATCTACATCTTTACATCCCGTAAGTACCATAGCAGATTTCAACTCTCCCTTTAATCCATGAACATAAGTTTTTACACCATCTCTTTTACCACCAAAGGATGCAGTTACAAAAGGCCTTCCTATTAATACAGCATCTGCACCAAGGGCTAAGAATTTAAGTACATCTACTCCTGTTCTTACTCCTCCATCAGCTAAAATCTTAACTTTACCTTTTACTGCTTTTGCAATATCTTCAAGAACATCTGCTACACCTGGAGTTTCATCTAAAACTCTACCTCCATGGTTAGAAACTACTATAGCATCTACACCTGCTTCTACTGCAAGTAATGCTTCATCTACTGTCATAATTCCCTTTAGTATAAATGGAAGTTTAGTACTATTAACTAATTCCTTTATCTCCTTTACTCCTTTAGGCATTACTGGCTTCCCATGAAGAGCTAAAGTTATAAGTCCACAGGCATCTATATCCACGCCTACGGCAAATGCTCCTGACTCCTCTGCTAATTTTATCTTTTCAATTATATTTTTATTTTCCCATGGTTTTATAAATACAATACCCTCACCATTAAACTCCTTTAACACTTTTAAATTAGTTGTTAAAAATGTATCTACTGCTGTATCTCCTACCATTGGGTATATACCTGCATCTAAAGTACCTCCAATAACCCAAGAAATATACTCTTCTTCAGAATACTTTCCACCCATGTTAAGAGTAGTTCCTGAAACTGGAGCTGCAAAAACTGGTATATCTAACTTCTTACCAAAAATCTCAATAGCTGTATCTGGATCCTTAGCATCGTGAATTACGCGCATATTAAGCTTATATCTTTCAAGAGCTCTAATGTTTTCTGTAAATGCATTTCCAGTACCTTTTCCACCCATACCTGGGACTTCTCCTGCACAAACAATTCCATTACATACATTACATACTTTACAACTATTATTTAAATTAACTCTAGCTTCTTTTCTAACATCACTATAATTCATAAAATCCCCACCTAACTATAAAATTAAATATTATTTTCCTCAAAGAATTTATCTAATTCATCTTCAGTATAAATCTTTATATTATTTCTAATTAAAAGCTCTGCTGTTACTCCATTACCTGTTTTTTTACCACCTGAAAAAGTACCATCATATATAATTCCTCTGCCACATGATGGACTCCTTGCCTTTAAAATAGCTGTATCAATTTTTAACTCTCTAGCTATATTTAATGTTTCCTCTGCACCTTTAATAAATTCACCAGTTACATCATCACTTACATCTCTTCCTAAAACCCTACATTTTCCATCTAAAACCATAGCACCATCACCATTTACAATCTCATGAGCTTCTCTAGGAGTCGCCTGTCCTCCAAGTTGCTCTGGACATACTGGTATAGCCTTCCCTTGTCTTAAAAGTTCAAGAATTTTTTCATTTAAATTATTGTTACCGTCATATTTGCAGTTAATACCACAAAGACATCCACTTACCAAAATCATTTCGTCAACCCCTATACTCTAGTATTACTTTAACTCAACCACAGTAACTCCTGTTCCACCTTCTCCATAATTACCAAGTCTATAGCTTTTAACATGGGGATGATGTTTTAATAAATCAGTTATAGAACTCTTAAGTACTCCTGTTCCTTTACCATGAATTACTGTAACTTCGCCCAGACCACCAAGATAAGCTTCATCTAAATACTTATCTGTGGTATAAATAGCCTCCTCGGAATCCATACCCCTTAAGTCTACTGAAGATGATACTGCTTTTAGATTAAGCTTAGCTTCTCTTCTTTGAACCTTAGCTTTTTTCTTATTTTCACTAGACACTTTTCCCTTCCTTAAATCCTTAAGCTTTACAGAGATTTTCATTATTCCAGCTTGAACTTGAACTTCTCCCTTATTATCCACCTCGGATACTACTATAACATTCTGATTTAAAGATGGAAGATATACCTCCTGTCCTTGAGTTACAGAGGTTAATCCTTCTCCCTTAGGCTCATCTTTTTTACTTAATTTTTCTTCCATGTTATCAAGAGAATCCTTTATCTTCTTTCTTTCATTCTCTATTTTAGTTCTTGCTTCTGAAGAATAGCCTAACTTTTCAAGTTCTCTTATGTTTTTAACAATGGAATCAGCTTCTTCCTTAGCAGCTTTTATAAGCTCTTTAGCTTCTCGTTGTGCTTCATAGATAGCTTTTTCTCTAACATTTTCGAACTTATATAACTTTTCTTCATATTTATTTTTTAGTTTTTCTGCTTCTGCTTTTAACCCTTCTGCCTTCCTAGCATCATTTTCTGCTTTAATGCTCTTTTGCTGAAGATTTTGTATTAACTCTTCAAACTTTAAGCTCTCAGTGGATATATTTTCTTTAGCACTATTTATAATATACTCTGGAAGACCAAGCCTTCTTGATATTTCAAAGGCATTAGATTTACCTGGCACACCTATAAGCAAATTATAAGTTGGTCTTAAAGTTTCAACATCGAATTCTACAGAGCCATTTTCTACTCCAACAGTTTTTAAAGCATAACCTTTAAGTTCACTATAGTGGGTAGTTGCTACTATTTTTGTATTTCTATCCCTTAAATTATCCAAAATACTCATAGCAAGAGCTGCACCCTCCGTTGGATCTGTTCCTGAACCAAGCTCATCAAAAAGTGCTAAAGTATTTTCATCTGCTTCATTAATAATATTTACTATATTAGTCATATGAGATGAGAAAGTAGATAAACTTTGTTCTATACTTTGTTCATCACCAATATCAGCAAATATATTTGAGAATACACTAACAGCTGAACCTGCTCTTGCAGGAATCATCATTCCACTCATAGCCATAAGCTCTATTAAACCTACAGTTTTAAGTGTTACAGTTTTACCTCCTGTATTAGGACCTGTAATAACTAAAGAAGTAAACTCTCTACCAAGATAAATAGTGCTTGGTACTACTACCTTTTGGTCTATTAAAGGATGCCTAGCCTCTATTAAATCTATAATTCCTTTATCATTTACCTCTGGACATATACAATTTAATTCATTGGCATATTTAGCTTTTGCAAATATAAAATCTAATTCCCATATAATACTTCCATTATTCTCTATAACATCAATGTTGCCTGCAACTTTTAAGGTAAGTTCCTTAAGAATTCTATTTATTTCTGCCTTTTCTTTATTTCTAAGTTCTCTTATTTCATTATTAAGATCTACTAGTCCCATAGGCTCTATAAATAATGTAGCACCTGTACCACTCTGGTCATGGATCAAACCCTTAACCTGTTCTTTGTACTCAGATCTTACAGGAAGTACATATCTATCTCCTCTTACAGTATAAAGACTTTCTTGAAGATATTTAGAGTAGGTTCTAACCATGCTATTAACTCTGTCTTTAATGGAAGAGCTTTTATCTTTTAGTTTCTTTCTAATTATAAATAAAGTTTCACTAGCTCTATCTGCAATTTCATCCTCTCCAATAATAGCTCTAAAGATTTCATCTTCAATATTCTTAAAGGGAACTATACCTGCTATTATATCTTCCAAAACTCTATAAGTTGTTTCCTCGTCCTTACTCTGTACATATTCTTTAAAATTTCTAGAACTTTTAAGCATATTACCAATTCTAAGTAATTCTACTGGCATAAGTGTAGAATTTTTCTTAGCTCTTAAAAGCGCTTCCCTAACATCATATATTCCTTCAAAGGGTGGTGCACTTTTTGTAGTTAATAAAATTAATGCTTCCTTAGTCTCCTCTAAATGCTCTTTGATTTCATAGAGATTGTTATATGGTTTCAGATTATCAATTAAATCTTTCCCCGCTTTTGTAACTGTATACTTTTTTAATATTTCCTTGATTTTATAATACTCAAGTACTTTAAAGGTCTTTTCATTCATTTCTTATCCCCTACTTTCTATTCAATTCCCCTCTTATAATGTCCTTTTGTAGTTTTCCCTAAATCTACATCTTCATCTTTAAATATATATTCCATCACCTTTAAAACCTGATTATAATCTTCATCTATAAAGTCAACTCTATAATTGTTAATATTATTTTTCCTTAATTCCTTAATGAATGGAACTATATTTACAGGTAATGCATTATATATATGGCTTCTACAATATTTATCCGTAGTAACCAGAAACTCTTCATTCATCCTATCTCTTAATACAAATTTATCCTTGTCACATCTGAAATTACAGTTTGAAGTAGAGCTCTTATCACCAAAGGTACTACCAATTACACAGTATTCACTTACCATAAGTTCATACTTACCATAAACTACTACTTGTACTGGAGTTTTAATATTTTTAGCTATAGAAAACATTTCTTTATTGTTAAGTTCTACACTTAAAGCTGATATATCTGTATACCTATTATAAAAATCATAGCTTTCACTATTTAAAATATTTAACTTATAATCTCCAATTATGTTAAGTCTGTTTTTAAACACATTTATTATACCTAAATTAGCTGTAATTAACCCCTTAATTTTAGAAATATTCTTTTCTATAGCTTCAGTAACTAAATTAAATTCACTTTTTATTATATTAGGAACAATCATATATAAATTTTCATAATCTACTTCTTCTAAATTAAAACCTTCACCCTTTTTAAATAAATCTACTCCTATAGCTGGAGCTATATCTGGATTTTCACCTATAAAACTTAATACACTTTTTAATTGTTCTAGAGTTTTAACGCATATTAGATACTCATCATTAAATATATCTTTAGCTTCTTTAGAATTCCTATTAAATTCTTTATAAGCCTTTTCTTCCACATGCCGTTTATCACGAATTTTAATATACTTCATTATATCTTCAATAAGCTCACGTCTTACACTATTTATAGATGATACCCTTAAAAATCCTTCTTCAAAGGTTTCAAATTCAATGTTTTCTAGTTTAAAAGGAGTATCCCCTAACTTATTGAGATTTTTAATTATGGCTTCCTTATCCATAGGCTTATTAGCTGCAACCTCTACATTTTCTCCATAGACTTCAAATTCTTTTTCCTGATAAACCGTAGATAAATAAAATCTTTCTCCTGGAGCAAATCTAACCTTTATAGTTAAGGGTAACTTTACACCATAAATATCTTCATAATTTTTTTGAAGTTTAGTTAAAAGTTCAGTATCTGAAGTTACATATACTTTATCTCCAACCTTATATTTAGTAGGCATAAGCTTCACTTTTTCGCCTTCAAAGGCCTCTTTAACCTTTTCTTTCCCCTTTAAAATATTTGTGATTGTAAATCCACTATTATCAGTTCTAACTCCATCTTGAGCTTTTATATTCTTTTGAAGCTGTATGGTTAAATCTTTTTCAACGGTGCCTAAAAATACTCCTGTATTTTTGGGGCAATTATATGCCATCATGTCTCTTCCAATGTTTCCTCTAAGATATGCCTTGGAAAACCCCTCTCTATTAAATAATTGATTTAGTATGGCCTTTTTAGGTGCTATCTCAAAACTTTTGTTATGATACACACTATCTATAGCTTCTTTATAGGTAGTTACAACACCACTTACATATTCAGGCTTTTTCATTCTACCTTCTATTTTTAATGATGAAGTCCCACTTTCAATTAAACTTTTAATTTCATCTATAGTACAAGTATCCTTTGGACTTAATAGATACCCTTCTCTATTTTCTCCACTAGATTTTTTTATTATAGTATAAGGTAATCTACAGGGCTGCGCACATCTTCCTCTATTTCCGCTTCTTCCTCCTATGATACTACTCATAAGACATTGTCCAGAATAACTTATACATAATGCTCCATGGACAAATATTTCTGTTTCTATATCTAAGTCCTTTGAAATATATCTTATTTCATCTAGACTTAACTCCCTTGATAAAACTATTCTTTGAAAGCCCTCATTCTTTAAAAATATAGCCCCTTCTCCATTATGTATAGTCATTTGTGTGGATGCATGAATTTCAAAATCTGGTATAGCTTCTTTTATAATTTTAAATAATCCCATATCTTGAGTTATAATAGCATCTACACCAATTTCATATAAAAACTTCCCATATTCTAAAGCTTCATCTAACTCGTCTTCTTTTATCACAGTATTAAAGGCTATATATACTTTAACATTATATAAATGACAATAATTCACTACTTCTATTAATTCTTCTTCATTAAAATTATTTGCATAGGCTCTAGCAGAAAACTTACTCCCGCCCATATATATAGCATCTGCACCACCTTGAACAGCAGCATATATGCTTTCTTTACTTCCACCTGGCGCTAATAATTCTATTTTATCCATATGTTCTCAACTCCTATCAATAAGAAATGTCTTTATTCTATATTAAAAAAGTCATACTTATTTTATTAGTACTTATTTTTTACTTCTCATGGATTATTATATCACAATTCTCTTTGTTACAAACTGTAAAAAATAATAGGAGCTAATACCTTTTTATTGGTTAGCCCCTATACATCTTAATTCATCAATTTTAAATATCCCTCATATATGCCTTCTAACATATTATTCAAGTTGTAATTATATCTTATATATTCTTTTAGTTTATTATTTTTTCTTTTTACCCTACTTTTCTCTACTGCTAATTTTATACTATTATGATTATAAGGATCACAATATATTGCCATATCCTTAAAATATTCCTTTGAAGCCCCTTCCTCCGTAACCACTATGTTACATCCATAAGCTGCTGCCTTAAGGGATGATAAACTTGTAACTTCTGAAAAACTAGCTAATACGTGAGCATTAGAAAAGGTGTATGCATTATACAAATCATAGTCATTCATAAATCCTAAGTAATGGGTAGTAGGATAAGCTAAACATTCTTTTAAGTAACGCTCCTCTGATGCTGTCCCAATTAGAACTAAATCTACTCCTATTTCATTACATATCTTGCTCAATTCTAATTGGTTTTTCACTTCACAAATTCTCCCTACGCACAATATATAATTATCTAAATTATATCTCTCCTTAAAATTATATAAAGGAACCTCATCATAATTTATATCTACTCCATTATAAACAACTTTAATATCTCCCTTTGTAGTGAAATCCCTGATTATTAAAGACTTTTCGTATATACTATTGCAAAATATGATTTTACTCTTCTTCAAAATTAATTCCTTATAAGCTTTGCAATTATTCCATAGATTTTTTCGTTCCATATTATCACTATATTCGAAAAACTTCTCCATATTAAAATACATCGGTGATACTACTATACTACATTTACTATTACTAGCTAATTTAAAATGTTTATAAGCATCAAATATATTTTTAATATCAAATAGATGTACTATATCATAATCATCATAATTAGCCTCCTCATTGGCTCCACATATATCTACATTAACCCCTTTCTCTTTTAAAAAAGTGTATATTTTAAATATTATAGTAGTATCTCCTGAACTTAAATTTATATAATTACTTCTAGCACATAGCAAAACTTTCATGTATAATCCCCCTAAGAATTATGGTTTTACCTAATACCTATGCCCATAAAATTTTAATTATCACAATATTAAAGAATAAAATTATATTTAATTCATAAATATAGCTAATTATCCTAAAATAAAAAATAGGCGATAATATATAAATATAATATTATCACCTAAACTTTTACTTTTTTCTTACATTAACTTGTCCATTTTTCATAAGCTGAAGGTTTTTATCCTCAATCTCATGACTAAGTTGCTCTAGCTGTCTTACTCTAGCTATTTGGTCATATCTTAAATTATTATTTTCAGATAGAAGCTTTTTGTTAAAGGTCATTTGTTTTTTATTATCCTTTTTTAACTCTTGAACAACCTGGTCCATAAGTTCTAATTGCTCTTTAAGATATGTAACCTCATCCTTTAGCTTTCCTATCTCCTCATCCTTATCCGTAGTGCTAATTTTTCTTAAGTCTTCATTTTCTTTTTTTGCAGCCTGTAAATCTCTTTTTAATCCTTCTACCTCGGAAATAAGATTTTTTTGTTCCTTTGCAATCATTTTATAATTTTCATTTGCCCTTTCATAGGCCTCTTTATTTTTAAAAACCTCATCTCCTAAATTAATTGCTGCAAGAATAGTAGCATCAGGACGACTTATTTTAGAATTCTTAAACATTAGACTATTTATTTTATTATCTACATATTGAGCAACCATTTGTAGATATTCATCATTTTCTTCTCCTCTAAGGTTATATTCCATTCCATTTATCTTAACTGTTATAATGCTCACATAAACACCCTCTTAATTATAAATTTACATCTGCATAAACTTATAATCATTTTAACATATATTAGCTATTTATTAAATAAGGTATTTAATAAATATTCCAAATACTTGTCAACAATATGTTTCATAAAACTTAATTAAATATAAATATGCTATGTTATCATACATATTTCATATTTATATTGTAATATTTTACCATATAACCAAACCACAGTTTATTATAAAGATTATTCTTTTCTAACTACCAAATCATTGCAATTAAAAAATGTTACACAACTATCTTTTTAAATTAGTTATGTAACATTCTTCTTATTTACCCTCTACAATCATTCCATCGGAAATAGTAATAATTCTATCTGCCATTTGTGCTATACTACCATCGTGAGTAATCATGATTAGTGTTTGGTTATACTTTTCTATGGTTGATTTTAGTAGTTGCAATACTTCTTTACTATTTTTACTGTCTAAATTTCCTGTAGGTTCATCTGCAAATATTATGGACGGTTTATTAGCTAGTGCTCTAGCAATGGATACCCTTTGCTGCTGTCCTCCAGATAGTTCACCTGGAAGATGTTTTCTTCTTTCTTTTATATCAAGAACATCCATAAGCTCCTTAATATATCCTTCATCTACCTTTTTACCATCCATTAACACTGGAAGTTTTATATTTTCCTCTGCTGAAAGTATAGGAATTAAATTAAAGGCTTGAAATATAAATCCTATGTTCTGTCTTCTATATCTAGATAACTCATTTTCACTTAACTCATAAATATCTTGTTCATTAATAAATACATTTCCTGCTGAAGGCTTATCTAGTCCTGCAAGGAGGTGAAGCAACGTACTTTTTCCAGAACCACTAGGACCTACTATAGCTACAAATTCTCCTTCTTTAATCTCTAAATCCGTAGGTTTTAATGCCTTTACTGCTGTTTCATTCATTCCATAGGTTTTAGCTAGACCACTGGTTTTTACCATACTCATATTAATTCCTCCATTACTCTTCTACTCTACATCCCTAATACTCTCAACAATACTTGATTTAAACAATATTCTTGATGGTAATATGGATGATAGTAGTGTAATTATAATTGTAACTATTATAATTATAGTCATTTGGCCTATTGGTATATGCCAGCTTATAATCTGACCTAGCCAAAGCTCTGAATTCTTAGTTATAATTGCTGAAATTCCTAAAGTTAATAGTACCGAAATTACAGAAGAGACTATTCCATAAATGGCACCTTCCCACATTATGATTTTCTTCACCTGCTTTCCACTAAGGCCCATAGCTCTTAGGAATCCAAACTCTTTTTTCCTAATGTTGGCACTCATATTCATGATATTTATAAGGTTTATTACACTTACTATAGCTACCACAATAACTATGCTATACATGGCAAATATTATTTGAGCGTTATTTATCTTTATTTTTTCTAATTCTTCTCTATAGGATAATAATGTAGCTCCCTTATCACTATTTACAGCTGCTCTTAACTCTTCTTCAACTTCTTCATAGTCATATCCATCCTTAACATTCCCTTCCCAATATTGATATTTAGTCATTTCCATATGTTTCTCCATGGCAGAGTCAGGTAGAATTATTGCTGATGAGTGTACTGTTGTACTTGGAGTACCTAAGGGTAATCCTTTTATTGCATCTTCACTAACTATAGCTCCAACTTTAAACTCTGGATAAGTTCCACCTAAAAATTCTCCATTATCATTTAACTTAGTAAATGAAGGTTGTACCACATCTCCCACAGATAAATTAGTGTAGTTCAATCCATCTATATTTTGTACAAGAATTAATATATCTTCATTTTTCATCTTGTTTATATCTATCTCACCAGCAATGACATTTTTCTTTAAATCTTCTAACTCCTCATCACTACGTCCTAAAATTGTAACTTCTATTAAATATCTATCATTAAATATACACTGTGATATATACTGTGTAGACTTTCCTAATTCTTCATAGATTCTTAATCCTTCTTCTGTATAATTTTCTTTTTCAATATCCATAGTTGTGCCTCTTCTCTTAAGCTTTAAAGTTACATCCAATCCTTCCACAGAAGAAACCTTTTCTACGGATAATCCACTTTTAGAATCAACTTTAAAATCTACCTTGAAGCTATCTTTAAAGATTGCCACAGGATTTGTAGAACCTACTACATAATTTACTGTCATAAACATGGTTATAGTTATAATTAAAGATAAACATGTAGATAAAAATCTTTTTTTATTTCTAATTATATTTATAAATGCCAAATTGATTTCAAAAGATAACTTTTTTAAAATAGATTTATCTAAACTTCCTCTCATACTACTACTCTGTAAACTAGTATTGGCTCCTCCATTTATAGCCTCTGTAGGTGAGATAATTGAGGCTTTTCTTGCTGGAAAATAAGTTCCTATAAATGCAGTTAAAAGCCCTACTACAATTGCTACTAAGATAATTTTAGTATCCAGTGTCCTCACTGTACCTAAATTCTCTATTCCAGTGACCATTTTTATAATATACCTAGTTATCCAGTTTCCTAATAAAATTCCTATAGGAATAAATACAATGGTTATAAGCATTCCTTCAATTAAAATCATGGCCTTTATTTTCCATGGAGGACATCCCATTGCCCTAAGCATACCAAATTCTTTAGTTCTCTCTGATACACTAACATTAAATATGTTATAAATTATTACACTAGAAATTACTATTAATATTAATGAAACAAAAAACATTATAGTATCATATTTTTCATATTCACTTTTTAATTCTAACTTTTGTTCATTAGCAAAAAATCCGCCTGTAGGATATCCTGATTCCATTAACTTCTTCACAGCATCCTCAGCAGAATAAGATGGTTTTATCATTATATATCCGTCAGCTTCCACACTTTGCATAGTAAGCTTTTTTTCCTTTAATATCTTTGCTCCAAATTCAGGTGTAATATATGCATTTCCTTCCTTTGGATAGAACCAGTTTCTATAGGTAAAATCATAAGTCCCTGTAAGCATAAACTCGGTTTCACCATTTTCATAATAAAACTCTGTCCCTCTGCCTCTATGAACTATGGTATAAGGAATAGTTATCTTATCTCCTATTTCATACCTTTTAGGAAATAAATCTAAAATCCACTTTTCTATAGCTATTTCATTATCTTTTTCTGGATATCTACCTTCTAGCAATTCTAAATTTAATATATCTTTAGCATTTCCTTTAAAGGCTGAAATTTGAAGACTATTATCTGTATTCGGCACATCATATCTGCCAATTGGCCAAACCGTAGTAACTTCTTTTACAACCTCTTCTTTTGCAACTCTATCAAAATCAACATAACCTAAAGTTCCTAAATATATATCATGTATTCCTCCTGAATCATCCTTCATCTTCTGATATAGCGATTCCTTTAAAGCTTCTGATATGGTGCCTAAGGATACTATTAGTGCCATAGATACTATAATACCTAAAGCTACAAAGGTAATTCTTTTTTTCCCCTTTTTAATATAACGTGGAATAATACCCCAAAAACTTTTCATCTTTTCCCCTCCTTAACTTTCCCCCTATTAGCTGATATAACTATATTTTTACATGTAAAATATTATAACTTTAATATATATATATCCATAATTGTACATTAATGAGTATGCACATTCAATGTTATCAGTACTTTTTTGTAAAATCGTAAATTATTTTTATAATCCTTGTCATACTCCTTTATAAGTCTTACAAAACCCTTTACTTTAATCAACTAGGGGAGCCTTATATAAAACTTACCATAAAAATAAGTAGGTGTAAATTTACACCTACTTACTATAATTAATAATTATCTTAATTCTGCACCTAACTTATGCTCTAAGCTTCTTAAAATCTTATCATGAACCTTATTTACTTCAGTATCAGTTAAAGTTTTATCTGCATGTCTATAGGTTATAGCATAAGCTATACTTTTCTTACCGTCTGGAATTTGACTTCCTTTATAAACATCAAATAGTTTAGCACTTTCTAAGATGCCGCCACCTTGCTTTTTAATAGTGTCTTCTATCTCTTGTACTAGAACTCTATCATCTACTAAAACTGCAATATCTCTTGTTACTGCTGGGAATTTAGGAAGTGCTTTATGTTTTTTGTCTATCTTAGCACATTCCATTAACATATCTAAATTTAATTCAGCAACAAAACATCTTGTATCTATACCATAATTTTCACTTACATCTGGATGAATTTCACCTAAAACTCCAGAAATTTTATTTCTAAGTTTTAATGCAGCAGTTTTTCCTGGGTGGAAGCTAGGGTTCTCACTTTCTCTAATAAAAATTCCCTTATCTATTCCTAAAGCATCTAGTACATTTTCTACTACACCTTTAAGTTCTAAATAATCTCCCGCTCCATACATTCCTAAGGTTAAAATATTTCTTTCTTCTGGCAACTTCTCTTCATCAGTATTTTTTATATATACTTTACCTATTTCAAAAAGCATTGCACTTTCATTACTCTTTACATAGTTTCTAGTTAAAGATTCCATCATTGATGCAAGAGTAGTAGTTCTCATAACCTTGAAATCTTCTCCTAGAGGATTTCTAATTTCAACTACATTTCTAAGTTCACTATCTTGTGGAATTAAAAGTTTATCAAAAATTTTATTGCTTACAAAGGAATAACTTATAGATTGATTTATCCCACTAGCTACTAAAGCTTCTATTATTTTATCTTCTAGCTTATGCTTATCTGATTTTCCAGACTTTATAGCCTCACAATGAGGAAGGGTAGATTCAAAATTATTATATCCATGAATTCTAGCAATTTCCTCTGCTATATCCTCTTTTATATTTAGATCACTTCTAAATGTTGGACAATTAACAACTAAAACATCACCTTTAATTTCTGTAGTCAAATCTAATCCATCTAAATATCTTTTCATATCTTCTTTTGATATATTGCTACCTAAAAATCTATTAACCCAGTTACTATCTACTTCTAAGGTATGAGTTTCTTTAACTTCATTATATATATCTATAACCCCAGTCATAATCTTACCTGCACCTAATTCTTCCACTAGGGCACATACTCTATCTATAGCTAACTTACATAGGTTTGGATCTAAATCCTTCTCAAATTTAGTTGAAGCTTCTGTTCTAAGTCCTAACTTTTTAGATGTATTTCTTATATTAAGACCATTAAAATTTGCACTTTCTAGAACTATCATAGAAGTATCTTCTTTAACCTCTGAGTTTAATCCTCCCATAACTCCTGCAAGTCCTATAGTTTTATCCCCATCCTTTATACAAAGCATAGTACTATCTATAGTTCTTTCCTCTTCGTCTAAAGTAACAAATTTTTCTCCATCTTTTCCAGTATCAACTACTATAGTATTAGATACTATATCTCTAGCATCAAAGGCATGTAATGGTTGACCTAACTCTAACATAACAAAGTTTGTTATATCTACAATATTATTAATAGGTCTTACATCAGCTTCTAATAATCTCTCTTGCATCCACTGTGGTGATGGTTCTATCTTTATATTGCTAATTCCTTTAGCCATATATCTTCTACATAGTGGACTCTTAATTTCTACTTTATAACTATCAGTTATATTAGTTTTATCTTCTTGACTATATTTAAGATTTGGCATTTTATAAGTTAACCCTAAGGTAGCTGCTGTTTCTCTTGCCATTCCAATTATACTAAAGCAATCTGCTCTATTAGAAGTTATTTCAAAGTCAATAATAGCACTTTCAAGAGGTATTACAGACTTGATATCTACTCCAATAGATGTATCTTTAGGTAATATCATAAGTCCATGTACTGGCTCATCTCCAGCAATTCCAAGCTCTTCTTCTGAGCAGAACATACCGTTTGATACTACTCCTCTTAATTTACCTTTTTTTATTTTAAGTCCGCCATGCAGCGTTGCTCCGTGTAGTGCTACTGGAATAATATCCTGCTCCTTCATATTTGTAGCAGCAGTTACTATTTGTATTTCTTCCTCTTTGTTAATATCCACTGCACATACAACTAGTTTTTCTGCATCTGGATGTCTTTCTATCTTTGTTATCTTTCCTGTAACTACATTAGAAATTTCATCTCCTGTAAGTATAACCTCTTCAACATGAGACCCTGAAAGATTTAATGCATCTGCAAGTTCTACAGGGGAAACATTTATATCAACATAGTCTTTTAACCATTTAACTGGATACTTCATAATCTTCCTCCTTATATATTAAAACTGATTTAAAAATCTCATATCACTTTCATATAATAATCTAATATCTTCAATTCCGTATTTTAACATTACAATTCTGTCTAGTCCAAATCCGAAAGCAAAACCGCTATATTTTTCTGGATCAATTCCGCAATTTCTAAGTACTTGTGGATGCACCATACCACAGCCTACAATTTCTATCCATCCACTACCTTTACAAACTTTACATCCCTTACCTCCACATACAAAGCAAGTTGCATCCATCTCTGCTGATGGTTCTGTAAATGGGAAGTGGTGTGGTCTAAATTTAACCTTCATGTCATCTCCAAACATCTTTTGGATAAACATTTCTAGTGTTCCCTTTAAGTCTCCAAAGGTAATATTTTCTGCCACTACTAATCCCTCAATTTGATAGAATATTGGTGAATGAGTTGCATCTACAGCATCTGAACGATATACCTTTCCTGGTGCAATCATCTTTATTGGTGGCTTTTGATTTTCCATAGTTCTTATCTGGATTGGAGATGTCTGAGTTCTTAATACTATATTATCATTTATGTAGAAAGTATCTTGTTCTCCTCTCGCTGGATGATCCTTGGGTATATTTAAAGCTTCAAAATTGTAATGATCAAACTCTACTTCTGGTCCTTCTTCTATAGAAAAACCCATAGATAAAAATATATCATTTACTTGATCAAGAGTTAAACTTAATGGATGTTTTTTCCCCATAGTTTGTTTCTTTCCTGGCATAGAAATGTCTATTACTTCACTATTTAATTTTTCAGTCTTTTCTGCACTTCTAATAGCTACTACCTTTGTATCAATGGCACTTTCTATTTCTTCTCTTACTTCATTAGCAATTTTACCTACCACCGGTCTTTCTTCTGCTGATAGTTTTCCCATACCTCTTAAGATTGCAGTAAGCTCTCCTTTTTTCCCTAGATACTTTACTCTAATATTTTCAAGTTCAGCTTTATCTGTTACTTGACTTAGTTGTTCTAGGGCAATTTTTTTAATTTGTTCTAATTGTTCTTTCATATTCTAAGCTCCTTTCTAAAATTCATGAGTTCATTTAAAATTATGGATTAAAACTTTCTTTGGAAAAAAATTTTAACTTCATAATTAATGAAATTTTTACTTAATTCAAGTATATATAATAGTTTCTGAAATTAAGTTTTTGCTTTATAGACATAAAAAAACCGTCCCTAAAAAGGGACGGAAAATCCGCGGTACCACCCTAATTGAGTTTTATTAAAACTCCTCTTAGTAAATCTATCGACCATAGCCGCTAATTACTACTATTACTTCATAATTAGTACTCAGAAGTGAACTTCGATATAATCCTATAAGAACAGCTTTCAGTCTTTGGCTCTTCATCCCTTATATAAAAATATATATCTACTCTCTTCGTCATTGTATAAATATTTTATTTTACTAAACCAGTTTGGATACTATTTTACTTAAATAACATTTAAATCCTAACTTGATAGAAACATTATACATATAATATATAAAAATTTCAAGTATTAATACTTTTTATTTAACTTTTGTCTTACACCTTCATATATCATAATAGATGCAGCTATAGCAACATTTAAGGATTCTGTATTTCCTAGCATAGGAATTTTAACCTTAAAGGTAGCTAAATTCATAACTTCATCACTAATGCCATTACCTTCATTACCTACAGCTATTATTGCATTATCTACTAGATTAACTTCATAAAAGTTTTTTTCTGTGTCAAGGGAACTGCATACTAAATTATACCCTTCACTAATTAATCTTTTTGTGAAAACTAAATTTTCATCATGGATTATAGGAATATTAAATATGGAACCCATAGTAGCTCTTAAGGTTTTTTCATTGTATAAGTCTACTGTATCTTTACTTAAAATAACTCCCCTACAACCAGCACTATGAGCTGTTCTTATTATAGTTCCTAAATTGCCTGGATCTTGTATCTTGTCAGCTAAAATATACAGTCCATCTTCTTTATTGAAATTTTCCTCTTTCATTTGAAGTACAGCTAAAACTCCTTGAGAATTTTCTGTACCTGAAATATTTTTAAATAGACTGTCATTTATAATAAATAATTTTTCTTCATATTTATTAATATAAAAAGAAAATTTTTCTTTAAATTTATCAACTGAGCTTTCCTTTATAAAAAGTTTATCTATAATAAAATCTGATTTAAAACCTTCTTCTAGAAATCTAAATCCTTCTACAATAAACTTCTTATTTTCAACTCTATACTTTTTTTCTTTTAATTTTTTAATTTCTTTTAATGTATTATTATCCTTACTTTTTATAACCTGCACTTATAAATCTCCTTATCTAACTAAACTTTCAATTCCGTTTAGCTCAGCAGTTCCTCCTATGGCTACTATTATATCGCCTTCCTGTATAACCTCATCTGCAGCTGGAGATACCTCTATGTTATCATCCCTTTTAATAGCTACCACATTTACACTGTATCTCACTCTTAAATCTAACTCTTTTAGAGAGTGACCTTCCCATTCCTTTGGGGTAACAATTTCTGCAATGCTAAAGTCTGGTGATAACTCTATATAATCAAGTATGTTAGAAGAACAAAGGTTATGAGCAACTCTAATTCCCATATCTCTCTCTGGGAATATAACTCTATTGGCACCTATTTTATATAAAACTTTTGCATGCAATGCATTATTAGCCTTAGTTATAATATGCTTAACATTCATTTCTTTAACTAAAAGAGTAGATAGAATATTAGCTTGAATATCAGAACCAATACTAATTATAGCTACATCAAAATTACCAATTCCAAGGGCTCTTAGGCTAACCTCATCATTTGCATCTACTTGAACAGCATGAGTAACTCTTTCTGCAATGTTTTGAACAGCTTCTTCATCTATATCTACAGCTAATACATCATTACCAAGTGCATATAAAGTCTCTGCTACTGAAGTTCCAAATCTACCTAAACCAATAACTATAAATTGTTTTTTACTCATTAATATATCCCCCTTTATCCAACTAAGATTTTATCTTCTGGATACTTAATAGAATTTCCTCTTTTACTTTTTCTTATAGAAATTGCTACAACTAATGTAAGTGGCCCAACTCTACCTGCATACATAGTTAGAGCTACTATACCCTTGCCTATAGCCGTAAGCTCTTGAGTTAATCCTAATGTTAACCCAACAGTTCCAAAGGCTGAAGTAGCTTCATATAAATAATGTTCAAAAGGAGCACCCGATGCTCTTTCTGTAATAGATAATAATATGGTTGTAGTGAACACTAACGCCAATGCTATTACCACTACTGCTAAAGCCTTATATACAGTTTCTTTATTTATTTTTCTTTTAAATAACTCTGTATCTTCTCTTCCATTTATAACTGATAGTATTGTCATAAAAAGTACACCAGCTGTAGAAGTTTTTATTCCCCCAGCCGTTGATCCTGGTGAACCACCAATAAACATCAACATTATGGTTAAAAATGTAGATGCCATAGTCATCTTTGTCAAATCTATAGAATTAAATCCTGCTGTTCTTGGTGAAACCGATGCAAAAAATGCTGACAGCACTTTTTCTTTAATCCCCATAGGCTTTAAAGTATCTGGATTAGAAAGTTCAAATACAAGAAACATTATAAATCCAAATAAAATTAATCCTGCACTCACGGCTATTACCAGTTTAGTCTGTAGTGTTAATCTTTTTGTACGTTTATAATTAAATATATCATTCCATGCATAGAAACCTAGCCCACCAATTACTATTAAAGAAGATATAGTAAGTATTATCAAAGCATTATCACTATATGAAGTTAAACTACTATAATTCCCCATGAGATCAAATCCAGCATTACAAAATGCAGAAACTGCATGAAATATACTATAATATATACCTTTAATAATTCCAAACTCAGGTATAAATTCAAAGGAAAGCAGTAAAGCTCCTATAAATTCTATTGAAAAAGTAAATACTAATATATATCTAGCTAATTTTACTATTCCCTGAAGAGATGTTGAATTTAATGATTCCCTTATAATTAATCTTTCTTTAAGAGTTATTTTTTTACCAATAATTAATGATAAAAGTGTAGCAAAAGACATAAATCCAAGACCACCAATTTGTATCAAAATAAGTATTACTGTTTTTCCAAAATAGCTCCAATAAGTACCAGTATCTACAGTAACTAATCCTGTAACACAAACTGCAGAAGTTGATGTAAAAATACAATCAATAAATGGAGTTCCTACACCTTTTATAGTAGCAATAGGTAAGCTTAATAATAGGGCACCTGTAAATATTATAGTTGCAAATCCCATAGCTATTATTTGAACGGGAGTAAAGTTTTTACGCCTTAGAATATCCCTTAATCTTAACTGCATAGATAACACCTCAAACTTTTAAAAAAATTTATCACGATTATATATTTATATATAGTTTCCCCATTTCCTTATTAAAATATATATAGTATAAAAATGTAGCCATGGCTACATTTTWATA
>NZ_JPMD01000034.1 GCF_000732635.1 Clostridium sulfidigenes | reverse complement strand
TAATTCTTTTGAGAAAGCCAACAACCTAATTTCACTATTTATTTTTCACTATAACTTCGTTAGACCTCACGGTTCACTAAGTAAATTAACACCTGCTCAAGTAGCAGGATTTAACTCTAGTGATTCAAATAAGAACTCTTGGTTTGTTGCTGCTTAACATTGATTAATATCTTTGATTAGCCTACAAAAATCCAATTTATTGTAGGCTTGTTTGCCATGCAATAAATCATCCAAACTTATATAATTTTCAAAGAGCGAGTAATTCTACGAATTATTAAGCTATTTTTTCATATCAGCTTAACAGAATCCAATAATTTTATCCTTGGTACAATCTATTCACTGTAAAATTAAATAGTGAACATAAATAAATTATACTCCTTATATTTTATATATGTTCACTACCATATTCAATATTATTTAAACAGATTTTTCAATATATCTTCTATTTTAAATTTTATTACTATATTATCATCTTCCGTATTATCCGCTAAAGCATCACTAACTTCTTTAATCTCTTCTATTTTTTCACTACTAACATTTTCTGAATTAGTGTTATCCACCATATTGAATTCTTCATCATCTAAAACTTTTTTCATTTCCTCTTCAGTCTCTTCATAGGCAACTTCACCTTTTGTTATATCTACAAAACATATAGGAGGAAACATAACACACCACCAATTTTGGCCTTCACCAGTTCCAATTATTATTCTATATGCTTCATATTCTCCTTGAGGCAAAGTAATATTACCATAGGTTTTAACAGGAAAATTCTCTTTATCTAGGGTAGATTCTACAGAATAGTCATAACCATTTTCTTTTATAACTTCTCTAGCTATCTCAAGAACTTTTTCGTTTTCCCTATTTAAAATCTCTCTTGATTCTTCTATATTCTTACTGTCTTTTAAAAGTGGTTGTACATATTCTAAAACTTTATCTCTAACTTTAAGCTTTAGATTTTGATCTTTCTCACTATCACTATTAGCAATAACGTGAAACCTAATTAACTTTCCTGATATATCTTCTATTGAAACATTATCAGACATCTTATTTTCAGAAATAAAATTAGCTGCTTCAACTCCCTGTACCTTAACTAAAAGTATAACTATAAAAAATATGGTAACAACTATAGATATAATTTTTTTCATCGTTTCTTCCTCCTAAAACTTAAAATCATATCTTAATTGTTACCACATGGACAAGTTATATTCACTTTTAATAATATTTTTATTAATATTTTATAACATCATACTTTTAATATTTAATTTGATAACCCTATATTTCTTATATCATTGTTCACTTCAATAGATATTTCTGCATTTTCAAGAGCCTGTGGCCAGTTGTCTTTTACTTCATTCCAAATTCCTTTATGAAACCTTCTAATATCACTTCCAATATCTAATACATCTACTTTTAAATTATTTCTAGTAAAATCTATAAGCTCTTGGAAGTCCTTTTTCATAGACTCATTAAATTGCTGTTCAATCTCCTTTATAACCTCACTATCTAAAGATTCTGCTTTAGCATAATACCCCTTTAAAGTTCCTTCTGTATCAATGGTGTACTTAAGCTTTAATTTATTATCTTCATAATCTATATGTAAATCTCTATCTACATTTTTTATATAGTAGTCTATATTATGACCTTCTTTATTCACAGCTTTTCTACATGAACCAATCTCTCCTCTAAGTATTTGAATATCTGTCATCTGGTTATTATCTAAATAATCCTTTATGGTAAAATCTTGTATAATGGCCATACCTGTAAGCTGTATATCTTTTTCATTTTCAAGAGAAAAGACTGGTAATGCACTAGAATTGTAAGATTTAACCATATCTATGTATTTTGTTAAATTTACAGGTGCTACTGTCCCATTTTTACTACTGTTACCCATAAGACTAGTAATATAATTATCAATATTTTCTTCAGTTACAGGCTTAACTTCCACATAATCCTTGGCCTTTCCTTTAACTATAGTCATCATAATTGTTCTATTTAAACTTGGTTCTCTTTCAATATAATCCATTACTTCTTGTAAAACTTCAGGATACTTAAATAAGTCTTCACTTAAAAGTAATAGTTTACTATGTCCAAAGTGAAGAGTTCTACTGCTCTTTGCAAGGGCCTTAAAGTATGTATCCGTCATTGAATACCCTTCTACCGTTATAGAAAGTTCTGAAGCAGTACCCTTTTTAGAATCCATATTTCTAATGTCTGGAAATCCATAAGTAACTCTTAATGTATTATTTTCTTCAATACTCTCTTCTGATGTATTATCCTTAGAATTTATTATTTCACTTCTAGCTTTAATATCTTCACCTACATCTATTGCTATGGTAGATACAAAGGCTTTTCTATCAATCTCTACGCTGTCCCAACATCCAGTAAGAAGTAAAGATATAATCATTATAGGAATAAGTTTTATTATCTTATTCTTCACTTTGCATCCTCCTTTTCTTTATATAGCTTAATAATAGAGTTATTCCTATCACAACTATAATTGTTGTAATGAAACCAATTCTTAAATAGCCAAATTTAAAATTTCTAACTTCTATAATACTTTTAGGTATCATAGCTGCTAAATATACTATAGGAACATATATCATAGATGACGTTCTAATATCATCTAAATTAAGACTCTCTTTTAATATGGAAGAAGCAAAGTAATATATATTAGCAAAGGATGTAAAATAGAATATTACCCACAAGGACATAACTAAACCATCCCACTTTTCCAAAAATCCACTTCTTGAACTTATAGATTGTAGCATTGTTATGGTTGGGAATATACTTTCAGCAGTTTGTACTGATGATAAAGTAGCAGACACTAATATAAATATTATTACATAGAACAAACCTACAAAAAGACTACTTCTTCTCAAAATAGGACCAATCTTTCCTTTTTCTCTTACATAGGGTATCAAAATAAAAGCAATAGAAAAGCCATTAAATAGAAATAGCATTTCAAAACTAGATATAAAATAGTTTTGAATAGGTGAAGCACCTATTGGTAAAAGATTTTTAAAATTTGCTTCAGGTAAAGTTAACAATAAAATTATTGCTAAAGGTAAAAACATAACCCAGAAAGCTATTTCATTAAAATGTACCACATTAGCAAGGCCTCCACGACTTAAATACATCCCTATAAATATAAATGTTATTATTATTACTTCAGTAGGTGTATTAACTAAAAGATACATGGTTATAACCTCAGAAAATACCCTAAGAGAAAATGCTAATACAATTATTATCACCAATGAATATATTAAAGATATAATTGTTCCTAAAACCCCTCCATAGGTATCTTTTAATATTGGTGTAATATCCTTATATTTATTTATTTTAACTATTTCATATATACAAAAAAGAATTAAACAAATTGCAATTCCTGCTATTATTGCAGATATCCAGCTATCCGCTCCTACATATTTAGCTACAATAGCGGGAGCATAAAAAACACCTACCCCTATCATGGATACTGATAAGCTAGCAAAGAGTGCAAATTCTTCAATAAATCCTTTATTTTTCATATTTCAACCTCCCAGCTATGGTAACACCTTATTTAGTACCACCTTGTCTTTTAGTTTTCTGTCTTACTGCATCTCGTGGTTTTAAGAAATGTGGCCTATCTTTAAAGACTTTAAGTGGCATTCTTACATATAGGTCTTTTAAATCACTCCAAATTAAATCTACTGCTGGAGCAAGGTAAGGTATTCCAAAACTTTTTATTCTCGTTAAATGAATTATTAAAAATATAATACCTAGCATTATTCCATACAAACCAAAAACTGCTGCTAGAATAATAATCATTATTCTAAAATAAGTAAAGGCTGAAGTTACTGTATAGTTAGGTATTAAAAATGTTGTTATTGCTGTAAGTCCTAAAACTATAACCATTATAGGACTAACGAGTCCTGCCTCTACAGCTGATTGACCTATTATAAGTCCTCCAACTATACCAATTGTAGAACCAACTGGTTTCGGTAATTTTATAATAGCTTCAACTAGAAAGGCTAAACTAGCTTCCATTAGCAATACCTCTACATAGGCAGCAAAGGGTACTCCCTCTCTAGACGAAGCTATAGCATATGCTAGTTTTGTAGGAATTAAGTCTGTGTGAAATGTGGTTACAGCTACATACAAAGCAGGTAAAACTAAAGATACCAGTATTCCTACAATTCTAATGAACCTTACCATACTTCCACTTATCCAACTTGTATAGTAATCATCTGGTGATTGAAAGAAATCCACTAACACCGCTGGAACAATTAATGCAAAAGGTGAACCATCTACAATTATTCCTATTCTTCCTTCATATAAAGCAGCAGCTACCACATCTGGTCTTTCAGTACTTTGTACTTGAGGAAATGGAGTTCTATCATTATCTTCAATAAATTGCTCAACATAACCACTATCTAAAATTGCATCAATATCAATTCTATCTAATCTTTCCTTCAATTCTTCTAATACATCAGTATTTACTATGTCATCTATGTATACTATAGCCATATCGGTTTTAGATCTAACACCACATTGTCTTCCCTCAATTTTAAGGCCTACATCCCTAATTCTTCTTCTAAGAAGTGCTGTATTAAACCTAATAGTTTCTGTAAAACCTTCTCTAGATCCACGTATTACAGTTTCTCCTGAGGGTTCACCAACTCCACGATTAGGCCAAGCTCTATTAGCTACCACTAATGCTCCTTGTAGGTTATCAATTAAAACTAAACTTTCGCCTGATAATATTGCAGTAATTCCATCACTTAACTTATTAACTTCCCTCATATCAGATATAGCTATAATCCTATCTTTTATTTCATTAGAATCAGTTATATCTCCACTCATCTTCATCATAGGTTCAAGTAAAAAATCATTTAATAATTCCTTATCTGCCATACCATCTATATATATGACTCCACAAAGAATATCACCAAACTTAAATTCTCTAAATACCATGTCGGATGTATCTTTAAATAATTTCTTAAGATAATCCATGTTCTCTCTTGTGCTATTAGAAATGTGTTCACGAATTTGATCCTTCATACAGATATCTCCTTCCCTTCAGTGCCACAAAATTAAAAAACTAATTTTTTCTGTATCTATTCTTTTAGATAAATATTCCTCTCACAATAAACATTCCAATCACAACTAACATCATAGCTATCCCAATTACTAAGCTTTGTTTTTTAGCTTTATGCTTATCCTCTCTTGAAAAATACCTTACATCGCTACCTACCATCATATACCCAGATACTAATATTAGTATTACTAGGTATATATCAAATCTTTCAATAAAAAGTCTCATCATAAATTATCATCCTTCAAATTTATATTTTAATTTATCAGCTATCTAGAGCCTTAACAATTTCCTGCAAACCTAGTTTTACCTTAATGTAAAGTTTATATTCATAAACAGAATTCTTTGCTTCAGAGGGAGTTTTTACTCCCTCTGAAGCTTACTAATAGAATTCTTAGCATAAACCTTTAACCTTCTTAAAATCTAATTTAACGAAAAAAATAAGAGTGCAATTCTTCTTGAATTACTCTCTTATCTCTAATTATATTATGGCTTTTATTTTATTAAAGAAATTCTAGATGGTTCTTGTAACAAAAACCTCTTTATACTTATCCCGTAACCTATCTGCACACTGATTTGCTTTATTAATGTCATTAAAAAAACCAAAAACAGTAGGTCCACTTCCACTCATCATTGCTCCTAGTGCGCCTTCTTTGCACATAAAGTCCTTTATATCCTCAATTTCCTTATGATCCTTTATTGTTACAAGCTCTAGTAAATTCATCATATTATTAGCTACATATTTAACATCATCCTAGCCATAGCTTTTATAACACCCTCCACATCAGGATGAACCTTTACCTCATTAAGTTTAAAACCCTTATAAGTATCCACTGTAGATATCCCAAAATTCGGTTTAACAACTACCATTAGTTTATCTTTAAAATCCTTAAGGTGAGTTATAACTTCTCCAATACCTTCACAAAGAGCCGTTCCCCCTTCTATACAATATGGTACATCTGCTCCTAGTTTAACTCCAAGTAATCTAAGCTCTTCATTACTAACATTAGGTTTATATATATCCCTCATAGCTCTTAAAGCTGCTGCTGCATCAGTACTTCCTCCTGCCATGCCAGCTTCTACAGGAATATTCTTTTCAATATGAACTTCCATCTCTCTTTTTATGCCATAGGTATGGCAAAATAATTCTATTGCTTTATACACAAGGTTTTTATTATCTGTAGGGACAAACTCCTTATTACTTGTAATATGTATTCCTTCTGCTCCTTTATTAAAAGTTAATTCATCATATATATTAACAGTTTGCATAATCATCCTTAAAAGATGATATCCATCTTCTCTTTTTCCAATAATATCAAGGACTATATTTACTTTACCATAAGCTTTTACCTTCATCTATTCATACACCTCACTACAAATGAGAATAATCCTTTTTACCCTTTACGTCAAGAACTCTATTTATAAGTGTGATACTCAGCTTAGCAAAATAAAATGCCATGAAATATAGAGCTAATGCTACACTTCATGGCATTTTTACTTAATAAATATTAAATATATCTAATTTAAAATCTTTAAACTGTAGCTCTTCCTGGTATAATTAATTTCTGAGATGGCTTAACTTCTTCCCCTTCAGCTAATTCATTAATTTTCATAATTTCATCAACTGTAGTCAAGTATTTCTTAGCTATGCTCCAAAGAGTATCCTCTGGCTGAACTACATATATTATTATACTTGCTTTTTTCTCTGGAACTTCACCATCATTAATTGCCATGTTAACAACAAATTTATTTTTAATATTGTAATATACCTTGCAATGAACTTTAACAATGGCTCTAATAGATACATTTCCAGCTTCTAAGCTTCCCTCTATCATCTCTAGAGATATATTAGCATTTGCTTGCATATTTGGATTTGTTCCAGCTATATCAACCTTGCAACTAAAAGGAATCTCATCCTCTACAGTAACTAAATACTGCTCTTCATCCTCAGTTGAATATAGCACATCAACCTTTAATAATCCTTCAATTTCTATCTTATCATTTTTAATATTTTTATCAGTAATAGATGCATTTCCTGTAGTCATTATAACTTTAATTGGTTTTAAATCATCATTCTTTACGTCAATATCTCCTTTAACCAAACTTTCAGTATATCCATGACCTTGTATCACATTAATATTATTTTCTTTAATATCCATGTTTAATAGTTTTGTAGGGCAATATACATCTTGTATAACTTCTACTTCTTCTTTATACATTACATGAGTAATAGCTTTAACTACAAATTCTACATCAATTACTCTGTTTTCACCCATATCGTCTTGTCTAACATCGTATTCAAAAGATTGAACTTCAAATTCAGTGAAGTATTCCATATTTGGTTTTAACTCATCAACGGTAACTTCTTTATATAAAGGTACACTTTCTGAAACGCAGAATAAATCTCTTCCATTCTTGCCTTTATATAATATAGCTACATTGGCCATGGCCTCTACCTTGAGTCCACCATCATATATTCTTACATCCTTCTTACCAATAGTAACGTCATATTTTATAACCTTTAGACACTCATTTTTATCCATGTCTATTTTAACTTCTGCTTTTCCAACTAATTCAGTTTCTATAGGTTCCATAACCTTATCTACAGTCATAGGATTCTTTAAAAACTGAATATCCTTTCCTTCATGTACATCTTTAACTATCTCAAAGGAATTTATATTATATCCATTGCACTTACATATAATAAACCCTTGAATAGCTATCTTTCTTTCATTAATAATAACACAATCCATATGTTCAATGTTTAGCTCTATATCGCAATACATATTTGATTGGGCACCAATCATGTCAATAGACTCAAAAATGTTACCATTATATACTACTGAATGAGCTTCAGTAGCTCCTCCATCTTTAGCCATATAAAGGATAGTATACTGAAGTTGACCCTCTAAATTTACCTTATCAGTTCCAACCTCTTTATTTGTTATCATAGGCTTTACATCTAACATTAGTATATTATCCACATCTGGTAGCGTATCAGGTATAACATATTCTTCCTTTATGAACATCTTTGTGTCATTTTCAGCTATTGATTGCTCATATTCTATATAGTCTTTTATCAAATCCAAATCCATAACTTTCCCTCCTAAAATACCTACTAATAATGTATATATGAGAATGTTATGAAATATAACTACTTATATTAAATTTTCTTAAAAGAATAATTATTATACGCAAAATAAAAGAGGCATTCTTAAAAGAACACCTCTTCATTTTACCCTGCAAACACTAGCTGAACAGTTTTTGTTAGTACATCACTATAGCTATAACTAACAGTACGTTGCACATTATTATCAAGTCTAATTGTAAATATACTGTCATATGTTTTTTCCAAAACACCATCATTTACTACTACTTTACGTCTTCCTCCATTTGCCTTCAATGTCACTTTTTCGCCAACATGACTTTCGATATCTTTTTTTATCGTAGTCAATACATTTCCCATCTTCACAGTAGACACCCTCTTTCTAATATTTCCATAAAGGCTTCCAACTTTATTATAACAGTTACCTCTCCTTATGTCAAGCAAACTAAATATTTTACAACATTTTAATAATACTTGTCAATGTTAAATATTCGTTAAATTTTTATGTATTATTTTGTTTTTTTAACGCTATGTCGTTTATTCAGCTATAATGGCCAGAAACCAACTTGACATTATTATGTGTAGAATTTTTTAGAATATTCACATATAACTATACAAATCTATATTTTAGATGAAAATGTATGGCAGTTATAAAAGGTTTTAGTATAAATTCATCTACAGACTCGACTGTATTCAAACTTATATCACTTGTATTTAAAGTAAAAAACACCTAATCATGAGTAATTTTCTTACCCTTATAATTAAGTGTTTTATATTTTATAAATTTGTCCTGTTTTTATCAGCATTTTCTTAAATATATCTTTATATATAAATATTTATATATGAAAATAGGTATATATAAACCTATTTAACTATATACCTATATCCCTACATACCTATATACCTAGTTAACTAGTTAACTATTTGTTCTGTTCATGGGGGTTTGAGAGTTTTCACCCTATACATACTATAGTTAAAATTGTATAAATCACAACTTATTTTCTCATTTTACTTTACATACTGAGACTTAGGATATCCTTCTCTATATTTACCTCTAGTTTGTAATCCTCCTACCCCTTTAATCCCTGTGATTGTATTTTTAATTACATCTTCAATATTTACTATATCATCGATATTAGTGTAAGCTACCTTCTCACAAATTAATACTGGATCTAAACAATGGATGAGGACCCTACTGGGGGAAGATGCAAAATTAGCACCTGCATCAAGCAATGCTTCGTAGTTTGATTGACAGGCACCTGCAAAAATAACCAAATCATCATAATTAGAATTATAACTTCTTAATAAAGAAACACATTCTACAAAGTATTTTGAGTTTCTATAGTTTCCAAGATCCATATAATCTGATATATTCTTGCTCATTCCATCATGACCCGTAATTACAACTATATCTGGGTTTATTTCCTTTACTAAATCTAGTATCTGGGAGGGCTGATCCTTTTCTGCTATGACTTTACCTACAGCCTCAATGGATAATTGCTTATATGTTTTTAAACAAATATCTAGGTATTGAGGATCACCATCAATATGAAGAATTTTACCTGGTCTTCCAAAGAATAATTCACTATTTTTAAAAGATGTACCTTTCTTTTCTTTTCTGTTTATCTCAGTGTCTATAACTCTTAATGCAGCGGAAGTCCCTCTTGTATATGACCTTGATAGCAAAACTTTCTTTAGAGCAGTATTTACTTTTTTATTAAATACTTTATCTTTCTCCCCAACTCCCTCACTGTCAATAACCTCTAAATCATCTTCTATGCTATCTGCTTCAATTCTTATATTTAACCCCTTTAATAAATATTTTTTTACTCCCTTATCATCAGTTTCTATATCTATTATTTTAAAGACTATATCTTTATTATAAGATTTTCTTACTACTCTATCACCTATATTCACCTATATCTCTCCTCATGATTTCCTCTTTATATCATATGAACTCTACTTAATAATTGTGAGATATTAAAACTATGGAACTCATTAAACAAATATAAAAATATAGCAAAAGATTGATAAATTTTTAACTAAATATGTTGAAATTTAATTTTCATGATGTATAATATAATTAGTTAAATAAATAACAAAGTTTAGGGGGTATATACTAAATGTCTACTGAAAAAATTGATACAAAATCTGTTAAGGAGTCTAAGAATGATTCCATTTCAAGCTCTAGCAATTCAGCTGATAAAGCCATATCATCTGTAGATTCTGAAATTAATAACCTTGTTAAAAACGCTCGTGATGCCTACGAGGAATTTTTAACCTTTGATCAAAATTCCATAGATAATATAGTTAAAAAAATGACAATCTCTGCCCTAAGTAAACACCGTGAACTAGCTAAAATGGCTATAGATGAGACGGAAATGGGTGTATATGAAGATAAAATAACTAAAAATATATTTGCCTCTGAGTATGTATACAACAGTATAAAAGATTTAAAAACTGTGGGCATTGTAAATGAAGAAGAAGATTATATGGAAGTTGCAGAACCTATAGGCGTAGTAGCAGGAGTTACTCCAACTACAAATCCTACTTCCACTACAATATTTAAATCCTTAATAGCTATAAAAACTAAAAATCCTATAATATTTAGCTTTCATCCTAGAGCTCAAAAATGTAGTATAGCTACTGCTAAGTTGCTTTTGGATGCAGCTATTGAAGCAGGTGCTCCTAAGAATTGTATTCAATGGATTAGTAGTCCTTCCATTGAAGGTTCACAAAAACTTATGCTTCATCCTGGAGTAGATATTATTCTTGCTACTGGTGGTCCTGGTATGGTTAAATCAGCTTACTCTACTGGAAAACCAGCTCTTGGTGTTGGTGCAGGAAATGTTCCTTGCTATATAGAAAAAACAGCCAATATTAAAAGATCTGTTAATGACTTAGTACTATCAAAATCCTTTGATAATGGTACCATTTGTGCCTCAGAACAGGCAGTTATTATAGATAGAGAAATTAGTGATGAAGTAATTTCTCTCTTAAAAGAACGTAACTGTTACTTTCTTAATAAAGAAGAAATGTTAAAACTTCAAAAGGTTGCTATAGATGAAAAAAGGCAATCTATGAATCCAAACATAGTAGGTCAAGGAGCTACAAAAATCGCAGAAATGGCTGATATTAAAGTTCCAAAGGACACAAAGGTTCTAGTATGTGAACCTGGTGGAATCGGTGCAGATTATCCTCTTTCAAGAGAAAAGCTTAGTCCTATCCTTTCAATGTTTATAGTTGATAGTACTGAAGATGGAATAAAAGCCTCTGAAGATATGATTGCTTTTGGTGGTCTAGGTCACTCTGCTGTTCTTCATTCTACCAATGACCAGGTTATTGAAGAATTCTCTAGAAGAGTTAAGGTTGGTAGGATAATAATAAACTCTCCTTCTTCTCAAGGTGCTATAGGAGATATTTATAATGTAAATATTCCTTCATTAACTTTGGGTTGCGGAACCATGGGTAGAAATTCAACAACTCAAAATGTCAGTGCAAACAACTTAATAAATATTAAACGTGTAGCTAAAAGGAGAGTTAATATGCAATGGTTTAGAGTTCCTGAAAGAATTTTCTTTGAGCCTGGTTCCCTTTCATACCTTGAAAAACTTAAGGGTAAAAGAGCCTTCATCGTAGCAGATAAATTCATGGATAGGCTTGGATATGTATCTAAAGTAATGGGACATCTTAAGAAAGCTAACTTTGATGTAAATGTATTTTTAGACGTAGAGCCAGACCCATCTACAGAAACTGTTATGAGAGGAACTGCTCAAATGAATAGCTTTGAGCCTGATGTTATAATAGCCCTTGGTGGAGGATCAGCAATGGATGCTGCTAAAGGTATGTGGCTTTTCTACGAAAATCCTGATATAGATTTTAATGGTCTTAAACTTAGATTTATGGATATAAGAAAAAGAGCTTTTAAGTTTCCTGCTCTAGGTAAAAAGTCTAGATTAGTTGCTATTCCTACAACCTCTGGAACTGGGTCTGAGGTTACAGCCTTTGCTGTTATAACTGATAAAGAAAATAATATAAAATATCCATTAGCAGATTATGAGCTAACCCCTGATATTGCTATAATAGATCCGGAGTTAGTTATGACTGTACCACCATCAGTTACAGCTGATACTGGGTTAGATGTTTTGACTCATGCTATAGAAGCTTATGTATCTGTCATGGCTTCTGATTACACTGATGCCTTGGCTCTTAAAGCTATAGAGATTGTTTTTAAATATCTACCTATTGCATATAAAGATGGAAGTAATGCTCTTGCTAGAGAAAAGATGCATAATGCTTCTTGTATTGCAGGTATGGCATTTACCAATGCATTTTTAGGAGTTAATCATAGTATAGCTCATAAATTAGGTTCAGAATTCCATATCCCTCACGGAAGAGCAAATGCTATCATGCTTCCACACGTTATAAAATATAATGGAAGTAATCCAAGTAAGCTAGTAGCCTTCCCTAAATATGAATATTATAAAGCTCCTGAAAAGTTCATGGAAATAGCAAAGTTTTTAGGCTTAGCTCACTCTACCTGTGAAGAAGCTGTAAATAATTTGGTGGAAGCTATTAGAAACCTAATGCTAGAGCTAAATGTTCCAACTACCCTTAGTCAATGCGGTGTTACTAAGGAGCATCTAGATTCTGTACTATATTCATTAGCCGATGAAGCTTTTGAAGATCAATGTACTACCTCAAACCCTAGACTACCTCTAGTTTCTGAAATTGCAGAACTAATTAAAGACGCTTTTTAATATGGATTTAATTTAAAAATAAAAAGTTGTGGTATATCACATATTCCACAACTTTTTTAATATGCTCAAGGATAATCTCCTTAAATATTATAAAATTCTTTAAATTGTCTCATAAAGTTCTCAAATTTTTCTCTTTCTTGTATAAGCTCTTCCATTTTCTTGTTAAAAGTGTTTTGTACCCAATTTACTTCATTATAATAATACCTATTACATATTCTCCAATATCTTTGAGGGAACATCAAGAATGCATATAGCACCATATATTCATCATCCTCTATTGGAGATATTTCATTATAATTATCAATGATAAGCTTTGCTATTTCAAAATCCCATTCTCGCCTCTTTAAAACTTTAATCATAAAATTAGATAAATCAAAAGCTCTGACCTCTCTTTTACAGTAATCGAAATCTATTATACTTACTTCATTTTTTTCGTCTACTATTATATTGTGATAAGTAAAGTCATGATGGCAAAAGCTTTTTTCTTCCTCCGATATCCTACAAATATTATAATAATTAGATTGATTTAGAACCTCTAGGGCCTTTTGACCTAAAACTTTATAATAGTCCATTGATTTTATATAATTTAAATCAAAGTCTGTCTTATGATTCCTTTTCTTTCTAACCATTTCTTTCATCTTATCAAAGGATTTTATCCTTTTTTCCATTAAATGAGGCCATCTTCCTAAGTCAGATTTTAATTTACTGTTTTCAGATGGTTCATATCCCTTTGACGCTAAATGAAAATTAGCTAAAGCTCTAGATGCCAATATTAAATCATCATCACTATGGAAATCACATTCTCTTCCTTCTATCCATTGTGATAAGGTATAAATATCTTCATTTACTAGAGCATATGGTTTTTCCTCTGTATTAAGATAATATCTATCTATGTTCTTAAACCCATTATTGTATAGATGTTCTTTAGCTCCATATACAAAGAATAATTTTTGAGTACCATAGCTTATTTTCTTTAAGCACCTGACACCTTTATTGGTTTTTAATTGATATACACCCTTATTAGGTTTAATACTTTCAATTTTAATATCAAATTGACGTTCAATTTCAAACTCTCTCATCATAATTTCGCACCCCCTCTATAATTTATATGTATCACCATGATAATTTAGAATAGCCATAACATATTTGAGTTTAAGTGAATAGTATGGATTATAATACCTATTGTAAAGGAGCATTTATATGAATATTGGTATAGACATTAGAGCTGCCAAATGGTACAGGGGTACAGGTATAGGAACTTATTCCTATCAGCTCATAAACGCTATTAATAAAATTGATACCTTAAATAAGTACACCCTCTTTAGTGATTGTAATTCTACGTCCATAAACTTTAACTCTAATTTTAAAATTTCCTCTACTCCTAATATAAATACTAATAATTTTTGGGAAAGTGTAAGTCTTCCTATAAATTTAAACAATGAAGATTTAAACATATATCATGTACCTCAAAATGGTATCGGCTTACCTTTGGATCATAATCTTCCTTTTGTTATCACTCTCCATGATACAATTCCAGCACATATGCCAGACACAGTTGGTGATAAATATCTTAGTCTTTTCAACAGTTCCATGGAGGATATAGTAAATAGATGTGATGGTATAATTACTGTTTCTAATTTTTCTAAGGAAGATATATCAAATGATTTTAATTTCCCCAAAGAAAAAATATATGTTACCTATTTAGCTAGTGAAGATATCTATAAACCCCTTGATAAAATTCTATGCAGTACTATAATAAAAAAATACTATTTTTTACCTAAAAATTACATTTTGTATACAGGTGGTTTCAGTCCTCGAAAGAATATTTCTGGTCTTATAGAAGCTTTTAGTAGAATTCATGATAAATTACCTAATGAAATGAAGTTAGTCATAGCAGGAACTAAGGGTAAATCCTATAGTATTTATAAGAATCTTTGTGAAAAGTTAAAAATTACTGACAAAGTCATATTTCCTGGGTTTATAGCAATGGAACATATGCCTTATCTCTACAATAATGCAGCCCTTCTAGTTTATCCTTCCTTTTATGAAGGCTTTGGACTTCCTCCTCTAGAGGCTATGGCATGCGGTATTCCTGTAGTTGCATCCAATGTAACTTCTATACCTGAAATCTTAGGTGATAGTGCACTACTATGCTCTCCCTATTCTATAGAGGAACTGGGAGAAAGTATTTCAAAGGCACTACTAGATAATGTATTGAGAAATGATTTAATTAATAAGGGTTTTATGAAAGTAAACTCTCTATCCTGGGAGAGAACCGCAATACAAACTCTAGATAGCTATAAAAAAATAACTTCATCAGATAAAAAGGAAGATACATAGAGTATCTTCCTTTTATGCTACATCCTAGGGGGGGCTAGGGTGTAGCCAACATATAAATTTTTTTGAATGTTTCTACCATATCTTGTCTTTCCTCTATATCTTGCACTTTTTTTTTGTATTTTATACAGGTAACTATTAAATTTCCAAAGTTTTTTTCTATAAAAATAATCTCTAGATATAGAGTAAAATCCTTCTGGGAATAGTAACATTCCATGAAGCACTTCGTACTCTTCCTTTGATATAGGTGATATGGAGTTATATTCTTTTATAATTTGATTTAACATATTGAAGTCATAGCAACTATTCTTTGTGGTCTTATTTATAAAATTACATATATCATGAACTCTTAAATCTATTATGGAATAATCAAAATCTATAAAATATCCTTTATTATCCTTTATTAAGATATTGTGATAAGCTAAATCATGATGACAAAGAATAAAATTATTTTTCACCTTACATAGCTCCATGTAAGGTGACTTTTCTAATACTTCTATACTCTTTTTCATTCTTTCAAGGAAATAATCTACGTGAGTAAGAAATATTTCATGAAACTCATTTTTATTCTTATAACTTAGAGCCATAGTCTTCATATTTTCTAAATCCTGAAGCTTTTCCTTATAACTATTTATAAGTTTAAAACCCTTAAATCTGCTACAATCCTTAGAAAATCCTATGTCTCTCGATGCTTCATGCATCTCTGCTAGACTCCTGACTGCTATATTAATATCTAAAGGATTATTGTATTCACACTCTCTGCCTTCTATCAAATCCATAACTACATAGGTACTGTCCTTCCACACTGTGGTGATATGTCCCATATTATTTCGATAAAAATTTATGATTCTATCAAATCCATTGTTTGTTAGATAATCTATACCGTATACTATAAAATATAAATCTTCCTTGGTATAATCTATTTTCTTTAATATTTTATTTCCCTTATCTGTTAACAGAATAAATACCTTTCTTAATGGAATTACATCCGTTACTAAAAAATCATAACTATTAAAAAGTTTTATATCTAAGTTGTATTTACTAAGCCATTCCTTATAAGAAAATCTATTTTCCATAATATTTCAGTCACCTCCTTATATTAAAGACATTTCATCCTCTTTAATACCATTTAATAACCTTCTTATATACTCCTCTTCATTCCAACTTTTTTTTATTCTTCTTATATTTCTCATATATCTTAATAAATTCATAGGGATAAGATAACAGTGCTCTAATGAATACTTTACTACTTTCACCCAATCCTTCTAACTTACAAAATTCATCTATACACTTATTAAAATCCACCTTAAATCCCTTTCTCTTAAGCTTTACTAAAAAATAATAGCAATCCATCTCTACCATGTTATATGCTATGTCATCGAAATTTACAATTTCTATGGTTTCACTTTTTCCTAAATTATCAAAATCTACATTAGTTAAACATATCTCTACATTATCCATACTTCTTGCAACTAACTCCATATAGTCATTATTCATTATGGTATCAATAACCTTTTCACCCCTAGCTAAAACTCTGTCTCCTCTTTCTAAAACTATCTCTTCTACTCTATCTATTGGTCCATTTTCTTTAATTTTTTCTAGGCTACGCCTAAATTTTTTAAGCTGAATTTTATCATCTTCAATGAGTTTACAAGTGTGATTATTTATTCTTTTTCTTAAATATCCATTAAAGCCACAAGATAGCTTATGGACTTCATTTATAATGTTAATTTGGTTTATTACTTTTTCCTCTAATATGCGTCTACTTAAGGTCTCATTGCTTTTCAGCATAAAATTTACTTTTTTAACACCCTTAGTACATAAATATTGCTGAAAGCTATCATAAAAAAATCTATTCATTTTAACACCTCTACTTACGTTTATTTTTTTCTACTTTATTTATCTTCTTCAGTATTTCTTCTTTCTCCATTTCAAGCTCCATCATCTTCTTTTTTCTTTTTTTTTATTTTCTTTAATTCTTTAACGTAAGCTTCCATATCCTCTAATCTTTTATCATAATCCTCTATGGTTTTTAGTTCTTCCAGCTCTTCAATAAATTCATCATAATTTTTGTTTTCATTCTTACTCACATAACCCCCTCCTTAAAGATTATCTAACTTAAATTCTCTAAAGCTATTTATAAATTCCTGTCTTTCTTCTCTATCATCGTCATAGGCTTTTAATTTTCTTAAAAAGAAATCCTCTCCCCACATTTTTTTCTCCCAATAATATTGAATACCTCGTTGCCAATAATCTTGAGGAAATTCCATAAATGCAGCCATGATTTTAATATCATCTTGTTCTAACCTATGGGTTGATTTATAAGCTTTTAATATAATTTTTACTCTTTCTTCATTCCATCTTCCATACTTCATAGCCCTAATTAAAAGGCTAGATAAGTCATGCAAATGTGTATCTAAAATGCAATAGTCAAAATCAATGATATTAACCTTATTATCCTTGCCTATTAATACATTGTGGTTGGCATAATCATGATGACAAAACCCTCCTAGCTTTATCTCATCAAGGATCTTATTTTCATAATTTGTATCACAAAGATTATTAATTGCTCTGTCACATCTCTGAAGCTCCTCTTTCATCATACTTAAATAGTACAAGTCCACATCTGTCTTTTTGTCTCTTCTATCTATAATATCTTTGAAGCTCAATATTTCTCCCTTTCTTGTCCTATACACTTCTATCCACTTAAACCAACCAACTCTAGGTTTCATATCTCTACTTACTATAAATCCTTCACTACATTTATGAAGCTGTCCTAATTTTTTAGCAGCTATAGAAAGTTCAATGGGATTTTCATAAGAACTCTCTCTACCATTAAGCCATGGTGTTACATAGGCATAGTTCTCATAGAATTTTATATAATCCATTCCTCTTGTTGTTCTTATTATGTTTGGTACATACTGAAATCCGTTGCTATCTAATTGCTTCATAGCTCCTAATATGAATAAAAAATGTGGAAGTTCATATTTTACTACCTTTAGACAATATATCTGTTTACCTGCCTCTACTCTATAAACGCTTTTTATTTTCTCTATAGAAGTTAGTCGAATGTTATATTCTTTTTTCAATATTTCTGATATCTCTAAATCTTTCAAAAAAACCTCCTCCATAAACCTTCTATAGGTAATATATGATAACTCCAATAAATGTGTGTTTAGTTTTCAAGTATTTGTAACACTTATTTATTCCCTGATTAATATGTAATATATGGTTTTAAAAGGAGTGAAATTTATGAAGTTAGCCATAGATGGTAGAGGCATAAACTGGTATAACGGAAGTGGTATAGGAACATATACAGAAAACCTTTTGAAAAACTTACTTAACATAGATAGAAATAATTTTTATCAAATTTATTGGTCTGGTGAAAACTATGAAAGTTATCAAAAGGAAAATACTAATTTAGTTATGTGCTCAAAAAAATATCAAAGATTCTTTCAGGATAATTTTTTCCCTGAAGACTTAAAAAGAGAAAATATAGATTTATATCATATTCCACAAAATGGTATAGGGTTGACTCCTGAAGTTCATTGCAAAACAGTAGTTACAATTCACGATTTAATTCCCTATATAATGCCTGAAACTGTAGGCAGAGGCTACTTATTAAAATTTTTAAAAGAGATGCCTTATATCGCAGAAGCTAGTAACGGAATTATTACAGTATCGGAATACTCAAAACAAGATATATTAAGATTTTTCCCAATTGATGAGAGTAAAGTATTTGTTACTCCCTTAGCTGCCGATAAAAAATACATGCCCTTAGACAAAGAGCTGTGCAAAAATATAATAAAAGAAAAATATGATATAGATAAACCTTTCATTCTTTATGTTGGAGGTTTTAGTAAAAGAAAAAATGTATATTCCCTTATAAGTACCTTTAGTAAGTTAGTAAACCATATGGATAAAGAATATAATTTAGTAATTGTAGGCTCCTATAGAGATGAATCTCAGGAGCTAGTAAAATTAGTTGATAAACTTAATATGAAACGATATATAAAATTTACAGGTTTTGCACCTGATGAAGATTTGCCTATTTATTACAATGCCTGTGAATGCTTTGCATATCCTTCATTATATGAAGGCTTTGGATTACCACCACTTGAAGCAATGAGTTGCGGTACCCCAGTAATTTCTTCAAATACAACCTCTATCCCAGAAGTAGTTGGACATAGTGGTATTCTAATTGATCCACATAGTGATAAAGCTCTTTTAGATTCCATGGAACTTATGCTTGGTAGTGAAACCCTTCGAAATGAATTTAGCAAGATATCACTTTTAAGAGCAAAGGAATTTTCTTGGGAAAATACAGCTAAGAAAACTTTAGATATCTATAATGAAATCTATAAGAGAGTCCTGGAAGAAAGGTGATACTCTTCTAGATGACTTTATTTTAAATATATATTTTCCGTTCTCATTTAAACATATAAAACCTACAGTCAATATACACTGTAGGGTTTTATATGTTTGAAAAAGTTTAATTATTAAGCTTAGTTTTAGTAAGATATTATTCTCCTCTAAAACTAAGCTTAAATTCATATTACAAGAACTCTTCTAACTCCTTTTCTTCCTTCATTTCATTAATCAGATGCTTTAACTCTTGATCCTTATTTTTATCCATTACTAAAATAACATCCCCTGCATCTACAATAACTAAGTCTTTAATTCCAAAACCTATAATTAGATTTTTCTGTCCAAATACTGCACAGTTCTCACTGGAATTTAAGTATGCAGAACCAACTATCCTATTACCATTGTGTTCATCTAAAAATCTAGTTAAGGATGCAAAGCTTCCAATATCATCCCACTGAAATTCACTTTTTATTACATATCCTTTTCTAGTTTTCTGCATTATTCCAAAATCAACTGAGATACCATCGATTATCTTATATTCTCTATCTATAACTTCTTCTTCATCCTCTTCTCCAACATGTTTATAAATTTCACTTACAGAGCTATACATCTTTGGTAAGTACTTTTGCATTTCTCTTAGAAATACATCAGCTCTCCATACAAACATTCCAGAGTTCCATAGATAGGTACCTTTTAAAATAAAATCCTTAGCCACATCTATATTGGGCTTTTCTGTAAATCTAGCTACCTTATAAGTTTTCATAGAGCTTATTACTGGGTCTCCCATTTCAATATATCCATAACCTGTTTCTGGCCTACTAGGCTCAATGCCTATAGTTATAAGCCTCTTCTTTTTTCTGCAAGCTCTACTGCATTCCTCAAGGTATCTATAAATTCCTTTTCTCCTTCTATATAATGGTCAGATGGTAACACTACCATAACAGCATCCTTATCTCTCTTTAACAGCTTGGCTGCTGCAAGACCTATGCAAGTAGCAGTTTCTTTATTGCTAGGCTCTATAAATATATTTTCTTTATTTAGTTGAGATAATTCTCCATGAATTTTTTCAATATATTCTTTATTAGTAACTACAAATATATTTTCTTTATTTATTAAAGGTTCTATCCTTTTTACTGTATTAGTCAAAAAGCTATCTTCATTAAAAACTTTTAAAAACTGCTTGGGATTATTAGAGCGAGACAGTGGATACAACCTTGTACCTTTGCCTCCTGCCAAAATTAACGCGTATAACACAAGTATCACCTTTTATATTGCTTATTTTCATAATATGAACTTTAAAAGAAATTTGTGAAGAATAAAAAACTTCTTTTAATATACCATTATAAGAAATTTTATCGTATAATTATAGAATAGTTTATGGAATAAGTTTAATTTTGTAATACTTTTGTAATCTATATATATACCATAGTTGTTAATATATAATTGACATCTAGTATAAAAAATACTTAGAAAGGGTGGTTTTACATTGGGTGATGATAAGACTTCTATTAATAGAAGAACCACTGTCAATAAAACGGAATCTATAGATACTAAAAAAAAGGTCTTAAAGAAAAAAAGAGCAAAGCAACGTAAACGACGAAGAATTGTATCCATTACAATAATCTCATTAATTATATTGATTATTGTATTCTTAGTAAGTATAAATTCTACTCTCGGTAGAATGAAACGTACTACAATCGATGATAAAAATTTAGAAATTAGTGATAAATTTAAAACTAGTGATACTTATACAAAAGAATATAGAGATGTAGTAAACATTGCTTTCTTTGGATTAGATGAGAAAGTTGATGATATACAACGTTCTGATGCCATAATGATTGGAACCCTTGATCCAATTAATAATAAAATTAAGATTACTTCTTTTATGAGAGATTCTTATGTTGATATTCCTGACTATGGATATGATAAGCTTAATCATGCCTATGCCTATGGAGGGCCAGAACTGTCTATAAGAACTATAAACAAGAATTTTGATCTTAACATTACTGATTATGTTTCTGTTGATTTTTCAAAACTTGAAAATATTATTGATGCTATGGGTGGAATTGATATGGAAATGTCTCAGACTGAATTAGAACATGTAAACAACTATCTAGATGTTGTATACACGGCTGCAGGTAAAACTCCAAAACATGTGAATTTTGAAAAAAATGGCAAGGTTCATATGACAGGATATGAAGCTCTTGGATATACGAGAATTCGTGGAACCTTAGGCGGTGACTTTGATAGAACAGAAAGACAAAGAAAAGTAATGAATGAGATATTTAATAATATTTCAAATTCTGGGGTTGGTAAATTAGCTATTACAATGAATAAACTTCTTCCATTTGTAGAAACTAGCCTATCTAACTCTGAAATATTATCTCTCGGTACTCAAGTTCTATCTATGAATAACACACAATTAGAGCAAGCCAGATTTCCTAGAGATGAGTATAGCGAAGATTCTCTAATAAATGGAATTTTTTATTTTACTTTTGATGAAAATATAGCAAGAGAAGAGATTCATGACTATATATTTAAAGATAAGAAATTATGGGAAAATGAAGTTTCTGATGATAGTGATTCTTCTGAAGGTGAATCTGATAACAACTAACTTATAAATATATTGTAATATTTATGTGAATATTATTGAAATATA
>NZ_JPMD01000033.1 GCF_000732635.1 Clostridium sulfidigenes | reverse complement strand
AGCTTATAGAAAATTTAATCTGGTAATTATGCTTTTGATGGATACACCCGTTCCCATACCGAACACGAAGGTTAAGCATCAAGAGGCCGATAGTACTGCACGGGAAGCTGTGTGGGAGGGTAGGTTGTTGCCAGGTCAATGTTCCGCGATAGCTCAACGGTGGAGCACTCGGCTGTTAACCGATAGGTTGGAGGTTCGAATCCTCTTCGCGGAGCCATTTTTAGTCTTACAAAGTAAGGCTTTTTTTATTTTTTGATAATATATTTGAAAAGTATGCAACATAGCTATTAATTAAATATTAGCTATGTTGCATACTTTTAATATTAGCTACCTTCATGTTCAGTAGATATCATTAATTTATCATTATTTGTTTTTATTATAATGTTGCCATTTATATCAGTCCTAAGTATTTTAGAATTTAGATTTTCCAATGCTTTTAAAGTATTTTTATGAGGATGACCAAAATCATTTCCCATGCCACAACTTATTACAGCTATTCTAGGGTTTACTTTAGATAAAAATCCTTTGGAAGATGAAGTCTTACTTCCATGGTGTGCTACTTTTAATACAGTAGATTCTAAAGATTTTTTACTAGATAATAAAATATTTTCAACTTCTTCTTCCATATCTCCAGTAAATAAAAATGAGGTATTTTTATTTATATATTTTATTACTATAGAATGATTGTTTAAATTATCATCGGAGATATCACCAGTCCATAGAAAATCTATATAATTATCCTCTGAAAGTTGAATTTTAAGATTGTCATTAATATTTCTAATTGTAAGTCCTTTACTTTTAAGTGCGTTTACTAAGTTAGAAAAATTCTTATCTGTGGATAAAACTTTAGGCATAATAAACTCTTCTATATAAAATTTATTAACTATATCATCCATAGAACCAATATGATCTTCGTGAGGATGAGATGCAATAAGGTAATCTAATTTTTTAATTTTATATTTTTTAAGATAAGAAATTAAAGTGTCTTTAGCGCTATTTGGTCCACTATCTATTAAAATATTAAAATTATTATTCTCAATAAGAATAGAATCCCCTTGGCCAACATTTATAAAATGTATCCTAGTTTCTGAATCCTTCAATTTAGTATTAATACTATTTTTGCTAGTATAACCTAGTAAAAAAAAGGATACAAAAAATATTATAGATAATATAAATAGAGTTCTATTGCTTTTATAAAATTTTTTCATGAGACCTCCTTAAGTAGTACATGTAATATATAAAGTATTGACAAAATTTCAATATATACTTCACCAGAATACATATTATTGATATAATTAAATGTAAACATTAAAAAAGGACGTGAATTATTTGAGAAAATTAAGATTTGGAATAAAATTTTCTTTTAAAATGCTTGAAATTGCCATTAAAAGAATTACATATTCAATATGTAAAAATAAATTAACAGAAGAAAAAAGGGAAGAATACTTATATAATTTAGAGAAGGACTGGGCTGCTGCTACAATTAAATATTCTGAATTAAAAGTTCATGTTGTAGGTAGTGAAAACTTATTAAATCAAACATGTGTTTATGTTTCAAATCACCAAAGTATGCTAGATATACCTGTAATAATGATGAATATAAAAGATACTGCAGGAGCTGTGGCTAAAATCGAAATGAAGAAAGTACCGGTTATATCCTATTGGATGAAGGAATTAGGATGTGTATTTTTAGATAGAGAAAATGGACGGGAAGGTTTAAAGGCAATCCTTCAAGCTATAGAAATAATAAAAAGTGGCAGATCTATGCTTATATTTCCAGAAGGTACAAGAAATAAAGACAAGGGTGTAGGTGATTTTAAAAAGGGAAGCCTAAAACTTGCAGTTAAGGCTAATGTACCAGTGATACCAATTACGGTAAATGGAACCTATAAGGGATTAGAGGGAGAGCCAGAAGATTTAAGAGCTCAAATTATTTTCCATAAACCAATTTATATGGAGGACTTGAGTAAAGAGGAAAAAGCTAATTTATCTGAGATATGTAGAGGGATAATAGCAAGACCACAAGATTAGAATATATAAAATATAAATAAAAAGCTTCAAAGAAAATTTCTTTGAAGCTTTTTATTAAGCTAAATTTAGTCTATGGTTAATACTATGGATTTAAGTCTAGTCATAGCTTCAATACTATATTTTATACCTTGAGTACCCATACCCGAAGCTTTAACACCAGAGAATGGGAAGTGATCTGGTCCTCTTTCAGATTTATTATTTATTTGAACAGCCCCCACCTCTAATTTGTTAGCTACATAGAAGGCATCATTAATATTTCTTGTAAATACACTAGATTGAAGTCCATATTGAGACTTATTAGCAATTTCAATTGCTTCATCTTTATCCTTTACTCTAATTATAGGTAGTACAGGACCAAAAGGTTCTTCCCATGCAATACGCATATCACTAGTTACCATATCAAAAAGAGTTGGGTGTAGTAAGTTACCCTCTCGCTTATTACCATATAGTAATTTTGCACCTTTACTTAAGGCATCTTGAATAAGCTCTTCAACAAAATCAGCAGATTTTTTATCAATTAAAGGAGTGACTTTAGCTCCAGATTCAGGAGTACCGATGGTAAGTTTTTTTACTTGTTCCAAGATTTTAGAGGATAATTCATCGGCAACATCTTCTGTAACTAATACACGTTTAATAGCTGTACATCTTTGGCCAGAATAACTATATGCACCTGAAACAATTTCTCTAGCTGTATCATCTAAATCAGCATCTTTTAGTACAATGGCAGCATCCTTTCCACCAAGCTCCATAATCATAGGTACCATACCAGCAATTTTAGCTATATGCTTACCTACTTCTGTAGAACCGGTAAAGTTGATAAAGTTTATATTGTCGTTAGTAACCAGATAGTCACCTATTTCAGAAGATTTACCAGTAACTGAATTTATTACTCCATCAGGAACACCTGCTTCTTGAAATATCCTAATAAGATGAAGAGCACTTACAGCACCCTGTGTTGGAGGTTTAAGAATAACACTATTACCACCAACTAAGGCAGGAGCAATCTTGGAAGCTGATAGGTTAATTGGATAGTTAAAAGGTGATATAGCAAGGACTAAGCCTATAGGCACTCTTTGAACTAGACTCATCTTATTTTTTTTAAATCCTGGGAAAGTATCAGCAGCTATTGTTTCTCCTTCTAGATTTTTACCAGCATCTGCAGTAAATCTTATAAAATCTGCAGTACGCTTTACTTCAGAAATAGAGGAATTAATATCTTTGCCTATTTCCATCATAAGAACTTTAGATAATTCATCACAATTTTCTTCAAGCAAAGTTGCTGCTTTATGTAAGATTTCAGAACGTTTACTTACAGGCACATCACTCCAGGAATTTTGGCTTTCTTTAGCATACTTTATTATCTTATCCACATCGTCTTGACTCATTTGAGGTATAGTACCTATTAATGAGTTATCGCTAGGAGAAAAAATATCTATAGTATTTTCAGTTGTCATCCATTGACCATTTACTAAATTACAGTAATGATTTTCTTTCTTTACACATTTGAACAAAGAAAAACCACCTCTTTCATATTTTTATTTATTAATAATATTATTATCAAAGAGGTAAGTTTAAATACCAGAAATAGAATATTAAGTTTTAATTACTATTCAATATTTGCAAAATTTTATCTTCAGAAATATCTAAATTGGAAAGCAATCCAGATACGCAGGTTACATATTCTGGTGTTGAGTTACTGCTCCATTGAATTTTATCATTAATAATATTTTCCACTATTCCACATACATCAAACCCAAGACCTTCTAATGAATATCTTAATTTCCTTGGGAATATACAAGCCATGTTATTACTACGGGAGCAGTTGTTGCAAATTAGGCATCTTCCAGAAAATAGTGCAATGCTGTCATTATAATAAGATTCTAAGGAGAGTATTTTATTATCATTAAATTCTCTAAAACTATAATAAAGACCATTAAAAGTATTAGTAAATTCATCAGTGCTATTACTTATATCACTATATTTACTTAGAGAGTAGGTAACAATATTATTTAGTTCTTCCTTTGGAATTTGGTTTATATAGGTTTTACCACTAATTACATAACAATATTTGAACTTAGAAACATATTCTAAATCACTAAAAGAGAGTGGAGGACAAGACCATACCTTATTAAATTTATTACAACTTTCGCAGTATTTATTTACTATCTCAGGAGTATAATACTTTAATAATTTATCAATACTACACTTTTTAACATTATAAGAAATATATTTTATCATTTTTAACACCTCAGCTAAGTTTTTCATAGGATATTTAGGCATAGAGCATTTTTATATAAGTTAAAAAATTTATTTAAATTATATTATGCTATTGCCAACCTATCTAAACTATTATAAATTAAAAACGAAATAAATCCTATAAAATTATAAAATAAAAAAGCCGCAATTGCGGCTTTAGAAATTATTCCACATCAGTATATTTACTCTTTGCAAAGAATGATATAGCATAAAGACCTGCTAATCCTACTATGGCATAAACAATTCTACTAAATGTGCTTATAGCACCGAAGGCACTAGAACCTGCAAATAAAATTGCAACTAAGTCAAATTGGAATAATCCTATTAGGCCCCAGTTTACCGCACCAACAATAACTAAAATTAGTGCAATTGAGTCTAATACTTTCATAAAAACATCTCCTTTTAAATAGATTACAGTTGATAGTATTACCATTAGTTTTAAATTTTAAACAAAAAATCATAAAAAATCCTATTGTTAATATTTTGTGAACATATTAAAAATCTGTTATAGTAAGTACATTTTTATAGATATATATTATATAATACTATTTAGTTACAATATATTTGAAAGAAGGAATTTTATGAAAAATGTATTAATATTTTTAGGAAGTATTTTATTATTTTCAATTATAGTATTAGGTATATATGCTTTACTAAAGAAATTTGTATTTAATAAAATAAAAATAAACAAATGGTTAGTACTTATAATGGCTTTTATTGTGTTTGTAGTACCACCACTAGTATTTACAACATTACCAGTGTTAGTAACAAATTATGTAATACCAGGTATATTCGTTATATTATTTCTATGGTTTTGGGATTTGTGTGGCTTCATGTCTAAGACTCAAAATAAAATTGCCAAGGCTGCTTATAATAAACCTAAGAGTAATAAAAATGATATAGTAATAAAACCAAAGGCAAAACCTAATAGAGTTAAAAATAATCCTAATAATAAATAAAAATATAATTGAATTAGATAAAGAAAAGGATGCAAGTATAATTGAATACTTACATCCTTTTCTTTATTTTTTTATAAATATGCTATAAAACCTTTATTCCATTAACATAGGTTTCTAAAATTTTGGTTTCTTTAATTTTGTTTTTAGGTACAGCGGTTATATCTTGAGATAAAACTACAAAATCAGCTAGATAATTTACTTTAATTTTACCTTTTATATCTTCATCAAAGGACATGTAACTAGGTCCCGTAGTATAAGCTTTTAAAGCATCTAAAGGGGTAACACCTTCATTAATATTAAAGCCACCTACAGGTTTATTATTTAAATCTGTTCTATTTACAGCTCCGTAGATTCCTTGGATTATATTAAAACTTTCAATAGGAGCATCAGAGCTAAAGGCTACAGGAATGCCTTTCTGTATCATAGAATTAAAGGCATAACTACTTTTAGTTCTAGCTTTGCCTACAGCTTTTTCAACTATAGGATAATCACTCATAACAAATGCTGGTTGTACATTAGCTATTACATTGAGCTCCTTGAATCTATCTAACAAATCCTCATTAGTAAATTGACAGTGAACTATAACAGGTCTAAGATTATCCTCAGTATCTTTAGAAATTTTTTCATAGGAGTTTAATATCATTTCACAAGCTCTATCTCCAATACCATGGATAATAATTTGAAATCCTTGTTTAAAACCCTTAGTAACAAAACTATCTAAATCCTCTTGAGAATAAATACTAATACCATTATCAGGAGTATCCTCATAGTTGTCTATCATAGCTGCAGTACGAGCACCTAAAGAGCCATCTTGAAAAAGTTTAAGACCTCCAACCTTAAGAAAATCACTACCTACCTTTGACTTCAAACCAAAACTATTGGCTTCCTCTAATAATTCATCAGTATTAAGGCATAGCTGAAGAGTAATTCTTACAGGGAGGTTGCCTTCTTCTTCTAACTCTCTATAACTTTGAATTAAATTAGGTAAACTTCTACAGTGTGTTAAGTCTTCAGTTTGAACAGAGGTTATGCCACATTGAATTAAGTCATCAAAGGCGCTACGAAGAGAAGCTTTTATTTCTTCCACAGAAGTGGGAGGAACCTTACTAAGTGCAATATTTAAAGCATTTTCACGAAGAATTCCAGTAGGAACTCCATTTTCTCTATCTATAGCACCACCAGTAGGATTTTCTTTCATTTTATCTATATCTAAGAGTTCAATAGCTTTTGAGTTAATTACCCCTATGTGACCACATATTCTAGAAAATATAATTGGATGATCACAGGAGATTTTATCCAGATCATATCTATTAGGAAGTCGTTGTTCTTTAAAATAGTTATCATTCCAACCTCTAGAAATTATGTATGTATCCTTTGGAATATTGTTTTTATTAATATAAGACTTCACAACACTAATCATTTCATCTATGGAGGATAAGTTATTTAGCCTTACTGCAGTCTTTTGAAACCCATAATTAAGTAGATGCATATGAGCATCATTAAAACCTGGAACTACAGTATTGCCTTTTAAATCTGTAACTTTGTAATCCTCTTTAGAAAATAATGACAGTAAATCTTTATTACATCCTACTGCTAGAAACTTTCCATCTCTCACAGCAAAGGCTTCATAAACCTTATTGTTATCCAAGGATATAACATTTCCATTAACGTATATCTCTATAGACATATAATCACCACCTATTATAATATTGTTACATAATATATATAGTTATTCTTTAGAATAATATAAAATCCTCTTTAAAGCTTGTAAAGGTTTTAGTTGTTGAGAAATTTTAAATAAATTGTAAGGTTATTTATACATATAACTTGTAAAATTATTATTATATGATAAAATTTAAATATAAATTATTTTAAAGGAGAGCATTATTATGTGTAGATGTTGTTGTTGCTGTTGTAACATATGTATAATTTAACAAGATACTACTGGGCTATAATAATGTAATTAATAATTGATATAAATTTTAATCGTTATTTAAGCTACAGTTGGTTCTGTAGTTTTTTATATTTTATACTAATATGATTTAGAATAAGAACAGTTTAATGTTATGTAAAGTATAAATATAGTTAAGCATACATTATATAGATAAGTTACAGAACAGTAATTATCATTAAAACATTAGTTATAAGAAATATGTAAAGGAGACATGAGATGAGTTTTTATTTATACAACACCATGACTAGAAATAAAGAAGAATTTATTCCTGCCAATAAAAATAAAATTGGAATGTATACTTGTGGCCCTACTGTCTACAATTATGCCCATATAGGAAACTTAAGAACTTATATATTTGAGGATGCATTAAAAAAATCCTTAGAGTATGTAGGTTATAAAGTTAAGCATGTTATGAATGTAACAGATGTAGGTCATCTTCAATCAGATGGAGATGAAGGTGAAGATAAAATGGCTCTAGGTGCAAGTCGTGAGCATAAAACAGTATGGGAAATCGCAAAATTTTATGAAGATGCTTTTTTTGAAGATTGTAAAAAGCTAAACGTAAAAAAACCAACAGTGATATGTAGAGCAACAGAACACATAGAGGATATGATCAAATTTGTTCAAAAGCTTGAAGAACGTGGTTACACATATGAATCAAATGGAAATGTATATTTTGAAATAGATAAATTTGAAGATTATACAAAGCTTGCAAATCTCAGTATAGATGAGTTAGAAGCTGGTAGTAGAATAGAAATAGATCCAAATAAGAAGAATCCTTTAGATTTTGTACTATGGTTTACAAATTCTAAATTCTCCAATCAAATAATGCAATGGGATTCTCCTTGGGGTAGAGGATTTCCAGGATGGCACTTAGAGTGCTCAACCATGAGTATTAAATACTTAGGTGAGAATATTGATATTCACTGTGGTGGAATAGATCATATACCAGTTCACCATACAAATGAAATTGCTCAATCAGAAGCTGCTTTAGGTCATAAATGGGTAAATTACTGGGTTCATGGAGAATTCTTAGTATTAGATGGAGGCAAAATGTCTAAATCAAGCGGAGACTTTTTAACAGTATCTAAACTTGAAGAAGAAGGATTTAGTCCTTTAGATTATAGATATTTCTGCTTACAATCTAAGTATAGAAAACAACTGGTATTTAGTTTTGAAAGTCTAAAAGATGCTCAAAATGGCTATAAGGCATTAAAGAAAAAAATAGGGACTATATTAACTAATATTGATGAAACCAATAATATCAATAAAGAACTTATTAGCGGATATCAAGAAAAGTTTAAAACTCAAATAAGTGATGATTTAAATATAGCCAATGCATTTACAGTGCTTAATGAGGTTATAAAAGATGGTGAATTAAATAATAAAGAAAAAGCATTTTTAATTGAAGATTTTGATAAAGTTTTCTCACTTAATTTAATGACTATTGAAAAAGAGGTTATTGAAGTTGATGAGAAACTAATAAATCATCTTATTGAAGAAAGAAATATTGCAAGAAAAGAAAAAAACTATAAAAGATCAGATGAAATTAGAGCACAGTTATTAGATATGAATATAGAAGTGTTAGATAGTAAAGAAGGAACTTCTTGGAGAGTAAAGTAAATAAAATAAAAACACATGGGGTGAATTTGAAAGTAACTCCATGTGTTTTTGTTAATCCTCACAATTGCATATGTTATTAATAAAGTTATATATTCTACATTCCAATACAGGATATATACAGTTAATTTGCTCTAGAATTTTATAGGCGGTTTTTTCAGCTTTTTTCAATTTAGAGGTTTTTCTTTTAGTGATAGTAGAATTATTTAATAATTGTGTTGTGCCCATAGTTAGATAAGAAGTATTAGAAAGCTGAATTAATATTTGAAGCAAAGGCGATATACAATTAGCTACATATAAAACTTCATAATCCTTAAGAGCTAATAAGTTAAGCTGAGTTTTTAGAACATTTAGGCTAGTAGTAATTTCAGTTAAAGAAAGCAACTCACTTTTAAGAGAAAGTAAAGTGCTGGGATCAGAAGCAGATTCTGAAGAACTTTCATTTATTTTATCTAGACTAGATGATATTAGTGCTGTTAAATTGTCTATGCTAGTAGATATTTTGCTTATATCCTCCATAAAATACTCCTTGGAAATTTAAAATTCATATATTAAGTATATTAAATAGATTATATATATATTCATTTTATATGTGATTTCAACTATGGCAAAATACATATAGCCAAAAAAATGGGTAAAAATATAGATAATATTATTGACATGGAATAAATAATCGAGTAAAATAATAAAAGTCATTGAAAGTATTCGATGATAAAGAAAACAGTTGTTTTCTTAACTGGGCGATGATATTGCAGACTTTTTCTATATGAGCAATATCCGTATATCAACAACTAAGTTAGTAGTATTATCGCAATGCTAATGAAGAATTAAAAAATTCTTCATTAAAGACAAACTTATTTAGTTTGTGGAAGTACAAAGATAATTATACTGTCTATGTACTTATCTGGTAAGCATATCTTGAAGGTAACACCCGTAACCATGCCGAACACGACGGTTAAGCTTCAAAGAGCCAAAAGTACTGCACGGGAGGCTGTGTGGAAGGATAGGTTATTGCCAGGTAGTTTGGTTCACTAGCTCAGTCGGTAGAGCACATGACTTTTAATCATGGTGTCCGGGGTTCGATCCCCCGGTGAGCCACCAAAACACCTTATTTTATAAGGTGTTTTTTTTATAGTATGATTACAAGCTCTTTACTCCTATCTCTTTCAAAGTGAGAGTAAAGAGGAGTTAGGTCCATGGATAACCATTGCTCCTAAAGGACAACCGGTTCTAAGTATGGAAAAAGCTCTGTTGAAAATTACAGGGATAGAGTATATTGCTTTTAAATTTTGAAATCGTATAGATAATCAAATTAGTATTTAATATTATAAAATGTCTTGATTTATATGAAAAATTCATATAAATTAAGTAAGGAAGAAAATAAAACTTAATATTGTATGGATGAATGTTATTGAAGATACTTAATTTTTTTAAAGACTAAGTAACCGTAGGAGAAAGAGTTAATTACAAGCTTTTAATTAACTTGAAACTTTCAGGTTGAATACAATAGCAGGACATAACCCTGGAGAGACTCTTTACATTAATAATTAAAGAGCATCAACGAAGCAACCTTTATAGGGAATCTTTCAGATAAAAGGACAGGGAGTAAAAAGCATTTATTAATTATGTTTTTTACTCCTTTTATATTGCAAAATATTAAATTGGAATATTATTACATGAGAATGGAGAGGAGAATACATTATGCTATTAATTATTTTTGAAGTTGTTGGAACAGTTGCATTTGCAATTTCTGGAGCTTTAGTAGGAATGCAAAAGAAATTAGACTTATTTGGAGTTATATTTTTAGGAATTATTACAGCTATAGGGGGTGGAATATTTAGAGATGTAACCTTAGGACAAACACCACCAGCTGCTTTTATAAATCCTAATTATTTTATTATAAGTATAGTGGTATCTATAATGGCCTTTTACGGATATCCCAAACTATCTACTATGTACACTACATCTAAAAGAAAAGAAATTATTTCTGAATCTCAGGGGAATAAATATATGAGTGAGGAACAAATACTTAAAATAGCTAATAGAAGAAAGCAAATAGCTATATTAAAAAAAGTAATATTAATTTTAGATTCAATTGGTCTTGCTACATTTACAATATTAGGTGCAAATTTAGCTTTTAAGCAAGTTCATAGCAATATATTTTTAGTAGTTTGTATGGGATTAATTACAGGTGTTGGAGGTGGAATTTTAAGGGATACCTTTGTTCAGGATACTCCAATGATCTTTAAAAGGGAGATTTATGCCGTGGCATCAATACTTGGAGCATCGGTATTTTACTTATTTAGCTTTTATGGAGTGAATTACGATATAACTTTTTGGGTATGCTTCACAATAATATTATTATGCAGAGCTATATCTATAAGACTCAAATTAAATTTACCAATATCTAATTCTGACAAGTATGATATAAGCTTATAGAGCTAACAATTAAGTAAAGAATAAGCTCATATAGATTTTAATAATACATTATATGAATATATATACTAGATATATTGTAAAAAATAGTAACTTCTTATTTCTAATATTTTTATAAATAAACATCACATAATTATTATGATTACATATTATATTATTAGGAACAGCTATTGAAGCTAATTTTTAATATATATAAACTTTAATATACTAGATCTAAACAGTAATATTTTATAGTGCCATAGGTTACTATTAAATATTTAGTTGTTAGAAACTATTATAAAATTGATTAAAAAGTGGGGAGAAATATAATATGTTAAATAATAATGAATTCTTCTATTATGATGAAAATAATGAACAAGACTTTTCAACAGAAATGTATGCTCAAGATTTCAGATATGGACGACCAGATGGAGTAGATTTTGAACAAGAGTACTTCAGAGGCAAAGATGGAAATTGGGGACATGATTGTAAGCCATCACATCATAGACCATGTCCACCATGCCCTCCATGTCCAAAACCATGCCCACCATGTCCAAGACCATGTCCGCCATGTCCAAAACCATGTCCACCATGCCATTGTCAATGCTCAAGCGGAGATGATTGGTGGATAATTTTAATACTATTTTTCTGCATATGCCCATTTGGTGGATTTTTCTGGTAAAATATAGTATTATCAATAACTTAAATGCAAATATTTATAGAAAAAATATTAAAATAAACATGTATCAAATATAGAAATGGTCATCACTGTATATTAATATATATAGTGATGACTATTATTTTAGGAGGATTGTAAGATGACTAGACAAGAAAATTTGTTAAAACTAATTGAAGAAAGACTTAGTGAAGATGAAGTTATAAATTATTATGTGGAAGGTGCTTTTGAAAGTACTGTAAATGGAAGACAAAATACAATGACGGGGATACTAGTAACCACTAATGAGAAAATCAGATTTTGCGGTAAAAGATTTTTCTTAGTTTATGATGACATTATAGAATATAAAGATATTGAATATGTAGAGAATAATGAAGAAAAACTTGGCCATAAAATTTTTATAGCTGGAAAAGAAAAATCTTATTCCATGAAATTTATCATAAGTAAAGATGTACATAATTTTGTAGATAGCATAAATAAAAATTTATAATAAAATAGGTAGCCAAAAGAAACTTCATGGTTTAATGATTATTATCTATAACAATAGTAAATAATAATAATAAATTTAATCTGGTGAGTATACTATTAGAGGCTACACCCGTATCCATTCCGAACACGTAAGTTAAGTTCTAATAGGCTATATATACTACATTAATGAAAATGTGGGAAAAGTAGTTATTGCCGGGTATAAAACAGAAGTTAAAAATTTTAAAGAAGCAAGATAAAAAGGATGTATAATGTTTTATTAATAATATGCTTAACATATTTATTAATGAATCTATTATAATCTTGAATTAACTAAAGACATAATATACGGTGAATTTAAAATATAAAGAAGAAGAGATAGTTTTTTATCTCTTCTTTTTTGTGCAAAATTAGCTATTATTAGCCAAGTTTATGTTATTAGACAATCATTGGTAAATAAAGATTAAAAACCAAATATATAGGTAATGTAGATAAAAATAAATTTAAGATAAATTTAAGCTAAGTAATTTATTATAGGATTGTACTAGAGGACACAAGGAGGTGATTTTTATGAAACAAGTTAAATTTAGACACGAGATAAAGCATTTAATAAATATTTCAGACTATTTGGCAATTAAAAACAGATTAAAAAATATTGCACAGTTAGATGAGAATGCAGGAGATAAGGGTACTTATACTGTAAAGAGTCTATATTTTGATAATATTAATAATAAGGCATTAATGGAAAAAATTAATGGAGTAAATAATAGAGAAAAATTTAGATTAAGAATTTATAATGATAACCATTCTTTTATAAAATTAGAGAAAAAAAGTAAAGTTAATGGATTATGCAGTAAGATTGCAACAAGTATATCTATAAATCAATGTGAAGATATAATTAAAAACAATATTGATGACATATTTAAACATAAGGAGCCTATTTTAACAGAGTTATACTCAAAGATGAAATATGATTTATTACGTCCTAAGACTATAGTTGAATATACAAGGGAAGCATATGTATTCAAGCCAGGAAACGTGAGAATTACCTTTGATAGTAACATTAAGAGTGGTTTATATTCACAAAATTTTTTTAATGATAACCTTGCTACCGTTGGAATGCCAGGAAGGAGTCCTATAGTTTTAGAGGTTAAGTTTGATGAGTTTTTTCCTGAAATTATTAGAGATATGATTCAAATAAAAGATAGAGAAAGTTCTGCTTTTTCAAAATATGCAGCTTGCAGAATTTATGAATAAAATTAAGTTATTTGGAGGAGATAAAAATGGATAAAGCATTAAGTTTTAATGATATTTTAAAATCAAGTTTTTTAGAAAAGGCATCAAGTTTTTCAATTGTAGATGTAGCTATAGCCCTAGGACTAGCTCTTGCTATTGGACTATTCATATTTTTAGTATATAAGAAAACTTTTAAGGGCGTAATGTACTCAGAAAGTTTTGGTATTTCTCTTATTGCAATGAGTTTAGTTACCACATTAATTATTCTTGCAATTACTTCTAATGTAGTACTTTCACTTGGTATGGTTGGTGCTTTATCAATTGTAAGGTTTCGTACAGCAGTTAAAGAACCTATGGATATAGCATTTTTATTTTGGTCAATAAGTGTAGGAATTGTTGTAGGAGCAGGATTAATACCTCTTGCGGTATTTGGCTCAGCATTTATAGGAATTATGATTATGGTGTTTGCAAATAAGAAAAGTATTGATAATCCTTATATCTTAGTTGTAAGTTGTAAGGGAGATAGCAGTGAAAATAATGCCATGGAGTATATTAATAAATATGTTAAAAAATATGTGGTGAAGTCTAAAACTGTTTCTGCAGGGAGCAATATTGAATTAACAGTAGAAATAAGATTAAAAGAAATGTCTACTCAATTTGTAAATGAAATTAGCAGTATATCAGGAGTAAATAATGCAGTGTTAGTAAGTTACAACGGAGAATACATGTCTTAATATTTAGGTGGTGTATGAAGTGATTTCAAATAAGTATATAAATATTTTTATAGCAATAATTATGACATTAAGTCTGGCCTTGGCTGGAGTAATGGCAACCATTGATATGTCTACGGTTGAAGCAAATGCTACAGAGAAAACAACCCACCCAGAGTATATAACAAATCTTTTTAACAAAGATGACATTATGGAAATTGATATAGATATAGATGAGAAACTCTGGAATGAACTAGCAGATAATGCTATGGAAGAAGAATATTATAGTGCCAATATAACTATTAACGGAGAAACATACTATAATGTTGGGCTTCGAGCTAAGGGAAATACAACATTATCACAAGTTGCTAATGATGATACTACGGATAGGTATAGTTTTAAAGTTAAATTTGATGAATATATCGATGGACAAACTCTTAAAGGCCTTGAGAAATTAGCATTAAATAATATGATGCAAGATACAACTTATATGAAAGAATATCTTTCCTATGATCTATTAAAGAAAATGGGAGTTTCTACTCCAGCGTTTCAGTATGCTAGCATCACCTTAAATGGAGAGCCTTGGGGTTTATACTTAGCCCTTGAGGTTATGGAAGGAAGTTATATTGAAAGATATTATGGAACCACAGATGGAAATTTATACAAACCTGAAACTACTAATATGGCAGGAGGAATTGGTGGAGCTAAAGTTGATATGGAGATGAAAAATGATGCTACAACAAAAGCTACAACAGATACTGCTAAGGAAAATCCTAATCTTAATAATGAAGAAAATTTAATGTCTCCACCATCAAATCCAGAAATGAATAACCCACCAGAAAAAGGTGAACAGGGGAATATGGCAAATAACAATATGCATATGGAACAAGGCAAAGAAATCAATGGACCTATGGGAAGAAATACTGGTGGAGCAGACTTAGTATATTCTGGAGATGAGCGTTCTAATTATTCTACTATATTTGAAAATGCAATTTTTGATTATACAAATGAAGAGGACTACGATAAAATCATAGCCATGATAAAAAGCCTTAATGAAGATATTGATGACATAGAAAAATATTTAGATGTAGATGAAGTATTAAGATATTTTGCAGTAAATACTTTTGTTGTAAATTTAGATAGTTATGCATCAAATATGAAGCATAATTATTATCTATATGAACAGGATGGAATATGTTCAATACTTCCTTGGGATTACAATTTAGCTTTTGGAGCATTTCAAGGAGGAAGTGCAAGTAATGTTATAAACTTTCCCATTGATAATCCTGTAGCCGATAGTTTAGAAAGTAGTCCACTTATAGGAAAGCTTCTGGAAGTAGAAGAGTATAAAGAAAAATATCATGAGTACCTTAATGAAATAGTTCAGGATTATGTAAATAGTGGAGTATTTACTGAAACAATTAATAATACAGATAATTTAATTGGTGACTATGTGAAAAATGATGCTACAGCCTTTTATACCTACGATGAATATGTAGCTTCTATTCCTGAGTTAATTACCTATGGAGTAGACAGAGCTAAGAGTATATCGGCTCAACTTTCTGGATCCCAGTCCTCTACTTCTACTGGAAATATGGCTACTAATTTAAATTTATCTGCCCTTGGTAGTCAAGGTGGTGGGGGTAATAGAGAGGGAAAGGATATTCCTCAAGATATGAAAGAGAATAATCATACTGAAAAGGGAATGTGGATTGGAGAAAAACCTAACAATATGCAGAATAATTCTGAAAAAGGAGCTCCTCAGGGTAACTTTATGCCAGGAAATAATCCAGGCGATATTAATAGAGAAAATTCTCCAAATAATATGAGGGGAAATACGGCAAATGATACAAACATTAAATCTAATTTGATAATATATGGCATATGTCTTCTAGGAGTCATTGCAGCGATAATAGTAGTGCTAAGGTTTAAAAGAAAAAAAATATCATGTGTAAAATACTAAAAGCTATCTCAGAGTATATATCTAAGATAGCTTTTAAACTTATATAATTTAGATTATAGTACTTTTCTATGTTTCATTATAAATTATTTCATTCTAAAATAGGAAGTTCAACAATAAAGGAGGTATCTTTTCCTACATTACTTCTGGCATAAATCTTTCCTTTATGGCTTGTTACTATGCCATTTGCAATAGCTAAGCCTAAACCATAACCACCAGTTTTCCGTTGTCTAGACTCATCAGAACGATAAAATCTTTCGAAAATTTTTTCTAGGTCTTTATTAGGAATTCCTTCTCCAGTATTAGTAATAATTATTTTCATCTTAGATTTTAATTTACTTGAAGTGATGGTAATAGTTCCATTTGGAAAAGTGTGTTTAATAGCATTATCCATTAGAATATTAAAAAGCTTTTTAATTTCTTCTAAATCACCATTTATAAAAAAGTTATCCTTTAAATTGTTTTCTAATTCTATTTTATTTTCAAAGAAAACTGCTTCAAAAGACATAAGTAAATTTTCTAGTATTTTATTTATGTTTACAGGTTGTAGGTTAAGTATTTTTTTATCTTCATCAAGCTTTGCTAAGGAAAGCATATCATCTATAAGATGAGACATTCTATCAGTTTGTAGATCTATATAATTCATCCACTTGCCTTGACTTTCAATAGTTTTATCTTTATTAGATGAAACTAAAGCTAAATTAGTTTTAATAATGGCAATGGGTGTTCTAAGCTCATGAGAGGCATCTGCAATAAACTGTTTTTGTTTTTCAAATACCTCTTTAATTGGAGCTATGGTTTTATAAGCTAGGTAATAGCTTATAGTAAACAATGTAATCAAACTGATAAAGCCAGTTATGAAAAAAGTCTTCAAAAGGTTTTTTAATAAATTTTGCTGAGGTGACTTATTTATTAAAGCAATTCTATTAATTTTACGATCTAAGCTTTTTAAGTATGCAAAATCAGTATCTTCAATTTTTATAACCCCTGATGAAGATTCCGTGGATATAATATTAGCTACGGATTCAACAAGAATATCTTTATCAATATTATATGGAGTGATAATATTTATCACGTTTAAATTATGGTCAAGATTTATTAGTATACCATTATTAAGGGGACCACCTTTACTGGGTCCACCATTGTTAGGTTCATGGATTAGTGCATTAAGAGAAAAGTTAATTTGTCTTTCTCCACTATTCCAAGTTATAAAGTATATGACTCCAAATATACAAAGAAATACAAAGGTTAAAAGAGACATATTTATCATAATAAATTTATATTTTAATTTTTTAAACATACTACTCCTCCAATTTATAACCAATACCACGAAGGGTGGATATTTTGGATTTAGAGCCCACATAGGATAATTTTTTTCTTAAAAAAGATATATAGACCTCGATATTATTATATTCAGCATCAGAGTCATAGCCCCAAACCTTTGTAATTAAATCATCTTTAGTAACTATTAAAATAGGTCTTTCCATAAAGTATTTTAGAATTTCAAATTCCTTTGAGGTAAGTCGGACAGAGTTACTATTTCCCTCAAGTTCATAGGTAGATAGATTTAAGGAAAAATCACTAAAATGAAGAGCATTATCATTTATAACTTCAGCTTTTCTTCTACTAAGAGCTCTTAATCTAGCAAGAAGTTCTTCATGAGAGAAAGGTTTTACTAAGTAATCATCTGCTCCATAATCTAATCCTTTAACTTTATCTTGAATTTCACCTTTAGCAGTGAGAAGAAGAATAGGGGTAGATACATTATTAGCTCTTAGCTCCTTTAGAATCTCTAATCCATTAACTTTGGGTAGCATTATATCTAATATAATTAAATCATATATTCCTGAAAGACCATAATCAAGACCTGCTTCACCATCATAAACGCTATCTACTATATATTTATTTTTACTGAGAATTTCTTTTAGAGCTTCAGCAAGGTGTATTTCATCTTCAACTAATAATAATTTCATAATTCATCACCCTTTAATTACAAATTTTTAGATAATATTACGTTTTTTTATTTAATTTTATCATACAAATCTTAAATTTATATTAAAATTATTATTTATATTTAGAAAATAGTAAAAGTACCATATTGTGTAGTAAAGAATGTTATTTTTTGTTTCGAGTATATTTATGTACAGAGTGTATATATAGCTGTAAATTTTTTTTGTATATAGTAAGGTGGGAAAGATATGAAGGGTAGGAAAAGGGCAAAGAATGAACTAAAAAGTAAGAAAATTAAAAATACTAAAAAAGGAAAACAGAAAAGGATTAGAGGAATAGGAATGCAACTTATGTTAAGTTTTACAGTAATCATAGTATTAGTTGCAGCATTTCTATCTGCTTTTTCTCTTTTTATGAACAAGAAAATTATTACTGACAAATCTAAAAGTCTCCTAGAAAATGTAGCTGCATCTATGGCAGGAGAAATAAATCAATTGACAGATAGTTATGGAATTATAGTAAATCAAATAGCAATAAATGATTTTTTAATAGATGATACAGTAGATAAGAAAGAAAAGTTAACAAAATTAAAGAATATAGCTGAAAAAATAGAGTTAAAAGAAATTGCTATAGTAGATGCTGAAGGAAATTGTATAGATACTTCAGGAGAAAGTACTAATATTAGTGATAAGGACTATTTTTCAAATGGATTAAGTGGGCTTACATTTGTTAGTGAACCATACTTAGGTACAACTGATAATATGCTAGAAATAGCTATAAGTACCCCAATAAAAGAAAATGGGAATATAAAAGGTGTTTTAATAGCTTATCTAGATGCTAGTAAATTATCAGCAATAATATCAAAGGTATCCATAGGTAAAAGTGGAAATGCTTATTTAATAAATAGTGAAGGAAATATAATAACTCATAATGATTCCTTGCTTATAGGAACTAAACTATTAGATACAGTAAAAGATAAAAATGGTTCTGAAAATATGAAACAGATTTTAGGAAAGATGACATCGGGAGAAAGAGGAGCAGGTGAGTATAGAGTAGCTGCTAATGAAAAATATATTGGATTCGCATTTATAGAATCAACAGGGTGGTCTGTAGGTGTAGAAGTAAGTGGAAGTGAGCTATTAGCAGAAATACCAGAACTTCAAATAAAAGTAGTAATTGTATGTATTATTTTTATAGTGTTAGGTCTAATATTTGGATACCTAGTAGCTAAATCTATGACTAAAAGATTAGGCAGAATAGGTACTATTGTAGAAGATATGGCAAAGGGTAATTTCACTAAATCCAATATAGGCAAAATGAACAATGATGAAATCAAAGATATATATACGGCTGTAGAAAAAAGCAAGGAAATTATAGGTGGAATGATTCTAAATGTTAAAGATAGTTCCATGGTTATTGAAAGCGAGGCTTCATCTCTAGCTGCTTTGGCAGAAGAATTTGTATCAGGAGCTCAAAGCATAAGTGAAAGTATAGAAGAAACTGCTACAAGCTCACAAAGGCAGGCAGAAGAATTGGAAGATGTAACTAAAGAACTAGAAGAATTCGATAATAAACTTTCTAATAATATTAGTGACATATATAATATTAGTGATATGGCGGAAAATATTAATAGCAAAGCGGATAAGAGTAATGAGGATATGGAAAAGTTAGCCATGGCCATGAATGAGTTAAGTAATTCTTTTAAAGAGTTTAATAGTTCTATATATAGTATGAAATCTAGTATGGAAACTGTAACAGAAATAACAGAAATTATTAATAGTATATCTGAACAGACAAATCTTCTAGCACTAAATGCGGCTATAGAGGCTGCAAGAGCTGGGGAAGCTGGAAGAGGTTTCTCAGTAGTAGCTGATGAAATTAGAAAGCTAGCAGAGCAAAGCAAGGAATCTACCCAAAATATTTATAATGTAATAAATAATGCTATTAAAGAGAGTGAAACTATAGAAATTAAAAGCAATAATATAAATGGAGAATTAAACAAAGGATTAATTAATGTAGATAATGCTATTGAGTCATTTAAAAATATTGCAGCATTAGTTTTAGATATGGTACCTAAAATAGAACATGTAGCAGTTAGCTCTAAAAAAATTATAGAAGATAAAAATTCTATTACTGAAAATATAGAAAATTCAACGCAAATATCTTCTGAGGTTTCAGGAAATACACAACTAATAGCTGCATCTACAGAAGAACTTACAGCTTCTAGTGATGAAGTTGCAAATGCAGCAGAAAAATTACTTGGACTTACAGAAAATATGAAAGAGTTTATGGAACAATTTAAACTCTAGTATAAGGGTAGTCATCGGATAAACAGAGTTCTTAGCTTCTTTGAAGGTTAGAAATCGTTATCCAGGGACGTAGCAGCTCTTTACTCCCATTTTGAAGAAAATGGGGGTATTAGAGCTGGTAGTCATCGGATAAATTAAGACTTTAAAATAAATTAATTTTTATTTTAGAGTCTTTTTTGTTTATTTTATGGTAAAGGTGAAATACTAATTAATACATGAATTCTGATTTAAATAATAAAGTTATACATTGTTAGTGGAGGTATAATGGAAATATTAGAAGAAAAGCAGTTAAATCTTAAGTTTATTAGTATAACGGCTATTTTATTTATAGCAGGAATATGTATTAATTTATATTTTATGAATTTGCATGAAAATGAAAAAACTAAGGAAGTAGATAGTAATGAAAAAGATATAGTAGAGAATCATATACAAGTACCATATAGTGAAAAAATTGAAGCATATAGTAAAATCTATGGACTAGATCCTTATTTAGTTGCAGCTATAATCAAAACAGAAAGTGGGTTTGATAAGGATATTGTTTCATCTATGGGGGCTGTAGGATTAATGCAGATAATGCCGAGTACAGGAGAATGGATAGCCAGGCAACTAAATATAGAAAATTTTTCTATAGAAATGTTGAAGAATGAAGATGTGAATATAGAAATGGGATGTTGGTATCTAAATTACTTAAAAAATCAACTTAAATATACAAATGAAATGCTAGCAGCTTATAATGGTGGTATAGGGAATGTATGTAAATGGCTTCAGGATCCTAGATATTCCAAAGATGGAGAAGTAGTTCATACAATACCATTTAAAGAAACAGTAAACTATATAGAAAAAGTAGTTGTAGTTTATAATGAATATGTAGACTTATATAAAAGTAAAAAGTAATATTTATATAGAACTATGCTGTAGCATTAAAATAAACCTCTGGAGATTATTGAAATAATTTCCAGAGGTTTATTGATTTTAGTTATAATATTTGAAAATGTGTATAGAATTATAGTAGGTTGATGTAAAATACTGTTAATGAGGTGATGAAATGAGTGATGACTTATTTTTACTTAACAAAGGAATAGGAAGAAAAAAATATAGTATCTATGTACTGGCTTTCTTAATAGGATTTATAATTTTAGAGATTATTGGAACATTTATTACTTTTAAACTTGAAAAAACTGATAATGGGTTGCTAATAGCGGCTTCCATGTCTTTTCAGATTACCCTGATAGTTTTTATAAATATAATGTTATTCATTTTAAGTTATAAAAGATTTAGGGATATAAATTTATCAGGTGTATTTGGAATACTTGCAGCTCTTATATTTGTTCAAATCCCAGTGATAATATTTCTAATGTTTTTTAGAGGAAAAGAAAAATATGAAAAACAAAAGGAGGAAAGTATGGTAAATACTCTTGAGGAAAATGCAACCATAACTCTATGTGAGGGAGAAGAAATATAAGTCAGAGAATCTAACTTAGGTCAATAATAAAAAGGGTTTTCACAAAATAAATTAATAAAAATAAATGTTGAGCATGTATTTAAATTATATAAGTACATGCTCAATATTTTATCTCAGATATTTTGTGAAAGACCTTATTATTGTGATAATATAAAGATATAATATTTAGCAAAGGTGGAAATCGCATGCTTAATAACAGGGATGATTATTTTCTCAATATAAAATTACTTGGGCTCATATTTAGTATCTATGTATATATAAATTGTGGCGGCTTCCAAAGCTCTATAATTATAGGATTACTGTGTTTTATAATAATAAACATAGCTTTATATTACTTAGAGAATATTAAGATAAAGCTATGTTTATCAGCCATGTCTTTCTGTATTTCTTATGGACTAGGCATAAAATACAACAGTATATTTTTTATATTAATACCATTTACCTTTTTTGATATAGGTATACTGATAAATATAAAGCTTATCTATTCTTTTATAGGGAGTATCTTATTTATAACCATGATACCAAAAGACATAGTTATGAATTATTTATTGTTTGCAATATTTTACTATATAGCAGCAAAGATATTAATTAACAAAGTAAGTAAAATAGATAAAATATGGAAAGAAAACTTAATGTTAAGAGAAAAAATAGACAAGTATACTAAAGAAGTAGAAAAAGAAAAAAATTATTCAAAACAGATAATATATACTACAAAGCTAGAAGAAAGAAATAAGCTATCAAAGGAAATGCATGACAAAATTGGACATACTATAGCCTCTAGTTTAATGCATCTAGAAGCCACAAAGGTAGTAATAGATAAAGATAAAGATGAAGCTAAAAATATGATAAATACAACTATTCAAGTTCTGAGAGAAGGTATGGATGATATTAGAAAAACTTTAAAAATAATTAAGCCTTCCGAGGAACAATTAGGTATAAATAGAGTGAAATCTATAATGGATGATGCTTTTAGTCATAATAGTTATGGATATACCTTTAATCACTCTGGAAATATAGACAAGCTTACCTATAGTCATTGGAAGTGTATAATTAATAACCTAATGGAGGGAATTACAAACATAAAAAAACACTCTACGGGTAACAGTGTTTCTTTAAATATTGAAGTCCTAAATAAGATTGTAAGAGTATCTATAAAAGATAATGGTGATGGAGCAGTGAATATAAAAAAGAGCATTGGACTTAAGGCAATGGAGGAGAGAGTAATAGACCTTGGAGGGAATATTAGTTTTAATGGAGAAGATGGATTTACTATAATAATGATTCTTCCTTTATCATAACAGGGCAATTTAATAAGGGATTGCCTAAATAACTATTTAATTTATTTAGACAATCCTTATATTAATACTATATTTTTAATTGAGATCTTTCATTAAAGAAGCTTTTGTAGGAGATATAGGTTGCTATTAAGGTAGCAATGGAGGTTGAAGATAATATCATAAAGGTAACCATTATTTGAAATTTAATTGCCATAAGTGGAGATGATCCAGCTAAAATTAATCCAGTCATCATCCCAGGAAGGGATACAATGCCAAGGGTTTTAGCAGAATCAATGGAAGGCATAATTGAGAGTTTTATACTATCTTTAAGAATCTCTTTAGATGCAACCTTAGCTGTAGCTCCAAGGGCAAGTTTAATTTCAACTTCATTTCTCTTGCTACTAAAGGTAGTATTAAGGTTTTTGTAACTAAGATTTATGGCAACCATAGAATTACTGACAACCATACCGGCCACAGGTACTATTTCATTAGGGATAAAGTTAATAGCACCAGAAAGTACTAATATAGAAAGGGTTATAAAAGCACCTGAAAATAGAGCAATAAAGGATGTTCTAACAGGTTTTTTTATATTCTCACTACGCTTTTTGGTGTTAAGCGCTGCGTTTATAATCATTAGTATAACTAATAAAATAGTGAATATAGGATTTTCTAAGCTAAATACAAATTGAAGTATATAGCCTACTATAACTAATTGTATTATGGCTCTAACCATACTAATAAGTATATCTTTACCTAGTCCTAAATCTTCTTTATAGGAGATGAAGATAGGAATACAAATTAATACTGAAGAAACTATAAGAGATAGAGTACTCATTAAAATCCCTCCTTAGAAATTATTGTTCCATCTTCTATAATAATCTTTTTATTGCCTAAGTCCTTTATTTGAGATAAATCATGGGTAATCCATAAGATTGTATGGCCTTTATTATTCATATCCTTCATAATATGCTCAACTAAAAGTTTATTTTCTTTGTCTAGTGCTGAAGTAATCTCATCTAGTAAGAGAACAGGACCTGGATGGAGAAGAGAGCGAATAAGGGAAATTCTTTGTTTCTCACCACCAGATAATTTGTTTATATCTTTACTTAAGTAATCCTTGTCTATATTAAACTTTTCTAAAAGCATATATATTTTGCTATTATCTATATTTTTCTTTCTAATTTCATAGGTAAAAGAAAGATTATCATAGACAGTATTACCAAACAAATAAGGTTGTTGAAAGAAATAATTTATTTCATTGCGCAGCTTAAGAGGGGGGATTTCAGAATAATCCTTATCTCTCAGGTATACATGACCAGAAGTTGGTGAAATTAAGTCCCCTAAAATTCTCAGTAAGGTTGATTTGCCACCACCAGAAGGACCTGTGATAGTTATAAAATCTCCTTCATTGATTTCTAAATTAATGTCTTTTAGAACTTTTGTATTAGCATCTTGAAAAGAAACATTTTTTAAAGATAATATACTCATTATATCCCTTCTTTCAAAGTAAAATTAAAAAATATTATTGCTTAATTATATCATTTAAAGATAAGAATACATATATAAACCCTCACTAATAAATTAAATTTCTTAGTGGGGGTTTATTATAATGGTCTTTAATACAGTATTTATAATACTTACATTAAATATAAAACTTTTATTGAAGTTTGAACTTAAGCTTATAGGCTGCAGCAAAAAATAGTGCAATGGAGAAGAGTAATAATATTCCCAAATTAATAATAATAGAATCTATTCCCATACCCATTTGAAGCTTAGTTATTCCATTCATTACCCAGTACTGAGGAGTGAAGGGAGCTATAAATCTAATATTTTCAGGTAAAAAGTCAATAGAAGTAAAAGCACCTGATACCATGGTAGTGATAGTAATTACAATGTTAGAAAACATACCGTATCCCTTAGAATTAAAAAATAAAGCTACGGAAAAAGTACCAAAGGCCACGGTAACTAGGGCAATTCCTAATAACAAAAGGAACAGAGGAATAAAGCCTACCCCAGTATATATATCTACAAAATAATTTAGAGTTATAAGGGCAATTAGAAGTTGAAAGGCTAAAAGTGAAAAGTTTGCTAAGATATTTCCTCCAATATATTGAAAGGAGGTAACTGGTGTAGTAAATATTCTATAGTAAGTTTTATTCCATCTTTCTGATAATACTATATGAGATATAGAAGATGCCCTCATCATGAGAAAGAAAATTACGAAGCCAATGGAAGTTTGAGTTAATTCAAAATCATTCTCTAAGTCTGATAAGGTTTTAGAAGTGATTTTCACTGGATCATTACTATATTTTAATAAAAGATTTTCATATTCATCATTACTTTTATTAGCATTAATGCCCAAGTTATATAAATCTTCTACTTGAAGATTTACTATGGAGGTAATAGCATCACCCATAGAACTGTCTTTTTCAGAAAGTACATTAATCTTTTTAGGAGTTCCATTTATAATACTTTCTTCAAAATCCTTAGGGATTTCAATGGTGACAGGAATAGATGTCTCCATCATAGTTGATTCAACAGTAGAACTTTCAAGAGGTACTGTACTAATTGAAGAATTATTACTTAAACTACTTATTAAAAGCTTTGATGAATTAGAGCAATCATCATCTATAATCCCAATTTTTACAGTTCCATTGCTGAAACTAAATAATTTTATACTAAATAATATTATTATTATAGGAATAAATAGCTGTATTATAGAAAGCTTATCTTTAAATATAAGCCTTAGATTTTTTTCCGCCATAACTAATAAAATCTTCATTAATAAGCCTCCTTTTTATTTGATATACAGAAAGTAAAAGCTAAAAATAAAATTCCCAGTGTTACAGAGTAAAGAATACTTATATAAAACTTAGAATAGTCCTCATAAAAAGCTATGGAAAGAATAGATTTATTTATTAAGGTTAAAGGTGAAATATAGCGTACTATATCAAGGAGCTTATTACCATCTTCTAAATATATATATCCTCCACCTAAAAAGGTCATAACAGGTATAATTAAGGTATTAAGAAAGAAGGAACCATGTTTTTCTTCCTTAAAAATATATCCAAATAAAATCCCAAGGGTAGTGCCAAAGAAATTTAAAGATAAAAGTAGTGTTATAACAGAGAAGTAATCCTCACCCCAATTAGCTTTTAAAACAAATATGGAGTAAAGCATTGCAGGAATCAGTGATATCACAGTTACAATAAATGTTGAAGTAACTTTAGTTATTATATAAGAATTTTTAGAAAGGTTCCCTTGAAAGCACCTAGCTTCTATTTTGTTTCTTCTATTATTATAAATGGTATAAAACCCATAGCCCGAACCATAAAGGACCATCATGGTTATTTCTACGATGCCATAATAATCATAAGAGGTAAATCCTTTTTTAGGCTGAAATTCAGTAGCAGTAGTAAAGCCTTCTTCTAAGGTTTCAATATTACCATTGGTGATACTTTTTAGAGTGACTTTTTTAGATATGGAAGTTAGCATACTTATAACTATATTTGTGGAATATTTATTCTTAGAATTTTTATAAACTATAATATTTTTATCCCTAAGTTCTAGGAATATAGAATTAGCAGTTTGAACTTCTTTTTGACCTTCTTCTACAGATGAAATTTCTTTAAAGGTTATATTATTTTTTTTCCCCAGTTCTAAGAAATTATTTAATATAAGTTTTTCTTCACTATAATCAGAAGTGGTAGAAAGATTGTTCACATATATCACTGTTTTAGGTTTAAATTCATAGCTTGAAGAAAAGGCTCCACTTAAAGTTATTCCAAGGGTAGTCATAAATAATATAGGGAAAATTATCATGGATAACATGGAGGTCTTATCCCTAAGTAAGTCTAATATATCATAATAAACAACATTTAAAAATTTCATAATTTCCTCCTAATCCCTAAGCTTTTTGCCAGTTAAAGTTAAGAATACATCTTCTAAATCTAAGGTTTTATAACCCATATTTCTAATTTCTATATTATTAGAAGTAAAAAAGTTAATAATGGAACTTAAATTTGATACATCTTTACTGGAGGTTATCAGTACTTTATTTTCATTTAAGGAATAACTTTTTACTCCCTTTATTTCCAAAAGCTTTTCTAAAACAGATTCATTAATATCATAGCCTTCAATTTCTAAAGTGGAGTTATCAGAAATTAAAGAGATTAAATCATCCTTAGTTCCCTTTGCTATTAGCTTTCCATTATCCATAATAACAATTTTATTACACAGCTGTTGAACTTCTTCCATGTAGTGAGAAGTATAAATAATAGTGCAACCTTCTTTATTAAGCTCCTTTGCCATATTTAATATATGATTTCTAGATTGAGGATCTATTCCCACGGTTGGTTCGTCCATAATTATAATTTCTGGCTTATGAGCTATGGCACAACCAATATTTAATCGACGCTGCATTCCACCAGATAGATTTTTACACTTAGTTTTTTTATGATCCTGTAAAGAGGTAAAATCTAGAGCATAGTTTAAACCCTCTCTCAAAGAAGCTCCCCTTAACCCATAAAGTTTTGCAAAAAAACTTATATTTTCTTCTACTGTAAGGTTTTCGTATAAAGATATGCATTGAGGTACTATACCCATACGAGCCTTAATTTCTGGTCCATACTTATAAAGAGATTTTCCAAAGATTTCTACATTACCTTTAGTAGGCTTTAGTATGGAGGTGATTATATTTATAGTAGTAGTTTTACCTGCACCGTTAGGGCCTAAAAGACCTAGAATTTCACCCTTTTCAATGGAAAGAGTTAAGTTATCTACAGCAATATTATCACCAAAGTTTTTAGTCAGGTTTTCCATATTTATTAACATTATAACAACCCCTTTTTAAGCTAAAAAATTATTAAGTATTTTCTAAAAATCTTATTGATATTTCTTAGCTGAAATTTAAATATAATTAGAATATCCTATAATTAAATTATATAAAAAACCTTTCCCACTAATAAGTGGAAAAGGTCATAACTTTATATGACTTTAGTCATACCTAAATTTTTCCTTTTAAATAATAAACTGCAATTTGGGTTCTATGCTTTAAATTAGTTTTAGTTAATATGTTTGTAATATAATTTTTCACAGTACCTTCAGAGATATATAGCTTTTCAGAAATTTCCTTATTACTTAAACCTTCAGCAATGGATTCTATAATTTCCACTTCTCTTTTAGAAAAATTATTCATATTAGGGTTAGGACATACTGGAGAAGTTTTAGAAAGAAGCTTATCTATAATTCCATTTTCCACTACGTCACTTCCATTATGAACTACTTTTATGGTGTTAATAATAGTATTAGGAGAATTGCTTTTTAACAAATAACCCTTAGCTCCATTCCTTAATGAAGAAGAAATATATTCATCCTCATCAAAGGTGGTTAATATAATGACTTTAGTTGATGTGACTTTACAAATCTCTTTAGTTGTCTCTACACCATTTAATTTAGGCATACGAACATCTAAAAGTGCCACGTCCACAGAGTTATTACAGCAATACTTAACAGCTTCCAAACCATTTTCACAAACATGTACAACATTTAACTCCTCATCCATGGATAATATAATTTTTAAACTTTCTCTTATCAGTGCATCATCATCACAAATTAAAATTTTAATACTCATAATAACTCCTATAATAAAAAAATATAAACTTTTAATAAAAAACATGATATCTTCAATTAATGTATAGTAGAAGATTAAAATTAATATGTATTAATTTAGCTCCATAGTATATAAATTAAATATTTCTATAAAAATCATTAAAAACCTTTATATAATAAAAATAAAATAGCGAGATTACCCTGGGGGATGGGTATCTACGCTATTTTAAAGTGGTTAATCTAGAGGGTTACAATATGGCTCAAACCATCCTTGAGGGAATTTACAAAGAGGACATACTTTAGGTGCAGTATCACCTTCATGTATATATCCACAGTTAGTACATTGCCATAGAGAATCAGAATCTCCTTTATACAAGGTACAGCTAAGTAATCGGTTGTAAAGAGCACGGAATCTTAAATCATGCTCAGCTTCCACTTCCGCAAGTTCTTTATAGAAGTCTGCGATTTCTTCGAACCCTTCCCTTCTTGCGACTTCTTCATATTCTTTATAAATTGCAGTTGCTTCAGCAGTTTCGCCCATAAAGGCATTCATTAAGTTTTCTTCTGTAGAGTTTACTTCACCTAAAAATTCTCCAAATACCCTTCTAGCATGGGCAAGTTCATTAAATGCAGTTTCATCAAAAACTTGGGCTACATAGTGAAGACCTTCACTTCTAGCTTTTTCTGCATATAATGTATATTTAGTGTTAGCCTTACTCTCACCAGTAAAAGTCTTTTTCAGATTTTTTTCAGTTTGGCTTCCGTAAAGTTCCATATAAATCTCCTAAAAAGTACTATCTATATATAATATATTAGTAGGTACTTTAAAGGTTACAAAAAATAGACTATGAAACAGTAAATTAAGTTTCATAGTCTATTTTTTATTTATGCACTCATCAATATCCATAATAAATCCTTACATAAAAATTTTACTCTTCATAGTAACTAAAACAATAAAATAAGCAATTTTTATAATGTGGTAGATCACTTTCAAGGATAACATGACCATTATCAGGCATCTTTGAATAGAATTTCTTAGTACCATCTTCAAATCTAATTTCTATAGTTCTAAGCCTTTTGAATAGTTCATTAGCTAGTTCATAATCAATAGGCTTAATTATTCTCCATGTATCATTTAGACTTACATGCTTATCTTTTGCAAGTTTTACACGTCTGTGAATGATAAATTTTTCTGGACCTCTAAGTTCTAAAGTATGACCTTCAGAATTAATAGCTCTGTAAGTAGGATGAGAATCTAAAGCTTGAAAAGCTTCTAAAGTTGATAAATTATATTCCATAATGTAATACCCTCCTTTAAATTATTTTTTATAATAAGTTTACTCTTAATATATGAGTATAATACTATAATTATATCATAATATGATTATAAATGCAGGTAAATATTAGAAAATATATTATCTTTAAATTTAAGAAACTTTAAAAAGTATAAACTAAAGATTTGTGGTTACTCTAATATTACAAAGGGGTGATACCGTGACAAATATGAAAAGAACACAAAATAATAAAAAAGAAGATGGACATTTTAAGAAAAAAAATATAAATCATGATCCTCAAGTAGAAAGTGCAAAAGCTGTATTTAATGGGCCTAAGGCTGAATACAATGGTCCTAAAGCAAAGGAACATGATCCAAAGGATTTTATAATTTAAAGTAAGAATTAAAAGGTATATCATAGTGATGAAAGTCATTAGGATATATCTTTTAAAAGTTTACAAATTACTCCTAATTTATATGTTATAATGTATAAGTAACAGTGTAAAAGTAAAAATTCCACATAATTTAGCAAAAATCAAAAGGATATGAATAATATATGTAGAATAAAATTAATGGTGACTATATTTTAGTGATAAAATGTATAATTATGTATAATAGGGGGAAAGAAGAGTGAAAAGAAGTAAAAGTCGTATTAGAAAGCTACTATGTGCAATAACTGCAGTGTTAACAATTACTATGGTATCTCCAGTTAGTAGATTAGCTGCAGCAGAAGATGGTGGCATAAGTAATACAGAAAATCAATTACAAACCATACTAAGTGAAAATGAAGGGGCTAATTTACAAGTAAAAAATGGATTATCCATTGATGTTGGACAAGCAATTGACCATACTAGCCTTTTAGCAGAAGAAGAAGCTTCGATTCCTTTTAAATTAAGTTCAAGAGATGAAAGTATAGTCAAAGTAGACGAAAATGGCAAATTTGTTGGGGTAGCTTCAGGGGAAACATTTATAACCCTTGAGAGTGAAGGCGGTACTTATGTTTATGAAGTAATCGTAAAAGATCCAACTAAAGAAGTAGCATCATCTAGAACTTTAACGGCAACCACTGCAAAAACTATTACAACTAACAGTAATTATAGGGTATTTATTGATGCTGGGCATGGTGGGAAAGATCCTGGAGCCTGTGCAAACGGATTACAAGAAAAAGATTTAACTTTATCTATAGCACTTAAGGTACAAAGGATTCTTCAAGGTAAAGGAATAGATGTAGTAATGAGTAGAACTACAGATAAATTTTTGGAGCTTAGAGAAATTAGTTCCCTTGCTAATAATTCAGGGACTGATGCCTTTGCGTCAATTCATATAAATTCTGCGACGACAACTGCTGCCTATGGTATTGAAACTTATTATTATCCTAATAGAATGGATTCAAAGCCACTGGCAGATTCTGTACAAAAACAATTAATAAGCAGTACAGGAGCTTATGATAGAAAAGTAAAGACTGCTGATTATCATGTGGTTAGAGAAACTAAAATGCCATCAATTTTAGCAGAATGTGGTTTTATAAGTAATAAAAATGAAGCAATTAAAATGAATACCAATGCTTATCAAGAATTATTAGCCAGTGGTATAGCTAATGGTATAAAAAATTATTTAAATGCTAATGTAACCCTTTCTTCAACCCCAGGAGAGAGAATATATGGAGCTACAAGATATGAAACTTCTTATTTAGCAGCAAAAAAAGGATGGACGACTTCAGATACGGTAATAATAGCACCGGGAATGAGTTATCCAGATGCCTTGTGTGCAGGACCACTAGCAGCAAAAAATAATGCACCAATTTTACTAGCAAAAAATGAATCTTTAAGCAATCAAAGTGAGTTGAAAAGCTTACTCTCTAGTTTAAAAGTAAAAAAAGCTATTATAGTTGGGGGACCGACTGTCCTTTCTACATCCTTTGAAAATGGAATTAAGTCTATGTCTATATCTACAGAAAGATTAGGTGGCTTAAATAGATATGAGACCTCTGTAAAAATTGCTGAAGCAGTGGGTACTAAGGGAGAAGTAGCAATTGCAACAGGCACAGGATTTGCAGATAGTCTTTCTATATCAGCTGTGGCAGGGATTAAAGGTATGCCAATACTTTTAACTAAAAATAGTGAATTCCCAAGCAGTGCTAGAAGCTACTTGAATAGTAAAAATATTACTAAAACCTATGTAGTAGGTGGTTCTGTAATAATATCAGATGCTTTATTTAAGACTTTTAAAAATCCAGAAAGGCTTGGAGGAAGCGATAGATATGCAACTAATGAGATAATTTTAAATAGATTTAAAGGCAGTTTAAATACTTCACAAATGTATTTGACCTTAGGGACTAATTTCCCTGATGCTCTTTCAGTGTCAGCTTTAGCTGCTAAAAACTCATCTTTTGTAATATTGCATAGTGACAGTGAAGTTAAAGGACCTACTATGAATATAGTTACACAAAATAGAGATAGTATAAATAAGATCTATGTTATAGGAGGACCACAATTAATAACAAGTACTGCATTAAGTAAATTAAGAATTAAATTATAAAAAAATTAATTTAAAGAAATGTCTTAACTAAGGGTTAAGGCATTTTTTTATTAAAAATTAACAGGTGTACACAAGATTTATATGGGCAAACTAATATAAACTTATTTTATTTAAAATATATTTTATAGAAGGGAGAAATGTTATGAGGAAAGTTATATATTTAATTTTAGTTTTATTATTAACTACTAATTTTCATGGAGCATTTGCCATAGATACACACAGTGATCCTGATTCCGTAGAGATATCTTTACCAAGAATGGTTAATAATATACTGAAAGATGAAGAAGGTGCCACAATAGAAAACGAGGAAAAGGTATATTCTAATAAGTATGTATCTGTAAATATCAATAAGCCCATTGTAAAGATTGCTAAAAATAAAGAAGCAGAAGGGATTATAAATAATAAGATATCAAAAAGAATTAATGACTTTGAAGAATATATAACAAAGTTATCTGTTAGAGACAATGAATATAATATAAAAGTTGGATTAGAACCAAAACCCTATGTAATTAATGTAAACAATAATGTGACTTATAATAAGAATAATATCCTTTCAATAACACTAAACCTATATAGTTATACAGGTGGAGCTCATGGATCATCAGTAGATGAGTCTTTTAACTTTGATATAAATACAGGAAATAGAGGAGTCATTGAAGATTTCTTGGGTAATAATAGGAATTATAATAAAATTATTTTAGACAATGTGAAAGCTACTATAAATAAAAATCCTGAATTATATTTCAAAGAAGCTGTAGATAAACTAAATGTAATCCCTTATAATCAAAAATTTTTCTTAACAGATAAAGACTTAGTTATATATTTTGATGAATATGAAATTGCTCCCTACGTAGCAGGTATTCCTAAATTTTATATACCCCTAAGTAAATTTCCTAAAGGTTTAAATAAAGTAAATATTCAAGTGGAAGCCCCAATAATAAAAACAATAAATTATGAAGAAAGTAGTGAAGATTTTAACCAGTATTTATGTTATCCTAAAATTGAAAATATGATAAACAAGGATATAGAGATGAAAATTAATAACTATATTGAAGAGGAAATTTTTAAATTTATAAAAGATATAAAGGCATCAAACACTCAAAATAAGGATTCCGACAAATATGTAAAAGGAGTTACCACATACTACAAGAGCTTATTTAAAGATAAAAATAGCATAATTTTCTATATAACCTATTCAGGAAATAATAGAAGGGATGAAAATATTTTGTTAAACAATAAAATATATGAGGTAAACTTACAGAGTGGAGAAATTAAAGTAAAGAATCAGTAGATAATTAGATTCTATATATTAAAATCTAATGAGAGGAATTTTAAAAAAATCATATAATTTTAATTATAAATTCAATTAAAAATTTAAATAAAAATGTTGTAACACATTGGATATATGACTAGTAATATAATAAGTGAAGCATTCAATTTCGGAGGAGAGTATGCAAAATAAAACTAGTCGTAACATAATAGGTCCTGATTTAAATGAATATAGGGGCGATGTAAATTATACTCTACTTGCAACACAAACCCCATATGCTTATTTACGTGGTTCTGGTTATGGTACTGGTAGATTTAGAATAGACAGAAAATTTATTGAGTATGTAAACGGATTAAGAAATGTGGGAGTAAAAACAGGAGCATATCACTATGCAGTACCTTCCACAGATTTAACTACCGCAGATGTTCAATGTGATGGATTTATAGACATATTACAACAAGCTTATGGACCAGGAAGATATGGAGATCTATTCCCTGTAATTGACATTGAAGCACCACTAGATAAATCTATATCTACAGATGCCTTACTAGATTGGGTAGACAGATTTAGAAAGAGATTTGAAAGAAAAACTAGAAGAAAAATGATGTTATATACTGGAGCATTTTTTATTGATTTATATAATAATTTCTACCATACTAAGAAAGGCTTTATTCTAGCAGATATGCCTCTTTGGATTGCTATGTATCCAGAATTACCAGCAAATCCTCCATATCCAAGAGATCAAGGTGGATGGACTAGATGGAGAATGTGGCAATTTACTGAAAATGGAACCATGCCTGGAGTAAATCCACCAGTAGACTTAAACTATGGACCAGAAAATTTAGATTTATTAACGCAACCTAGAAGTGTAAGAGATTTTAGAGCAGTAGCAACAGGCCAAGAAATAAGAATGAATTGGACTAAAAATACTGATATAGATTTAGGTGGATATAATATATTCATAAACTCCAACTATGTAACCACATTAGGCAGAGATGCTAACTCCTATGTTTTAAAACTAGCTAACAAACCAAGTCTAGGAGAAAGGTATATAATGTCTATTGAAGCCTTTGATACAGACGGAGATTTTTCACAAGAGAGAGCTAGTGCTAATGTCACCTTTGGTAGGGAGATAGTATTTAATAATGAAAATCCCCATGAATGTCAATGTAATAACAGATGGGATGTAGATGATTATACTGATGTAAAATCTGTAGAATTTAAGGATCCTGTAGATAGTTTAGCAAAAAGATTTATTAAACCTATTGAAAGAAAAGAAAATTTTGATATCTATGATGACTTTGTAGAAACAGATGATGAATTTGATGATATTTTATATATGAAGAGATTAGAAGCTGAAAGAGCATATAAAAAATATTATGATAATAGGGAATTTAGGGATAAATTTGGTCTTTCTGAAATTAATAGAGAGTGTAGAATAGAGAATCCTTATAAAAAGTTAGATGAAAAATGTGAAAATCCTTGTCCAAGATGTAATAAAAACTATGAGGATCATCACGAGGAATATGATAAGTGGAATGAAGATCAGTATGATGATATTGAAAAAGAAATCCATGATGACAATGATATAAATGATATAATAGATAGAAATAATTTTAAAGAACACATAGACTATGAAGAAATAGAAGCAAAATGTATAGAACAAGAAGAAAATGATATTTTATTAGAGGATGTTGATAATAGTAAAAGATATGAAAAACCAGTATATGATGACATCCTAAGAGAAGAATATGAAGGAGACCGTCGTAGATTAGAAAATCGTGATCCAATAAGTTATAAGGTATGTGAGGAATGTGTGCAGCCTAAGAGCAACTGCATGAAGTGTGAATATTTACTTCAAAACATGTATCTAAATAATTGTGATTATGGACACAAACATCATAAAAAGAAATACTATGATTATAAAGAATTTGATGAATGTTATCCAAGTAAGAAGAAGAGCAAGAAGAAGAAAAAACATCATAAAAAACATCACAGATAATTAAAAAGTCCACTTTCTTTTAAGAAAGGTGGACTTTTAATACATATTATACTTCTTTTGGTGTATCCGTAATAGGTTCAGTTTTTATAGCATACTGAAAAGCACCTTCGTCACTATCTTCATATTGTTTTATGTCAGGAAAAACTTCATAATCAATTTCAGAATCTTCACCACAGTGACAAGCATTTAGATTTTCTTCATAGTCATCATCTAAGAAGCTACATTGACATAGGTCTGAATCTTCATCTCTATCTTCATCTTCATTTGAATCACCCTTCATAAGAGCCTCACTTATAGACTTTATGCTCTTGTTTGAAACGGCATTTACAATTTTATCTACAACCACAACAGCACCTACAATAGCTAAAGTATTTGTTATTAATTTTTTAAAATTCATAATATCATTCCTTTCTTAAGATTCCCATTTAGTTTATGTATAATATGAGAAATTATATCTAAATATTTATTAAAATATTTTTTTAATATTTTTTATTGCATTATATTAGTTTTTGTGCCTTTATTTTTTTCATAATAGACTCTAGATTAAACATATGACTTTGAAGTATGTTAAGATTCTTACCTAAAGTCATGCTTCTAGTTATTATACCATCAAATAGATCCGATTCCTTTTGAGTAAGAGAATCCTTAAACTTCCCTCGTTGTTCAAAGTCGAGTTTTTCAAATTCTACAACAATGTGATAACAATACTCTAATAAATTGCCATTAATATGATTAGCTCTATTTTTATAATTTCTTTTACAAACTAAAAATCCAATAATAATTATAATAATTACAACAACAAATGAATACATGAGCACAAAGCCTCCTTTTTAGCACACATTAATAAGTATAGGCTAAGGATAAGTTCCTGTAAAGAAAATTATTCCTAATATATAAAATATTTAATATTAGAATAGTTGTAATAACATTTTTATAGCTACCGCAAGGGACATAGTAACAAAAATAGGCTTAATAACCTTTGAACCCTTATTAATAGCTAACTTTGTTCCAAGCTTAGCTCCTAATATCATAAATACACAAACAGGTATACCAATTAGGTAATTTATGTTACCACTAAAAGCAAAGGTAACAAGAGCAGCAATATTACTAACAAAATTTAAAACTCTAGCATTGGCTGAAGCTTTAAGAAAATTAAAACCTAAAATATTAATAAGACCAAAGATTAAAAAGGAGCCTGTACCAGGTCCAAAGAATCCATCATAGAATCCTAGTAAAAAAGCAAAGATTATAGAAATAGTCATATTCCTTTTATTTAATCCCTTAAAATTATCCTTTTCCCCAATGGATTTAGAAAAGAATGTATACACACCTATGGCAAGAACTAGCACAAGAACTAAAGGTTGAAGAAAACTTTCATCCAATAGAAGTACAGCCTTAACGCCTAAAATAGAGCCTATTAAAGTGAAAGGTGCTACTATTTTAAGAAACTTAAAATTGCAGTTACCTGACTTTATAAAATTAATAGAACTAGTAAGAGAGGCCATAGAAGCTGTAAACTTATTAGTTCCAAGAACCATGTGGGGAGGCAAACCAGCTATCATATAAGCAGGAACGCTTATTATCCCACCACCACCAGCAATGGAATCTACAAAGGCTGCCAGAAAACCTGCAAAGCATAAAAAAATAAAAGTAAGTGTATTCATAATTCCTCCAGAAATTTAAATTCAAAAGCTTCATATTAAAGAATATATTATAAATTTATGAAGCATAATCTACTCTTATATTATAAGGGGAAAAGGAAGAAAAAGAAACAGCATTACTTTATTATTCATAAAAGTACCCCATAGGCCAGGAGTAAAATTCCTTACCCAATGGGGCATAGTTTATTTATTTTTACACATTAAATTTTCTTCCCATAGTGGTTCAGCACGTTTAGCCCAAGTTTCACCATAGTCTATAGTTTTAGCTACTAAATCATCTACATTTTCAGGATCTACATACTCTGTAGACTTAGCCCCAGAAGCCTTAACCATCTCTGCAATCTTTGGAGCATTATCAAGAATTGGGCAAGGTCTAAATTGATTTTTATTAAAAGGTTGATTCTTTTGGTATTCCATAAACAGTGGCTGTCCTAGAGCTTCAATTAAAGGAACTTCCTTTATATTGGCACTGGAGTAGTGACAGAATACACAAGGTTCCACATCACCATTAGCGTTAATATGGCAGTATCTTCTTCCACCAGCCACACAGCCACCAACATATTCAGCATCATGCCAGAAATCCATATTAAAGATTGGTTTAGTTGAGCGCCAACCTCTTATAGTACGATAAAGTTTTTCTCTTTGATCAGGATTAGCCATTAAGGAAGTATCTGTTTTGCAGCCTATAGGCATAAAAGTGAAGTACCAAGAGAAATAAGCACCCATATCTATCATCATATCTATAAACTCTTCAGATAAAACGCTGTCACAGTTATTAGTTGTAAAGCAAGTTGAGAATCCAAAAGGAACTCTATTTTCTTTCATAAGAGCCATAGCACGAGTAATATCCTTCCAAGAACCATCACCACGTCTTGCGTCAGTAGCATCATCAAAGCCTTCAACACTAATAGTAGGAACTATATTTCCAACTTCACATAGGTCTTCACAGAAAGCCTGGTCAATTAAGGTTCCATTAGTAAATATCATAAACACACAATCATTATGTTTCTTAGCCAGTTTTAAAATATCATTCTTTCTAACTAAAGGCTCACCACCAGTCATTATATAAAAGAAGATACCTAAATCCTTACCTTGAATAAGTAAACTATCTAATTCATCGTAGCTTAAATTTAAAGCCTTGTTATAATCAGCAGCCCAACAACCAATACATTTCTTATTACAAGCAGTAGTAGGATCTATAAGTAGAGTAAAGGGAATTTCATATCCATACTCCTTAGATTTTTTCCTAGATTCACTCCAACCTCTAATAGAAGAATTAAGAAGGAAGTTACTAAACACAGTCTCTAAAATATGAGGATTCACTTCTTTGGCTAATTTAGTCATAAGCTCTACCCAGTTATTATCCTTCTCCTTTAAAAATCCTTCAATGGCATCATATTGAGGAGTATATAAATTTTCTGTATCAAACTTCCTTAACCAATGAACAATTTTCTCAAAGTTTTTCTCAGGATTTTTCTTTAAGTATCCAAGTCCCTGCTTTAAAGCAGCCTTTTCAATTTTATATTTTACATTTAACATAAGCCAACCCCCATTTTAAATAATTTTAAAGTAAGAAAGTATCATTTTTACTCCCATAATAAGCAATATAACGCTACCACAGATATTAACTGCAACTCTGTACTTATCACCCACACGGTAGCCTACCCTAAGCCCAACAATAGATGAAATCCCTGTTATCACAAATATGATAAACATATCTATAATAATTTCAGTGCGCAGTAGAGCAAAGCCAATTCCTAATACTAAAGCATCCAAACTAGTTGCAAAGGCTAAGGAAAAAATATTTCTATAATTAAAACTTTCCCTTTGCTCATTGATAGATTTAATAGTAAGTGCATTTTTTATCATCTTCAGTCCTAAGAAAATGAAAATAATTGCAGAAAACCATTGATTGATGGATTTAAAAGTTTCAGAATAAATTGAGCTTACTGGAAACTTGGTAATCATCATTCCAATAGTAAGCATAATAGCTTGTATTCCCCCAAATGCAAGACCAACAATAAAATCCATACGCTTTTTAAGATAAGGTTGAGTTGCACCTGTACATACTGTCACTGTAAATGCATCTAAAGACAATCCTATTGATACTATGATTACTTCCAGAACACTCATAAGCATCTTCCTTTCATAATCTGTTTTCTTAAATTATAGTCAATATAGATTTTTATGTAAAAATACACTTCGCCCTAAATGTATATCAAAAAAAACAAAAAGCAACTTATGTAGTTGCTTTAAAACAAATCTATTTAATTGTTTTATATAAGATTAGTAAGATATTTTGCTAAAGCCCCATAACTTTTTATAATGGCTTGAACACAATATCTTCTAAGGAATTAGAAAGTAGTAAATAATATTTTTCAGCTAACTCATGAGCAGGAACTTGTACACCTTTTTTAAGCCAAGTAATTAAAAAATAGGTTAAACCTCTAGAGTAATAATTAGCAATTTCAGAAGCGGTAAGAATTCCTTCAAAATTCATATTTTCTATATCTAGCACAGAAAATAATTCTTCAAACATCTTAAGAAGAAATTTATATATTATACTCTCAAAGGAATTTTGTCCTTCTATTTTCATAGCTTTAACATAAAACTCTTTATTATTTTCTATTCTAGTAAGAACAAAAAGAATTGTCTCATTAAACATTTTATTATCTATAAGAAGGGTTGCACCTTCAAATATATCCTTATAACAAATCCATTCAAGCAGTTCATACTTATCAGCAAAGTGGTTGTAAAAGGAAGGTCTTATTAACTTAGCCTCATCAGTAATCATTTTTATAGTTATCTTATCAAAGGAATGTTGAGTCATTAATTTTTTAAAGCTATCAACTATCAGTGCTTTAGTATTTTCTTTTTTAGATCTCACAGTATAACCTCACCCCTTTAAAGATATTCTAAAAGTTAACTCAAAGTTTTCCACAGTTTTAATCATTATATCAACTTCATGTATTTTATGTCAATTAAGCCACATATATGCCATTAATGTAAGTGGTATTTAATCAAAGACAATGGTAAAGTTCTAAAATTCATATACTATACCATAAAAGCCTAGATAAAATTTGGGGGATAATATATAATAAACTAGGTAATTTCAAATAAACATATACCTATTTAACTAGGAAACAATATATCTAGAAAACTATTAACCTATATAAATATGAAACTATAGAAATATTAAAATAGTTAAATAGGGAACAATAAAACAATATACCTATATAAATTTTTAACTAGGAAACTATATAACTAGTTAACTATTTGTTCTGTTTATGCGGGTTTCAGAGGTTTTGGTGATTTTTAGAGTCATATTTTAAGCCCCAAAATAGAGGGTAAAAAATTTAATTAAAACTTTTAAATATACCTAATAAATGAAATTATTTTTAAATAAAAAATTTAAATTAACATAGAATTTTATTAGATAAGGAGATAAACATGAGAAAGAGAAAAGAATATGAATTTATCATAGAGGGTACAGAATTTCCAGGAAAGGGAGTTGCCTTCCATGAAGGAGAAAAAGTAGCTATAAAAAATGCATTGCCCGGGCAAAAGGTTAGAGCAAGAGTAACTAAAAAAAATTCCAATGGAGTAGAAGCTAAACTTCTTGAAGTTTTAGAAGATGTAGACTACAAGGTAAAGCCAGCCTGCGATATCTTTGGAATTTGTGGAGGATGTAGTCAAGGAGACTTATCACTAGACACTCAACTTAAATTTAAAGAAGAACAAGTAAAAGCGCTTTTAGATAACAAGGGTATAACAGATTACGAGTACCTAGGAATAGAAAGCAGCCCACTTCACTATGAATACAGAAATAAAATGGAATTCACCTTTGGAGACTTTGAAAAAGGTGGAGAACTAACCCTAGGAATGCATGCTAAAGGAAAAAGCTTTTCCATAGTATCAGTACATAACTGTCAAATAGTAGACGAAGACTTCAGAGCTATAATAAATGCAACAATAAACCACTTCAGAGGAGAAAACCTTCCTTACTATAGAATCTTAAAACATGAAGGTTTTTTAAGAAATCTAGTAGTAAGAAAGGCTATAAACACAGGAGAAATATTAGTTAACATAGTTACAACTACCCAAGTAGAATATGACTTCACAGCCTTTGTAGATGTTTTAAAAGGATTAAATCTAAAAGGAGAGCTCACAGGAATAATCCATACCTTGAATGATTCTCTATCAGATGTAGTGCAAGCAGACTCTGTAGAAATACTACATGGAAAAGACTATATAATAGAAAATCTTCTAGGATTAAAATTTAAAATAAATCCCTTTGCCTTTTTCCAAACTAACACTAAAGGAGCCGAGAAGCTTTACTCTATAGTAAGAGACTTCATAGGTGAATCAGAAGATAAAGTAGTATTTGACCTATACTGCGGAACAGGAACCATAGGACAAATAGTAGCTCCAAAAGCAAAAAAAGTAGTAGGCATAGAACTAATAGAAGAAGCCGTAGAAGCTGCAAAAGAAAATGCTAAAATCAACGGCCTAAACAACTGTGAATTCATAGCAGGAGACGTAGCCGTAACCATAAAAAATGTAACAGAAAAACCAGACATAATTATCCTAGACCCACCAAGACCAGGAGTACACCCAGTAGCATTAGACTACGTAATGAAATTTGACGCCAAAGAAATAATCTACGTATCCTGTAACCCTAAAACCCTAGCAGTAGATTTAGAAGTATTAACTGCTAATGGATATAAGGTGGAAAAAGTGAAAGTTATGGATATGTTCCCGCACACGCCGCATGTTGAGACGGTAGTAAAGCTAAGTAAGTAATACCAACGGTTTGTTGAAGTGAATGAATATATATTATGGTGATTTGTTGCCCATTTGTTGCCCTAAATTTTATTCGGGCAACAATCATCATTTATTGCCTTATCAAATATCTCAACAGTTTCTTCAGCCATTTTTTCAGTAGCATGGGTATAGGTATCAAGTGTTGTTTGAACTTTAGAATGTCCAAGCCTTGTTTGCACATCTTTAATATTTGCTCCATTTTCAATAAGAGTTGTAGCATGAGTGTGTCTAAGTGAATGAAAGTTAAATGTCAGGCCTAAATCATTATGAATAACACGTGATGCATATTTAAATGAGTCAGGTGTTATCATTTCACCATTTTCCTTTGTATTAATTAGATTAACTTTTTCAAAAGGAAACTCAAAAGATGAAGGGAAAGAATATAATCTTTTAATTACCTCATTACCAATATGCTCTTCTTTAATATATTGTTGAGTATAATGAGAACCATATTTCATCCTATTTTCTATCTGCCATTTCTTTTGAGCTTTTAAGATATTAATTAATGTCTTGCTTATTTTAATTGTCCTTACGGAAGATAAAGTTTTAGTGCTTCCAAAACACATAGATTTATCTCTTTTATACATAATTTTATTTATACATATACTAGAGTTATTGAAGTCAACATCATCCCAAGTTAGCCCCATAACTTCACCAATTCGGCACCCTGTATAATATCCTAAAACAAGTGACATATAAAATGACGATCCAAAAGGAAATCTATCAATAATTTTATTAAAGTCTTCATTTGAAATAAGTTTATGATTAGTTTCTAACTTTGAGTGTTCATATTTAGGGTATCTTACATATTGCATTGGATTATCTTTAATAAATTTACAAGGGTGTACTGCATATTTTAGAGAACCACTTAAAACTGTAATCATATTAATAAGATAATTCTTTGAATACCCGTTTTTATATTTACCATTTATAAATTCTTGTTATAAATTCTTGAAGAATAGAAGGTGTAAGTGATTTTAATTTATAAGGTCCTATTGCCGGTTTAATATGATTTTTTATTATTCGTCCATATCCTTGTTGAGTATTATATTTACAATTGGTCAAAGTATAATTTTTGTACCAATAGTCCATATAATCTGATACTGAAATTTCAGATGGTTCAAAATGTGCTCCTGCATTATTATATTCAGCTAGAGCTGCTACCCCTGCTTCTAAAGCTTCTTTTTTAGTTCTAAATCCACTCTTCGTGATTCTTTTTCTTTTTCCATCGATTTTAGCACCTTCAAATATATATTGCCATTTAGTACCTCGCTTTTTAACGTTTACTTGAGACATATAATATCATCCTTCCTTTTGTAAAGTACAAATATATGTTCTGTAGAAATTAAAAAAATATAAAGTTACCCCCTATTTATAGGTAAATTGAATTTTTTCTATAACCTCTAACCCATTATTAAATATAAGATAGTAATTATCAATTTGAAAATAATCAGGATATTTACATTTGTAATAACCTAAAACTTCTTCTAACAACTCTTCTGTAACATTTAAATATTCAGCAACTTCGTATTTGCTTTTGCATCCATTGTTATGGGCATTTATTAAATCTACTATACCGATAATTTTTTCATAACTCCACCTACGTGCAATCACTTCTTGTTTTCTATTTTCAATTTTAGTTTGATCAGATATATCTCCAACAGTAGTAAAATGATGTCCTAATTCTTCAAACATAATGCAATATTTCTCTTTATCAGTTAAATCTTTATTTAGCATTATTACATTATCGGAATAAAAGCCACTCCTACCTCTAAACTCATCTAGTTCATAGACTTCTATTCCGTAAGTTTGAGCTGTTGCAACCATTTTTTCATATTGTGTCATATAACCCCACCCCAATTGTAAAACTATTTCTTTTTAATTTTAGATAAAAACTTTCTTGCTACATCTGCATCATGCTTTGCAATTTCAGGATCACTATCATCATGAGCAGCAAAAGTAGTAGGAATATAGGATTCATCATTATGTTTGGTTTCGTGAGTATATGAGTATTTAGCTATTTCAGTTAATTCAGCAACTCTTTTATTAGCTTCATTTTTTCCTAAATCATTTAATTTATTGAAATTAGATAAAAGGATTTCTTCTTCTTTAGCTAAATTATTCATTTTAGTACAAGGGGCATCACCATTTAATTCTTCCAAAGTTACATTAAGTCCTTCAGATAGTTTAAACGCAACTTCTAATGAAACATTTTTAGTTTTTCTAGAAATTATACTTCTTATTGTAGAATCAGATAGTCCAGTGGCTCTAGAGATATCAGGGATAGATAAGTTTTTATCTAGCATTATTTTCTGTAATATTTTATAAAATTCCATATAACCAACATCCTTTCCAATTATTATTATACTACTTTTTTCACGCATTGCAATATTTTTTTCAAATAAAGTATTGACATTTAACGCATTGCGCTATATTATGAAAATATAACCACGCAATGCGTTAAAGGAGGGATAGATGTGAGAAATTCAAAAATAAAATTTTCTAACTTAAGAGCTGAAATGGCAAGGAAAGAAATAACTATTTCTAAAATTTCTGAGTTGCTAGACATTAATAGAGATACTGCTAGTAGAAAGTTATCTGGGAAATCTCCAATATATCTTGATGAAGCGATGCTTATAAACAAAACATTTTTCCCGGATGAAAATCTACCATATTTATTTATTGAATTAATGCCAAATCAAAATAAGGATTTTGGGGGAGGTGTATAAGGAATGGAAGATAAAAGAGAGACTGCTCCAGAAGCACGAGTTCAGGAGCAGCAGAAAGGAAATGAAAATGGAAAATAATATACCAATTATAGCATTTATCGTAAGTATACTTTCATTATTTTTAAGTATAATTATTGCTTTAGTAACTAAAAAGTAAGTGCAAATATTTTTTTATAATATTTAAATTTTTTTCTTAGACCTGCTTCATTATTAGGTTTTATGGTTGAAATTGCAACTTTAAATGAAATTAAAATCTCGGTAGCATTTTCTGGAAAGAACGCGAGATCAATTCTAGTAAAACTATTAGATTTGAAAATACCATAATTAGAGTTAGGTATAGATAATTTTGATATTGAATTTTCACAAGAATGGAATAATTTTTGTTGAGACGGATATGAATACAATTCTAATATTGCACTTGTTAAAAAAAATATTGGCTTAGTTTTTTTTTAAGTCTACAACTCTTAAATCAAAAAAAGCAATGTCACATGGAGATGGATTAACAACTTTAATATAACATACTCTGCCATGGCCAAAGTTCATTATAGGAGAATTATTTTCATAATCAATGATGTTTAAGAATATGTCGTCTATTTCACTTAATCCAGGCTCGATTTCCACATTTAGTCGTTTGCGATTATTGTACGCTGTTATTAAAGAAATAATAACTGATATTAATGAAATCAATAAAGATAGTACTGAAAGTTTTAGTTCGTAATTCATAAATTTACCCCCTTTCAATAACATTCTAACATTTATTGGGGGAGTATAGAAGATTTTAAAGAATTGTTTAAATCAACTAATACGAAATATTTAATTAATCAGGAGGTATAAACATGGAGGATATTCTTTATACAGTACCAGAAGTTTCAAAGCTAATTAAAACTAATAAAACATATGTATATGAACTTATAAAGGCAGGATTACTTCCAGTATTAAAACTAGGAAGTTATAAAATTAGGAAAGTTTCACTTGAGGAATTTCTATCTAGATATGAAGGAAAGGATATTACAAATCCTAGGGATATTAAAGACATTAGTAAGGAGGAGCATCATGAAAACAATATCTAAAGATATAAAGGTAAAAGTTCAACAGGCAACAGAGAGTGTACTAGAAATAAATAAAGAGGTTGATCTGTGCGCTATAAAAAACACTTTAGAAAAAGAGCACAAGATTAAGTTTTTTAATGATTCAGTTTTAGGGAATTTAATTAGGGAAGCATTAGACAATATTGTTTATATCTATTGTTAGGTAGATGAAAGGATTAATAATGAAAAATAAATTTAACGTAAATCCAAAAGAAGTTATGGAGCACTTGCAGGACCTTAAAGATTTATATAAAGAATATGAAAGTATTGAAACTAAAGAAGAAGATATCAAAGCATTGGATGTAGCAATAGAAATATTAAGTGAAGCTGTTCAAGAGAGTGAAGCTCATGAGCAGCTTCACAGTATATATCCAACACAGATTGCTTTAGAAGGAAAGATTGGTGGTGGTATAGCTATATTAGAAGATAATATATTAATTGATTCATCAGAAGCTATAAAGATTGAGGTTAAAATCAATAGCTCTAAATACAACAAAGCAGAGGTTTATGATGCTGTAAAAGCAATGTGTGAGAAACTTACAGAATATTTTCATTAAATGATTTTAAGAAGGAGTTGAGTTTATGATAGAGCTTTTTAATTATCTATCAAGGAACACAACTAAAGATGAATTTAAAGAAATTCTAAATATAGTAACAGATGATATCAAATTCAATAATATTAGTTTTGAAAAAATAACCAAATTTAAAAATTTAGCCGATCTTTGCCAGGCAACTTATAAATTAGTAACAAGAAAAGATATGTTGTGGATAAAGGTGTGTACAAGTTGTGGATATTCTGCATGGTCTTTAAAATATGATGTTAAATGTTCTAAATGTGGAGGAATATCTAAGTGTCAAAATACAAGATAAAAATAAAAGGAAATACTTTTCACTGCAATGAAAAAGTATTTCCTAAATATACCGTGTGGTATACAAAAATTACCTAATTAAAGTATATCAAAATTCACGGTATTAATCAATGAAAATAGAGAATTTAATACCTTTTATATAGCTCGTATGGGGTATTAACATTATAACTATTTAGATATTAAATAAAAAATAAAATAAAAAGATAGTTATAGAATTAAGACTAATAAGAGGACCTATAAGGATACATGAGGGGGGAATACCGTGAGAAACTTCATGAGAGAAAAAAGGATATTTTGTGGGAAGAAATATTTAGAGGTGGATATAATCCCTAGGACAATATGGCAAGAAAAAACAGTAAAGGGCAAGAGAGCAAAAAGAGTAAAAGAATCAGAACCCAAACAGAAAAACTTGAATGATAAAAATTCTAAGAGATATATTACTCAACTTGCAAATGGGAATTTTGGTAAGGGAGATTTACATGTTACATGTACCTATAAAGATAAATATCTTCCTGAAACACTAGAAGATGCAGAAAAAGAGGTAAGTAATTTTTTTAGAAGATTAAATCATAGAAGAAAGAAGAAAGAGCTTGAACCTTTAAAATACATTTTAGTAACAGAATATATTATGGCAGATGAAAATGAGGACAAGCCAATAAGAATACATCACCACATTTTAATGAATAAAGGTTTGAGTAGAGATGAAGTTGAGGAGCTTTGGAGTAAACGTAAAAAGAAGGGTGAAAAAGAAGGGGACACTATAGGATTTATAAATGCCGATAGATTACAACCTAATGAAAATGGACTTGAAGGAATAAGTAGATATATAACCAAAAGTAGAAATAACAAAAAAGGTAAAAAGAGATGGAGCTCTTCAAGAAATTTAATAAGGCCTGAATCTATAAAAAATGATTATAAGTACAGTAAGAGAAAAATAGAGAAGCTTATAAAAGAAAATGATTTTAGATTTTGGGAAGAGCAGTACAAAGGATATAGGGTAGTCGAAGCTAGTCCAGTTTATCAGGATTTAATAGGATGGTCAGTATATTTGAAGATGTGGAAAAAGGAATGAATAAAATTATATTAGTAAGTTACCCCCTGAAAATATAAGGTCGCTCCCTCTGTTTTAACAAGGAGTTGAGGTCTAGGAGAAAGGAAGTAATGAGTGAAATTATGAAAAAACATGAATTAAAGTTACTTATAAAGTATTTTAAGGATGTTGAACAAGGTAGAAAAACATTTGAGTTAAGAAAGAATGATAGGGATTTCCAAGTTGGAGATACTTTAATCCTAAAAGAATACCATCCTGGAGATACGGACTATAAAGATGGCATATATATACCAGCTCATTATACAAATAATGAAACAGTTAAGAAAATAGTTTATATCTTACAAGGTGGACAATGTGGATTAGAAGAAGGTTATGTAATTTTAGGAATACAGTAATTTATAGTTGTTGTAAAGGAGTAAATTTCATGAGATATGTTTTTGAATTAAGTTTTATAGAAAAGCCTAAGTGTTCATCATGCATGTTATGTGGCGTTAAAGGATTAGATTTAAATGGAGAAAGCGTAATTGCATGTTTTGGATTAGGCAATAGACCTAAGTGTCCAGAAGAAGGATGTCGTAAAGATTGCCCTTTGAAAATTTCGGAGTAATACGCAATTTGTAGGAAGTGTGAAATAGTTAATAGAATTTGATCTTTGAAAATTGAATAGTACGGTATTAGAAGAATATGTTATAATTAACTCATGACTGTATTATTATATGAGTTATCATTTTCTACTAACTTATAAGTTAGGATTTATTTGAAGGAGAAGGCGTACAGCAGATTATATCTTTTACGAATATCTGCATAAAATAAAAATGAAGGTGGTTTTATAATGCAAATAAGTTTTATTCCAAGTGAATCAATGTCTGTTCAAGGTAAAAAACATGAAATCTATAAAAAGTATGGCAAGGAATGGAGTATTAGGGAACAAGGAGGGGGTAATGGGAATTGGTTATTGACTAAAAAAAGCGATATACTTGTAGATGGAAAAAGTTATCGTAGTTTTGTGCTTGAACACTATAAGAAATCTAGGTTGACAGAAAACCTTGCAAATAAGTTTCGTGAGGATTTAACAAGTGGTGCAATACAACTATAATAATCATACTTTTGTTTGGAGTTGAGCATTTTATGTAGTGTGCCTCATTGAAATAAGGTATACTTGTTAAATTTCAGTTTATAGATTAAATTAAATCTAATTATAAAATATTATGAATAGAGAATTAAATATAAGTTATCAAAAATACCGTATTATTCAAAAAAGAATATGCGGTATTTTTTATTTCGCAATCCAATAAGAGTTTGTAAATAAAACGAAATAAATAAAATCGGAGTAATACTAGTTAAAATGTGAGTACTCACCTCCTGACGAGGAGGAAAAATGAAAATATTAAGCTGTGGAGCAGGAATGCAAAGTACAGCATTAGCGTTAATGAGTTGTGAAAAGAAGAAATATGGAGATGATATATATCCAGAAGTACCAATCTATGATGCAATATTATTTTGTGATCTAGGAGAAGAACCTAGATGGGTATATGACCAGGTTTATTTTATCCAGTGTGTTTGTGAAGATGTGGGAATACCTTTTTATGTGTTAGAGAGTAATCTTCATTCTCACTATATTGAGAATTTTGGAAAAGCTAGAGTAGTAAGCATTCCTTTTTGGACTATTGATGAAAGTGGTAAGAAAGGTAAAATGATGAGAAATTGCACTTTAGATTACAAAATAAATGTAATGCAAAAGTTTATTAGATCAAATCTACTAGGTTATAAAAAGGGACAACGTACTAGGGGTGAGGACTTAAAAGCTCATGAGATGCATCTAGGTTTTTCGGTTGAAGAAAAACATAGGTGTAAAGATAATCCACACAAGATGTTCGTTAATAAGTTTCCTTTATGTGATATGAACTTAGAAAGAAAAGATAATTATGCCTATATAAAAGATGTTTGGGGTTTGGAAACTAAAGCAAGTGCATGTACATTTTGCCCTTTTCATAGAAATTATTTTTTTAAACATTTAAAAGCAAATTATCAAGAAGAATATAGAAAGTTAACTGAGTTTGATGATTTATTAGAAATAGGACAACCTAATACAAAAATTAGAAGTAAATTATATATTTCTAGAAGTAGAAAAAGAATTAAAGATCTTAACGAAGATGATTTCAATGATAAAGAAACTTTTGACTATAAAGGTGAACAAATTTGGAATGGTTTTTAGTTCACAATTCAAGAAAATCTGTAGGAATGGTGAAGGAGATAAAATTATGAAATATGATAAAGATTTATATATTGATAGTGGCATTTATGGGTTAGACGAAGATATAAGAGATTATAAAGAAAAGGTTGTTAAATGTAGAAAACCTCATAAGTGTGTATCTTGTGAAAGAGAGATAAAACAAGGTGAACAGGCATTATGTGAAAGTGGATTTACTGATGATGGAGCAGTATCAGCGTACACCTGCTTAGAATGTGTAGAAGAATGGTTGGAAGAGTCAGGACAAGTAGAAACTGACGAAGATTAATTCATAACTCAATAAAAAGTAAACAAGAAAGAAGGGTTAAATATGGCAAAGATAGATTACTGTGAAAAATGTGGGGGATATGGAGTGGTAGAGCTTCATCACATAGTTCACAAGAGTCAGAGTAGAGTTTTAAAGGATTGCAAAATAAATCATAAGTACTTATGTGGAACTTGCCATAGGGATAATAAATATGGAGTACATGGGGATAGTAAGATTGATAAGAAAATGAAACTAGATTTACAAGAAAGTCTGCAGGAGCTATTCACGGAAGATGAAATAACCTTAGAGGAAGTAAAAGAAGCTTTAGATATAAAAGAAAATGATATATATGCATTATATAAGTCTTTATACACGAAAGGAAATAAAGTGGACAAAGAGGAGCTAATAAGAGTATTAATGGGTGGTAAATTAATTATAGGACGAGCATAAGTGAGGAGGAAATTAATATGGGTAATAAGACAGTAAATATTGAAGATGCAATAGCAAAAACAGCAAAGGAAACAGCGAAGGAAGTTATCCAGGAGCTGAGGAACTCAAAGATGATTAAAAATGAAATGAGTTACTTTAAAAAAGTTGAATTATTGTTATATAACTATAATAATTTAAAAGCTGCACTTAAACAAAAGGATGAAGATATTAAATATATAAAAGACCATGGACTTCCTCAAAAGAGTGGTTCAATTGTAGTCTATCAAACCTCAGGAGGGAATATTAGTGGGCAAGATAGATATATGAACTTAATAGAAAAGTATGAGTTGGAGAAGCTTGAAACATCAAGAGAAATCAAAAGGATAGAAAACGCACTAGATAAGATTAAGAATGATAGATATTATCCAATAATAAAGCTTAAGTATTTATCAGATCATGGAGAACGATACAACGAAGAAAGAATTGCAGAGAAGCTTGATAGAGATAGAAGTACCATAACCAGGAATAAGAGTAGGCTTATAAATACTATGAAAACAATTCTTTTTCCGGAGAGTATAAGAGAGTTTAATAATTAATTCTAAGACAAACGATAAGTAATACTATTCTAGTACTGAAATATGATAAAATGTTCAATTATATTAAATTAGAAAAATTATACAGTTGTACGTTTTAAGAGGATATTAAGTGAACTTGTTGAATTATATAATTATAAGCAATAATATAGAACTATTTAATAATTTAGGGGGTTAAAATATGATTGATAGTTTAAGTGGGTTCCTTGATGTTATAGAAAGAAGTAATTGCTTTAAAAAAGAAAGATTCGAAAGCAATATAAAAATTACAACGTTAGGATTTGAAGAATGTATAGATGAATTATTTTGTCCCAAATGTGGAGATATCCGGAGATGTGTAGTTAATCGAGTAACTCATAATCCGGAATTTGAAATAAATGAATTCACAGAATCAATAGTAGTAAAATCATTACCTTGTTTATTTAAAGCAACGTGTTTACAATGCGAAAGTGAAACTCTATTACTTATATATAAAGGCCCAGAAGAAGTCGAACTTGCAGTATTACATGATACTTATAATGGATGTGTTACTCCCAATTCACCTAAAGAGGTAAAATATTATATTGATCAGGCATATAGAGCTCGTTCAGTAGGGGCAGTAAGTGCTTCTATGGCAATGTATCGGTCTGCATTAGAATGGTTATTATATGATCAGGGATTTGAGAAAGGAATGCTTGGAAATAAAATTAAAACTCTTGAAGAAAAAATAGAGAAGAATAATGAACCTAAATGGGCAGTTGAACTTGATATAGGCTTTTTAAAAGCAATAAAAGAAATAGGTAATGGCTCAATGCATACAAACGGTGGAGATATCGAAAAACAAAATAATATAGATAAGAATTTATTAGAACTTGTTGATATAGTGTTTGCTGAATTGCTTGATAAAATTTATGAACAGCCGTTAAGAAGTAGTAATAATCTTTCTAAACTAAAAGAGAAAGCTTTGGCTATGTCAAAGTAATATACACAGATGCACATTTAATGCACAAACCATGCCATTGAAGGATATAAAAATCAATAGTAATATAATATTATAAAGTTTTGGTTAGTCCTCCATGATTAGGAAGAAGGTATTCAGTTAGAAGCTGGATGCCTTCTTCTTTTATGTTTATAAGGTGGTGATAGTATAGAAGCTATATATGCTAGTTATACATGTAGGGGTTGCAATAGGGAATTTATATTATTAACCTCTGAGCTAAAAAGTGCAGTAAATAGTGGTAAGTATTTAGCTTGCCCATACTGTGGAGGTAGACACATAAGAAAAGAACTTGCAACGGATGACTTAAGAGAAGTCATGAAGGCTAGAAAGTATAAGAGAGTTAGCAGCAGGATTAGACAAAGATAAGTAGAAACATTAGGCAGGTGAAGTAAGTGTGGCAAAGAAAAGACCTTCAAAGCCTATAAAATCGGTTGAAAGAGTAAAAGATATACAAGATTACCTTAAGTATAGGAATTATAGAAATTATGTGCTTTTTACTGTAGGAGTTACAACTGGATATAGAGCAGGAGATCTAGTCAGCTTAAGAGTAAGAGATATAAAAGAGGCACTAAGAAGAAAAGAATTTGAAATATTTGAAGGTAAGAAAAAGAACTCAAAGAACATAAGAGAAAGAAATAGGAGACCAAGGATAGTTGAGATAAGACCTAAATTATCAGCTATATTAAAGGATTATATTCAAGATAAAAAGGACTATGAATATGTATTTCAAAGTAGAAAAGGAACTAATCATCACATAGGAGTACAAGCAGTAAGTAATATGCTAAAGGAGGCGGGTGAATATTTTGGATTACAAGACATATCTGCTCACAGTATGCGAAAGACCTATGCATATAAAATATACTTAGAAAGTGAAAATAATATAGTGGTTGTAAAAGAAATGTTAGGTCATAGCAGCATAGAAGAGACTAAATTATATATAGGTTTAGATAGAGAAATGTATCACCAATATAGTAAATCATTAGATGATTTCTTGAGGTGATATTTTATTTTTTAACTTATGAATGTTTAAAAAAATAAGGTATAAACATTCAAGGTCAGATTTTAAGTGCATATAGAAGTAGTCACTTTTGAAGATGAATGTGTGATTCCCTATGATAATTAAACATTCAAACAAGAAAATACGAACTATAATATCAATATAAAACACAATATTCGTTATAAAAGGAGGTAAAATATGATTATTTTAAAGTCATTAGTAAGTTTAAATGATGAACAGATATCCAAAGATGAAAAGGAGTTATCTGAAAGAATTGGGGAGAAAGTTATTATTATTCCATGCAAATATGAAATTGTAGAAATCAATAATAAAAAGTGTAGGGAGTAGACATGGCCAAGGATTTTGCTAAAGCTTTTTATAATAGCAAAGCATGGAAGATGTGTAGAGAAGATTACATCAAGTACAGGGTATCTGTAGATGGTGGTCTGTGTGAGAATTGCGAAGAAGAGTTAGGATACATGGTTCACCATAAAATATTATTAACACCACAAAACATTAATGATACTAACGTGTCATTGGATCATGCACATCTTATGTATGAGTGTAAGAAATGTCATGATAGGGAGGAAGGACACTTCAAGAAAAATAAAAAGTTATCATCTATTAGAGAAGGTTATAAGTTTGATGAACATGGTCAACTAGTTCCAGTACTCCCCCCATAAAATGTCCATGGGGGTGGATAGCAAAGACCGTATAGCGAAGATTAAAAAAACGCACAAGTGATTTTTGAGGGGTGGTGTAGTGAGTGGCAAATAGAAAAAATACGAATGATAAATGTAAAGAGATAGCAAAAGATTTAGAGATTACAAAAGAGATAAAGAAAATTAACATTCTTTTTAAGGATTTAAACAAAGATGTAAAAAAGACAGTAGATTCATTAATTCAAAATGCTGCTTACATGGCAGTAACATTAAGAGAACTTCAAGAAACATTAAATCAGAATGGCATGATTACAGAATATCAAAATGGAGAAAATCAATGGGGAACTAAGAAGTCACCAGAAGTTGAAATATATAATACGATGGTTAAAAACTTTATTTCAGCTATGAAAGCTCTAAATGATTATTTACCAAAGGGAAATAAAAAAAATGATGATGATGACTTTGATGATTTCGTGAGTAGCAAATGAGTAAAACAGTAAGAAAGATAATATATGAATTAACTTATAATCCTATACTTGAATATTGGGAGAAAATCCAATATAAGCCATTATTTCAAAAGGTAGAAAATCTCAAGCGAGAAATTAATTCATTACTTAGGAATAAAAGTGAAAATGAATTATTGATAAAATCCAAAGAGAAAGAATTAAAAGATGCTAAAGTTGAACTGAATAAAGTTAAGCTACAAGGTGCAGTAAATACTAGTTATAAAGTATATAGAGTTTATAAAGAGCTTGTTGAAAATATAATAAATAATCAAGATAGCATATGGGAGTATGATACACGTAAAGCTAATCATGCTATAGAGTTTATTGAAAATTATTGTAGACACAGTAAAGGTAAATTAGGTGGGAAACCATTCATCATGGAACTATGGCAAAAGGCATTAGTAGCCGCTACATTTGGGATAGTTCATAAAATAACAGGACATAGAAAGCATAGAGAAGTAATTCTTGTAGTTGCTAGAAAGAATGGTAAATCTACATTAGCAGCAGCAATAGGTTTATACATGCAATTAGCAGATGGAGAACCTGGAGCAGAAGTTTATGCCTGTGCAACTAAGAAAGACCAAGCAAAAATTATATGGCTTGAATCCAAGAGGATGGTTAAAAAGTCAAGAACACTACTAAAGAGAGTAAAGCCTTTAGTAGGAGAACTAACTGCAGAATTTAACGATTCTTTTTTTAGACCTCTTGGAAGAGATTCAGATAGTTTAGATGGACTTAATGTTCATTGTGCTTTATTAGACGAGATTCATGCATGGAATGATAAAAATTTATATGATGTTATAGTTGATGGTACTACTGCAAGAGAAGAACCATTAATTTTTATAACTACAACTGCTGGTACAGTTAGAGAAAGTGTATTTGATCTCAAATATGATGAAGTAGAAAGAGTTATAAATGGCTATGATGACGAAAATGGATATAAAGATGATACATTATTAGCAATTGTATATGAACTAGACAATAGGCGTGAATGGATAGATGAAGATTGCTGGATAAAAGCTAATCCAGGCCTTGGAACTATAAAACAAATAGATCAATTAGCTAATAAAGTAAATAAAGCTAAATCTAATCCTCTATTAGTTAAAAACCTTTTATGTAAGGACTTTAATATAAGAGAAACAACTAGCGAAGCATGGCTTGCATTTGAGCAAATTAATAATACAGATACTTTTGATATAACTAAGTTAAAGCCTCGTTATGGAATAGGTGGTTCTGACCTTTCTTCTACAACAGATTTAACTTGTGCAACAGTATTATTCAGAGTACCTAATGATGTTAATATTTATGTAATTCAAATGTATTTCTTACCAGAAGATTTACTTGAAAAAAGAGTTAATGAGGATAAAATACCATATGACATATGGCGAGATATTGGATTGCTTAGAACAGTACCAGGAAACAAGGTGCATTATAAGTATGTTACAGAGTGGTTTTTAGAAGTTCAGAATGAATATGATATATATATTTATTCTGGTGGTTATGATGCCTGGTCTGCTGAATATTGGGTACAAGATATGAAGGAAACATTTGGTAAGGAAACTTGGGAGCCGGTATATCAAGGTAAGAAAACACTAAGTGGGCCTATGAAAAGTTTAGGAGCTGATTTAGAAAAGAAAATAATTAATTATAACAATAATCCAATATTAAAGTGGTGCTTAACTAATACTGCTGTAGAGATAGATAAAAATGATAACATACAACCTATAAAAACATCTAACCAACGTAGGCGTATAGATGGACTTGCTTCACTATTAGATGCATATGTGCAATTAGAGAGGGTGTATGAAGGTTATATGTCAGTTATTTAATGTTTTAGAGAGGAGGTGAGAAAGTGGGATTTTTCAATAATTTATTCAATAGGAATATCTCTAAAACTAGATTTGAAATGATAGAAGATAGGGGTAATGGGTTTTATGCATGGAGTGGAAGTATATATAAATCTGATGTAGTTAGAGCTTGCATAAGACCTAAGATAAAAGCTATAGGTAAACTTATACCACAACATATTAGGAATAACGGTGTAGAAGGATTTAAAGTTAATCCAGATCCTTATATAAGATTTTTATATGAAGAGCCTAATCCATATATGTCAGGTCAAGTTTTTAGAGAAAAAATGGCTACACAATTAGCACTTAATAACAATGCATTTGCATTATTAGTTAAAGACAGTAATGGTTATCCAGTAGAAATGTACAATATACCTTGTGTTGGAGTTGAAGCTATATATAATCAAGATGGAGATTTGTTTCTTAAGTTCACTAATAGAAATGGGAAAATAATAACATATCCTTATTCAAATATTATTCATTTAAGGCAGGATATTAATGAGAATGACATATTTGGAGATAGTCCTAGAGAAGCACTCTTACCACTCATGGAGGTAGTTAGTACTACAGACCAAGGTATAGTAAAAGCTATTAAAAATAGTGGAATTATAAGATGGCTATTAAAATTTAATGCCAATATGAGAACAGAAGATATTGATAAGCAAACAAAAGATTTTGTTAAAAACTTTTTAGATGTTAACAATAATGTTGGAGCTGCTGGAGTAGATAGTAAAGCTGATGCTCAACAGATAGATCCTAAAGATTATGTTCCTAACGCTGCAGTAATAGACAGGACAACTCAAAGAATTTATTCATTTTTCAATACTAACGAAAAAATAGTACAAAGTAAATTTAATGAAGATGAATGGAATGCCTATTATGAAGCTGAAATTGAACCGTTAGCTATGCAATGGAGCAATGAGGATACTAGAAAGTTATTTACAAGGCGAGAGAGAGGTTTTGGAAATAAGATAATTTATACAGCTAACAATCTTCAATATGCTTCAATGTCAACTAAATTAGGATTACAAGCAATGGTTGATAGAGGAGCATTGACACCTAACGAGTGGAGAGAAGTTCTTAATTTACCTCCAGTTGCAGATGGTGACAAGCCACTTAGGAGATTAGATACTGTTGCAATAGGGAAAGGGGGTGAAGAATAATGATATACATTGACATAAAAGGTGAGATTGTGCCAAGTGGTAAAGAATGGCTATATGAATGGTATGGTATTCAAGTTACATCACCAAATCAAATAACAAAAGCATTAAGAAGTGCAAATGGTCAACCGGTCACTGTTAAAATTAATAGTGGTGGTGGAGAAATATTTTCAGGTTTTGAAATCTACAATGAGTTAAAAGATTATAATGGAGAAGTAACAATAGAAATACGTGGACTATGTGCAAGTATAACAAGTGTTATTGCTATGGCTAGAAAGTGTAAAATGTCTCCATTAGCAGAAATAATGATACACAATGTATCAACCTCAACAAGTGGAGATTATAGAGATATGGAGCATAGCGTAGAAGTTTTGAAGAAAGCAAATAAAACTACTGCTAATGCTTATATCTTAAAAACAGGAATGAGTGAAGATGAAGCATATAAGCTTATGGATGCAGAAACATGGCTTACTGCTGATGAAGCTTTAAGATTAGGTTTAGTAGATGAAATAATGTATTCTGATGAAAAAGTAGATAAAAATTTACTTAATTCATTGAAAAATAATGCTACTACTTTTTGTAATAGTGTAGGAAAGCTAGACAATAATTTATTGAAAAAATTTAAGGATTATAATCCAGTTATTAATCATCCAGTTCATAAGAACGAGGATGATTTTTTATTACAGAAAAACAAAGCAAAATTACAGCTTTTAAATTTGAGGAGGAATATTTAATGGAAAAAGAAAAATATTTAGAATTAAGAAATGGGCTTTATACAGAAGCAGAAAAATTAATTAATGAAGGGCAGTTAGAAGATGGGCAAGCTAAGATTAAAGAAATAGAAAACTTAGACAATAAGTTTGAAAATGAAGCAAAGGCTTTAGCAAATTTGAATGCTCTAAAAGATAATACCAAAATATCAAATATAGCTGCATTATCTAATGGTTCAATAGCTGGAACTGTAATAGATAAAATAAGTGAAGCTAATTCAAATGATGATCTAACTAACTCTATTGAATATAGAAAAGCATTTATGAATTATGTTGTTAGAAAAGAAGCTATGCCAAAAGAATTTAGTAATGCTGTAGGTCCAACTAAAACTAGTGATGTAGGTGTATTAATCCCAGAAACAGTTCTAAGTAAGATAGTCGAGAAGATGGAAGCGACAGGAATGATACTTCCATTAGTAACTAGAACAAATATAAAAGGTGGAGTTAAAGTACCTACTTCTAGCTTAAAACCAGTTGCGACTTGGGTAGCAGAAGGAGATACAAGTGACAAACAAAAGAAAACAGTATCTTATATAGATTTTGGATATTTCAAGCTAAGATGTGCAGTATCTAATAGCTTAGAAGTTGATACAATGGCATTACCAATCTTTGAGCAAACATTAATTAACAATGTTGTTGAAGCTATGACCAAAGCAATAGAAAAAGCAATTATAAATGGCGATGGAACTAATCAACCCCAAGGTATATTAACAGAAACAGTAGCAGAAGGGCAAAATATTGACGTTGCAAAGGCTGAAAAACCTAAGCTAGAACATTTAGAAGGAGCAGAAGCAGCTTTACCTTTAGCTTATGACAATGGAACTGTGTGGTTAATGACTAAAAAAACATTTATGGCGTACTCAACTATAAAAGACACTAATGGTCAACCTGTAGGTAAAGTTAATTATGGGATTACAGGAAAGCCTGAAAGAATCCTTCTAGGTAGAACAGTTATTTTAAATGATTATATGGATAATTATATAGCTGCACCTACAGAAGATATAATTCCTATAGCATTATTTAATATGAAAGATTATGTATTAAATACTAATCTTAATATGACTATAAAGAACTATGAGGATAATGATACAGATGATCAAATCACTAAAGCTATTATGTTAGTTGATGGCAAAGTTATAGATAAGAATTCATTAGTTACTATAACTAAGAAAAATGTTTAATTTGGAGGGGATAACCCTCCTTTATTATTAAATTTGAGGAGGGAGCTAGATGTTAACTAAAATAAAACTTGCATTAAGAATTGATAGTTCTGACTTAGATATGGATATACAAGAAACTATAGATGCTGCTAAAGCTGATTTACAACTTAGTGGAGTGATTGGAGAAAAGATAACTGAGGCAGATAGTTTAATCTTCAGAGCAGTTAAAATATATTGTAAAGCTGAGTATAGCACAGATGATAAAGAAGCTGAGAGATATAGTAAGTCATATGAAATGTTAAAAAATCATTTATGTTTATCTAAAGAATATACTGAGGAAGTGCAGATATGAGGATAAGTTCTTTAAATAAGAGAATAGATATTTATTGCAAATTAGAAGTTGAAAATCAGTTAGATGAAGTAGACTTTCAATGGGATAAACTTAGGACGGTTTGGGCTGAGATGAGGCCACAAACAGGTAAATTACAAAATCAGCAAGCAAACACAATTCTAGCAAATGTCACACATAAGATAATAATAAGATTTGAATCAGCGAAGGATCTAACTAATGATATGTACATTATATATAATAATAAAAGGTTTGATATTAAATATATTCTTAATCCTTATTTCAAAAATGAAACTTTAGAAATATTCTGTGAGGAAGTGGTGGAATAAATGGCTGATATGTTTGATATTAACCAATTAACAGATTTTGGAGAAAGTTTAGTAAAGTTAGCTAATGAAAAAATGCCCAAGGAATCTAAAAAATTTATAAGAAGTGAAGCGAATAAATTAAATAGAAAAAATAAAAGTGTTTATAAAAGCAAGGGCATAGGAGAAGAAACAGGAAATTTATTAAAAGGGTTTAAATCCGGGAAAGCTTATAAATTTAATGGGGCATGGAGTGCTAGAGCATTTAATAGTAGTCCACATGCACATTTATTAGATAAAGGCTTTATATGGAAACCTCATAAAGGGCAAAAGGGAGAAGAAAAATTCATTCCAGGGTTTAATTTCATGGAAGGTGCAAGGAAAACATTTGAAAGTCAATATTATAATGATGTTGAAGACTTTATAGATGATGTGTTAGAAAAGGGGTTATAAAATGATAACTCTATTAGAAATTAATAAAGCAATTAATAAAAAAATTAAAGAAGCATTAAAAGGCACTGAGTTTAGTTCAGTGCCATTACTTGCAGAGGATATTTCAGAACCAATAGTAAGACCAAGTCTTAAGGTTGCAATTGAGAATTCTACTAATGGCAAGTTTAATAGTAATTGTAGAGAGAAAAACCTTACTTGTAGGGTTTATTTTTTTGCAAAAGATAGGAATAAGTACAAAATGGATAACTCTAAAATGCAAGACTTAATAGAAACTGCTTTTTTAGAGGATTTACAAGTTACTGAAAGTTTTTATATTCCAATAGAGGAAGTTGAAAGTGAAGTTAGTGACACAGTGCTTATTTCTAGCTTTAATTTATATTCTATAGAGCTATTACCAGATACAGATATTAGTGAGCCTATGGAGATTTTAAAAATAAATATATAGGAAGGTGAGATAATGACAATAACATTACCTAATATTGAAATTATTTTCAAGCAATTAGCGAGTAATTTCATAAAAAGAAGTGAAAGAGGAATTGCAATACTTATAGTAAAGGATGATACAGACACATCTTTTACAAGTAAAGAATATAAGAATTTGAAGGAACTAGAGAAAGAAAAGACACTTTATACTAGTGAAAATTATCAATATATCTTAGATACTTTGAGTTTTCAAGTGACAAAGGTCGTTGTAATTAGAGTTAGTACAACTGAAACTATGGTTGATGCTCTTAGTATAGTTGAAAAGACAGTTAAAACTGGATGGATAACTACAGTTGGGATTGCGGATGATTATACAGCAATAGTTAATTGGATTAAGGATAAGGAATCTAATGGAGAAACATACAAAGCGATAGTTTATAATGCTACTGCACCAGATTGTAAGCATATAGTTAATTTTACCAATGCGAATGTTGTTTTTAAGGATGCAAGAGCGGAGAAAACAGGAGATAAGTATTTACCTTCCCTACTTGGCATAATTGCTTCATGCAATATTGAAAAGGGCACAACTTACTTTGTGTGTGAAAACTTAGCAAAAGTTGAAGAAGTAGCCGACAATAATGATTCACTAAATCTAGGTAAATTCATTCTTATAAATGATTTCGATAATGTAAAAGTTGGATTAGGCATAAATAGTTTAACTACATTTACAGACGTTAATAGTGAAGATATGAGATATATAGACACCGTAGAAACTATGGATTTAATTACAGACGATATAAGAAATACCTTTAAAAATGATTATATCGGTAAATATAAAAATAATTTAGATAATCAAGTTTTATTCATAAGTGCTGTAAATACTTATTTTAGCAGTCTAGCTAAGGAAGATATATTAGATTTAAACTATAAAAACTATTCTGATGTTGATGTAGTAACACAGAGAGCTGCTTGGGTTAAAATTAAGCCTGAGGCAGAAGCTTGGAATGATACAAAAGTAAGAAATACTACTTTTAAAAGAAATGTATACTTAGGCGGAGATGTTAAAATTTTAGGTGCTATGGAAAACCTTAGATTTAATATCTCAATGTTTTAGGAGGTGTAGAAATGGGCGTTAACGTGAATAGAGTTCTTACGGGATCAAGTGGTAATGTCTGGGTAAATGGTAAGTTGTTATCACAATTAAAGTCAATTGAACTAAAAGTAACAGGTAACTTTGAAGATTTGAATTTTTGTGGGGATAATAGCACTTATAGTAGATATACAGGTTTCACTGGAGAAGGGACAATGACACTTCAAAAGATAGATAGTACAATATTGGAGCTTATAGGTGATGCTTATATAAGTGGAGTTATGCCGGATATAAAAATTATTACGAAACTTACAGATAAATCCACAGGTAAATCTGAGAGAGTTGCAGTCAGTGATGTTACAATAACAGAATTTATGTTAGCTAAATTTGAAGCAAAGGCATTAATAGAAGAAGAACTCCCTTTAAAATTTAGTAAGTATGATGTATTAGAAACTATATAATTAAGCATCCTTCGGGGTGCTTTTTATTTTAGGAGAAGAGTTGTATGAAATTTTTAAAAAGTAAAAGGAATCAAATGAGTGTAGAAGCAAAACTAATAAATACAACAATAGGATTAGCAAAATTAGTTATTATAAATAAAAATATACCAATTGATTTAAAGATAAAAATATTAAAGACAATTGAACTTATGGAGGTAGTTATGAGTAGAGAAAATTCGAAGAAAGCAACGTTTAAAGATTTAATAGCTAAGAAAATTAAAAAAGAGGAAGATCAATTTAAAGTTAGAGAGATTTATGTTGAGAGCATGGATGCAACCTTAGTTTTTAAAAAGCCTAAGGAAGAAACTCTTTTAGAAATAATAGATGAAATGGGAGTATCTAATGGAGATTTAAAAGTAAGTGAGATGGTACCAGGATTTAAGAAGCTTATCTATTTATGCTGTCCAATGTTACAAGATGTAGAATTACAAAAAGAAATCGAAGTTGTAGATCCATTCGATACTGTAAGCAAGATATTTGATTTGAATGACATTATGGAAATAGGCGAAGAACTTATGGACTTTATAGACATGGGTGATAAGGTAGAAAAAGTAAAAAACTAATAGAGCATGATGTAGATTTTAATATGTATGCTTTTTATGCTGTAAGAGGTCAAGAATTAAATGATTTAGCAGAATTAAGCTCTTCAGAGAAAGTATTTCTACATTGTGCAAGAGAGCAATATTGGAACGAGCTAGGAAAATTTATCAAGATAGTTTTAGGAGGTGGAGCAAATAGCTAGTAAAGTTATAAACACTATTTTAAACTTGAAGGATAATTTCAGCAAAACAATTAGTAAAACTAGTCAAAGTACTAAAAAGTTTCAGAGGCAAATAAGACAAGCAGAGAATCAAGCTGCAAAGATGAAAAAAGGAATAACAGGTGCATTTTCTAGTACAGCTGCAAAAGTTACAGGTTTAATCGGTGGTATTGGACTAGCAACTTTTGCTAAGGATAGCTTAATGTTAGCCAGTGACTTAGGCGAGGTACAAAACGTAGTTGATACAACTTTTGGTAATATGGCAAAAAAAATAGATGATTTTGCGAAAACTACAAGTTCTAAATTTGGTATAAGTGAATTACAGGCAAAGAAATATAGTGGTACTTTAGGTGCTATTATGAAGTCAAGTGGACTTGCTGGAGGTAAATTGACAGAAATGTCTACAGGCCTTACTGGATTAGCTGGAGATATGGCTTCATTTTACAACCTAGAGCCAGATGAAGCGTTTGAAAAACTTAAGAGTGCAATAAGCGGTGAAACAGAGCCTATGAAGGCCTTGGGCGTAAATATGAGTGTTGCTAATATGGAGGCTTTCGCACTCAGCAAAGGCGTAAACAAAGCCTGGAAAGAGATGTCTCAAGCTGAACAAACTACATTAAGATATCAATATCTTATGGAAAATACAGCCGATTCACAAGGAGACTATGCGAAAACAAATAAAAGTTTTGCAAATAGTCTTAGGACATTGAAACTCAATTTTCAAACCCTTGGAGCTAAGATAATGGCTAATGCTATTCCTCCACTAGAAAAATTATTTGGTAAAATAAATGATTTCATAACTAAAGTGAATATAGAAGGAATAATGGCAAAAATCATTCCTAAAATCCAAAGTGGATTTTCTAAGATAGGAAGTATATTTAGATGGTTAGGAAATAATATGGAATGGATAAAACCTATTATTATAGGAGTAGCTAGTGCATTTGGAGCTTTTATGATAATAACAAAAGTTACAAGTGCTGTAAGTGGTCTTAAAAAGGCTTTTAAAAGTTTGAAGGCTGGTACAACAATATTAAGTAATCCTATATTTTTGGTTGCGGCAGCTATAGGAGCATTAATCGCAATAGGTATAATCCTATATAAAAAAAGTGAAACATTTAGAAACTTTATAGACGGGTTATTCGAAAAATTAAAGGGTTTCGCTTCATGGTTAGCTAGTGTACTACCTCCGATACTACAAGCTATAGGTAATTGGTTTACAACTAACATTCTTCCTTTTTTACAAAAACTGTGGGAGTTAATAACTATAATATGGCAAAATGTACTAGTACCATTTGGAACATGGCTAGCCAGTGTATTTGGAGTTATATTTCAAACAGTTTTTCCTGTAATAGCAAATATAGTTACAAATGCATTTAATAGTATAAAAAGTGTTATTGAAGGTGTAATAACGTTTTTTGGTGGAGTTATAGATTTTGTAGTAGGTGTATTTACAGGTAATTGGAGTCAAGCTTGGGAAGGTGTAAAAGAGATATTTAGAGGTATATTTAATAGCCTTGTAGGCATAGCAAAAGCACCTCTAAACTTAATAATAGACGCTATAAATTGGGTTATATCTAAACTTAATACTATAAGTGTATCTATTCCAGATTGGGTACCTGAATTTGGTGGAAAAACGTTCGGTGTTAATATTCCAACGATACCTAACTTTGCACTAGGTACTCAATATTTCAAAGGCGGGTTGGCACAGATAAATGAAAAAGGTGGAGAAATAGTAAACTTACCTAATGGATCACAAGTGATTCCAGCAGATAAATCAGAAAAAATGTTAAAAGGCGGAGTAGCTGTGTATATAACTATTCAAGGTAATGTTATAGGAAACGAAGAGTATGCTAACTATGTAGGAAATGTAGTGTCAAATAAGGTGTTATCAGCACTAGGTAATATGTAAGGAGGGGTTAGAATGGCTGATATATTCATAGGGAGTCATGATGGTAAAAATGTGTATCAATTTTCATGGCTCCCGTCAACTTTTCCAGAATTTAATAGAACTTCTAAAAATGAAGTATTTGAAAGTTATAGTAATGGTGATTTTAACATTATAGGAGATATGAATTTATTGGAGTTTGGGTTAGAAGGTAAGTTGCCTATTACTCCAAGTAAATATTCATTTTCTAAAAGTAATATAGGGGCATATAAAATAATTAATCTTATGCATGCCTCTATGTCAAAGAAAAAACCTGTAAGGTTGATTATTAACAGAAATCCTAATCCTACCATACCTACAAATTTAATAAATGTACTAGTAAGCGTAGAATCTATGACATGGAAAGAAGAAAATGATGTAGTAAACTACAATGTTAGTTTCAAGGAGTATAGAAATGTATAGAGTTATTTTCAATGGAATGAATATACTTGCTAAATCTAATAATATTAGTTGGAGCAGTGATACAGATACTTTGGGTATGCAAGTAACCTTCGATAGTCTTGTTAATCTTACAGAAGGTTCTATAATTAGCTTTTTAATTAATAATAAAGAATATTTTAGAGGGATTATTATTAAAAAGAGTGAAAGTAAATTTTCTTATAATTATACAGCAATGGATTATAGTTTCTATTTTAAAAATGAAGTTATAAAACAATTCAATGGGATTAAGGCTAGCTCTGCTATAACCTCCCTACTAAAAGAATATGGTATTAGTAGCGAGATAGTTAATATACCTACTACAATTAATAAAATATATAAGCAATCTATAAATGATATCATAGAAGATATACTAAAACAGGCTGAAGAGGACCAGGGGATAAAATACTTCAAAGAAATGAACATTAATACTCTTGTTGTAAAAAGGCTGCAAGACATGAGGATTAAGCCTAAGGTTATTATAGGCAGTGATATTACAATAGAGAGCAGTATAGAAGAAATGAAAAATAAAATATTAATTGTAAGTAGTGAAGAAAGCAATAAATCTATATATGCTACTATACAAGATAAAAATAATATTAATAAGTTTGGGTTATTACAAAAGATAGAATCTGTAGAAGAAAAGAATAGAGCACAAGCTAAAAATATAGCTAGGAACTTGTTAAAGCAATATAACAAGGCAATTAAAAGTACTAGCATAAATCTGTTAGGAATAAAAAATGCAGAAACTATTAGAGCAAATAGATTAATAGAGTTAAATGTAGCTAATAAACTAAAGGGTTGGGATAAGATAAAAAGTGCTAATCATACTCTTTCTAATAATAAGCACAATGTAACGATAGAATTGGAGTGGTAATTATGGGTTGGGATGTAGATCTAGCGAAGGAATTTAAAAAGAGAACTAATTCAACTCCATATGGCCCAGTAATAGGGAAAGTAATCGGAGTAAATCCTCTAAGAATTTCAATTTTTGATGGTAAAGTAATAATATCAAAAATGTATGTCTGTAGTAGAATAAGTGTAGAAATAGACGATAATGTATTATGTATTCCAACTGCAGACGAGCAGAAATATTTTATAGTGGATAAGGTGGTGTAGTTGTGTTTCCAATCTATGAGCCACAATTGAATAATATAAAAGATGAAGAAAACAAGACTGCTCCAGGTAAGTCTTTTTTATTTGACTTCAAAATAGGAGATTTTATTCTTAGAGATGGTAAGTTAATAGAAATTGAGGGGATAGAAGCTCTTAAAGTTTGGATAGAAAAAATATTAAAAACAGAAAAGTTTAAGTTTAAGATTTACGAAACTGGAGAAATAGATGAATATGGAATAACTCTATTAGAACTTATAAATAGTGGACATCAACAAATATATATACAAGCAGAAATACAACGTACTGTAACTGAAACATTAGAAAAGAATGTAGAGATAATAAATGTAGATGAATTCAGTTTTAGTAGAGATAAAAGAACGTTAGTAGTGAACTTTACTGTTAATAGTGTTTATGGGTCAGTAGGTCAGGAGGTGAGGTTTTAATGGCAGATAGTAAGGAAGTTATACAGCAAAGACTGCTTAGTAATATAAGTGATGGATATGACAAGAGCGAAGGTTCATTTTTCTATGATATAGAAAAGCCGATATCGATTGAGATTGAAAAAGCATATATAGAGCTTGAAAGCATATTGAATAAAGGCTTTGCAGATACTGCTACAGGAAATGATTTAGATCGAATTGTATATGAACAAGGTATAAATAGAAAATTATCAACTAAAGCAAAAGGTGAGGTTGTTGTAACTGGACTTGTAGGTGCAGTAATATCTAAAGGCGAGATGGTTGCAAGTGATAATGTTAATTTTATTTTTCTTGAAGATAAGGTTATTCCAACTGAAAAAACTATTAATGTATCTGTAGAATGTGAGCAATATGGAATTATAGGTAATGTTCCTGTAGGTGCTATTAAGTATTTTCCGAAGACGTTAGAAGGACTTCAAACAGTAACTAATATAGCTACATTTACTAATGGCTACGAAGAAGAAACAGATGAGAGCTTAAGAGAAAGATACTATACTAAAATTCAGACACCTGCTACATCCGGCAACAAATGGCACTACCTTAATTGGAGTAAAGAAGTAACAGGAGTAGGAGATGCCAGAGTATTTCCTCTTGCCAATGGTCCAGGAACAGTGAAAGTAGTAATTATAAATTCTAATAAGCGTGAAGCTGATACAGGTTTAATCAATGAAGTTTATACACATATTGAAGAAGTAAGACCTATAGGAGCAACAGTGATAGTAGAGAGTGCTACAGAGAAGGTTATAAATATCTCAGTTATTTTAGTAATAGATACAAATAACTACACTGAAGAAGCTGTGAAAAGTAGTATTGAAGATAACTTAGTAATATACTTCAAGAGTATTGCATTCAAAGAAAGTTATGTGAGTTATGCGAAAATAGGTAATATTATTTTTGATACTCCTGGTGTTTTGGATTATTCTAACTTACAAGTCAATAATGGTACTGCGAATATAAGTATAGAAGATATAAAAGTAGCAGTCTTAGGGGGTGTGACTCTTGGATAAGAACACACTCTTTTCTTATATGCCTAAATATTACAAGACATCTAAAGTTCTAGATGATCTTAATAATGCAAATGCTATAGAACTAACCTTTTTTAAGTCTAAGTTAAATGATGTATTAAATCAATTTTTTATAGATAGTGCTGATTTTAGTTTGGAAAGATGGGAAAAAGAATTAGGTATAGATGTAAATAATAATTATAACGTAGAGTATAGGCGTAGCCGAATATTAAGCAAACTAAGAGGTCAAGGTACTATTACTGTAAAGCTAATTAAAGAGGTTGCAGAGAGTTATAATAATGGGATTGTGGATGTAATAGAAGATAATCCATCCTATAGCTTTATTATTAAGTTTATAAGTAATAAGGGAGTACCACCAAACATAGATGATTTAAAGGCAGCAATAGATGAAATTAAACCAGCACATTTAGCTGTAATATATGAATTCACTTATAATACTTGGGATATGGTTAGTGGATTAACTTGGGGTGGAGCTATTAATAAAACATGGAATCAGCTTAGAGAGGATGTGATTTAATGCAGCTGACAACTAATTATGGATTTAAAAAGCCAGAAAACAATGACAATGTTAATGTAGATGATCTTAATTATAATATGGATATTGCAGATACAGAATTAAAAAAAGCTAATGAACAATTGGGTGAGAAAGTGAAATACACAGACCTTACACCAATAACAACAACAGGAACGAGTTTAGATTACATTGCAACTATTCCTACTAACATGACAGAGGTTACAATAGTACCTCACATTAATAATTTAGCAGGTGCAACTCTTAACAGTGTACCTATACTGGACAGAGAAGGAAAGCCCATAGAAAAAGATGTATTAAAGATAAACATTCCGACTAAACTTGTGAGGGTAGGTAGCAATTTTTTTATAGCTAGTGGTGTTGCTGGAGGTGGAGCATTAGGCTTAGAAGGAGCTTATGCAGTACCTTTAGGTACTATACCTACTCGTGCATCTTTGTACAGAGCATCAGATAATTCATTTTTCAACGATATACTCATAGAAACCGAGGGAATGAAGGGGTTTGTAAATATATGCAAATACTCTAAGGTGAAGAAAAGCTATGAGATATTAGTAAAGTTAAATTTGAAAACAGTGTCAACTCTAAATCTAGTAGGAGCCACCGCTAATATTAAAAATATAACGTATTCTACGGATGGTTCAAAAGTATATTTTGAAATTACTGGGCTCAGTGATACTCAACAAGCTGTTAAACACGGAATTTATGAGGTAGATTTAACAACATTCGCATACAGGACTATAATTGAAGCACCTGTGGCTACATTTAACTATGCGCCTAAAACGCTATATGCCGATAAAGACTATATATATTATAGTGCGTATAGGGAAGGTATTGGAAGTGAGTATAATAAAGTAGCTCTATCCGATTTAAGCAAGGTGAGTTTTAAACAAGGTAACATGTACACATCTATAAATTCTACACTGAACAGGTATAGGTTCTACTGTGAAGCCAATAACTGTATTTATATCATAGGTACGGATGGTGGTAAGACTACAGACCTATATGAGATTAGTCTTACAACATTGTCTATGACTACTAAAAAATTAAGTGCAGGTGGAGGAGTATACACCACCAATAAAAGAGGGCTCTACTCAGACGGCACGTATTTATATGTAATAACAGACCAAAGCACCAGCACTACTATTAGCTTATATAAATATAATTTAGCTAACTTTAGCCTTGTATCTTATGCAGCAAACACAGTGACATTGAGTAACCCCAAAGGCTATAAAGTAGGTAGGTATTTCCAAGAAATCGTGTTCTATGATAAGAAGCATAGTCTATTGTGGGTTAACACTAGTTCGGACTATTATACAGGTAGTAGCACAAACTTTTCCCAAGTAGTACTCACAGCACTAGACTTAAATAATAATTATGAAATTTGTGATGCTATATCTTTAAAAGATAAAGGATATGCAGGTTATGATAATGGTACTTTTGCATTTGGATTACAGGTGCGAGATGCAATGTTCACAGCTCTGTATGGAGATATAACTGTAATCTGTGATATAGACAATAACACTTATTATCAAATAGTACTTTAAGGAGGTATACAATATGATATACGTTGAAATTGTAAACAATGAGGTTGGAATAACTCACCTCAAACCATTTGATGCAAAAGATGGCTTAGGAAAGACCAGGGAGGAACTAGAACAGACAGGGTTAGTTCTTGAGTCTGAACCTGTTCCTGAAAAGATAGAGGGTAAAGATGCAATCTTAAAATATAACCCAACTACTAAAAGCTTATATTATGAGTATGTAGACAGTGTTCCAACACCTAAAACAGATATGGAACTAGCACTAGAAAGAATAGCATCTTTAGAAAAATCTAATGCAGAATTAACAACATTAATAGCAACAATGACAACACCGACAGTTTAAAGTTAGGTGTTATTTTTATGTTCAAAATAATTAATTATATAAAAAGGAGAGTGTATATTATGTTTAGTTTTAACAAAGATTCAGGATGTGTGAAGGTGTGGGTGACACTTATAATGAATGGCACTTATACTTACGAACAAGTACCTAAACTTTTAAATCTACAAGAGTGTGTAAAAGAGGTGCTAATAGAAGTCGGTGTAATGACACAATAGAATTATATTGTGAACTAAATAGATCTTAAGAGATTAGAGAAATCTAGCCTCTTTTTTTATTTTGTAAATTAAATAAATGTCAATTGAGGAATAATAAAAACATTTTTTAAAAATAGGCGCATAAAAAATGGCCCCATGCAAATAATAATATCATGACATAAAATTAATAGTATAGGACCATTTATGCAGAGATGAAATAAAGAATGCTATATCTGTATAGTGTTTTTTATTTACCTCTTTACTTATAGTATGCTAAAAATATTAAATAAATATACTTATTTTAATATTTT
>NZ_JPMD01000032.1 GCF_000732635.1 Clostridium sulfidigenes | reverse complement strand
AAGTCTTTTAATGCATCTTGAATATCTTCTGCAGATTGAATGTCATATTCTCTAATTAAATCTGCTATGATATTCTTTTTTCCTTCGCTTAATCTTTCTTTTCTTTTCACCATAAAAACAGCCTCCCATGATATATTTATTTTATCATAGAAAGCTGCTATTATTTGTAATTTACAGACTTTTTTTCACAGGCTCAAATAAACTGCAATTAAATAATTAGAAGTTAAAAATCGCATAATTCAAGAAAGGAAATTATGCGATTTTTCATAATTGTATAATTTTCTATATATAAACTAGTAATTTTATTTCTTAATATTATCTAATTCTATGATAAATTCATCTCCAATTGGAGTAAAGTCTTCTGATGGCCATTTCGTAGCATATAGAGTCAGTGTAAGCTTTTTAGCATCTGTGCTGATTCCACCGTTATTACAGAACCAACCTTTACCATTTTCACCATGCAGTCTTTTTAAATTAAATTTTACTTCGTTTCCAAGATCATCGGTACCTCTTAGTTCCATAATATAATCGGTGTTATAGCTACCTAATACGTCTGAAACATTAAAAAATATTTTTTGACCTAGATCATTGCTAGTATACTCTGTTATTTGTACATCTTGTTCAGAGGATAATGAGAAGCTTTCATCCATTGGAAAATGATAAGTATCTTTAGATAGAGCTTTTCCGTCCGCAGTAAAATTGAATCTCCAATTTCCTTCTACAAAAGTTTCATTCGTGACTCCTGTAATTTCATTATAAGTTCCTGATGTTTGTATTTTATTATAAATAATCTCAATATTAAGTTTTGTATTGGTATCTATTTCTGCATTAAAATCTTCTGTATTATACAACTCGCATGTACTTATTAATTCCACAGTATAATTATCCAATCGATTAATTTCCTGACCTCCAATAAGATAAAAATGGTTTCCATTCACATACATATCTGCAGAAGGAAATAGAAAATTACCTGTAGGTTTGTCTGATTTAATTGTACTAGTTACTATCATTTCATTTTTATCAATAATAACCTTGTTTAGTGTTATAGTATATCCTTTATCTGATTTGGAAGTATTGATTACTGTTGTATAATCCAGTAATTCTTCATCAACTTTATTAATTCCTAGAAAATCACTAATCAGTGAAGTAATACTTTGGGCTGCAGCATTTATTTCACTACCAAAGATAGCATTTGTAAATAATAATATTGCAAATGTTACACATGCTACACTTATAATACGCTTATAGTTTAGTTTCTTTTTGAATTTATTGCGTACCATCCGTTTCATTTTTCTTTTTTCTATATCTGTTAAGTCCTCTTTTTTAAAAAAATCTATATCTGTTTCTACGTCATTTAGTAAAGAATATATTTCATTCATTAAAATTGCTCCTTTCTAAGTTGAGAATAACATTTTCTGATTTTCTTCTTTCCTCTAGAAACGCGATTATAAACCACCGCTTTTTCTATACCCATATCTATGGCTACAGATTCCACAGTATTCTCATCAACAAATAATCGTTTAAAGATCATCTTGTCTTTTTCGTTAAGATAGGATAACATTTTCTCTACTTCTTCAGAGATTTCTTGTTCCAAAACATTAATATTAATTTTAGAATCAGAAACTTCACCTACAGATTCTAAAGGCTCTTCTTTTAGATAACGAAGATATCTTCTTTTACAATCAATGGCTTTGAATCTAGTGATTCCAGCTATCCAATTTTTAAAGGTGCTTCTATTTCTGTCGTAACTTTCTATGTTTTCCCATATAGCAAGCAACACATCATTCATACATTCATCATGTAAGTTTGGCAGTTGATATAATTGCTTTTTTACAACTGTATTTAGAATCCATCCGTATTCAGATATAACAAATTCTAGAGCTTTTTCATTTCTATTTTTTAATTGGAAGATAAAGTTTTGTTCTGTAATTTTCATTTTCATGCTCCTTATTCATATACTAGCTAATGTAATTGGCCATTACACCTATTAATTCGTAAATATGTTACGTGTTTCTATCAATAATCAGAAATATAAATTTTTATATTTTTTATTCTTATATAAATGGTTAAATTTTCTTAGTGTAAGTAATTTTAAAATTAAAATTCTAAATTTATAATTTTAAATTATTGAATTAATCACCACGATTTTCCGTAGAGGCTAATAATATTTTGGCTGTAGCAGAAATTCAAATCAAAGTTTTACCTTGTAATGATTATTTTTCGTATTATAATATTATCTGGTATAATTGTAAAGTGTTGAGTAAAAATTCATAAAAGTACTATATGTGAGGGCCTGCAGGTTCTTTTATAGGTATGGGAATAGGACGTATATTAGAAGGTATTAGAAGTAACAAAATAAGTAGATACGAGTAAACATTATTGAAGAGAGTTAATATGATAGATTATAATGATAGATTTAAAGGAATATTTGTGTATGTATAATCTAACGAATCAAACAATAATAGATGTTAAAGGTGGAAGTATAACTAAAAAACATAATTATGATAAAGTAATTTTAGTAGGAACTTATTTATATAAAGATAGTGGCTATGTAGAGAATGTGAATATAGTAGTAAATGAACAAGATGGATCTGTTATAACTACAAAAATACCCTATAGTGGCTATGATTTAGAACTTTTTTTTAGGAGATTTTAATGGTGATGGAAAAGATGAAATAATGGTAAGAGGTGAATATGGAGGATCAGGAGGGTATGCTATAGCAGCAATTTATGATTACATAGATGGAGAGCTTGTAGAAATATTTAATCCAGATATGTTTTCAGAAAAGTATGTATTTACGGCAAAGTATTTAGATGAATATAAAGTTCTAGTAGAGTCAGTTACCTTAAAGGAAAAATTTACTTTTGATATTTCACAAAGCCCAACTATATATTTAAATATGATATATGACGAAAATAAGAAAGTTAAATCAAAAGAAGTACCTACCGTTTCAGCAATTAATGGGGCATTTCCAATTAAGCTTGTATCTGAAAAAAACTATTATTTATTTTTAAGACAAAGAGTGATTGGAGTTAATAATGCAGATACCATAGGTTATATAGAAAGCTTTGTAAACTTATTAAACAATGATATAAAAGTAGTAGATATGGGAGCTTATATGAAAGGTCAGAAAGAAATTTTAGATAGGTATACAAAGAATTTATATGAAAGATTTAGATAATGAGGGTAAAGATGAGTTGATTTTATGGATTCACTATACTGGAGAAGCTCATACTATTGATATCTATTCAATTAAAGATTATATCATAAAGAAGAGTAGTAAATATGATAAAAGTATATTATGGCTAGGAGGTATGTTATAATTATATAAAATAAAATTTTTGTAATATATACAAGGAGATGGAATTATGAAATTTAGAATTGTTTCATTACCACCGTTTAAAGCTGCTTCATCAGGGGTTGATAAAAATTTTGATTTTTCTGAAGAAGGAATATTGGGAAAGTTTGATGCATATTTTTCTGACATTAAGCCATTGCCACGAGATGACTTTATGCCACGAGATTTTTTATTTTTTGATCCTGTAGAACAAGGTATGGTTTGGTGGTGGGCACTAAATGAGGACATGGATAGTGGTAGTAACGATGTAGTTGACTTTGATGGCGGATATTATCTTACTTACACATATAGAGACGGCGATGAAGAAATGGGTAGTAAATTGTATAATGAGGCTATAGAATACGTTAATAAATCAGAATTATTTGAATTGGATGAACGCCATAATCATTATAGTATGGGGCATATTATTACTCCTCAGGATATCATCAAGGCACAGGGATGGGCACAGATGGAAACATTTATACCAATTAAGCTAAGAACTGAACATGATAGATAAGCATTATTTTATATAAAAAATAAAGAAAAGCAGTTAGTTGATGAACTGGCTGCTTTATGTATTTATATATAATTAAATTTTACATATGATACTTGATATCTTCAGTGGGCAGAAGTTGGATATTGGCTACTCAACCAGCATTGGGGTAAGGGTTATGGAAGCGAGATGATGAAGTAAGATTAATTTATGTCCGTTGGAATTTCATATTTGCCCCTTCATGAAGAAGTAAAGAAAATTGCTCAAAAAGTAGGAAAGGTAGATGTTTTATGGGTAAAACCCTCTGCCAAACAAATGTTGCAACAGAATATATTCAAATGCAGCTTGCTAGAGAAGCAGGGTATAGAGTAATTATTATATTGGGAGAACCTGGCTATTATCCTAAACATGGATTTAAAAACTGTAGTTGTTTTAATATTGCAACAGCAGATGGCAAGAACTTTGATGCCTTTACGGGAATTGAATTAATACCTGGTGGATTAAGTGGTGTACATGGAAAGTTCCATGAAGCTACTGTGTTTGAGAATTTACAAGCTGAGGAAGTTGAAGAATTTGATTTATATTTATTTTTCCCAATCAGAAGATTATAAAGATATAATGAAATGTAAGGATGAAGATATTTATCTATGGTACGGCAATAGTGCAAAGGCAATCTGTGGGATGTTACATATTTTATCAATGGTTGAAGGGAAGTTTCAGAATGTATATATAGAAGTAGTTAAATATGAAAGCATAAAAAGCAGTAGAATCTTAGCATTCTACTTTTTATAACATTTTAGTAAAATAAAACATAAATGTAAAATAAAATTAAAAAAGTGCAATTACTTAGTGAAATTTGCAAATTAGGGTGATATAATCAATATATTGGAATAAATATAGCAATATTTATCAATTGAATAGTTTGGGGGAGACGAATATGAAAATATCAACAAAACTTGGTGCAATGATTTTATTGATTATTATAAACACTGGAATATTAATGTTCTTTACACTATCATCATTAAACGACATATCTGCAAAAGTAGATGAACATCAAACAAAAAATACACCTTTAATGATTACTACATTATCGTTACAAAAAGACATAGTTCAAATCCAGCAATGGCTTACAGATATTTCTGCAACACGTGCAAAACCGGGATTTGATGATGGATTTGATGAAGCTGCTAAATTTTATGAAAGTGCAAAAAATAATATTAATAAATTAGAAGAATTAGGTGGAGATGGACAAACTCTAAGCTCAATTTCACAAAATTTAGATGATTACTACAAAATGGGTATAGACATGGCCAATGCATATATTAAGGATGGAACTGATGCTGGAAATCTATATATGGAAAAGTTTGATCCTTATGCAGTGGAAATGGAAGAAAGTGTTGATGGTTTTGTAGAATTAGCAGAGACTAATTTTAATGATGGAAGTATGAAGATTAAATCAAGTATTAAAGCTTTATATATAAGGTCATTACTTATATTTGGTATTGTGACTATAATAAGTATTATTATATTCTTTGTTATACAAAATCTTATAATTAAAAAAATACATATGTTTACAAAGGTTCTTAAAGATATTTCAGAAGGCAATGGAGATTTAACTAAACGAGTTGAAATTAAATCTAAAGATGAAATTGGAACTATGGCAAAATATTTTAATACCTTTGCTGCTACTGTTCATAGTATTGTAGTATCAGTAAAAGGGTTATCAAAGGATGTATCAACTTCATCAGAAGAATTAACAGTAAACTCACAGCAGTCTGCAACAACTGCTGAAGAGGTAGCGCAAGTCATAGATGAAATTGCAAAGACTGCTATGAATCAAGCTGCAATAACAACTGAAGGCTCAGAAAAGCTTATGGAACTTGGAAATCTTCTAGAAGAAGATTCAAGTAATATAGGAATACTGACAGAGGCATCAAAAAAAGTGAATGAGCTAATAAAAGAAGGGTTAGTTGTAATTGATAGATTGTCAATGATAACTAAGGAGGGGAATATTGCATCAAAAAGTGTCTATGATAATATCATGAAAACAAATGAGAACTCTAATAAAATTAGTGAGGCAAGTAATATTATTACTTCTATTTCAGAACAAACCAAATTATTGGCTTTAAATGCAGCAATTGAAGCAGCCAGAGCAGGTGAACATGGTAAGGGATTTGCCGTAGTAGCAGAGGAAATTCGAAAACTTTCTATACAATCTACAGAATCAACAAAGATAATTGATAGTATGGTTAAAACCTTACAAAAAAATTCAAACAATGCAGTAGAAACTATGTTAGAAGTAGAAAATATTTATAATGAACAAATTAAAAATGTTAACAATGCAGATAGTAAATATAAAGAAATTGCAGAGGCATTAAAAGAGTCAAATGATGCAGTTCTAATAATAAACGAAGCAGAAAAACAAATAGAATATATGAAAAATCAAGTGTTAGGTACTATGGAAACACTTTCATCAGTGGCAGAAGTAAACTCAGCAGGAAGTGAGGAAGCTTCAGCCTCAATAGAACAGCAAACTGCTTCCATTGAGGAAATAGCTAATTCAAGTAGAAACTTATCACAGATGTTCTTAGAACTTCAAGAATTAATTGAAAAATTTAAAGTTTAATTTAGATTAAGAGATAGTAGGTAAATTTGTGTAAACACAAATTTACCTACTATCTTTTTGTTGAAGTTAGCTGTTTTTCCATAGCTATATAAATTATTAAGAGTGGATCTTACCTTCTACCAGTGAAGAAGTCGTTATAGGTTGATGCGATTTTTTCCCAGGTTATTCTATCCACAACTCCAGTTCTCCTTAGGTCAAATACCTTTTGAAGACTCTTAACATTTCTTTCTGTTGCTAAGTCAAATATATTATCTATAGGTAGAATTCTTATGTTATATCCGTTTTTAGCTAAAACATTCATATACTCTTTAAGAACAGCAACATATCCATTGTTATCTCCAAGTTTTAGTTCAAATGGGAATGGGAAAAGAATATCTGATGTATTTATATCCCTACCAGAGTCTAATGCCAAATATACAAATACAATATTCCTCCAAGTATTAATATCCACCTCGCCATTTTGAACTAATCCAAAGGTTCTTTGAAATCTTAACACAGCATTTTGTGTTCTTCCATCAAAATCTCTATCAACATTAACTTCTGGTATCTCTTTATATAATGTAGATATCTTTTTAAGCATTGTTTTAAGTCTTCTTACATCTTTATTGTTAAAATTTTTCCTTAAAACATACCCTGGATATCTAGTTAAGTCCTCTACTGAGTAAATGTCTTCTAAATCTACATAGGCACAGTATATAGTATTCCAAAGCCTTCTATCAACTGATTTTAAAATAGGCAAATTAAATGCCTTTTGAAATTCCATTAAGGTTTCTAGAGTTTTATAATCAAAAATACCAGTTATAGCATTTTTCTTTAATCCATAAGCCTCTGCTAGGGTACTTAAATATACCTGTAGCTCCCTTACTTTTCCTCCTTTAGAACCATATTTTAATCCTCCTAATGGATAATCTCCATCAAAACTTGCATCTAATTCTTCAATAATCATATTTTCTTCTGCTTCTTGATCTAATTCAGCTAATCTTTTTACAGCAGTATAAATTGCTGATAATTTATACCAGGTTGCTCTTCCCACTATTCCATCTTGAACTAAATTAAATATTCTTTGAAATACTTTAACGGATGCTTCAGTGTTAGGTCCAAAGATTCCATCTACAGGAATTAACTTAGGAATAGCAGGATAATTTTGTGATATTCTATTTAACTGTTGTTGTATTATAGTTACATTGGAGTTTTTATCGTTTCTCCTTATTGCTGATCCAGGATATGACTCAACTAACCCAGCAATTATTGGAGTTCTTTTTAGTATTTTATCATTACCATAATAATACTGTAATATTTCAAAAGCATTTCTACCACCATTTGCTAAGTCTACAGTTCCCCACTGAGATAACCCATTACATTTAGCTGTTGTACCATTGCAATATTGTGTAAAATATGGTGCATTACTATTAACTATAGAAAAATATTCATTAAAAATAGAATCTACAATTTCGCTTACATTCTCAAATACATTTCCTCCATATACAAAATATTGATCATAGGCTGTAGAATTTGTTATTTGAAATGAATAACCTCTACTTACATACCATTCTGTATAAACTCTGTTAAGGGCAAAGGTTATTTGGGCATAAATGTTGGCTCTTAGGGATTCTTCAGGCCATGTTGGGTAAACTTCATGGGAAGCAACATTTTTAATATAATCTACAAACCTGACAGTGACATTTTGCGCCCATGCACTAGGAGCTCCAAGGTGTACTGTAATATACTCTGGTATATATACTTCTCTTAATACAAAAGGTTGAGATAACACTCCAGTTTTCTGATCTCTTTGAACATCCAATAATAATTGATGAGGAGGTATAACGATCCTATTTTCCGTTGTGTTGTAAAATGAAGCTACACCAATTTTAACTATCTCAGTTAATGATACATTTTGAATAGAAGTAGTTTCATCAAAAATACTAACACCTTCTATTAGTACATTATTATATCCTTCTGCGGTTACTAACACATCATATCTAGCATAAGGAATATATGTTTTATTCATTGGTTCTAATGACAAATTTTTATCGGGAGCATCTAACTCAATAATCTCACTTCTGCCACTTTCATCTACACCACTGTCTGTCTCAAAAATAACCTCTTTTGTTTTTTGATCTCTAATTTTTATCTTTGCACTTGTGATAGGTAAGGCTTCTTGTTCCTTTGAAAGTTGAACTATTATATATCCTTTTCCCATTTTACACCACTAAATATTGATCTAATATATTATATTGATGTAGTTTTGTTTTGATACTGGCACATTGTGTTATAAAAATAATTGTATTAAAGTCAGCGGATAAAAGCTTTGAAAGTACATTGAAGTTTCCGTTGTATGAAGGATTATGCAGATATATATTTGAGCCCTTTGCTGCAAAGGATACTGCAGCTCGATTCTATAAATAAAAAACATAAAAAACCACAACCTAATTAGTCGTGGTTTTCAACAACTTTTACGTAAATATTTATATCTAGTAAAGTCTGGTTGTAGAAAGGGAGTTAAGCTTATCTAGTGGGAAGTAATAATCGATGTATTGCCTCAATACAAGGCCAGTTGCTGCGCTGTCGGGTATTACCTCCTGGCAAAGTACTTCTGAGCGTATTAAGCTTTCTGGCTCATTTATTCCAAATAGTAACCGCATGGATGTAGAACTACTGAATCTGGGATTTATTTCGAAAATTACTGGCATGCAATCTTTAAGGCGCAATTGAATATTTATAGACCCATAGGCTCCCAGTGTACTTGCAACCATGGCACAATAATCTGCAATGTGGTGATAATCATCAGAAACTGCAGCAATAGAAACTCCTTCCAGCAAATACCTTCTTAAAGCGATTTTGGAAATGACCTTTCCCTTTTGATTTATGCAAATCCCTACGGTAAACTCTTGCTCCTCATCTGTAAGGTATTCCTGTATAAGTAGGCTTTTCTTACCCTTTATATTTTCAAGCAACTGCTGCTTATCTTTTACTAGAACAACACCTACTGAGCCACGTCCAAAACGCGGCTTGACTATCAAGGGAAACCCAGTACTTTCAATAAATGAGGAGAGCATACTAGCATCTTCAGGATACCTGATACTTGCAGGAATTTGAAAACGGTGGCGTGATAAATGGCACATGGTCAGCCACTTATCGGTGCAAAGCTCTATCACTGCAGGAGAATTTACAAACACCTTTGCTCCTGTAGATCTTTCAATGGATTCTCTATTTCTTGAATAAAAGGGAAGCTCTGCTGTAGAGCCGATAAATATGGCTTTAATCTGATGATTTATACAAAGATCTTTAATAAACATATAATAGCTTTCTTCATCTACTACCTGTGGTGCGATAAAGCTTTTGTGGGCAAAAAATAAACCTAGGGAATATGGGTTAGAGTCAATTGCTATTGTTTCAACAGGAAGCACCGATTCTTTCAGTGACCTGATAATACCCAGGCCGTATACGGAACCTGCACCTGTAACCAATACACCGATAGTACCATTGATTTCATTCATATTTTTGCAAACTGCTGACAATGTAATCAACCTCCTGTTCTGTTAGTCCTGGGTGAACAGGTATTGAAACTACCATTATACCAACCATAGGTTTAGCTAAAGCGATCATCATTACACTCCTCATAAATTTTTTTACATAGCTCTAGATTTAACCGGTGACCGGATCTGAAGCCTATCACATGTCCCAGTACCTTTTTCCCAAGCAAGCCAAGGTCTCCGAGAAGGTCAAGAACTTTATGCCGGGCAGGTTCATTGGGCCATTTCCACGACCTGTACTCAGCCCCAGATTTCACTACCAATACATTTGAGCTGACTTTCCCAGTTAGGTTTACAACATCTTCAATCTCTGACTCAATTATATAAGAACGGGCATCTGCCAGCTCTTTAGCAAAGGTTTCAGGAGTTATGTCCATTTCAGCTACTTGAGATAATTGGGGCAGATTGGGATAGTCAACCATATAGGTTAGTTTAAAGCCATCGTAGGGAAGAGCTATCAGGAACTTTTCATATTCCATATCCCCTAAGCTTTCACGTTTATATACAATAATGGGCTTAAGTATTTTTATTATTTCCTTCTTGGCATTTTGTTCCACTATCCCAGCTCCTGTGAGGGCTCTATTGAACTCTTTACTGCTGTAATCTTCTGTTACGGGCAGGCTGGCCTGTTCTAGCTCAATAAATACGTTGTCCACACCTAATCCTGATAAGGCTGCCAAGGCATGCTCGGTGTGTTCGATGCGAACATCTCCATCAACAAGAGAAGTCCATCTGTATTCAACCTTTGCTTTTTCAAATGAGCATTTTACTTTAGGGCAGCCTGGCAGGTCATTACGGATAAATATTATACCAGTACTCGGCGGAGCTGGATAAAAAGTTACCTTTGCATCAGTTTCGCCAGCAATGCTAGTACCCATTAAAGAAACCTTTTGTTTAATAGTTGTCTGATTATCCATTTCAATTTCAATTCCTTTCAAATAAACTACAGAAATCAAGAATTTGTCTGGCCCGTTCCTTATAACTATGTTTTAAATAAACCAACCGCTGACCATTGTGCGCTATTTCTTGCCTTGCTGCGGTATTTTTAAGAAAATAATTTACCAGGTCAACTGTATCTTCTGGGGAAGAAGCACATGACAGGTGAACATTATTTATAAATAGCTTGGTGACAGATTGTGTTGGTACCGTAAGCAAAAAACCGCCAGAACCTAGTACTTCAAAAGTCCGAGATGTTAACATGTCATGGTCATTTTGCAAACCTAATATAATTCTAGCTGAATTATATACTTTATTTGTTTCCTCATAAGGCAGTTCACCTTTAAGCATATGTGGTGGGATCTTAAAACCCATTAACTCCTCATTAAAACGGTCCCATCGCTTACCCCAAATAGCAATGTTATATCCTCTTTCCACCAAAGGCTTAAGTAATATCTGAACGCTATCCTTCCGATATGATTTCCACTCTCTTCCGCCATTTCCAATTAGAACTACATCATAATCGTATTTACTGCTTGGAGGTTCAGTCTTATTGAATTCCGGATTGCAGCCAAAATCCAGATGCCCGGCGGGAAGTCCAAACTCCCTGTATTTATTTACACTACCAGGATGTATGGTCATAATTGCATTAGGTTTATAGGTTTCGATACACCTGAAGGAACACTTTTCGGTCCATCTTGGATCTTCAGTTGCCCAATAGACATGTTTCACCTTATATTTAGAAGCTCTTTTCGTAAGCTCGTCTATATGCTCACGGCTATACCTGCGGTAAGCCCATCCAGTTGTTATCATAATATCAGGCCTAAAGTTGTCAACTGCGTCTATTATAGAACTTCTACTTAAATCCCTCAGGACAAAAACAGGGCAGTTAAGTTCCTTAAAACCCTGGGGAAGCCCAAGAGTATATTTAGAACTATGTGCAAAAAACAGTATTCTTTTCATCCTTACACCTCTTTCAACAAAAGCTTGCGTGTGCCAGTTGCACCACAATTAAATAACATATCAACTATAGATAAATTGGGTATAAAGTTGCCCCAAAGCTGTGGATATGCTATAGGCTCATAATCCAAATATTCCAATTTAATACCTTGTTTTTCAAAAATCTCTGGTTGATTATATGCCTTTCCTCCAATACCGGACAGGTAACTGTCAGCAGAAAAGTGGCGGCAGATTGCAGCTATAAGTTCGTTTTTTCGAAGCTCAGAAAATTGAGGTAAATCTGATAAAAACACAAGCTTTGTTTTAAGTCCCAGCAGGTCATATACCAGCTTGATGAAAGCTATGTTGGTATCTATAAGATATCCGGTATCTTGCAATACCTGCTCCATCATGGGGAAAACTTCTTTGAAATGAGGTGCTTTTGCGTAGTTTACTTTGAGTGCCATAAGATGATGCCTTTTCCAACCCGGTATAACAGCAACTTCATTAAAATGCTGCAAGCCCATGCCTTTGCGTTTCACCGGCACAGTTAGTAGCTGAGTCCCTTGGGAAGTTTTGATAAGATTCCTATTATCCAATGAACTGCCTGTTTGAAACTGAGCAGTATCTAAAATAAAAAAAATATCACACTGTGCCATCTTAACAAAATATCCGGGCCAGGGAATATAATTCGGTTGATGACCTGCTAATTTCATTACACCACTCCTTTATATTATTTGCTATTGTGTACTTCATACAAATAGCATTCTCGCAATACCCCATGCCCTCCATAGCCTTCTTTGAAACGGAACAGCCCTGTATTGACTCTACTTCCTTTTAACTCAGTGGAAATACCCCAATCTAAATATGAAAAGCCGTTTTTTAGTCCCCATTCCATCATATAACCAAAAATAAGGTTTAGGGGCCTCTTATGCTGGAAATCATCGTGGTGGGCAATATAAAAACAGTTTATAACTCTATTGTTTAGTAAAAATGCCAAAACACCCGCTACAGGAGTTACTCCTTCATATGCTGCAAAGAGTTTTATTCTGTCTGGATAAATGGTTTTTAGATGTTTGATTTCATCTGATGTATGTGCAGGCTTTGCATTATGATTATGTTTTAGTTTATCTTCCAGAATAGGCCAAAAATCATTTATATCAGCATCTTCCACCACTGATAACCCACTTTTCAATGCCTTCTTATAGTTTCGAAAAGCTGTGTCACTCATTACCCGCTTTACAAAAGATTCCTCACCTTTTTTTAGCTCAAGCACTGTGGCAAGCTCTGTATACTCAATGCTAAAACCAGAAAACCTTAAAGCAAAGTCAAGTTGGTCCGAAAGCTCCTTATGGTAAACCTTTGGAACCGGTTTTAGCCGTATATAGTCAAAACCAGCCATGGTACAATATTCAATAAGGGCACTTACTAATTCCAGGCATTTTTTAGTACTTAGACTGGACTTTATTATCAGTCCTCCATGGGAAGCGCCGGGGTGGGAAACCAGGATACGTTTATCCTCTTGTTGTACTACGGCAGCAGGAAGAACAGCAATGATTCTCTTATCCTCCATAAATATGAGGGAATGATCTGAAAATCTGCCTGAAGGATGATAACCAAGGAATTTTCTCTCCTGCATAAAAGTACCGTTAACTGAGGAACTCACAAATCCCTCCCATTCATTCTCAAGTTCTTTTGAATAGTTCTTTACAAACAATATAATTTCACCACACTTTCCTGATTATAATGCTTACCATTTCCATCAAAAGATGTTAATTTTCTCTCCTCCTTTTGCGAGAGATTCTGAAATGCAATCAGTTATTTTTGCCACAAATTCTATATTTTCTCTGCCGCTAATAGGTTCCTTGTGTTCTCTAATGCATTCCATAAAATGAAGACACTCCAGTGTCAGAGGTTCCAAATTGTCTTCCACTGCCAAAAAATGCTCCTGATCTCCGTTATGGAAGATTTGGATTTTTCTATCGGCAGTCTGTGCATCGTCAAATACCAATTTTGTTTTCGATGCAACCAGTGTCATTTTCCTTGTTTTTGACCTATGAATGAAGCTGGCAAATATAGAAGTTATTTTACCATTAGGGAAACCCATCAGTATATTGATAACATTGTTATAAGGACTTTGAATATATCTTTCACCATGGGCAATTACCCAGATAGGGTCCATCCCTATGAGGTGGCGGGAAAGATAAATATCATGAACTGCCAGATCATGAAGAACATCTACTTTGGGAGCCTGAGAGGTTGAACTGGTTCTGGACATGTTGAAGTAACATAGATCATCAAAAATATTTTTTTCTTCCAGAAGTCTCTTTATCTTTTTCACAGCAGGATGGTAAATCAATGTATGGCCGGCCATCAATACGGTGTTTTGAGCAGTAGCCAATTCAATTAGATCATGACTATCTTTCCTGTTAGTTGTCACGGGCTTTTCTACGAGAACAGCTTTGCCTTTGCTTATTGCTTCCTTCGCCAGTATGTAATGACTTTCAGGTGTTGTGGCTATAATAACCCCCTGTACCTCAATGTCATTTAATATATCTGCTTTATTTTCAGTGAACCTGGTCTGAGGGTAAACAGCAGCTGCCTGATTCAGCTTTTCATAGTCTAGGTCGCAGGCCCACTTCAATTTACAGCCCTCTATTTCATTTACAGTTTTCAGATAATTTTTTCCCCATTTTCCACAGCCTATTAAAGCAAGCTTCATCATTGCATTTACCTCTCAATTACATACTATATGCCGAAGCATCATAAATTAGTATATTCACCACTCATAGAAAATGTTACTTACATTGAGGATCCTCATGTAGTAAAGCGAAAAAAATAAAAGGGACTAGTAACTTAACGCAGATGGTTCAAGAGCAAGCATTATATAGGTATAAAAAATTAAAGATTTAGCCCGTAGAATTAATAAGCTGCTAGAAATCACTGTTCTGGAAGATAGAAAATTTTTAGGTTAAAGCTACTACTCTTATAATAGGTGGTAGCTTTATGTAAAAAATGATATAGAAATATTTTTTACCATTGTAATATAATTTTCTGAATTATAAGATTATATTAAATAGAACTAAAAATAAATCATGTAAATAAGGAGTGTAGTAATGAACAGTTTATTAGCAACAAAAATAAATGATTTTATGGAATTATACTGCAATACATGGGCATTTAGTGGTTCCATATTAGTAGCTGAAAAGGGTGAGACTATCATTAAAAAAGGCTATGGAAAGGCTTCTATAGAACATAGTATTCCCAATACATCACAAACAAAGTTTAGAATTTGTTCTATAACAAAACAATTTACCGCTATGGCAGTGATGATGTTACAAGAAAAAGGCTTATTAGATGTTAATGAAAGCATTACTAATTATTTTCCTGAATTTCATCAATTTGATAAAAGAATAACTATACATCATCTTTTAACTCATACTTCCGGTCTTCAATATTTATTTGGACCAAACTTTCCAATAATGTATAGTAAATCAAAGCATACACATGAAGATATGTTTAATATATTTAAAGATAAACCTCTTTTGTGTGAGCCAGGGGAAAGGTGGAATTACTCTAATTACGGATATTATTTACTTGCATGTATTATTGAAAATGTTTCAGGTATTACCTATGATGAGTTTTTAAGTAAGAACATTTTTCAGCCTTTAAATATGAAGAATACTGGTATTGAAAAAAATAAAGCAATTGTACCAGAGTTAGCTAATGGATATTATCTAAATGATAATGATTTAATCCATACTGATTATGTAAACATGGATGTAGCATTTGGATCAGGGGAAATCTATTCTACAGTTGAGGACATGCTAATATGGGATCAAGCTTTATATAATGGAGGCCTTGTTTCAGAGGAAACACTGAATACTATATTTTCACCATATGCAAATTCCGGAGAAAGAGGAACTGAGGATAATGATTATGGATATGGATGGTTTATAGATGAAATGTACGGACGCAAGAGGATAAGTCACGACGGTGGTGGATTGGGGTTCACAACTGGATTTGACAGATACATCAATGAACAAGTAAGTATTATTGTATTAAGTAATTATGGATTTACAGCAGTTTGGCGTATTACAAATATTCTTGCTGCTATAATGTTTCAAGAGGAATATCAATTTCCAAGTAGACCACTCGAATATGCTTTAGATTCCAAAATATATGAAGAATATATGGGTATATATAAAGGGGACGGCGAGAAACTCACTGTGGGAAGGGCCAAAGAAAAAATGTTTTTTGTTCTAGATGATGAATATATTATACCAATGTATCCAATATCAGAAACTGAATTTCATCATACTTGGATTGATGAGAGTTATACCTTTTATAAAAACAAGAATGGAGAAATGTACTTTTGGGAAGCTAGAAAACAATAATGATCCACTTCAAAGCTTAAAGAGAATTATTTCATAGAAAAATATAAATTGGTTGTTTAGAATTCAAAAAAGCAGTCTGAAAAAGGCTGCTTTTTTAAATTTAAAATGTTTTCTATTTACCTGGAACAAGTATTTTAGCAAGAGGGTAACTTATATATCAATACAGATAAACTTCTTATTCTATATATTTTAATGTAACATCTGTATAAAAATATACCACTTATAAAGAATAACTAACCACTTACTGTTGTTATATTTACAAAGGAAAAAATAGTTAATATAATAAAAATATGGGGAGTGAAAATATGAAAATAAGAATTGAGGTAGATAATAAAATAAGCGAAAATGAAGTTATTATTAGATGTAGTGAACTTAATGAAGACATTAAAAATATTCAAACTATGTTTCACGATATGCTATCATACAAGAAATGTATAACTTTTTATAGAGGAGATACCGAATATTATCTTTCTTTGGAAGAAATATTGTTTTTTGAAACTGAAGGAAATAGGGTTTGTGCACATACCATAGACAATATATATACCGTGAAATACAAGCTTTACGAACTTGAAGAGTTTTTGCCAGGATATTTTATGCGAGTTTCAAAATCAACAATTCTAAATACAAATCATATTTACTCCATAACACATAGTCTATCATCATCAAGTAAGGTTGAATTTCAAAATACTCACAAACAGGTGTATGTTTCAAGATATTATTATAAACCACTAAAAAATAAATTATTAGAAAAGAGGAAATGAGATGAAAAAAGAAAGAATTTTTTGGGGAGTTTTATTTATACTAATGGGTATTTTCTTGATTATAAGTAAGCTTGGATACTTTCCTAATGTTAATGTATTTAGTTTGCTGTTAACGGCTTTTTTAGTAGTAGTTATTGTGAAAAGTTTACTACGTCTTAAATTTGCTGGTGTTTTATTCCCTATTGCATTTATTTGTATAATATATGATAAGCAATTAGGGATTACAAATATTACACCGTGGACTGTATTGATTGTAGCACTACTTGGAAGTATTGGTCTTTCTATGATTTTTCATAAACCTACTAAATGGGTTAATATGGAATGCGATTGTGATGATTACAAATTTGAAAAAATTGATGTGGAGGATGAAAGCCATGTCAGATTTAAAAATTCATTTGGTGGTAGTATAAAATATATTAATACAGATAATTTTGAACAAGCAGATTTTAAGTGTTCTTTTGGAGCTCTGAAGGTGTATTTTGATAATGCAACCATGAGTAATAATAATGCTATAATTAGAATTAATGCTTCTTTTTCAGGGGTAGAACTATATATACCCAAAAATTGGAGGGTTGAGAATAAAACTAATGTTTTTTTAGCTTCTATTGATGAAAAGAATAGAAACAATGAAATAATAACAAATACTTTAACATTAGTTGGGGATATTAATTTTTCAGGAGTAGAAATAATTTATATCTAAATAAATAACTTTAATACCTATGCACTCTATGCATAGGTATTATATTTTAAATAGTATGTCTTATAACTGTTAGGGAGAAGCGTACTAAAAGTACTATAAAACTAGGTAATTAGGAACACAATATGTTTTGCTACCTTAAAAATTTACCAAATTTTCTTGACAACATAATTGTACATGTATATAGTTTACATATAATACATTATAAGGGGCAGAGTTAATGGATTTATTGTTACAGGTACACTATAAAGAAAAAATAATCCTGATGTGAAAACATCAAGGTTTATTAATATTTTACTAAATACTTTAACGAAGAAAGAATATACGAAATTGAGAATTTAATTTTATATATTAAGTTTAATTAGCATAATAGCATTGATATATTTTATGTGGATTATGAATAATATTATAATTTCTATGTATGTCGTATGTGTTCTAGGATTTATAGTAATTTTTCTCCCAAAACTAAACTTAGCAGTACTATTAATGTACATATTAATTATATGCTATACAGCGATTGTTGAATTAATTAGAAGAATTGGACTTAAAAAAACATAGAAAATAAATATAATTGAAAGTATGAAAAGTTGGGGGTAAATACTATGGAATATGAAATTATACATTTAGCAAAGGATAAATGGAAGGAAACTATAATCCCAATAGGTTATACTACAGATAAATATTATGATGTCGTAGTAAATAAAACGGATAAAGGCTTTACTATTGATATAGAAAAGAAAGACTTTAGCGAGCCAGTAACCCATACACCAGAAGAGTATGATTTTCCAGATAAGTTATATGAAGACCACTGGGAGAATGCTTGTGCTTGGGGAGTGTTAGTTAAAGATAAATTAATTGCTACAATTGAAACAGATCAAGAACTATGGTCTAATCGTCTAAGAATTACAGAACTTTGGGTAGCAGAAGAATATCAAAAGAAGGGAATAGGTCATGCATTAATTCAGGTTGTAAAGGAACAAGCAAGAAGAGAACGTCGTAGAGCTATTATACTAGAAACACAGTCTTGCAATGTTAATGCAGTGGATTTTTATCAGCATGAAGGATTTACTTTGATTGGTATGGATGCTTGCTGCTATAGGAATAATGATTTACAAAGAAAAGAAGTTAGATTAGAATTTGGATGGTTTCCAGAAGAAAAGAAAAAGTTAAATGGTGAAGAGGTAGAAATTAGAATGGAAACAGAGGATGATTGGTACAATGTGGAGCTGATGACACAGCATGCTTTTTGGAACAAACATCATCTTGGCTGTGACGAACATTACCTAGTGCATAAATTACGTAAGCATAAAGACTATCTTCCAGAGCTCAGCAGAATAGCAGTAAAGGATGGTAAAGTAATAGGATGTATAATGTATTCAAAGGCAAAGATTGTTGATGGTGTAGATACCCATGAAATTATAACCTTTGGTCCTCTTTGTGTAGAGCCTAAATGGCAAGGAAGTGGAGTTGGTGAGCTGTTATTAAGGGAAACAATGAAGCTAGCTACAAATAAAGGGTATAAAGGTATTGTAATTTTTGGAGAACCAGATTATTATCCTCGAATAGGATTTAAAACCTGTGATAATTTTAATATTACGACTGCTGATGGTAAAAACTTTGATGCATTTATGGGAATTGAATTAGCAGAAGAGAGTATGAAAGGTATAAAAGGAAAATTCTACGAATCGGAAGTTTTTGAAAATCTACCTAAGGTAGAAGTTGAAGAATATAATAAAAAATTCCCAAAACTACAAAAATTAAGATTCCCAGGTCAATGGGATTGATTAAATGTTAAAGGATAAGGCGAAATAATATTAATACAAAAGGTAGATTGGCAGAAATGAATAAAGGAATTAAGTTAGTTCAATATGTTGATAAGAATAATGGGATATAAAGCAAAAACCTCAGAAATAACTGAGGTTTTTATAATTTTTAAATTAAACTTTTAAAGGATCTACGGAGCCTGTGAAAAAAACTCTGTAAATTACTTCAAATCAGAATGATTTGATATTATTTTATTGACTATACCATATGTTATAGCATCATCAGAACTTAACCAATAGTTTCTATCAGTGTCTTTTTCAACTCTTTCTAGTGGTTGACCAGTAGCTTCACTTATAATTTTATTAATTCTTTTACGAACTCTTAATATTTCTTCAGCTTCAATACCGATGTCTGTAGCTGGACCATTAAATCCTCCTAATGGTTGATGAATCATATATCTTGTATTAGGAAGAGAATATCTATTTTCTTTATTAGCTGCAAGATAAATTGTTATACCAGCACTTGCTACCCAACCTGTACCTATCATTATAACTTTTGGGGTAATGAACTTTATCATATCATGTATTGTATCTCCAGCTTCAACATGCCCTCCTTGACTATTTATAAATATTTTAATAGGGTCATTTCCCATTTCTTCAAGGATTAAAAGTTGAGTAACTACTTTTTCTGCTAAAGATTGATTAATCTCACCAGAAATAACTATAGTTCTTGATTTCAATAATTTTTCCATGACTATATTGGGTGTGTCTTTTGAAATTTCCTCTTTTTCGCTCTCTTTACTATAAAAAATCATATTATTTTCCTCCTCTAATCTTAAATATATTTAAGTTATAAATATATAGCCGTATATTTCTATAACCTAGTAGTTGGATTTAAATTGATTAATACGAAAAAATTGCGACTACATTAAGAATCTGTTTTTATAATTTACTATATTTACTATATTTGTTTTAGTAATAACTATACTAACACTAATTTAATTTTTTTACAATATAGTTTAAAACAATTGGTAAATTATAGAAAATAAATATATATTATAAAAGTAATAAGAAAGATATGATTTAACAGTATTAAAATTACTTTTTTATTTAAAGCAACTTTAGGTTGTCAAATTTGTTATACTTAATTGGTAGAAAGATGATAATATTATCAGTATACTTATACAAGAGGTGATTAAACAATGAGTTTTCAAGAACAATTGCAAACACTTAGAAAAGCAAAGGGTCTATCACAAGAAAAGTTAGCTGAAGTTTTAGGGATATCAAGGCAAGCAGTTGCAAAATGGGAAGTAGGGCAATCTTATCCTGATATAGCCAGACTAATTGCATTAAGTGATTATTTTAAAGTAAGTATTGATAAATTAGTGAATGATTATGAAGAAAATTGCCGTTTATATATAGAAGAGAATAAAGATAATAATATAAATGAAGGCATAATTGATTTCTTATGTAGGGCTAAAAAAGCTACATATGCTGGAGAGGGGACAGAGAGTGAATATTCAAGACCAAATTCTCATGACTTAGAATATACAGAAGGAACTTTAAAATATATAGATACATATATAGGTGGAGAGAAGTTTGCAGGAGAGGAAGCAATATGGCAAGATGATATTCCATTTTGGTCAATGAATTATATTGGGAGAGTTTTAGATGAAAGATTTTCAGGGAGTTTTTTGAAGGAAGTTTTGAGTTTAGTAACTAAGGAGAATCCATATAGAGGTCCTATTATTTATCAAAATGGCCAGTATAAATATCATTGTATAATAAATGGAGAATTTAAGTGGTTTCAAGGGCATGAGGAAATATATTTTGACCATATTAAGGTTTATGAATGTTATTTCCATGGAGGATCAGTTAAATAATTAAAATGAATATATGAGCGAGGAATAAGATTATGAAATTGAATAGAAATGATTTATGTTGGTGCAAAAGTGGATTGAAATATAAAAACTGTCATTTAGAATTTGATGAAAAGTTAAGTGATTTAAAAAGAAAAGGTCATATAGTACCAACTAGAAACCTCATAAAAACAAGGGCACAAATTGAAGGAATAAGAAAGAGTGCTGAGATTAATAATGGTCTTTTAGACTTAATTAGTGAAAACATTAAGGAAGGCATGACAACAGAAGAAATAAATAAATTAGCACATGAATATACAGTATCCAATGGAGGAATTCCAGCTACTCTTAATTATGATGGATTTCCTAAAAGTATTTGTGTATCAATAAATAATGTGGTGTGCCATGGAATACCTAGTAAAAATGTAATTCTTAAGAATGGTGATATAGTAAATGTTGATGCAACAACTATCCTTAATGGATATTATTCAGATGCATCAAGGATGTTTATGATTGGTGAAGTAGATGAAGAAGCTAAGAAATTGGTTGAAGTAACTAAAGAATGTTTGAATAAAGGCGTAGAAGCAGTTAAACCTTGGGGATTCTTAGGAGACATTGGAGCTGCAATTCAAGAATACGCAGAAAGTAATGGTTATTCAGTAGTTAGAGAATTCGGTGGACATGGAGTAGGCTTAGATATTCATGAAGAACCATTTGTTTCTCATTTGGGAAAAAGAGGAACAGGTATGGTTTTAGTACCTGGTATGGTATTTACCATTGAACCAATGATAAATGCTGGAAGTAATGAAATATTTATAGATGAAGATGACGGGTGGACCGTTTTTACCGATGACGATTCTCTTTCAGCACAATGGGAGCACACAATTCTTGTAACTGAAGATGGAATAGAAATAATTGCTAGATAGATCATGTGATAAAAGCCTGTAGGAAAAGAAACGTAAAATGGAATCTCTTATAAAAGAAAGCTAATAAAAGAATGGGGAATCTTTTGTATTAGCTTTCTTTAAATCTAGAGTAAGTTATATTAATGAGGGGATAATTAATTAAATTGTAGTAAATACTTCTTCTTCAGAAAGTCTTGATTTAGGTAATTGTGCATTGAAATCATCATTAGCTTTGTATCCTAAAGGAACTAATGCTACAGCGGTGAATCCTTTTTCAGTTAATCCTAATTCTTCATTTAAAACTTTAACATCAAATCCTTCCATAGGTACTGCATCTATTCCAAGAGCAGCAGAACCAAGTAATAAGCTACCCATATTTAAGTAAACTTGTTTATCCATCCAATATTGTAAGTCATTGTAGTCATTTTTATGGAAGTTAACAAATGTACTACGTCCTCCATGCATACCATTTTTGATTTCTTCGTTAGCAAAACGTCCATCTTGATCTTCTTTTTCTAAGATATGTTGTAAGTAATCTTCATCCATTGAAGTTCTTGCACAAAGTACAACTATATCTGATGCAGTAAGTACTTTTTCATCATTAAAAGCGTAGAATCCTTGAGTACTTTTGCTTATTTGTTTTTTACCTTCCTCACTTGAAGCTATTATAAAATGCCATGGTTGAGTATTAACGCTTGAAGCACTAAGTCTTAAAAGTTCTTTAATTTGTTTCATATCTTCTGCTGAAATTTTTCTTGTATTATCAAATTTTTTAGTTGAGTAACGTCTTTCCATTATTTCTATTAAGTTCATATTATATATCTCCTTTTAATTCAAAAATAGTTTATATTAATTTTATAAATTTTCAAAGGCTTACTTGTTTGCCGCCCTTGTATGCTATAATAATATCAACATACTGTTATATGAACAAGTATGCACTTAAAAGTAAGTACTATATAAAAGGATAGTGATATCAAAAAGGAGAGTTGTATGAATAATAAAGAAATAGAAATAAAAAATTGTAGTGAACTGTGCCCTATGGAATTTGCAATGACTCAGATATCAGGGAAATGGAAACTAGTTATTTTATGGCATATTTATGATAGTGAAGTTATGAGATATGGTGAATTAAAAAGAGCTGTAAGTGGAATTACAGATAAAATGTTAAGTAATCAGTTGAAAGAGTTAGTTAGTGATAACATAATACATAAGGAAGTTTATGAAGAGATTCCGCCAAAGGTAGAATATACTTTAACTGAATATGGAAAATCATTAATACCTATAATGGAAATGTTATTTAAGTGGGGAAAAGAACAATTAATAAGATTAAATAATGATAAATAGCTTTTAAGTAAAATTGATAATAATAATTTTAAAAGTTAATTATAAAGGAGAGAGTTATGAAGCATGTAGAGCATACTTTTAAAGCTGTATTTGATAAAAATTCAAAAATTCTTATTTTAGGAACATTGCCATCTGTTAAATCAAGAGAGTCGGATTTTTATTATGGTCATCCACAAAATAGATTTTGGAAAGTTATTGGAGCAATAACTCGATGCTCTGAATATAGAACTATTGAGGAAAAAAAGAAAATGTTATTAGAAAATAATATTGCAATATGGGATACAATAGCTTCTTGTGATATCATAGGTTCAAGTGATTCTAGTATTAAAAATGTAGTGCCATCAGATTTAACTAGTATTTTAGATAATAGCAATATTAAAAAGATATATGTTAATGGTGGCAAGGCATATCAACTTTATAATAAATATTCATTAAAAAAAACAGGAATAGAAGCTATTAAACTTCCATCAGCTAGTCCTGCAAATGCAAGATATAGTCTTGATAAGTTAATAGAAGAATGGCAAGTGATTGTTTAATGAATACCACTGGTTATACTGGTGGTTCAAAAAAGCTTTTAGCTATAAGTAGAAAAAAAGGAACCCTCTTTGTTAAAATAGAAGTAGGTTTGCCAACCACATCTGAAATCAAGGAGGGATATCCATACGGATAATAATAGTCTAGCACATAGTAAATGGAATTGTAAATATCACATAGTATTTGCACCAAAGCACAGAAGACAAATAATATATGGGATACTTAAAAGGTAAGAGTTCATATATTTGAGAGATGAACAAGAAAATAGGTAGATTTAACTATAAAATACATAATAAATATCTTTGACTACTATATAATTATATTATATGTATTATACTGTATATAAATTGTGTTAATAAGCCTCTTATTCATCAAGATTGATAATAGATAATTTGAATTTCATGTGAACAAAACTAGATAATAAGGAATATGTAGAAGCAGTAGAATTTTAGAATTCTGCTGTTTTTTATGATATACTCTTATTTTAATTTGAGCCATAATAAATATTTTTAAAATAAGAGTAAGTGTTTGTGTTAATAATTTAAATAGTAATAGATTTAGGAGGAATTTAAGCATGAACAAATTATTAAGCCTTAAAAATGATGTTGTATTTTAAAAAATATTTGGAGTAAAAGAGAATGAAAAATTATTAATAAGTTACTTAAATTCTATACTTAAACCCATGGGAAATGGAAAATAAATATTGATAGCTCCATACTAAACTTTAGTATTTGTTTTGTAAATGTAGGAGAAGAATGAGTTTGAAAAAATATATAAGTTAACGCATTATGCCTATTTTTTAGTAATTCTCTTTGTTGCTTTCCATTGCAACCATCTTGTATCTAAAACAGTTGCTTTATCTCTTGTCATTATTTCATTGCATGGAAATTTATTGCAAGTTCCACAAAACTCTATTTTATGTATATCCACACAATCAAAAGTATAGCAATCTCCTTTTTGATGTGCTGTACGGCAACCAGTACAATCGCCTTGAATATAATCTGGACAACTACCACAATAAAAACCACATTTTCCTATCAGACTCATAACTTGTTTATTATTCATTGAAACTTAACCCCCTGTATGTTTTATACACAATAGTATCTAACTGTAATATAATAAATCATAGATTATTTACATACAAATTATATCATTAATTGTAAAAAAACAATATAATTACATAAATATGATGATTTTTTTATATAGTCATAGGATAAATAAAGGAAATATTTCTTGATATGGTATAGATTTATTGAGCAGTGGAGAGTGAGGTGATACAATAAAGATGTTATTGATTAAATTTAAATAATAAGGATAAGGTAAAGCAATATCAAGACAAAAGGTACATTGTTATAAATAGAATAATAAAATTGAAAAAGATGAAGGAGTAATATTATAAATATCAATTATAATAAAGGAGGAGCTTAAATGAAAATTGTTAAATTAATAGAATATATAGCTATAGTTATTATTTGTTCTATACTTGATATGACACTTCATGGAATAACTTCGGAGATTAGTCCTTTTCCTAAAATTGCAAACTTCAGTTTTCTTGTTAAAACTATTGGAGCTGTTGGAGCAGCTACGGTATGGATTCTGGTTGCTTTTTCCAGTGTAGCCTATGTGTTTTATAGATATGAAGATAAAATTCTAGGAATAAAGAGTGGAAAAGGGCTGCGATATGGTAGTGCAATAGGCTTATTGTGGTTATGGGGTATGATGGAAGGTGTTTCTTTATCGGGTAATACTTTAACACATGAAATTGTAATGGGAATTTGTGATGCTGGACCGATAGTATTGATGGGATTATTATTAGGTAAATTTACAAGTGATTCCAGTCATATTAAACAAAAGAAGAGGCCTTTTAATAGCGGTAACATATTTTTATCTATTTTCATTTTTTCTATAATCTTTTTATTTGGACGTTACTTTTTCTATTTTACAAAAATTATAGATTCAGGTTATGAGAAAAGACCTTATTTTACTTTTATTTGGACTTTATTAATGGGTACATGTATAGGTATCTCATATTTATTATTAGGTAATACTACTAAATCACAATCAAAGCCTTTAAGTGCAATAAAATTTGGGATTACAATATTCGGGATTAATTGGTTTGCCTTTCTTATTTTTGTCCCAATTATATTTTCGGGGGCGTTTATTGATACACTTCTAAGACTTGGTATTGATATATTGTTAGTTAGTTTAAGCTGTTATTTATCTGAAACTTTAATAAAAACTAACTGTTATAAAAGGAAAGTTCATAGTAGTTTACACAATTTGGAATTGTATGGTGGTGCAGATGAAAGGGAATAGTAAGAGCGCTATTAATTAGAAAAGGAAAGAGGCCTAAACTTACCCCATTAATGGGATAGGTTTAGAACTTTCAAGTTTAGGTAGAATCTGTTCTACCAAAGGTATTAGGTAGGGCAAAAAAAACAAATTCTAAAGCTTTTCAAAGGTAACAGGACGTTTTAAATTACCTAGGAAAATAGGATGTGTACAATTCTTATAATCACTAATTAGTCTTGTAGTCGCTATTTGACTGTTATCATAGGTTTTAAAGTAATATTCACAGGTGTTTATGTTTATAAATGCAGTATATTTAGTGTAATCAAAAGTACCTTTATCTGTAAGAACAATTCCCCTTGGAATTGAAACACTCTCCACAATGTGGAAACAAGTCATTATTGCATCTACTCTATCTTTAGGTACTTGACTATGGGTTTTTAGAAAGGCTGTTCTAACAAATCGTTCTGGAGAGGTGTAGCCACCAGGTAATAACATTGTTCCACCAGCCTGACCAAAGGGTGTTAACTCAACATTTTCCCAACAGGTTTTCTTTTCTTGGATTGTAGATAATTCCATATAATTTCTTAGATTAGTCATATGCCACATAAAATCTTCAGTATCAGTTATTTTAATGCGATATAAATATCAATATCTGCATTTTCAAAGTCACTGTTTAGGTATTCCTCAAAGTCACCTGTAAAGCTTCTGTCTAAGTCCATTTTCCAAATTTCGCCCCAAGCCTTTGCTACTGCTGTTTCCATGTGTCCATGGACAGAGAATTTTGCATATTTCCCAGCAGGAATGATCTTTGTTGTAAACTCACTGTTTTCTGATTTTGATACTTCGTTGCCTGCGGTAACAAGATAACTGTCTTCTTTATAATCGGAATAAAGTCCAATTGCATATTCATTTACTTTATTCTTGATTTTTGCATTGACGCCACCTTGATATAAATCAACCCAAAGCTTGCCGATTTTCTCACCCATTTTAGGATCTTCGTTGCTTGTTGTCACACTTACACCAACAATAATTTTTTCTTCAAGATTTACAATTTCATAGTTCATTTTAACTACCTCCATATATTTGATATATTTATAATAAATCAAATAATATGTCAACAGTATGTCATATTATAAATAATTGTTCAGCATTTTTTGTATTTCTTCTTTTATGGAGTTTCTTATATCAAAAGGTTCTAATACCTCGCAATGGCTACCAAAAGAAGCTATATAAGGAAATAGCCATTCACCCATAGGATAAATTGTTTCAGTTATAAAACTGCCGTCAACTTCTTTAGTATATTTATCAAACTCGTCATAAACTCGAAAAGCCATATGGGGAGACAGTTTTAATTTCAAAGTGATATATTGCTCATTAAACATGTTATCAGCTTTAAATATAGGCCCCATAACTTTTCGATGAAAATGTTTATCTGTAACCACAATATCCTTTATACGACTTAGTTTGAAAAATCGAAAATCCTGCCTTAAAGTACAATAGGCATATAAATAACGTGCCATACCTTTAAAACAAAGCTTTAAAGGTTCTACCTCTCGTGTAGTTCTTTCGCCTTTTCCGCTTGAATAAGTAAAACTCATTATTTTATTAGATAAGATTGCTGATTTAATATCATTAAAGGATTTAGATTCTTTCTCCGAATTGTACCAAGATGAAAAATCCACTTCAATCCAATCGGAGTTATTCTCTCCAAATAGGCTGCCTAATTTTTGTAATGCAGAATCTGTTTCATTGAAATTGATTGCACCAACTGCTTGTAGTGAGGATAAAATATCAGATTTTTCTTCTTCGGTTAGTACGGCTTTGTTCAGCACAAATTCATCTAAAATAGATATTCCGCCACCTTTGCCTTTGGTCATATAAACAGGAATACCTGCTGATGATAATGTTTCAATATCACGATAAATGGTTCTACTAGAAACTTCAAACTTCTCAGCAAGTTCTCTTGCTGTAACGTTTTTTTTATCAAGAAGTATGTATATTATTTCAAACATTCGGTTGATTTGCATATCTTCACCTCTATCATATTATAACACATGAATATGACATCCATATGTCGTATTTATATACTGCAAAATAAAGAATGGCAGCCACGTTATGGCTACCACTTATAAGTTTGAGAAATCCCCTTTACAGATGAGATGTATTCCGTTGGTGACATTCCAGTTAACTTTTTAAACTGTTTGGAAAAATGCTGCAAAGAATTATAAGAAAGAAAATATGCGATTTCAGTGATATTCATATTCCCATCACGAATAATTTCCTTTGCACGCTCAATCTTCATATATATGAAATAATCAATTACTCCACAGTTTTTATTTTTGTGGAAGAGTGAATGTAAGGTGGAACGGCTGATAGAAAATTCATTGCAAATATCTGAAATTTTAATTTGCTCACAAATGTGTAGCTGCAAATAATGCAAAATTTGTTCAAATACATAGGATTCATTAGAGCTATCCCAAGACTGTTTTGTAAAAGAAGGTAGGTTATTAACTCTTTCATCATCACAATGATGCCTCTTTATATGAATTAGAAATTGTTCCAGATACAACAAAATCAATTGTTGTGAGCCAAAAGGTGCACTGGAAGAGAGTTTTACTTGTTCAATGGAAGGGATATGGAGTGGAGTTGAAAATGCAGTGCGCGCTTCTGAAATAATTTGTGCAATTAAAGTTTTTTCTATAGAAGACAGTGTGGTAACTTTACCAGTAAAAAAATCCATTGAAGGGGAATTGCACAAAAATGAAATTGCCACTAAATTAGGCGATTTCCTTCCTATTGCCTTCACAGCGTGAAATTCATTTGGTCTGTGAAAAATGATATCTCCAGCATGGAGTTGATAATGCTCAGAGGCTGCTTGTACCATAACTGTTCCTTTGTCTACATATAGGAATTCCCAAAAATCATGAGACTCACCATGGAAAACAAAATCTTTCAAGTACTCAAAATAGTGAATGGTGATGATTTCAGTGATTTCAATTTCTTTTTTTAATCTAGTACTGATATAAGCCATACAACCAACTCCTTACTTATGCATTATTATCAATTTATTTTAGCAAATATAACAAAAGAATACAATTTAACATATAGATATTTTGGATGATATAACAATTATACTGGATGATTGTATAAGCTAGATTTTAAAAAAACATATACAATATATGTAACAGTATGGAAGTTATAGATAAGGTCTTCTCTATGCACATAGAAATACCTTTTAAAATATGAATGGAGAAAATAGACGTAAATAGGAGGAAATAAAATGAGTAAAAAATTAAAGGTAGCATTAGCTGGACTAGGTAGTAGAGGAAAAGACACCTATGCATTAACTGCTAAATTATTTCCAGAGAAAATTGAAATTGTAGCAATTGCAGACATTGATCCTGCAAAGGTAGAAGATGTGGCAAGGGAGTATAACATCCCACAAAAGGCATGCTTCTGCAGTGCAGAAGAACTAATTGCTCAGGATAAGCTGGCAGATGTTATGTTTATTACTACTCAGGACAAGGAACATGTAAGACAAGCAATCCCGGCCCTTAGAAAAGGCTATCACCTGTTATTGGAAAAGCCAATTTCACCAGACCTAGATGAGTGTAGGGAAATTGTAAAAGTAGCAAATGATTGTGACAGAAAAGTGGTTGTATGTCACGTGTTGCGTTATACACCATTCTATACAAAATTAAAAGAAGTAATTGACAGCGGTATAATTGGAGATGTAGTTTCTGTTATGGCAATTGAAAATGTGGGATACTGGCATCAAGCACACAGTTTTGTACGTGGAAACTGGAGAAACTCCAATACTACTAGTCCTATGATATTACAGAAATGTTGTCATGATATGGACTTGTTATTATGGCTCACAGGTAAAACTTGTAAGTCTGTATCTTCCTTTGGAAGCACCTATTTATTCAAGAAAGAAAATGCACCAGAAGGAGCAACAAAGCGTTGTATGGACGGATGCAAAGCAAAAGCAAATTGTTCCTTTGATGCAGAAAAGATTTATATAACAAATGAAAAAACTGGTGTGGCAAAGGGGAATACAAAGTGGCCTGTTGATGTATTGACTCTTCATCCCACTGTAGAAAGTATTACAGAAGCAATTCAAAGTGGACCTTATGGAAGATGTGTATATTACTGTGATAATAACGTAGTAGATCATCAGGTTGTAAACCTAAATATGACAGATGGTGCCACCATTTCATTGACAATGTGTGCATTCACTGCTACAGGTTCACGTTATCAGAAGATTATGGGTACAAAAGGAGAAATTGTTGCAGATTTGACTGAAAAAACTATTAAAGTCACACCATTTGGAAAAGAAACTGAAGTAATTGATATATCTAAGCTATCAATGGATTTTTCTGGTCATGCAGGGGGAGACAATCGTATGGTGGAGGAATTCATTGATATGATTGCAGAGGATGGAGAACCCACTAATGCCATTACATCAGTAGATAAATCCGTAGAAAGTCATTATTGTGCAATGGCAGCAGAACAATCTAGGCTGACAGATGGAGTGGTGGTTGATTTGGATACTCTAAGAAAATAAAATGGCATGTAGTAATTAAGTAATGTAATTAATCTAGTGAATATAAAGAAAGTATTTAAATATAGGTGGTAATATGAATGAAACAACATTAGTAGTAATGGCGGCTGGTATGGGAAGTCGTTTTGGTAATCTTAAACAGCTGGAGCCTGTGGGTCCAAATGGGGAAATAATACTTGATTTTTCTATATATGATGCAGTAAAAGCAGGCTTTTCAAAGGTAGTTTTTATTATAAAAAAAGAAATGGAAAAGGATTTTAGACATGTTATCGGCAAAAGAATTGAAAAGATAATAGATGTAGATTATGCTTTTCAGACACTAGACAAAATTCCTCAGGGGTGTTTTATCCCTAATAATAGATCGAAGCCATGGGGGACAGGGCATGCTGTGATTTGTGCTAAAAGTGCAGTTTCAACTCCCTTTATGGTAATAAACGCAGATGATTACTATGGGAGCCATTCCTACAAAATAGTTGGGGATTATTTATCCCAAAATAAAGGGATGTGCATGGCTGGGTTTAGACTAAAAAATACACTAACTGAAAATGGCACAGTAAGTCGAGGATTATGCGAAATAGAAAAAGGGTATTTAAAAAGTGTGGTGGAACATACATCTATTGATAAGAATAGTGGAATACCTCTTGATTCTATGGTATCTATGAACATGTGGGGGTTTGACATTGATATATTTAATGTCCTTGAACAGGAATTTACTGTATTTTTAAAGAATTTAAAAAATCCATTAAAGGATGAATTTTATCTTCCTTCAGTAGTTGATAATATGATTAAAACACAAAGTGCAAAGGTGAAAGTCCTTGAGACATTAGATAAGTGGTATGGAGTTACATACAAAGAAGACTTGCCTACAGTTAAAAATGCTATAAACCAAATGATTAGAGAGGGATTATACCATGGAATATAAACTGCATCAGGTTTTAAAACAATTTAATATTAATGCTGAAATGAGCTCTTATGGGAACGGATATATAAATGATACATATATTGCAAAACCATATATATTGCAAAGAATCAATAGTAATGTGTTTAAAAATCCTGAGGGTTTAATGGAGAATATTTCAGCTATAACAGAGCATCTTAGAAAAAAAATCCTTCTTAGTGGAGGAAATCCTGACAGAGAAACACTAACAATAATAAAAACTAAGGATGGTGAAAAATACTTTAAAACCAATGAAAATGATTATTTCAGGGTATATAAATTTATAGATAATGCAGTGACCTACGATGAGGTTGAAGATCCTATGCAATTTTATTATGGTGCCAAGGCCTTTGGTAAGTTTCAAAATATGTTATCTGATTTTCCTGCTGATAAATTATATGACACAATACCTAATTTTCATAATACAGCCACCAGGTTTGAGGATCTGTTAAAAGCAATTGAAGATAATAAATGTGGCAGATTAGAAGAAGTGGGAAAAGAAATTGAATTTGTAAAAAAACGCAGAAGAGATGTAAGCATTATATTAGATGCAATGAAGGATGGAAGCATTCCTCTAAGAGTAACCCATAATGACACTAAGCTGAATAATGTTATGATAGATATAGACACAGGTGAAGGTGTATGTGTAATTGATTTGGATACAGTAATGCCAGGGTCACTTCTCTATGACTACGGCGATGCACTGAGATATGGAGCTTCTAGCGGAAGTGAAGATGAAACAGATTTATCAAAAATATGGTTTGATATGAATCTGTTTAAGTATTTTACAAAGGGATATTTTCATGAAGTATTACCTATACTTGTGCCAAAAGAGATTGAACTTATGGCGTTTTCTGTGAAACTTATGACCTTTGAATGTGGTATAAGATTTTTAACGGATTATTTAAATGGAGATACCTATTTTAAAATTCACAAGGAGAAACACAATCTTCATAGAGCAAGAACACAGTTTAAGCTAGTTAGTGATATTGAATGGAAAATGGATATTATGAATAAAACAATAGGGGAACTTATAGAGGGTAATTAGAATTGATCAATCCTCTGAGCTTATAAGGGAGCTCTATACAAAGGTTTCTGTTGTATGGCTTGAACATGGCTACTTTAGCCACCATACATTTGTACCTCTAGGAAATCAGGTGTACTATGAAGCCTTCCAAAGATTAAGTTTTTTTATTGATCATGTATATGGAATAATGAATATGGAGGATTACAAGGTTTTTGAAAATTTATCTGATGCAGAGATTAGATTTGCTAACGAAAATGATAGTGAAATAATGGGTAATATGTCCAGTATAATCTTATCATGCCTCAATTCAGCACCTACCTTTTTACCTGTAAAACCTGAACTTGTAATGAATATAAATGCTAGGTATAAGAGTCTAGTAGAGGATAATGATTCGACGATTCTTATTGCAGAAAAAGATATGAAAGAATTAGGATTTCAAGTATATGAGCCTATTACTCTAGATTTGATGGCACCTGATAATGGTGTAGAGCTACATATTGCGGGCACTCACCTTTCCCAAAGAGGAAGAGGTGTTGGTAAAAAGTTAATGAATGAAGGCTATAGGATTATGAAGGAAAAGGGATATAGTAGCATAATAACAGATTGGAAAATAACAAACCTTAGTGGTTCAAATTTTTGGCCTAAGTGTGGATTTAAGCCAATAGCTTACAGAATGATTAGAAATATTGACAATAATATAGCATGGGCAAACTTTAACAACTCAGGTATTATACTGTAGTATCTTAGAGCCATTAGAAAAGTTAAAGCAGTATCTTTAATTAAGGTAATATCTTCTATAAAATTAGTAAATTAAAAACACATAGAAGCAGTAGAATTTCAGGATTCTACTGCTTTTTATGTATTATCATTGAATGGGTCAAACAATATTATTATAAATATGTAAAACATTTAATATTGTTGTTCGGTTTGGAAATAAAGTATATAATTTAAAGTATCAATGTAGAGGTCAGATTGTAGCAGAAGGAAGACCAGAAGATATTATAATGTGTGATAAATCCTATACAGGAAAATATCTGAGAAAATATATGGAATGAAATATTATACACTGAGTTTATGTATAATTACGTTTCAATCTTATAATTACTAAAGGAGATGAGCAAAATATGAATAATGTTTTAAACAAAATTCAAATTCCAGAAAGAATAAAACTTGCAAATATGCCAACTAAAATTGAAAAACTTGAGAGGTTTTCTAAAATGTTAGGTGGACCCAATATTTATATAAAAAGAGATGATCAAACTGGACTTGAAGTATCAGGAAACAAAATTAGAAAATTAGAATTTACAGCAAAAGATGCTATTAATAAAGGGGCTAATGTGCTTATAACTTGCGGTGGAATCCAATCAAACCATTGTAGAGCAACGGCAGCAGTAGCAGCGAGGCTTGGGATAAAATCAGTACTTGTTTTAAGAGGAAGCAGTAATATTGAATCTGATGGAAATTTATTTATAGATAAGCTTCTAGGGGCAGATATTCGTTTTATAACAGCAGAAGAATATAAAAATTCAAGATCAGAAATTATGGAACAGATTAAGAAGGAATATGATAAAAAAGGTTATACATCCTATATTATTCCAGAAGGTGCTTCAAATGTAATAGGCACATTTGGATATTATAATGCAATGAAAGAAATTATTGAGCAGGAACAGGAATTAGGTGTTCATTTTGACAAAGTTATACTCCCTGTGGGATCTGGAGGTACTTATGCAGGAACTTTTTTAGCAAATAAAATATTAGAAAACAAGTGTGATATTTTAGGTGTTAATGTTTGTGATGACAGTGAATATTTTAAAAATCGTATCTACGAAATAGTACAAGATACCATGAAATATATTAATATAGATTTGGAATTGTCTAAAGATGAAATAAGAATTATAGATGGATATGTAGGAAAAGGATATGCTTTAAGCAGAGAAGAAGAGATAAATTTCATTAAGGAATTTGCAAAATTAGAAGGAATAATTTTAGATCCTGTTTATACAGGTAAAGCCATGTATGGATTAAGTGAAGAAATAAAAAATGGAAACTTTAAAAACGATGAAAATATTTTATTTATCCATACTGGTGGGGCTTTTGGAATATTTCCTCAAAAGGAGCTATTTAAATACTAACATATTGAAAAGTTATGGTGGAGTTGAACACTGAATGAAATATGTTAAAACTATAGAAACTAATAGTTAAAGAAGAATTTTTAATTAAGGCCATATCTTGTATAAAACTAGTTAATTAAGAACGCATAGAAACAGTAGAATTTCAGGATTCTACTGTTTTTTATATATTCTAATTTTAAGTTAAATCATATAAAATATTTTCCGAACGAGAATAAGAACAAATGTTTGTGTCGATAATTTAAATAGTAATAAACTAAGGAGGAATTGAGACATGAACAAATTATTAAATCCTAAAAATGATGTTGTATTTCAAAAAATATTTGGAGTAAAAGAAAACGAAAAGCTATTAATAAGCTTCTTAAATTCTATACTTGAACCCATGGGAAATGGAAAAATAAAAAGTATTACTTTAGAGGAGAAAGCACTAAATGTATCTTTAATTGCCAGTGAAAAGCTAAGTATTTTAGATATTAATGTAACAACAGAAAATAGTACTCATATCAATGTAGAAATACAGCTGATAAATCAGTATAATATAAGTGACACTCCAAATTTTATATTTGGTTAAGTGGAACTTACTCATTGGAATATATATGACAATGAGTTTCTTTTAAAAAGGACAATATTTTACTTATCTAAAATGATATTAAAACAGTTAGTTAAAGGAGATAATTATAATCAACTTAATAAAACTATAACTATAAATATCTTAGATTTTGATTATATTAATGATGAGAAGTTTCATAGTAGTTATCATCTATATGAAGATATGACAAAGAAATTACTAAGTGATATTGTTGAAATTCATTTTATAGAACTTAAGAAGTTCGAAAAATCAAAGAAAGACTATAATAATAAATTGCATAGATGGTTAAGCTTTTTAATAAATCCAGAGGGAAAGGAGATAGATATAATGAAAAAGGAAGATACTGAAATCAAGGAAGCAATGGATGTTCTATACAACATAAGTGGAGATAAAGAGTTAATACAACTAGCTGAGATGAGAGATAAAGCTATAAGAGATGAGAAAAGTAGACTTCAGGGTGCTAGGGATGAAGGAAGAGAAGAAGGCAAAAAAGAAGGAATAAAGCAAGGAGCAAGAGATGCTTTAGCTAAAAGTACTATAAAACTTTTAAGGAAAAAGTTTAAGGATATTCCAGAGAATATAATAGAGTCAATACTTAAATTATCATTAGAAAAGATAGAAAAAATTAATGAAGATTTGTTTGATATAGAGTCCATTGAGGAATTAAAGAAGTATATTTAATTAAAGACATATCTTCCATAAAATTAGTTAATTAAGAACACACAGAAGCAGTAGAATTTTAGGATTCTGCTGTTTTTTTTATGTAGCTATAGGTTAAATAAAGAAAATAAATGCTTTAAATGGTATGAGTTTATTGAGCAGTGGAAAGTGAGGTGGTACAATAAGGAAGATTTTGTGAATAGTGAGTTTAATTAAGTATACTTTCTGTTATATGTATTTGGATATCTATTAAGTTTTTTAGGTGGGAGTAATTTAAAACTGATAAAGAAATAGTAATTGTTATAAAGATGGAAAATCAACTATTTAAATTAAGCCAACGATATTAAAAGTATCATTGGCTTGTGTTATAATTACGTTATTAAGTTATTGGAAAATTATATATATAAACAAGAATTTGGAGGTTAATTATGAAAAAATGGTATGATGAGGAGTACGAATTTGAAATTGAGGTAACTGGTTTTCTTCGCAGTGACCATACAGAGCGGTATTGCAGAAACGGCGAAGAAGTAGGGGATAAGTATACCTGTACCTATGGCTGTCCCACAAATTCGGATGGACAGGGTATCTGTTCCAAGGTTATGATGATTATGTTTCCAATCATGGAGTCGGTGAGAAGTGGCGGAGATTTAGAGAACATTGGTGGCAATAGCAAATATAGCAAGGATATTGTATGCCCAGATGGCTGCGTCATGTTCAGGCTTATGGCAAAGAAACTTGACAATGAGAATTTTTATAAGGGAAAGTTTTTTGATTAGTTTTGATTTTTATTGTGATCAGTTTGAAGATAAGCCGAAATATATATCATTAATATAAGAAAAATCTATAATAATATAAGAAATACTTCCCAGATTGATTTTCAAACTGGGAAGTATTTTCTAATTTTATATTACCACAAAATTACTAAAATTTCAAGTCTTGCATTGGGTCAGACTTAGGAGTACTGTGTATCTAGAGGTGATTATGGTGGATAAAAATATGACTTTAGCATTTCAAGATTTCCAGAAAAAACAAGCTGCAATTGAGTTAAAAGGGTGTAATGAATTAACAATAAAATATGGGTTAGCTTTATGTGATGTAGAAATTAATGAGCTGGTGGAGAATCGTTTTAAGTCATTAAAAGATACAGGAAGAATTGAGTTTTCTGAAGGGATTTTAAAAAAGATAGTGGAAGTTTTTTGTGATTCTCCTTATATAATGCAACAGAATTATAAAGAGACATTAATGGAGATTCAAGAGTCTTTCTATTTTTTTAAAAATGAAGCCATGGATCAGATAGCTGATGATGAACTTATTGAGTTTATGAAAAGACATTTTGATGGAAAATGTCAAGGTTCTTTGGAGTATTTAAGAGGAACTACTTTAGAAGAGCTTTGTAGAAATACAAGATACGGATATGAAGTGGATGATACAGATATATATGGGCATGAATTTTAGGAGGTATTATGGAAGAAAACAATAAGAGTTTAATGGCGTTTTCAGATAATATTCAAATAGATAAAAATATAAGTGAAGAAGATAAAATGCTTATTGAGTTTAAAATATGGAATTTACTTGGCAAGCACACTGAGCGATATACAATGGGTGATAGCACATCAGTTCCAATAGAAATAGCGGAAGAGTTACTTAATTCAATTTGTTTTTCATTAGGATTAGAATTAAGAGAGTTAATGAACGCAAAGGAAGTATTGATGGAAGAAGATATAAGTGACTTGTTAAAGACTTCTTGGAGTAAAATAGCCTCTTTGATGGAGAGAGGAAAGAAATTATTAGAAGCAGTTAGAAAAAGCTCACCTAATATAGAAAACATATCATATAAGGATACATTAAATGAAATAGATAGATTTTTTAATAAGTATGACTATAGATTTTTTGCTCATAAGATAGACTGTAGCATAGATTATCAACTTTCTAATGCCATATCAGAAAAGTTGCAGGGAATTGAATATATAAATGAATACTTAAAAGCGCTACTTATAGAAAATGAGTTTTGCATATGTTTTGATAAGGATAATATTATTTATATTCTAAATAGCTATTGCTCTGATTATAAAGAGCTATTAATTAATATTTTTGAACCAATACTAACAAATGCAATAGGGCTTGATATTTTAGGAAGAGATATATTAACATTAGAGATTTCAGCATTGCAAAGAGAAACATTATTAGGGATTTTTAGAAACTTGTCCGAAGCTGAAATTTTAGTAAAATTAAAGAGCTCAGCAAAGAGCATCTGTGATATTTTAGGGATAGTTGATAATGAAAAGATAGAATATATCCAAAAAACAGCTGCAAATATTTATCCTAGAATTGAAGTAGGATTATCCATAGGAAATATTGATAATATATTTTTATCCTTTAAGTATGAAGAGGATTTAAAAGAAAGTGAATTTATAGATAATGATACTATGGATAATGAAAGGTTACGCAATTTAATCAATGAAATAAATGATTGTAGATTTATTTCAGATAAGATTGCAATGGTAAAAGAAGAGGTTAATAGCTTAAGTGACCTAGTGGAAGTGTTAAACCTGTGTTTTTGGGAAGATGAAGCTTTAGAATTATTTAAAACACTTTCAAAGGAAGAGATTTATATTATTAAACACTATTTAGATAATAAATATGAAGCATATAGTTCAGATTCACAATGGGAAATTAAATTTATGCATTATATAAGAGGTCTAAGTGAATAGTAATAAAAACTTTAACATTACTTATCCATTTGCTTTAGGGGTTATTATTGTTACAGATTCAAAAAATATATTTTAAGGAGAGCGAAAATATGACGGAGTTTTGGGAAAAAAGTTTTATAGAAAAACAAACAATGTGGGGATTTAAACCATCAGAATCAGCCATTATTGCCAAGGATTGTTTTATTGAAAATAATATAAAAGATATATTAATACCGGGTATTGGTTATGGTAGAAATGCAAAGGTATTTATTGATAATAATATAAATGTTACAGGAATCGAAATTTCAAAAACAGCTATTGATTTAGCAAGGCAATATGGGATTGATATTAATATTTATCATGGTTCAGTAGGAGATATGCCTTTTGAAAATAAACTCTATGAAGGGATATTTAGCTATGCACTTATTCATTTATTAAATGAAAGTGAGAGGGAAAAATTTATTAGTGATTGTTATAATCAATTAAAACAAGACGGATATATGATTTTTACAGCTGTTTCAAAGAAAGCTCCTATGTTTGGAAAAGGAAAAAAACTTAATGAAAGTTATTATGAAACTAAAGACGGAGTAAAAATCTTTTTTTATGATTCTGAATCAATAAAAAAAGATTTTCAAAAATATGGACTTGTAGAATTTTCTGAGATTGATGAAATAGATAGTGATAATAAAGATAAACCTCCAATGAAATTTTTATTGATAAAATGTAAAAAATAAGTATAATCATTACATTTATATAACTTATCTAAGGCTGTTTTAAGCAGAAAATATCTACTATAAGTAATGTTATATTTACAAAATATGTTACACTTAAATAAGTAAGAAATTTTTTAGTGACAGGCAAATAGTATTTTGTAGAGGAGATTTTTAATTATGCAAAATTTGATATTAACATCTACTGGATTTACTAATAGAAATATTAAAGAAAAGTTTTTAGAATTAGTAAATATGCCTAAGGACAAAATTAGAGCTATTTTTATTCCAACTGCTGCAATAACAGAAGACGCAAAGGTATGGATTCCAGAGTGTAAAAACGACCTTTTAGATGCTGGTATTTTAGAAGATAACATAGTTACATATGATTTAGATAGAATTATGAGTTGTGATGAAATTTGTAATTTTAATGTTATATACGTTTGCGGTGGAACTACACAACATTTATTGAACAAAATGAACGAAACTAATTTTAATATTCCATTGAAAAAATTTTTACATAACGGAGGGATATATGTAGGAGTAAGTGCAGGGAGTGTTGTTTTATCACAAAATTTACCTAATAATTTAGGTTATATCAATTGTACGCTCAATGTTCACGCAGAAGAAGGTACAGAATGTGGATATTTAAATACAAGTGATTGTCCTAATGTTAAATTAATGGACAATCAAGCCATAATAATTACAGATAATGATATTGCTATAATAGAGTAAAAAATCAAAAGTTCGTATTATTAATATGTTATACACATAAAATAGTATATATTACAAGTAATAATATAGAATATAGAGAGATAGAAATTTGTGGGGAGGATTTCAAATGAACATTGCTCCTTGGATTGCGATAGGTACTGCTATTTAGGCGGTATTGTTACTATTAGTATTAGTAACAATAATAAAAAGGAGAAAAATAACAAGAAATAAACTACAATTTGTTTATTTAGTTAAAAAGGTTTATATAGAAAATATTATTTATGTTTATCTTTCATATAAATTTGATATAAAATAGATAGGAAACTCACTCAGTCGAGCTGAGGAGTACAGAATTCTTAGAAAAAGTGCTAATCTTTACGGGATGTAGCACTTTTTCTGTACTTTTAACTTCTATATCAAGACCAAAAAATTTAATCATAATTTTTAAGTGGTGCTCTAAATCTTTGATTTAGTTAGCAGAACTTACTCAGTGAGCGAATGTGAGTCGAGTTTTATTTTTGAAATAGTTAACCAATAGCCCAGGAGGACAAAACGTTCAAAATCGACCTAGCCATCCTACTACGAATTTTCAATATTGTACTTTAGAATTAAACTATATCTATGTAGAACATATACACAAGAATAAAATGGAAAAATCTCATTTGTAATAGTTACGGAGAACTATGTCATATTATTTATTACAAGAGTAATTTTTACTTTAATCTTTCATCGAAAGATAATTGAATTTTAATACCAAATGGATCTTCAATGATTCCATATGCTTTACTAAATATATTACTAGCCAATGGTACAATTATTCTAACTCTTTTATCTGCGATTAAGCTATCATAGAATTGATGGATTTCCTCCAAATCAGCACTTTGAACACATAGAGAGGTATTATTACCAACTTTGTACTCTTCATTGGCATCCATTGTATCTTCAGCAATCATTACCTTAGTATTGCCAATTTTTAAAACAGAGTGAGAAATATAATCTTTATTTTCATCATTAATTTCTCGTGATTTATCCCCCATCTTTAACATATCTGCATATGTTACAACCATTAACTGTTCTGCGTTAAAGTGTTTCTTATAAAAATTAATAGCATCTTGTGCTTTTCCATTCATTGAAAGGAAAATAGCTGTTTCTAAGGTTTTACTCATAATATTAATCTCCTTTTTGTAGTAAATTTTATATCAATGATTATATTATTGATATAAATATATTATAATATTTAAAGGTGTCAAAATGTGAAACCTTTACTTAAGATAATTTAAAAACGGAGGATATATGAAAAAATCAGAAAGATTAAACCATATGATAATGTACCTAAATGACCTGGATTGCTTCAATTTAAGTGACTTAATGAATAAATATAACATTTCAAAAAGTACAGCTTTGCGTGATATTAGTTCATTAGAAGAATTGGGAATGCCTATTTATACAGAGCAAGGTAGATACGGTAAATATGTTATATTGAAAAATAGATTATTGTCACCTATTATATTTACCATAGACGAAGTATACGCGCTGTATTTTGCAATGCTTACACTAAATGCCTACGAGTCTACACCCTTTCATTTAAGTGTAAATAAACTAAATGAAAAATTTGAAAACTGTCTATCGGAAGAACAAATAGAAAAAATTAATAAGATGAAAAAGTCCTTACAATTTGAAGCCTCTAAACATAATAATGTCAGTAAATTCTTAGATAGGATTTTAGAAAGTATTATTAATGAAGTTAGTTGTACGATTAAGTATTTGAAAAATGATAAAACTATAAATTACCATATACAGTTTTTAAAAATTTCATCTAAATTTGGACAGTGGTACGCTAGTGGAATGGAGATTAATAGCAATAAATACAAAGTTTTTAGATGTGATAAAATAACCTCATTAGATTTTAGTAGTGAGAAGCTAGAATTTCTAATTGATGATGTTATAAACTCTCCCATAGAGTTTTACCAATCTGATAAAAGTATTCATTTTGAAGTAGAGATTTTAGATGGTGCATCGGATATTTTCTACAAGGAACATTATCCTTCTATGAAAATAGAAACAGGAACAAAGACAATTATAAAGGGATTTTGTAATGTAGGTGAAGAAGATTTTATATCTGATTATTTTCTTAGATATGGCACTTGTATTAAATCAGTAAAACCGCAATGGTTAAAATCTATTATTTATGAAAAGATCAAAAAAATTCTAAATCATTATGAAGAAATCTAAAATTCATCTACACTAAAATATTAATTCAATCATATCCTTTAGTTTATGGGATAAAACTTTTTGCCAGTGTATTTATATATTTTAATAAAAATATATAAATATCAAAAGCAATAAAGAAAAACTTGACAAGTATATCATTTATGGATATATTATATTTAATGATATATTATTAAATGATATATCATTAAATATAATATGAAGGAGAATTTTATGCCAAGAAAAGATTCTATTGATATAGGGGAATTAACAGATTCTGCTTTTTATATTTTATCTAGTGTTGTTGATGAAAAGCATGGATACCTAATTATGAAAACTATTGAGAAGTTTACTAATAATGAAGTTACTATTGGTCCTGCATCACTTTATACAACATTGAAAAAGCTTTTAGCAGCAGATTTAGTGGAGTTAAATTGTGACACAGATGAAAATAAAAAAATATATAAAATAACCAATAAAGGACGAGAAATGCTTATAAAAGAGATTGAACGTAAAAAGCAGATGATTAAATTCGCTGAAAATTTTTTGGGTTAGAAAAGAGGGATATTTTTGAAAAGTAAATATGTAATGATTAATGGGTTTGCATTTAGTGAAGAAAGTGATATGGAAAAATTAAAAGAATATGCAAGGCAAGGTTGGATATTAGAAGATATAGAAGGAGGGTTTTTCTATAAACTAAGAAAAGATAAATCTCAAGATATAATATATAACTTAGATTACCAAACAGAAGCAAATGAAGAATATTTCACTATATTTAAAGAAGCAGGATGGAATCGTATTGTTTCTGTAGAAAATTATATGCACATTTTTTCAGCACAAGCTGGAACTAAACCTATTTATAGTGATTGTGATTCAGAAATAGATAAATATACAAGTATAAGAAATCTAACAAGAAAAGGGACTTTATATTCTTTAATACTAGCTATAGCTCTAATTGGGTTGCTAGTTGTTTCTTTAGTTGCCATTAAACCTATATTTTTGATTATTGTTGGATTGTTGATAATTGATATATTTGTATTTGTCTTTAATTTTATGCCTTATTTAGCATATAGCTCTAGAATTAAGCAAATAAAAAAAGATGGTACGTGTAATTGTAAAGCAATAGATAATAAAAGTTCATGGATATTATATGCAATTTCAGGGGTTCTATGGTTGGCTATAGGAATATGGCATTTAACCGGGAAACTATATTTTTCTGCAGTGTTTTTTATAATTTTTGGTGCCTTTTTTATTTTTTCAAGTTTAGCCTACTTTAAGAAATATAAAAAGTCTTTATAAATTATATACAGTATGGATAAGAGTATTTTTTAGAAACAGTAGAATTTCAGAATTCTACTGTTTTTTATGTAGTTACAAGTTAAACAAAGGAAATATATGCTTTATATGGCATGAATTTATTGAGCAGTGGAAAGTGAGATGGTATAATAAGGATATTGTTAATTCAGTTTAAATAATAAGGAACAGGTAAAATAATATTCAATTTAGGAATAGTATTAAAGGTGAGTGAGATAGGAAATGAGTATAAGAAAGTATGAACCATCAGATTGTAAAGATTTAGCGGAACTGTTTTATAATACAGTACATTCCATTAATGCAAAAGACTATACAGAAGAACAGTTGAATGTATGGGCAACAGGTAGTGTAGATTTAGAGAAATGGAATAAATACTTATTAGAAAATTTTACAGTTATTGCTATTGAAAATAATATTATAGTTGGTTTTGGAGATATAGATAAGAGTGGATATTTAGATAGATTATATGTTCATAAGGACTACCAAAATAAAGGGATTGCTACTGCGATTTGTGATGTGCTAGAAAAGGCATTTGATGTAGATAAGATTAGTACACAGGCATCAATTACTGCAAAGTATTTCTTTGAAAAACGAGGATATAAGATTGTAAAAGAACAGAAAGTAGAAAGGAAAGGTGTTTTACTGACAAACTATGTTATGGAGAGGTATTGCAATTCTAGTTTACTTAATGAAAATATATAAAAACCCCACTTTAAGTAGATATGGAGAACTGTACCACAAGAAAATGCAATTTATACCCCAGGGAATTTATATGGCTTGGCTAAGGCTATTTTTAAAGCTGGAAATACCATACTAAAAATAATGTTATATTTACAAAATATGTTACAATTAAATAAGTAAGGAATTTTTTAGTGACAGGCAAATAGTATTTTGTAGAGGAGATTTTAAATTATGGATAATATTCAGAAAGTAATTAATTATTATATTACAAATTATAATCTGGAATATAATATATTTGATGATGGAAAAAATGTATTCATGGAAAGTGATGTAGAAATTTTTCGTATGATTTCATTTGGAAAATCAATGCTTTTTATTGGAAGAAGAGATTTAATTAATTGGGCAAAAGAAAATCTTATAGATACTTTAGCAGAAGATATTATTGATGGTAAAAATCTTCATAGGATTGAATGTAAACTAAGGGAAAATGATTTATGTCTTGCAGGTGAACATTTGAGATTCCTTTATAGTAAAAGTGAAGATATTATTTGCCCAGATAATGTAGTTCTTAAGAAAATAGAAAAAGAAAATATGAGTGAGTTTTACATAAAATATCCTGGATTTGAAAATGCATTAAATTATGAGAAGGATGAAATTGCAATTGCAGCTTTTATTGAGGGAACTATGGTAGCCGTAGCTGGTGCAGACAATTACCATGATCCACTATGGCAAATAGGTATAGATACAATTAAGGAATATAGGGGACAAGGATTAGCAAAATTGGTTATTCAACAATTAACAAAGGAGATATTGAAGCTAGATAAAATACCATATTATACAACGTGGAGTGCGAACCTTGCTTCAATGAGAACTGCTTTAGCTACAGGATTTTATCCAGCCTGGGTAGAATATTTTGCAGAAAATATTAACTTTTAATAGCAAAATATTATCTTGTCAAATTCCAATTTAAGATTGATTAATTGATTAAAATGATATTTTGGAGGTATTGAAAGATGAAGATTGAATTAATAGAAGCCAGTAAGGCTGATAAAATGATATTAAAAAATATGATTGAATTATATAATTATGATTTATCAGAATATGAAAATCGTGATTTAAATGAACATGGGTTATACGATTACAGTTATTTGGATAATTACTGGACAGAAAAAGATAGATACCCCTTTATAATTAGAATAGATGATAAATTAGCAGGATTTGTTCTTGTTAATAAACATAGCGTTGTTACCTCATCCCCAACTGATTATGCAATTGCAGAATTTTTCGTTCTAAAAAAATATAGGAAAAGAGGAATAGGTAAAATTGTGGCTTTTGAAGTTTTTAATAAGTTTCAAGGAAATTGGGAAGTAAAACAGTTGCGTTTACATAAGGTTTCTCATATTTTTTGGAATAATGTAATAAACCAATATACTTTAGGTAACTTCATAGAACTTCAAAATGGTAACGAAGTTTGGGATGGTCCTATTCATAGATTTTGTAATAAATAAATAAGTACAAATAGAGCAGTAGGGCAATTATTGCATTACATATTTCATTATGAGATAATTATTAAAGATTACATAAAGGAAAGGGGATATATTATGCATATTCAGCATGTAACCTTAATGGTCAACGACTTAGAAGAATCTATTAAATTTTATGAGACAATTACAGAACTAACTGTTTCCCGACGCTTTAAAGCAGGAGATGGAGAGCTTGCATTTCTGACAAATGGCAAGGGAGAAACTGAGATTGAACTTGTTTGTATGCCACAGGGTCAGAAGTTTGAAGGAAAGGGTATGTTCATTTGCTTTAAAACAGATAAACTAGATGAAATGCATAATCTTGTGCAGGACAGAGGTCTTAATCCTTCTGCCATCCAAAACCCTGGTGATGGAACTCGCTATTTTTATGTATATGATCCAAATGGGGTATCAGTACAGTTACGAGTTTTTCCAGAGTAATTTTCAAAAGCATTTGACTTATTGTAGTATATAGTTGAGTTAATTCACTTTTTTTATTATTAGAAAAGATAGAAAAAATTAATGGAGATTTGTTTGATATAGAGTCCATAGAGGAGTTAAAGAAGTATATTTAATTAGGGATATATTCCCTATAAAACTAAGTAATTAGGAACACCTATTAACAGTAGAATTTCAGAATTCTACTGTTTTTTTATGTAGTTATGCCTTAAACAAAGGTATATTTATTGTACATAGAACTAGTTAAATCCTAATGTACCAGCAATTTTATTTAAAATCACAGCACCAGAAAAGAGAGCTAAATAAAGTAACTAAATTTTGGACAGATGTATCAGAAAGCTTTTAATCAAGGGTATGTGGGAATAGGAGATATAAAAGTATATGGGGTCAAATTTAGGATAATTAAGAGTGAACTGTACCATAAATAATGGAGGTTTTTTTTATGGTAAAAAACAAATACTATGTAGACGTAATGATATATATTGTTTGTGCAGAATTGTGATATATGGTAAGAATTATCCAATAATATGGGCAAAATAAAACTATGGAGGAGATAAAATGAGTTTTAAGATTATTGCAGACTATCATACTCATACTAATATTGCAAAGGGGCATATTCCCTTATTTAATATTATTTTTGGAGAACATGCAAAAGGAAGTATTGAATCAAATGTTAAAACTGGAATAAAAAAAGGATTAAAAGAAATAGCAATAACAGACCATGGTTATAGGCATAGTATCTACGGGATGAAACTAAATCAATATAAAGAAGTACGTAAAGTAATTGATGATTTTAATAAGAGTTCATTATTGAAGGAGAATGACTTTAAGATTCTTCTTGGTATAGAATGTAATATTGTTACTAAAAAAGGTGATATAGATATTAAAGATGAAATAATTGATTACCTAGACATAATTTGTGTGGGTTATCATCCTGGAGCTGTACAAAATCCACTTTTATTGAGAAATTATACAGAAGCTGCAATTAATGCTATTAAAAAATATGAAATTACAATATTAAATCATCCATTAGAGCATGTTAATCCAGATATTATTGAAATTGGAAAGGCCGCTATTGAAAGAAATACTGCTCTAGAAATTAACAGATCTCATAAGAATATGGATATTGAAACAATAAAAAAGTTAAAGAACATGGGCGTTAAATTTTCATTGGGAAGTGATGCACACAAATCAGAGGATGTAGGGAATTTTGGTAAAGCATATAATATTGCAGTTGAGGCAGGTCTTACAGATGATGATATTGTTAATGCTGATGGAGATGCACATAAATTAATGAAATTATTAAGAGATTAAGTTTGGTAGTGGTAACGGATTGTAACATATTTATTTTATGTATAAAGAATTGTAGAATATTGGGGAACTTGGATAAAATGTGTTCAAAGAATGTTTAATATAAATGTTTATTGCATATACTACAATTATTAAAATAAAGTAAAAAAAGAAGAAATTAGGTGATTTAAATGATATACATATATAATTGTTATGGAGGAACCCACTCGTCTATTCAAGCAATTGCTTATCACTTAAAAATGCTGGATGAAACTCGAGAACCAACTAAGGATGAAATATTGAAATTACCTAACTTTAATAAGTTAGTATATGGAAATCGTGGAGAACTTTTTTATTATGGAAGTGATGAAGATGGAAATAAAGTCTATGTTGTAGGTAGAGGACGTTCAAAGGTTTTAATTCCAGGATTATACAATTTAACTTCTATGCTTCATAAAGAAAAGCTATTAAATGAGAAAATTATATTTTCTAATACGTCGCCAACGGTTCCATTACCAATGACCTTTGGCGGATTACTTTCTAGGGGGCTAAAAATTGATTTTCTAGGAGTACCCTTGCTTGTAAAAGGAGCAAAACAATCATATAAGAACGTTATAAAGCTTGTAAATCACACAAAGAAGGCATCAAAGGAAGATAAGTCAGAGGTTATTATTTTAGATAATAAGGAATTCAAGAAAAAATAATTTTTAACTTCTATAGAGGTTATATAACATTTCAGGTTAGTGATTTGGAGTGGACTGCTGCTTTAGTTATAGAAATGCAGGATAAAGTAAAAGTTATATGTCCACCACAATTAAAAGAAAAAGTAAAATTACGAATAAAAAAGATCAGTAATATTTATAAAGATGACATATAGGTGTCATCTTTTTTAACGTACAATAACATAAGAAAGTATGTGCTGAATAATGAAAAAGTTTTATCTAGTTACTAGAATGAATTATAGCATTAGTATACTTTTTTGTTATATATAGCATGTAAAGTGAAAAAATGGTATAATTACGTAGGAAAATAAGGCTATAAGAGGAGTTTGTAAAATGAGTAAATTTATTAGGAAAATCCTTTCTGTTGTAGGTATGAGTGTATTTTTATTGGTTGGATGTAGTAATGGAAATACTGACAAGGAAGTACAAGAAAATAAGGATAAAGAAATAGCTACTGAAAAAGGTAATGAAATTATTAATGAAGATAATACTTCTAAAGAGAATGAAATTACAATAAAAGATGAAACAAAAGAAAAGGATGAAGATAAAACTATTACATTAAATAAACAAGAATATCTAGATAAAATGAATACTTTAGATGAAAAATTAAAGGTGAAATTAAAGGATAAATTAGCAGGATCAACAATTGAGATGCGAGAAGCTGAATCAGAAATATATATAGCATGGGATAAAATGTTAAATGAGGTTTACTCAGAAATAATTAGTACACTTTCAGAAGAAGAAAAAGATAAACTTATATTAGAAGAAAAAAATTGGATAGAAGAAAGAGATAAAAAAGCTGATGATGCTGCAAAGGAAGTAGAGGGTGGGACTATGGAGCCACTAGTAAGAACATCTTCCTTAGAAGTTAGTACTAAGGAAAGATGTTATGAATTAGTTAATAATTATATGGAATAGTAGTCAATGCTTTTTATTGGAAGAAGAGATTTAATTAACTAAAATTCAATTTAGAAATAGCATTAAAGGTGAGTGAAATAAGTGGAAGTAATTGTTGAACTTTTAATTAGATTTTGGTATTTATGGGTGTTGGTAATTGCAGTAGGAATATTAGATCTTTTTATGCCAAGAATAAAGGGATTCTTTGGAGAAAAGTCAGTATCCTTTTTCTTATCAAGACTTGATGAGACTAAGTATATGGTTATAAATGATATAATGCTACAGGTGGGAAGTAAGACAACCCAGATTGATCATGTTGTTGTATCTAATTATGGTGTTTTTGTTATTGAAACAAAAAACTATAAGGGATGGATTATAGGGAATGAATTTGATGAATATTGGAAACAAAAAATTTATAAATCTAAGAAAAGTATGTATAATCCAATTAGGCAGAATTACGGACATATACAAGCTCTAAAAAAGATACTAGGTGACTTTCCAGAAGTGAATTACATTCCTATTGTAGTTTTCACTACTAATGCGGATTTAAAAGTTAAATGTAAAACAGATGTTGTATATACAATAAAATTATTGAAGACAATTAAAAAATACAATAAACAGACATTAAGAGATTCTGTAAAAAAACAAGTATACTCAAAACTGATTTCTTTGAGTATTGATGGTAAAGAAAATAGAAATGCCCATATAGCACAAATTCAAAATCGAATAATTGATAATAAGAATAAAATAAGTAATGATATATGTCCTAGGTGTGGTGGAAAATTAGTTCTGAGAAAAGGTAAATATGGTGAGTTTAAAGGGTGCAGCAATTATCCTAAATGTAGATTTATTTTGAAATAGTCAGCCCAATACGATATAGGGGGGCTAGCAATTTTATTAATGATATAATAATATAATTAAGCAAGAAGGTAGGTGTCATTATGTTTTGTAAAATTAGATTAATTAATTTAGCTCCAAGCAAAAACTGCAATAATATCAAAGCATAGTTTGTAAGGAGCAATAAAGTAGATGTTTTGTGCAGTTTTTGATTAAATATTTGCTCTAATAATAGTAGGAGAAATGTTTATGAAGTATAAAAAAGCACAAGATATATTACCTAAAGATGTTTTAGATTTAGTTCAGAAATACATCGATGGTAATTATATATACATTCCAAAGAAAGATAACAACAAAAAATCTTGGGGTGAGGTTAGTGGGATAAAAACTGAACTGAAATCAAGAAATTTTGAAATATATATTAAGTACTTACAAGGAATATCAATTAAACAATTGTCTACAGATTATTTTCTATCTGAAAGTAGTATTAGGAGAATATTATATATCTATAAAAATAAATATATTTAATTGATTATAGTTAGTACAGAAATATTCTTAATAAGCTTTTCAAATCATATTTAATATATAATATTAAGTAACATATTTACTTGGGAGGATTTATTAAATGATGAAAATTGAAAATTTAAATAATATTAATAATAAGGATATGGAAGAAATACTAGAAACATGGGAATCATCAGTAAGAGCAACACATGACTTTTTAAGTGAAGAAGATATAATCTCAATAAAACCTCAAGTTATAGAAGGTGCTAAATATGTTAGTAAACTTTTATGTGTAAGAGACAAAAATGGTATTATAAAAGCTTTTATGGGAATTCATGATTTTAAAATTGAAATGTTATTTGTAAGTAATGAAAGTAGAGGAAATGGAGTTGGAAAAAGACTTATAGAATATGCAATAAAAGTGTTAAATGTAAATTATGTGGATGTAAATGAGCAAAATCCACAAGCAGTAGGCTTTTACAAACATCTTGGGTTTAAAGTCTTTAAAAAATCTGAGTTAGACGAACAGGGAAATCCATTCCCTATACTGCATATGAAATTAAAATAATAATATAAATTATAGTATAACTAAATAAATATAATTTGTTCAAATTTTATGGTTTATATAGGTGATAAACTTACAGTAGATAATTTTGAAATTAAAAATTATAATGATGTATTCCCTATAAAACTAAGTAATTAGTAACAGTAGAATTTCAGAATTCTGCTGTTTTTTTATGTAGTTATACATTAAACAAAGGAAATATATTTTTTAAATGGTATGAATTTATTGAGCAGCAGACAGGGAGGTGGTACAATATATGTGTAACGTGTAATATATTGGTGGATGGGTTAATGCATCTTTAAGATATAAGAAATAAAGAGGCGATATTTAAGTAATTTAAGCAGAATCTTCAACCTTCAATTAGTGGGGGCATATATTTATAGTTAATATTCATATGAGGATTTAACCATTAGTAAAAGATAAGAGGAAGATTCTATTGGGTAATGATGCAAACTGGAAGAAGGTGAAAATAGCATGATTAAAAAAATTATGCAGAAAATAAGAGAGTTCAATAATACTAAATCCTTAGAAGCAAATAATTTGATAACTTTCAAGACAAGCAATAGTATACACACCAATAGGACCAATGAACTACTAAGTGACAATATAGAACTATCAGCCATACCAGATGTATTTCAGCTATTACTTGGTAATAACGAAAAAGTGAAATTACAATCTGCAGAAAATCTTAATTACGTTATGAGTACATTGAATTCTTCCCAATTAATTAAAGTCGATAAAATCTTCAGGGAAAGAGTATCTTATGAATGGAGTTATGATTGGAGAACTAAAGACCCTAAAGAGTTGCTACATCCGTTAATGTCAGAAGAGGAGAAAGTTACTATATTAGGATTAAGTAGTTTTCATCCAAATGGATATTTTAGAGAGAAGGCGATAAAGGCTCTTTCAAATATGGAGACAGGCCATGAAATACCATACTTATTAATTAGAATTAATGATTGGGTGAGGACTATAAGAAGCAGTTCAAAAGAACATTTGCTGCGATATTTAACCCCAAAGCATTCTATGAATTTTATAAACAATTTACCACTAGTATTAAGGTTAGGAGAGTGCTCAAGGGAGGAACATATTGATGTTATAAATGCAGTTGTTTCACTTTTATCTAGCTCAGAATCCTCGCAAAACCTAATAAGTGGACTGCAATCACCTGATTCAAAGGTAAGGTTAGCTTGTTATAAAATAATTATTAAAACAAGAATATTAGATAATAAAAGTATAATTAATTATTTAATTAAAGACACCAATCCTTACAATAGGCTATTTGTACTTAGAAATATTAAGCAAGACATAACACCAGATGAGTTTACTGATATTTCTCAGTTATTGCTTCATGATAAATTTGCTCAAATTAGAATTCTAGCCCTCGAGACACTTTATGCATTTCAGCCTGAAGGGGCTATAGATACATTAGAAAAAGGTTTATTTGATAGAAATCAATCAGTACGTAGTCTATCACGCTATTTACTTTCAAAGCATAAAAAGTATGATTTTGCTGAAATATATCGCGATGCAATACGGAAAAATGAACAATTATATTCTAGCATCTGTGGCCTCGGGGAGACTGGTAACTCTAGCGATTCAAAAATTATTAGTACATTTATGATTAATGATACTATTAAAATAGTTAAAGCATCTATAAATGCATTAGCACGATTAGATTTTCAAGAGTATGAAGAAGAACTTATTTTCATTATCAAAGATGAAAGAGTTGGCATATCCAAGGCAGCTAGAAATGTTTTGTATAAAAGGATTGATGTTAGTGATGCAGATACTATATATGAAATTTTCAAACAAGCTATATATGATCATGTAAAAATTAACACCTGTATTCTTTTATGTTCATTAAGTAAATGGGAGGCTATAAGGTATATTATAGAATTTTGTGCAGATGAAAATGATAGTATTTCAGCACTGGGACAAAATGCCATAGAAAATTGGAAAGCAAAATATAATTGTTCCTTTACAACTCCTACTAAAAAACAAATTGTGGGAATAAGAAAGTCAATAATGGATTATGGCAAGTCAATTAAAGATAGTGATAGAGATTTTATAGAGTTTAGTATTAAGTATTTTTGTAATTAAAATATTAGTGTAAACAAAGCTAAAGGTATTTTATTTATATAAAGGATATTAAACAGTTAATTAAAGAAAATATTGGTAAAATCAGCAGAGGAAGCTGTATAAAAAAGTATCATATATATCAAGGATAAGTCGAGATTATTAAATAAATGGTTTAATAGTCTGTAAATATAACACTCTATTAGGCGAAAATATGGGGTAATGGAGGAGGATATATGATAGGAGAAACAAATAATACTCTAATAATAGAGCCAAAAATTAGTGATGAAAAGTCGTCTAGTTTAGAAAAAAATAGTATATATAACATATCAAATGCTACTGAAGTAATTAGTTTATTAGCAGCGTTTATAGCGGTATTATCTATAGTAATTTCTTTTATAATCAAGTATATAAGTTTTGGAAGATGTTTATTTTTTGATTTTGATTTAGATTATTATGACTTTTCACTATCAAATACATCAAAGTTTATATTTTTCTTGTCAACTATAATAGGTGTTATTTCATCCATTATAAGCTTTTGCATTAATGCACTATGGATAAAATTTTCTGCGATTGTAGAAAGAAAAAAATACAAGAAAGTATATAAAGTATTTGGATGTTTAATAATTGTTAGTATATATTTAATACTTATAATATACTTATCAATATTTTTAATTCCTGAAAAAAATATGGCTATTATGTTTTGTGCTATGCTATTTTATATTTCAATCATTATATATGTGCTAATATATTGTTTGCAAATAAACATTGGAAAAAGCAAAATGCTATTGTATTTGTCAGTTATATTTTTTTTAATGTTAATTATTTTTGCACCAACATGTATGAGAATTGAGTATAATGATGCAAAAAATCAGAAAAAGTTCCCTATTATTACAGAAAAAATTGATGAAGAGTCATATTACTATGTTGTTATTAGTCAAGGTAAGGAGAAGTATTCAGCATATCTTTGTAAAATAGTAGAAGAAGATGGAATAGGTATTTTAAATATAATAACGGATTCTCATAAATATTTTGATATAAATGATACTAATACTTCAATTATAGAATTTCAGGTTGTAAAAAGATTAGAAACTGTTCCTTTGACAGTTAAAGAATTTATTAATTAAAACATAAAAGCAGTAATTATCTTGGAAAATAAACTCTGCATTTACATTTACTTATCATGTTGGTTCTATTCTGCTTCTAAAAATCTTTGTGACTATTCGTCAGAATGTGAAATATAACTATAACAAAGTATTAGAAACAAGAAATAGATACAAAAGTATCTCGCTTAACTATCCATAATTTATGGAGAATTCAAGAACTATAAATATGAAGGTCAATCTACGGTAAAAGGTATATATTATCAATGAAATTAGTAAATATAAAAGCAGTAGAATTTAAGGATTCTGCTGTTTTTTATGTAATTATACTTTGTCCAAAGGAAATATTTGTTGAAAATGGAATGAGTTTATTGAGCAGTGGACAGTGAGGTGGTAAAATAGAAATTAGAAAATCATAAATTATATTTGGTGTAATAAGGTGGAGTTATGAGTATTTTTTTTTACAGAAAAAGATGACGGTATTTTTAATGAAAATAAACGAGATCCATTAGGTTTTCAACCTATATGGTCTTATTTTGGTTCAAAAGTAATCAATAACCTAACAACAGTAAGTGATGATTTTAGAGGATTTAGAGAAGCCTTGCTATGTTTAGATTTAGTAAATGATTATTGCCATATAAGAAAAAATGGGGATAGACGAAACTTAAAAAAGCTATGTTTTAGCCTTTGAACAATTATTTATGTACTCAATAATTGAGCATGATAAAGATAATAAATATGAAAAAGTACTAGGCTCGGATAACTGGAAAAAGAAAAAGCCTAAGGTGTTATCAGTAAGAAATACAATCTTATCTAATCAAATCAACTTAGGGTATTATGGAAGATATAAAACCCCATTATATAATATGAAAATTCTCAATGATGAAAGTGATATAGCGCAGGAGATAAAAAAAGAGATTCCTGACTTATATGGAGACTCTTATGAAAAAATAAAAGAGGGAATCTTTGATTTTTTTGAAAAACTAGAGATTAAGTTATTTGAACTACCTTATAATAAATTTCAACCTGTAGTAGAAATGCAAAATGCTATATGTGGAAATTTGCGTGAAGGAGAATATGAATTTTGGAAAACTAAACTTAATGTAACAGATGAGTATCCCATAGTGAAAGCTTTTTATGAAAGTGAAGATGAGGATCCGCAAACCATAATTGAATCCATATATAATAAGACAAGTGATACGGAGCTATCTGAAATAATAAGTATGGAATATTATATGCTATGCATAGAAAGAGTGTTTTATTTAATGCTTAATTGTGAAAGTATAGATAAAGTATGGGAGAAATTAGGTGATATAAAAAATCATAGGAAAAGATATGATAATATAAAAGATATTAAGATGAATGATGTTTCTAATTCTTTGAGGTGTAGATTTGAAGAGTTGAAAAAGTGTAATCCTTATGAAAAAGATTATATCTATAATATCTATGAGTATCACAAAGTAGTAAGTGATCAAAAAAGAAAAGATAAATGGCTTGATGTAAATGACGGTAGTATACAAGGTTTTGGGAATATAGGTGAAGTAGATATTAATAGATGGAATAGAGGATATTATATTTATTCATTAAAAAGTATAAAGAGAAAACTAGAGGAATTAAGGTGTCAAAATGGAAAAGCTAAGAGATAAAATAAAAAAAGTATATGATGGATTTGATAAGGGGTTAGTTAAAAATATAATCTTTACAACCTATGGATTTTCACCAAAATTCTTTCAAGATTCTATAATTACCTATTTAATGGGTAAAGATAAAATTGGGACAATAAAAGACCTTAAAGATGCAGATAAATGGATTAAGGATAATGGAGTTAATGTATTTTATGATAAAAATGGAGCTTACGATTTAGATGCTGCTATAACATTAGATTCTAATGCAGTAAATATTAAAACAGGGGTTTTTCATCCTAAATTAATTGTTATATATGGTATGAAGAATGGAGAAGAATGTGTATGGTTATTTGTTTCTTCTGCTAATCTAACAGTATCAGGTTATGGAGTAAATATAGAAGGTGTTTATGAAGGGGAGGTTACTGAAAAACAAGTAGCAAAAGAACTTCGTGAATTTTTAAAGTATTTATATGAAGAGTGGGATATTAAATCACCTAATGGGGAAATAAGGAAAGAAGTAGAGCCTCTTTTAAAATATCTAAACAAAAGAAAATTTGATGATACTCAGGGTATTGAATTATTCTGCAATAATGGGGGAGCAGGAAGTAAAAGTTTAATTAAAAAGTTTTCAGGTATGAAAGGTGAGGTTAGGATAATATCACCTTATTTTAGTGAAGATATAGAAAGTTTGATTTATGAACTTGCAGAAGAAAAAAGAAATATAACAATAATACCTGCTTTAAACGGAGATAAGTTTCAAATTACTAAAGAAACTTATAAAAGATTAAAAGATAACGGGGTTTGTTTTAAAATGATTGACTCTACTAGGTTTCCCCATGTGAAAATGTACAAAGTAGGTAGTTCAATTGTGGTGGGATCACATAATTTTACAGGAAATGCTTTAAAGGATTTAAATTGTGAAGCCTCAATAATAATAAAAAATAAAAGATTTCCTGAAATAAGTCTTATAGATATCAATAATGATGAAATGTTCTGTGATGAATTTAATGAAGTAAGTAATAAAGATGAAATAAGAATAACAAAGAACAATATTTATATTACCGTGGAAGTTGATTGGAAAGAAAAAGAAATTAAGATTAATTCAGAGAAACTCAGTAAAAATAGAAAGGTTTATATAAAAATTGGAGAATGTAAAATATCAAAAGAAAAATTTAATGAAAGCTTACCTATGGAATTCATAAAAAATTATGATAATACTAAGGTGTTAGCAGAGACAATTTTGATAAATAAGTATTTTGAAGTTTTTGAAGATGATATAAGAATTTATAGAGGTATAATTTATGAAAGAAATTGGGAGGAGTATAGGCCTGAAATAAGATGTAATGGACTAGATGAAGCTCTTGAAGAATGGTTTTATTCTAACAATATAGATGACATTAGTAATAATCCAAGTTGGAATTTAAGGCCTATAGGTAATGATATAGAGGATGAGTACATAAATAACATTCAAGTTAATGGAAGAGAAAAAAGTGATGTTTTTGATAATTATTTTTATATATTTAGATCTCTTCACTCTATAAACAAAGCCATAGAAAATAATAAGGATAATCATGAAAGAGAGCTTTATGAAATTTTTAGAACCTTACCAAATAGTATTTATAATATAAGAGAACTTGCTAAAAAAATTAAGTATGAAACTAATGGAAGCAAGGAAGATGAAAGAATAAAAAAATGGATTATTTTCAATGAATTATTAATGAGTACTTCTTTAATAAAGGAAAAGTTAAATATATCTAATGTTAGATTTTTAGTTGAAATAAAAAAAATGGAAGAAGAGTTAACTAAAAATATATCTATTAATGAAAAGGCTTTAAACACTATGAGAGGTGTTAAATTTGTTAGATGGCTTAAAGAAGAGTTTGGGTACAAGTAGAGGTGAGAATATGAACTTTATTGAAGAGGTCACATTAGATAAGGTTAAAAGTGTAATTACTTTTAGGGGAAAAAATGATTTATTGAAGAGCAATGACATATCAGATATTCAGGAAAAAGGTACCTGTGCATTAATTAATATATTACAAAAAAATCCTGTAGCTTATTTGGCAGATGAGGTAGGAATGGGTAAAACCTACCAAGCATTAGCAGTAGCTACAATGGTATTGAAGCATAATCCAAAGGCTAAAATACTAATTATTGTTTCAAAGGAGAATATACAAGACAATTGGGAAAGAGATTTTGATAAATTTAGAAGTAACAATATAATAGAGCCTTTTGATTCAAAGGATGTAGTTATGAAAAAATACAATAGACCTATTGATTTTATTGAAGACTATTTAAATGGAGAAAAGAGGTCATTATCACTAATGAGATTAACCTCTTTTAGTACCGTTCCTAGAAGCATTTGTAAGTCTAATGATAATGGTAAATACTATTCCGAAAATCTTATAAAAGAATTAAAGGAGAAAAATTTAATTAAAGATGTTGACCATAAGAACCTTAATTATAGAGAATTGACACCAAAACAAGTAGCTGATTATTATGGGTATGTAATTAATCAAAGCGTAGAAAATTTTGATTTAGTTATTATAGATGAAGCACAAAATATAAGAAATGAAAATATTGCTACAACCTTTTTAAATTCTATGCTAGGGTTATCTCAAAACTTTTCAGATGAAAAAATATTAAAAACTTGCTTTAAGAACAGAAGATGTGTTGCTAATAAGACTTTACTATTAAGTGCTACACCGGCTCATAGGTCCTTAAATGATATACATAATCAGTTTAAATATTTTAATCTAGATGAAGAGAAGATAGATAGAAAATTTTTAGAAAAATATATGGTTCGTAGATTAAGAACTTATGGAGAGCTTACAAAATATGATTGTAGAGAGTCAAAGGCTGAGGATTTAAATGATATTATGAATGTTGATCAAAAGTTATTAGTGGCTCTAATTCAAAAAAAGCTAGTTTTAGAATTAGATAAAAACAAAAAGAAGGACAATAAGGCTAGTTATAAAATTGGATTTTTAGAGACTTTTGAAAGCTTTGATCCAAGTAACACCTCTTCTTTAAGTAATAATAATGATGAAGATGATGAATATGAGGACGATATACAAAAAGATTTTGAAAATGGAGATGAAAATAAGTCATCTTTAGGAACAATAGCACCAGATAAAGTAGTAATGGAGGAGTTATCAAAATCTTATAGGAAAAGATTCAAAGATGAAAGTAACTACCCACCTCATCCAAAATTAGATTATATGGAAAAAGAGTTACATAAGTTAATTAGAGTAGACAATGATGAATCCGAAAAAGCTTTAGTTTTTGTAAGAAGAATTGCATCTGTAAATGAATTGGAAAAAAGACTTAATACAAAGTATGAAGAAGCTATTATAGAATATTGGAATAGGATATTGAAAAAGAGAAGTGTGAATGGAATTAAAAAATATTTTGAAACAGGATATAAAAATAAGATAAGTGGTAAGAATGATGTAGATGATGATATTGAAGAAGATGAAGAAGTTGCAGTTTCAGAAGATAGTAACAAAGATGAGGGTAAAGGTGACTTATCAAAGTGGTTAGCTATTAAAAAAGAAAATGTAAAGAATGAATCTTCTGTATCCAAATTTAGAAAGAGCCTAACCCTTAATAATACAAGAACATGGATATTTGAAGAAAACTATATTAAAACTATATGTAAAACTAAGAATATAAATTATAGTAATGAATTGAAGAAAATTGTAGATAAGGATTTTATCAGTGAATATAAAAGATACTTGGAAAGTAACTATGATTTTTTTTTATAAAAATACAAAGAACAATGCTTTAAAACCTTCAGTAACCTTCTTTTTATTAAATAATTTGGCATTGAAGAGAATATGTAAAAAGTATCCAAGCTATAAAGATTTGTGTGATTTTCATACTAAGTTTTATAGTATAGATAAACTTTCATTTAAAGAAGATAGTGATAAAAAAGTAAATGTAACAAAAAAAGATATTATAAAAAGATTAAACCATGGGTCTATCTGGAATGAAATTATAAATTCAGATAGATATAAGTTCTTAAAAGAATTTAAGAATCAGGATGATTTTAAGAAAAGAGAAGTCTTAAAAATATGGATTTCAAAGTTTATAAGAAATAGTGAAATGATATTAGATCTTCTATACTATTATGTCACAAATGATTCTGAATCCTATTGTAAGAAGTTTGGCAAGTTTTTAATAGATAAACATAGTAGGAATACTTTTAGGTTTGATAAACTTATTGAAAATTATGAACAGATACGAAGAAATCTAATAAAGAATGATGAATATGAGACCTTTGAAACAATTAACTATAAGGATTTTAAAGCGACATTATTTGATAAGCAAACAAGAGTAGTAGGAGCTGTCGGAGGTAAAAATAACAACCTTACTATTCAGAGATTTAACACTCCTTTTTATCCAGATGTAGTAATCTGTACTGATGTATTTAAAGAAGGAATTAATTTGCACATGTTTTGTTCAAAGGTTTATCAATATGGATTTGCCTGGACACCTGGAGACTTAGAACAAAGAATAGGAAGGGTAGATAGGTATTTTAGTAAGACCCATAGAGAAATAAATAAGGGAGATAAGGATGCTAAGGTAATAATTCATTATCCTTACATGGGAAATACAATAGATGAGCAGCAATTAAAAACTGTGTTAAAGTTTAAAATTCAAATAGATCCATTATTGGATTTTAAAGAGAGAGCACAAGGTGATTGTAAAGATATTAATTTAGAAGTTATTGATCACAATACTGTTGAGGAATTAGTAAACAATAAACCGGGAGATTCTGAAAGAGACAAAATGCCTTATTCAGGAATAGAGTACATTAAATAAGTTCATCTTGAAAAATTAAAAAGGTAATTTATAAAAAACAGTAGAATTTCAGAATTCTGCTGTTTTTTTATGTAGTTATACATTAAACAAAGGAAATATTTGTTGAATATGGTATGAATTTATTGAGCAGTGGACAGTGAGGTGGTACAATATATGTGTAACGTGTAATATATTGGTGTATGGGTTAATGCATCTTTAAGATATAAGAAATAAAAAGGCCATAGGGAAGAGGTGGAGCATGAGTAACAAGGATATTATAAATGAAAATAATTCATTAATAGAAGACTTTCAGGACAATCAAATTCATGTTAAGGATATTACATCCTCAATTATTACTAATCCGTATGGTGCTATTACCTTGCCATATGATGGTAGTGTAGATTTAAATAGTTTTTCACGGATATTAGAGGATAAATTAAGCAGTAGCTATAAAATATTTTGGTTCTTTGGAATCTATGAAGAGATAATTAAGAGAAATAAGTACATATCCTTTAGAAAACTTGTATGTAGAATGATAGTGGGAGCATGGTATCCTGTTACTCAATACAAACTTAGTTTAGGAATTCAAGACAGGCTCTATGATTTAATTATATTAATACATGAAAAATATAATATACCTTGTGATATGAATAAAAATAAACTCTTAGAGTTTATAGAAAATATAGAAGATGTTGAAGTTGAAAAAAGGATTAAAACACTTCATGATTATGTACCTTATAGACTTTTAACTCCCTTCTTTACTAGGGAATTAGCTATAGTTAAAGAAGACTTTAAGAAGAATGGTATTAAGAGAAATAAGTTTATAGCTGAGCTGACCAATCTAGATGAGAGAGCTATATATAAAATAGATGTTAATAACAAGAGCATAGAAATTAATGATTCTTGGTATAAGTACATAAGTGCTAATCAAGCTATAATATACGGATGGATGCATTATAACCTGGTTGGCTATCTTCAAAAGAGAAATCCTAATGTGCCAGCAATTCCATTTAAAATCACAGCACCAAGCAAAAGAGATCTAAGTAAAGCAACTAAGCTTTGGACAGAGATAAATAGGGATAAAACTGTAAGTGATATTTATACAGGAAAGGAACTAACAGAAGATAACTTCTCTAATTATGGGAATCTAAGCATAGATCACTTTATTCCTTGGAGCTTTGTACTACATGATGAACTATGGAACTTAGCACCTACCTTTAAAAATGTGAATAGTCAAAAGAGTAATAAACTACCTGACCTTAGCTTATACATGGACAAATTCTGTGAAATTCAATACAAAAGCTTTGATGTAATGCAGAGAAATCCTAAAAGATATAAGAACCACTTAGAAGGATATTTATCCATAAACATAGCTGCAAATAATGAAAGAAAAATTGAAAAAGAAGAGTTTAACCAGAAGTTAAAAGCAAATATAGAGCCTCTGTATCAGATAGCGTTTAATCAGGGGTATGGGGTTTGGGAGAGATGATAGGAGATATTAAAAGTATATAGGGTTAATTTTAGAATAATTAAGAGTGAACCGTACCACAAATAAGTGCGGTTTTTGATGAAAAGAGATTTTTTAAACCGTGTGAAAAAGAGTTAGATGTTTTGGAATACATTTAAATATACTCATCTTTTCATTGGAAATTCAATAAAACAAGTTCTTTGCTTTATAAGGCACTTGTTTGCGGTTTTAGTTTATCATTGAAAAAACTTAGCTATGATTGTCATTGGATGTAATCAGGAAAGAATCAGAACTATGATTATTAGAGTTGAATAAAAATATAAAATAGAAGTAATTATGTTATAATTAATAAAATAAAGGAGATTTATACCATAAATAAAGGGGGTTTTATAAATGAATGATAAGAGAAATATTATTGAAGAAAGTGTAAAAAGTATAGAACTAGAAGAAAGAGAAAATACTTATATATGTGACTGGGGTACAAAACACAGTTTATATGATTCTGGAGAAGAAACAAATAGAACATATTTCAGAAGACAGAGAGATAGAATATTATATAGTGGAGGATTTAGAAGGTTACAAGATAAAACACAAGTAATAGCAGCAACCAAAAATGGAGATCATAGAACTCGATTAACACATTCTTTGGAAGTGGAACAAATAGCAACTAGTATGGCAGATGCACTAGGATTAAATAGACATTTAGTAGCAGCCATAGCATTAGGTCATGATGTAGGACATACTCCTTTTGGACATGCGGTTGAGAGATTTTTAGATGAAAAATTAAAAGATAAAGGCGGATTTTCTCACGCTGTACAAAGTGTTAGATATTTAAAAGAGAAAGAAGTAGAGCTATCAGAAGAAGTTTTTGAGGGTATATTAAAACATGATACAGATGTGTATGTTGGTGCTTACAATAAGGAACAATGTGATTGTGATAAATACAAGCCATTAGAACCAGGAAGTTTAGAGTCACAAGTTGTTTATTGGGCAGATAAATTAGCATATATAAGTCATGATTTTGAAGATTTTTATAAAACGGAGATTTATGAGAATGCTATAAATAATGATACACAATTAAAATCAAAATTGAAAGAAACTTTAGCAGAACTTATACCAGGTAAAAAAGATGATATATTAGACGACATAAAAAACTTTAAAACGAGGGATTTAATAAGAAATCTACTATGGAATTTAAAAAATGAAAGTTTAAAAATTCTTAATGAATTAAAAGGGGCAACAATATTAGATGGGAACACAATAAAAGAGAAGACACAAGAACGAATATTAAAGCTTGAAAGAGAATTAGAAAAGGATGGTTTAAAAATAGATGAAATAAAAGAAAGAATATTAGAGGTTGAAAGTAGCACAGGAATTGATGAGGCTAAGAAAAAAGATGAAATAAATGAGATGAAAAAGAAGATAAAAAAGATAAAAAAGAAAGCTTATCAAAAAGGGTTAATTATTAATTTTGAGGATAAATATAGTGATAGTTATTTTGCTTTGAGGGAGATATTGGATGATCATTATATAATGAGTCCAGAAGTACAAAGATCGGATGCAAAAGCTAAAAAAATAGTAGGTATGTTATACAAGGAGTTTACAACGAATCCAGGAATACTACCTTTAAATATTCGAAAAAAAATAAAACCTGATGAAAGCAATAAAGATAGAATTGTAGCTGATTATATAGCGAGTATGACTGATAGGTATGCAGAAGAAGTATTTAAAAATTTAAATTCAATAGGTAGTTATTATGATTATTAAAATATAAGATAAAGGTGATTTTATGAAAGATGAAATAGTTATGAAAGATGAAATAGTTATGAAAGATGCTAAGTTAAACTCTATTGTAGAACTTAATTTAGGAAATATAGCACAGTTTATTAGTTTTGATGTTAGTGGAGAAAGTAAAACTCGATTTGTTCATATAAATCAATATAAATATAGCGATGGATGTAAAGATAAAGAATTAATTGAAACATTAATAGAGTCTGCTCCTTCAAAGTCAGTAAACATAAGAAGTTATAGTCCAGATAATATGAAAGGAAATAAGTTGATTTTTAATAAAGGGCTTGAAGATATTGATGAAATATTAAATATTATAAAAAATAATAGTATTGAAGGAAAATATTCAATAGTAAATGAAAATATTGATATAAATGATGGAGGGGTATCTGGGGTTATATTAGGAAATATTATTGAATTTTCTCCGAAAGATACACCAAAATGTGTTGATAAAGAAGGCGTTTGTTCATTACCTAAAGAAGTGGGATATAGTATTTTAGGAAAAGTATATGGATTCAAACCAGAAATAAATTTTGATGAAAATCATAGGGTAGAATTTAGTATACATCCAAATAGACAAGGAGTAGACAAAAAGCATACTATAATATGGGAATATGAATATTATAATAATACAAGCAAGGAAAGTATAATAACATGGCCAAATAAATTTTCAAAATTTATTGGAGACAAGGCATTTGGGTTACTATTAGCAGATACTTTAGATATAACAGTACCACAAACTACTGTTATATCTAGAAATGTAGCACCATTTACATTTGGTAAATCAACTGGATTATATGAAAAGTGGATAAGAACATGCCCAATAATTAAAGAACCAGGGAAATATTATACTGGTGATAGTTGGGTAGACCCTTTTAAACTTATGAATAGTGAAGAACAAAAAGGAAATAATGATATTAATATAGCATCGATACTTTCACAAGATGCAGTGGAAGCGAAATTTTCAGGAGCATCTATAATAAGGAAGAATATAGAGGATGATATTATAGAGGGTGTTTCAGGTAAAGGTAATGCATTTATGACTGGAGAAGAAAATATTTGTAATTTACCAAATGATATTGTTAGAGAAATTAAAAAGGTAAATAATAAAATAAGAAGTTATTATAGATATATTGGGGAAGTATCGATAGAATGGGTTTATGATGGTCAACAAGTATGGGTGGTTCAATTAAATCAGATAAAAACAAGCGGAAATAAAAATGTAATAGTTGAAGGTAGTCCATCATATTATAAAGATTTTGATGTAAGTAATGGCTTAGAAGAACTTAGAGAATTGATTAAAAAACTAGAAGGAAAAGATATAGGAATTGAATTGATTGGAAATATAGGAATAACAAGTCATTTTGGAGATTTACTAAGGTTGTCTAACGTACCTTCAAGATTAAAATACGTTGTAAAATAATAAATACAAAATCTATACATTAAAGAGAATAAAGATCAAAATATAAAAACTACTTCTAAATAAAAAAAGAAAAGAAGTAGTTTTTATATTTTGAAGAAAATGGAGGAAAAAATATATGTTCAATATAAATATATCACCAATACTAAAACAATTTTAAATAAGAGAATTTTAGCAACTAATGAATAAGTATAATTCTATAATTAAATAAGATATGAAAAAGATAGAAAACATACTTAGATTTATAGAAGGAATTGAAGGAAATGAGTATGTTCATAGGGATGGAAATGTACTATGTATATGAAAATTGGAGAGCTGAAAAGAAGGATGTAATACACAAAGGAGATTGTAGACTTTGTAATGAAGGGAATGGAACAGGCAAGAATACACTTGGAGAAAGTAATGGTAAGTAGAATGGTGTTTATTCAACTTATGAAGAAGCTAGGAATAAAGCAGAAACACTAAAGAATAGAGAATTAAGAGATTGTAAGTTTTGTATAAAATACAAAATATAAAAACCGCCTTTATAATAGGTACGGTGATCCGTACCATAAGTAATCCTAAACTTATTAACATTACATAGTCCATAAAAAGTTCTTCGGCGTTATTATATAAATGTGGACTCAAAGTAAAATATAATTATAAAAAGGCGATGTTTAGCTGTGCCACAGAAGAAATATACAGAGTTAAAATGCGTGTATAGAAGCTTTTCATTCGGTATTAAAATATATTTGAATTAAGCCAGAAATGACACAGTCAGAAATAATTAACGGATTGAATATATATGAATAAAATTGGTGGGAAATATGTTAAAAATACTTTGAGAGAGAGGAAGAATTGAATGGGTGATTTATTAAAAGTAGATATTGGAAGTTTCTTTAATGGAAAATTTCAAGTTATTGTGAGGATAAATATATGATAAATATAGTCAGCGAATATATAAAAAATAACAATTTGTATATAGATAAAAGTATATATATTACAGTAGTGATTGGTCAGTTAACTATATATGGGATTATGCTGACGTTCTATCAGTTCATCGCATCATATAAAAATTCTGCAAACCAATACTTGGGGATTTTAATTACAGAATATTATGTTACCCGTAAAATTTGGATATATAAAATAATACAAAACAAGATATTTATTGCATTATTTTTGGCAGAATTACTTACCAAACCTGTATTAAATATTTTTTCAGGTTATTTTAGTGTCATAACAGTATCTACAATTAGTTTTTTATGGTATGGATTTTCTATATGCTATTTTGTAATATTTTTATTACTTTTTGTCCAGTGTACAAGCTGTACTTTTTCGTTAAAAAGTATATCTAATATAAAGCGTAATAATTTGATAACTAATGAAATAAATAATAGGTTTTTGAAAAAAAGTAAATTAGATTATCATAAAAAATTACTGGTTGATATGCTAAATACTGATTTGAAGAATTTAAAGAGTGCAATTACCTTTGATGATGATCCTATACTTCAAGGTAATTATGATGATTTATTCATTAGAATAATTGATGAGTACTGTGCTCAAAAAAGCAAAGAAATAGATTTGATTATAAAAGAAGGAAAAATTGTAAAGAATCAGATACCATACAAATATAATGCAAGTTATGAATATAATATATTTTATGATGCCATGCATAATAAATACATGAAACTTGATGACAGACTTCAGAGATATATTGCTAAACGGCATCTATATATTCAATATTTAAATGTTATTAGAAAACAATTAACTGAAAAAGGTGATAATGCTTTTTATGGAGATAGATATGAACATAATTGGAAAGATATATCTAATTATATATATGAAAATGGTAGCATAGAGACTAAAAAATATTTGATTACTTGGTTGTGTAAATATATATATGATATTAAAGATACCCCTAGTGACTTTAAAGATTATTGTGAAGAAATTATATATTATTTTATGCATAAAAGTATTTTATCTGTATATGAAGGAGAAAATGAAGAAGAGTTTTGCGAGATTTTTAAATTACATATATATCAAATTGGATTAGAAGAAATGCTAGCAGATATTTTGTGTGAATTTGTAATATCATATAATGAGTTTTGTCCAAATAAATTAATTGATTTACTTAAACCAAAGAATAAATCATATATTTTTATGTATTTGATTATTTATTATTCAATATATTCTTTTAGATTTAATTGGAAGTATATTAATATAGAATTGTTAAAAAGACTTATTGAAAAAATAGAGATAAATAGTGTAGATAGAGAATACGTATTAACTAAAATAAATAAATCTAATATAAAGCATAGATTTAATGAAAAAATGTTTGATGCTTTGATAGTTTATTTAAGTAAAGAGTTAACTGGAGAACTATTAACTGAGATAGCTGAAGAAGAACTAGTCAATGCTTATTATATTTTTGCTATAAAAACATGCGTATTTTATCAGGGGCTAGCTTATTATAAGGAAACCATGCCTTTGAAACTGAAAACTGAATTTATTTGTTTCTTATCTGAGCATAATGAAATATTGAATAATGAAAATGTTAAAAAATTTATATTGAGATTGAGCTGGAAAACATTTTCTAAATTAGATGAAGTACCAGAGATAATGTTGAATTCATTTAAGACACTTTTGTTAGCAAATATAGAAATAGAGAAATCATTTTTTGAGGATGATAGAGTAAAATATATCTATACAAATAATATTGGAAAATATGCATTAGTAAAAGTATCAGATAAAAATAAACAATGGCTAAATATGAGAGAGATTATAAAAAAAGTATATATATCAAGTAATTCCTCAGTGGAAGAATATATTAAAGAAATTGAAGTTATAAGTAATGAATGCGGTTTGCAAATACCATATGTGCAAAAGGAAAAGATGAAGAAATACTTACTTGAAGTACTTTGAGAACCAATGAAAGTGGTGTAAACTAGATAATAAAATAGTTTTCGCCACTTTTTATATTTATAGAAGTAAAAAGATGTTATAATTATAAAGATATAATTAGTATCAATGCATGTACTTATTATATAAATACTTCAATATGAAGATATTGAAGTATAAGAATATTAAGATTTAAGGTAAGGAGAAGTCATAATGAGTAAGACAACATCACAAGAGGTTATAAAAGTTGTATGGAAAGCATGTGATACATTTAGAGGAACTATGGATAGTTCTAAATATAAAGATTACATATTAACAATGCTATTCGTAAAGTATGTATCAGATTTTTACAGAGAAAAGCTAGTAGAGTTAAAAGCAAGATTTGGTGATAATGAAGATAGAATTAAAAAGAGTTTAAAGAGGGAAAAGTTTCAATTAGATCCAACATGCACTTTTGATGTTATATATGAAAATAGAACAGCAGAAAACATTGGTGAAATTATAAATAAAATATTAATGAAAATTGAAGATGATAACAAGGAAAAGCTTGAAGGAATCTTTAGGAATATAGATTTTAACTCAGAAGCAGAGCTTGGAAGAACTAAAGAAAGAAATGCAGCATTAAAGCATCTTATAGAGGACTTTGCTGATGATTCACTAGACTTAAGACCAAGTATGCTAGATGGAAGTGACGTTATAGGTGATGCATATGAATTCCTAATAGCTAACTTTGCATCAGATGCAGGTAAGAAGGGTGGAGAGTTCTACACGCCAGGTGAGGTCTCAACACTACTTGCAAAACTAGTTGGAGCTAAAGATGGAGATAGAATATATGACCCTACATGTGGTTCAGGATCACTACTTATAAAAGCTGCTAAAGAAGTAGGAACTCAAAATTTTAGATTATATGGACAAGAAAGAAACGGTCAAACTCATGCCTTGGCTAAAATGAATATGTTCTTACATGAAATAAATGATGCAATTATAGAATGGGGAGATACTTTAAGAAACCCACTTCACTTAGAAAATGAAAGACTAATGAAATTTGATAAAATAGTTTCAAATCCACCATTTTCATTAGATAAATGGGGAGCAGAAGATTTAACTAATGATATTTATGGAAGATTTGAAATGGGATTACCTCCAAAATCAAAAGGTGATTATGCTTTTATATCTCATATGATAGCTTCATTAAATGAAAATGGAACAGCAGGATTAATACTTCCTCATGGAGTTTTGTTTAGGGCAGCAAGCGAAGGCAAAATAAGAAAGCAAATTATAGAAAATAATTGGCTTGATGCAGTTGTAGGTTTACCTGAAAATTTGTTCTTTGGAACAGGAATACCTGCTTGTATATTAATCTTTAAAAAGAATAAAGTTGTTAATAATGTAGTGTTTATAGATGCTAGTAATAATTTTATAAAAGATGTTAATCAATATAAACTAACAGATAATGATATATATAAAATAGTTAAAGCATACAGAGAAAGAACAGAGATAGATAAATATGCTCATGTAGCAACTTTGGAAGAGATTAGAGGAAATGATTATAATTTAAATATATCAAGGTATATAGATGTGTTTGAAGAAGAGGAGCTTATAGATATTGAGAAAACTAAAACTGAAATAAAACAAATTGAATATGAAGTAAAAAAAGTTAGAGAAGAAATGGAACTATATCTTCAAGAATTAGGGCTATAGGTGGATATATGAGAAATATACAAGAAGGATATAAAAAAGAGAAAAGTAGAATTATTCCAATTGATTGGAATTTTGTAAAGATATATAGTATTTTAGAGAAGGTTGGAAAGAAAGTAGATGTGAAAAATTATGAAAGTTATCAACAAATAGGTATTAGGTCACATGGAAAAGGGTTATTTTATAAAGAATCTGTAACTGGCGAACAATTAGGAAATAAGTCAGTATTTTGGATAGAAAAAGACTGCTTTATAGCCAATATTGTATTTGCATGGGAACAGGCTATTGGAAGAACGACAGAAAATGAGGTTGGTATGATATGCTCCCATAGATTTCCTATGTATAGACCTATTGATAATAAAATAGATGTTGATTATTTAGTATATTTATTTAAAACGCCATATGGTAAAAAAGTATTAGAATTAGCATCTCCAGGAGGTGCCGGTAGGAATAAAACATTAGGACAAAAAGAATTTATTAATAGTGAAATATTAATACCAGATTCAATAGAAGAACAAAAAAAGATAGTAAAAATTCTTTCAACATGGGAGCTAGCAATAAAAAGCCAAGAGCAACTTATAGAAAAGAAAAAAGAGTTTAAAAAAGGATTAATGCAAAAGCTTTTAAGTGGAGAAGTTAGATTCAAAGAATTTAAGGATAAATGGAATGATGTAACATTAAATGAGGTGGCAAATTGTTTAGATAATAGAAGAGTGCCCATTAATGGTGAACAAAGGAATGGAATTAAAGGTGATATTCCTTATTATGGTGCTACTGGCATAGTTGATTATATAAATAAATTTATATTCGATGAAGAAATTATTTTAGTATCAGAAGATGGTGGTTATTTTTATGAATATAAGGATAAGCCAATTGCTTTTTATATAAATCATGAATGTTGGGTAAATAATCATGCACATGTATTAAAAAATAAAAAAAATATTAATGCAAAATATTTATATTATTCTTTGATCCATAAAAATATAATTAAGTATCTTAATGGAGGAACAAGGTCAAAGTTAAATCAAAAAGATTTAATGATGATAAATATAAAATTACCATCAATTAATGAACAAACAAAAATATCAAGTACAATTGAAAGTTATGATAAAGAAATAGACTTATTACAAAAAGAACTAGAAGCATTAAAGATACAAAAGAAAGGTTTAATGCAAAGGTTATTAACTGGAGAAGTTAGGGTTTAAATATAATAATAAATATAGCCGAATATAAATATAAGTTGATCTTTGGGCTTATTGCTAATTTAAACATAACAGAAAGTGATTAAGTATTTATGTATACTGGAGCACCATGTAGTGCTATACTTCTAAAATGTAGGGTTAGAGCTATTTTAAAGTTTGAAGAAACTATATATGATAGTTAGTTTAAAGTATCTGAGGATGAATTTAAAGAGAAGACTAAATATGCTAGAATAGTACGTATTAAAAATTATTTAAATAATATTAATATGGTTAATCAATTTATATTACAAGAAAAAGGACTTAAGGGATTTAAGTTTCAAGTAGAAATTCCTAATGAACTTGGAACATACTTAGATAACATATAACTTTAAAGGTAGAGGTATTTAATCTCTGCCTTTAATTTTTATAAAGAAAAGCTACAAGAATTTCCTCATGTAGCTTAAAATCTATGCAGGAATGCTAATTTGAGGTATTAAGTCATTATACTCATTAAATCCTATTAATTTATCATGTTAAAGTATACTTACAATCATACACAGCTAAATATAGCTTAAGATTTTTCTTAAGCCTATGGCACTTAGTAAGTGCTTGGAATATGGGGAAAAAATTTACGTGTGTTCATTACTTTATCATTTTATGGTATAATTATTGAGAAATTTATGATAGAGACATTAAGGGAAAATTAACTATAAAATAAGAATATTAGTCTTCAAAAATAGTATTTTATAAAAAATAAAGAGTGCATTCACTACAGGGGGAATTACCAAGGTAACCCATTTCTGTAAGAGAGGCACTCATTCTTCTCTAATATTATTCTATGTAAATATAGTATAATATTATACTATCTCTGTCAATAAAAAAAAAATTTTAAATGTTAAACGCTATTAGTTTAAATTCAGGAGGATTAAGTGAGTAATTTAGAAAAAAGAGTTTCAGCTAAGAAATACTTTATATATGCATTCAAAAGACATATATTGAATGAGAATAAGGTTTTATATAAAAAATTTTTACCAAGTTTAAGGGAAGTTCTTTTAGATTATATAGATATCTATGAAGATATAAATCAAAATATTGATAATAAAAAATTAGAAAATGCAAAGAAGGATATATTAAAAACATCAATGTTTTTCATTAAGGAAAGCATTTTTTATAAAAAGGGAATATATAAAGAAGAGTTAGACTTTCTAATAAATGATATGAAAGATATAGTAGATAATAAGTTAAGTGCAGTAGCTGAAGTAAGAACATATAACAAATGTAAATCGATAGTGAAAAAAATAAGTAATGATAACATATATAAACACTTAGCTAATATAGTAAAGGATTTAACTAATTTTGCTGAAATAGATAGAGCTATTGAAGGTATTACCAGCGAGATGCTTTATGATAATTATTCATTAAAATACATAGAAAATTGGTATAAGATAAATGTTTTAAGAGACTTAAACAATCTAGATGAAGAGAAGATAGATGGATTAATAGATAAGTTTAAATACTTTAGTATATCTGAAAAAGAGTATAAATACTATTTAACTATAAAATCTCAAAAAAGTTTAGGAGAAAAGATATATTTAGATTGTAACTTAGTAATGAATATTGAGGAATTTGAAAATATAACACTAATAAATGATAAAGACGGGAAGGATGCCAAAAGTTATCTTCAGCAAGGGCAATTTAATCATTTATATAGCGTAGTTGTTAAATGTAGAGATTATTATAAAGGTTTAGAAATACTAATAGATTCGTTAAACTCTTATTTTCAGATTATTGAATATCTAAATGAAGATATTGAATTGGCAATAAATGAAAAAATAGTAGTTGAAATAGGCAAAAACAAGTATGAAAAATTAAGAAAAAATATATATGATGATGCAATACTATTTAGTAAATCTGAAAGAAGAGAGCTTGAGGATATAAGGGATTTTATTGAATATAGGGATAAAGTATACTTAATGAATATTGGTCATGACGAAATAGCTAATATTCAGAGAGCGATTAATATAATAAAAGGGCAAAAGGCACAAACTAAAGAAAATAGATTAATAAATTTATGGTCTGTACTTGAATATATGTTAACTTTTCATAATGGAGATAGCATAATCTCTAAAGTGAAGGATATAGTGCCTAAGGTATATTGTTTATATTTAATAAAGGATAAAATTAATACATTCTGGAATATTTTATATCAATATAAGGAAAGTGGCTATGGAACTGTTACAGATATGATTGCAAATTGCAAATTACAAGATGATGAGTATAGATATGATTTAGGAAAGTTAATAGAGTATATTAACAGAAAAGGTAAGCAAATCATTGAAGATTTAGAATTTAATGATATGTTGAAAAGGGCTATTTCAGAAATTGGAACTTTATTTTTTAGTGATAAAGAAAGAATAAAGTATATTGAGCAAGAATATAAAAAAATTGAAATGGATTTAATAAGAATATATAGAGATAGAAATATATTAATTCATTCAGGGAGAAGAGAAATTCGAAATATAAATTATAAAACTTTAAGGTTATATCAATATAATAACAATATATTGGGTGTAGTTATTTACTATAAAAAGAATAATCCTACATTAACAATTGAAGAAATACTGAATTCAATTGAGTATACGTATGATAAATATGTAAGTATTATTAAAAATCAAATAGAACCATTGAAGTTAATTGATATATGTAGACCCAAATATCTATTTATAGAGTAAGGTTACTATTTAAAACTATAAACTTATCTTATCACAATTAGTATTAATGATAGATGTGTTTACATCTATCATTTTTATTTTGTATAATTATGTTATATTGTAAGAAATCAGGGGGAAGAAAGATGGATAATCCATATTTAGAGGGATATGATCAAAATAATATTATAGAGTTACTTAAGAATATGGGGTATAAGTATATATCACCAGAAGAATGTGAAGCTCTTAGAGGTGGTAGACTTAAAGAGGTTGTATTAAAAGACATAGCAAGAAAAAAGTTAATGGATATTAACAGCTTTGAATATAAAGGTTCTCAGAGAAAGTTTTCTGAGAATAATATCAATAAAGCTATTGAGTCTGTAGACATGCCATTAACAGAAGGATTAATTAAGGTTAATGAAAAGATATATGATGAACTTGTTATGACTAAGAGTTTAGAAGAGTTTTTAGAAGATGGAACCAAGCAATCTTTTTCTTTAAAGTACATAGATTGGGGTAATCCTAAAAACAATGATTTTCATTTTACTGAGGAGTTTGTTGTAGAAAAACAAGATCAATCAATTAAAGAGAAAACAAGAAGACCTGATATAGTTTTATTTGTTAATGGAATTCCTTTTTGTGTTATAGAACTTAAAGCAAGTTCAGTTTCATTGAAGCAAGGCATATCACAAATGATTGGAAATCAAAAAAAGGAAAACATACCTCATCTTTTTAAATATGTTCAATTAGTGATAGCCGGAAATACTAGAGAAGTTAGATACGCTACAACAGGAACGCAAAATAAGTTTTGGGCTGTTTGGAAGGAAGAAGATGAGTTAGGTGTTGAAAACCATGTTAAAGGAAGATTAGCTACAGAATTAGATAGAAGTATAGTTTCATTATTAAATTTAGATAGAATTCTTGAGATAATAAGAGAATTTACTTTGTTTGATAACAATGTTAAGAAGGTAGCTAGATATCAACAGTATTTTGGTATTAAGAGAACATTAGCGAGAATAGATACTTTTGACAATGCAGGTAGAAGAAATGGTGGCCTTATATGGCATACACAAGGTAGTGGTAAATCATTAACTATGGCTATGCTTGCAAGAGCTTTAAGAAGAAGAATAACTAATGCAAAGATAATTATTGTTACTGATAGGAAAGAATTAGACTCACAAATTAAGAAGACCTTTGCTCATAGTGGATTTTCTAATGATATAGTACAAGCTTCCAGTGGTAATCATTTAAATGATCAATTAAAAAGTAAGGAAAGCAAGATAATTACAACTATTATCAATAAGTTTGATAAAGTATTTAATATAGGTTTAAAGATAGATGATCCTAATATATTTGTCCTTGTAGATGAATCCCATAGAACACAAAATGGACAACTTCATGCTAAGATGAGAAAAGTATTCCCAAGTGGTTGTTACATAGGTTTCACAGGAACACCTCTTATGAAGAAAGAGAAGAATTCCTTTACTCAGTTTGGTAAGGAGATCCATAGATATACAATTAACCAAGCTGTAGATGACAAAGCTGTATTACCTTTATTATATGAAGGAAGATTAGTTGATCAATGGATTAATGACGAAGCTGGTCTTGAAAGAAAGTTTGAAATGATTTCTAGAAATCTTAATGAAGAGCAAAAGGAAGATTTAAAGCAAAAATGGGGAAGATTTCAAAAGGTGGCTTCGAGTGAAAGAAGACTAGAAATGATAGCTTTAGATATTAATGAGCATTATAAAAACACATGGCAAAGAACAGGTTTTAAAGCAATGCTTGCAACATCATCTAAGTTTGAGGCTATAAGATATAATCAGATATTTGAAGAGTATGGAGATGTAAAAACAGCCTTTGTAATGTCATCAGCAGATAATAGAGAAGGTAATGATGATATACATGATGAAAATAAACTTCTTGTACAAAAAGAATTAGAAAGAATAGTTAGAGAATATGGCAACTTAGATGACTATGAAACTAAGATAAAGGAAGAATTTTGTGATGGTGAAGATGTAGAAATTCTAATAGTAGTGGATAAACTATTAACAGGCTTTGATGCTCCAGCTGCAATTGGATTATATGTAGATAAGGAATTAAAAGAACATAAGTTACTTCAAGCTATAGCAAGAGTTAATAGATTATATGAAGGAAAAGATTATGGATATATAATTGACTATAGAGGTCTTTTAGGAAATCTTGATAAAGCTTTAACTTCATATAGTTCATTAGAAGGTTTTGACGAAGAGGATATTAAAGGTGCCGTTATAGACATAAAGAAGCACTTAGATGAATTAAAATCAAATTATTCCTATTTAAAGGACTTATTTAATCCTATTAAGAACAAAACTGACAAGGAAGAATATGAAGTTTATTTAGCTGATGAAAGAAAAAGATTAGATTTTTATGAAAGATTAAAGAATTATGCTAAAAGCTTAAACATATGTTTGACTTCTCAAGGGATCTTAGATTTATTATCAAAAGGAGAATTAGAGAACTACAAAAAGGAACTTAAATTCTTTATTAATTTAAGAAAAAGTGTAAGATTAAGATACTACGAAGAAGTTGACTTTGGTGAATATGAGGAGCAAATGCAAAAGCTTTTGGACACTTATATAAGTGCAAATGAAGTAAATAGACTTACTAAATTAGTTAATATTTTTGATGATAAAAACTTTGATGAAGAAATTCAAAGAGTAGAAGGCAAGAGAGCTAAAGCAGATACAATAAGAAATGCCTTAGATAAAGTTATTACTATGAAGTATGACGAGAACCCTGCTTATTATGAAAACTTAAAGGATAGAATCAATAGAATACTTGAAGAATACAGAAAGAAGAGAATATCTGAAGAAGAGTATTTAAATAGTATGAATGATGTAATGAATGATGTTAGAAATGGATCAGTAGAAGAAACATACCCTTGCTCTATTTCTAGTAATAAAACAGCTCAAGTTATATATGACAACATTAAAGAAGATATATATGAAACAATATCAGCTAAAGTAGAAGAAGAGCAATTAGAGTATGTTGTAGCAAATACTTCGTTAGAATTTGATGAAATAATAAAGAGATATGCAGCAAAACCAGATTGGACTACAAATACAGATATTCATAACCAAATAAGTCAGTACTTAGAAGAGAAGCTATGGGACTTAGAAGATAAATATGGAATTCAACTAGATACAGATAAGATTTTAGAAAAAACGTTAACTATTTCAATAAGAAAATACGGAAGATAAGAAAAGATTAAAGCTTGCATATAAATGTATGTAAGCTTTAAGTTATGATGAAAATATCATATAGGAGAAATGATATGAATGAAAACATACAAATTCATAAAAAGAAAGTAAAGAATGTAACATTAAAAGTAAAAAGAGATGGAACAATACACTTAACAGTACCAGAAGCTGCTACAGAAGATTATGTTGAAAGAGTCATAGGTAATAAAAAAGAGTGGATAGAAGCCCAATTAAAGCACTTTGACGAAAATTATGATAAACCGGAAGTTAAAGAAATGGTAAGTGGAGAAAGCTTTAAATATCTAGGAAAGAATTATAGATTAAAGATAATTGAAGATCAAGAAGAAGGCGTTAGGCTATACAGAGGTTATATAGAGATTTACGTTAAAGATAAAGGAAACTTAAAGAGAAAAGAAGAACTTATAAAGAAATGGTATTTGGATAAAGCTAAAGCCAAATTTGAAGAATTAGTACATCAGTATGAAGGGGTAGTTAAAGAAGATATTAAAAGCATTAGAGTACTAACCATGAAAACAAGATGGGGTAGCTGTAACGTTGAAAGCAGAAATATCAATCTAAACCTAGAACTAATTAAGAAACCAAGATATTGTATTGAGTATGTGATACTTCATGAGTTAGCTCATTTAAAGTACCCTAATCATAGCAAAGAATTTTGGGAGTATATGAGTGTTCATATGCCTAATTGGAAGCGGCGAAAAGATAAGTTGGAATCAAGTTCTTAGAATAGTAAGTAATAAATAAATTGTAATTATAATATATATTTATATATCAATGTTTTAAGGAAGTATAAATGGAGATAAATTGTATTTATAATTGTAATTATTGTGATATTACAAGCCAAATTAAGGATGAATCAGTTGATTTAATATTAACAGATATACCGTACTTAATTAGTAGAGAAACTAGATTTAAGGAAATTAAGAATTATACTAAAAAAGATGGTAATTCAAATTATTATGGTATGTCATATGAATTTGATGATACAAATTTTAGTGATATTGAATCTTATATAAAAGAATGCTGTAGAATATTAAAAAAAGGTGGTAACTTAATAGTATGGTCTTCTTGGCAGTTGATGGGAGACTTAGAAGAGTTAATAAGAAATGAACTTGGAAATGATATGAGGGAACCACGAATAGGAGTATGGATAAAAAACAATCCTCTTCCAGCTAATGTAAAGAAGAAGGCTGTTAATGCGATTGAAATGTTTATTTGTGTTGCTAAAGGTGTTAATGCAACATTTAATCTAACGCCGTATAAAAATAGAATCCTTAATGGAAAAATAGAAGTGGTTGATGCAAGATATGATGATAGCAGTAATGAGTTAGAACTAAAGAATGGGAATTTAGAGATAAAAAATGGAACACAAATCTTTAATAATAAAATTGAAAGATTAGTTTATATTGAGCCTAAAGTGCCAGATATAATAAGGATACATCCCACAGAGAAACCATTAAATATCATAAGACACCTAATAGAAACATATTCTAATAAAGGCGAATTGGTTTATGATGGTTTGTTAGGTAGTGGAGTTACTGCACAAGCAAGTAAAATTACAGGTAGAAATTATATAGGAACAGAGATAAATAAAGAATATTTTGAAAAAGCAAATGCAAGGTTAATAGAAAGAAATAATTAGTTTTTAGAGCATAGATTTTATGCTCTTATTTTTTTGTGAATTATGGGGATACTAAAGAAAAAAGATCGGAGGGTAATATGAAGACGCAGGAAGAAATTATACAGGAAGTTTTGAAAAACAACAATGGTTATGCATATTTTAGTCAAATATATAATGATGTATTTACGATACCAGGAAATTCATTTAAAAAAGAAAATAAGTATAAAGAGAGTATAAGAGGGTATGTCCAAAGGAGCGATAGTTTTTTTTCTATAAAGCCAGGTTTATGGGCGTTGGAAGAGTATCGAGATAAACTACCTGAAGAAATAAAAGAAATGATCCAGGAAGATACAGAATCATATTTTGAAAGGCCAACTACACATTCCAAAATACAAGCAGATTTAATTGCAATGGGGAAGGAGTTAGGATACATAACATATATTCCATCTCAAGATAAAACAAAGGTATTTGAAGAAGGCAAAAAGTTAATTGATATAGTTGATATTTATACAATCCCTATATTTACATATAAACCAATGGTAGATAAAGTTAGAACTATTGATATAATATGGTTTAAAGATGAATCAATAGATAGTACAAAAATGTTCTTTCCTAAAGGTGTATTTGAAATAGAAACTTCAACAAATTTTGTGAATTCATTAGAAAAATTTAAGCTATTAATTAATTTTAATATGCAATACTTTTATATAATATCTCCAAAAGAAAAGGAGAAAACATTTAATAATCTAATTGTTAGAGATGAGTTTGAGCAAATAAGAAACAGAGTGAAGTTTTTAGCATTTGAAGATGTTGAATCATTAGTTAGCAATCCTAACATTTTAAAAAGATTTGATATTTTATAATTAAGTATAAAGCCTTTATAAAGAAATTTTAATTATACGAACCAGTTTGATGGAGAGTGTTAACTGCAAATGAACCGTAGATATTTGCTAGAGTTTCAAATTATTAAATTTCAGACTATAGCGAGTCTTTTGTTTTTTGAGTATCTAAATGAATAAACAAAAGTAACACGAGAATATTGAATTAAGTAATAGTGATGAAACTGTAACATAATAATATCAGTAACAGCAAAGTGGGGTGCAAAATACGACACCCTTTTAGAACGATAATATGAGTTGGAGATCTAAAAACTATATACCATGCACCAGCTGAAGAGCAAGGGCATGCTCGTATGCTTGAAGTTACTGAAAAATGGCACAAACTCTATCCTAATGCAATAAAAAGCTGGTCTGCTAATTGGTATGTTATAAGTAATATATTTAAGTTTTCTGCTGATGTACGTAACGTTATCTACACAACTAATGCTATTGAAAGTCTTAACAGTATTTATCGTAGATTGAATCGTCAGAGAAGTGTATTTCCAAGTGATATCTCGTTGCTAAAAGCATTGTACTTAGCAACTTTTGAAGCCTCAAAAAAATGGAGTTTACCACTTAGAAACTGGGGCAAAGTTTATGGAGAACTGTCCATAATATATAAAGGAAGACTTCCTTAAAACCTGCGGCTAAGATATAAAAAAATACACCCGGTTTAAGGGTGTTCTTGACATGAAATTTATTTGCTATTATATTAAAATCAAGGCATGGTAGCTATATCATTATCTCCATGCCTTTACAATAATTATCATAGAAAGCTATTTACAGAAAAAACTTCACAGTCTAGTAAAACACCCAGTTAAATGCTAACAATAAAATATTTTTGTTTTTCATTTATATCATTCCATACAATTTTATAAATTTGTTTTAATTCTATACTTTCATGAACTTTTCCTGTTGGTTTCTCTATTACCCCATACAACTTTTTTTCATTTCTAAATTTATCATATATACTTCCATTTTTATTTGGTGTATAGTAAGCTGAATCTATTACTAAATTAACAGAGTAACTTCCTGTAAATCCGTTTTCTCTTAATTGCTCTAAAAATCTAATATCTTTGCACATTGAATACATTTGTTCAGGTACTTGTCCATTAGTTGGAAACTTTAATTCTATACAATACTTTTCCGTTTTATCATCATTAAATATAACTATATCCATTTCTTTCTTTAATGTATTTCCTATTTGAAAATATGAAACATTTCTCTCAAATTGAATTTTGTATTTGTTACTAAGTTTTTGTCTTAAACAAATACCTAGTTCATGCTGAAAACTAAATTCGTTATATATTTCTACCTTGTTTAATGCAATAAGATTCATAAATTCTCTTATTGCTAATTCTATTTCGATGTTTTCATTTTTCTTGAAAAACTCATGTTTTTCTTTACCTTCTATATCTTTAGTCCTAATAGATACTTCTTTTTTTCACCTATGTTACTGATAGTATTCTTACTCCAATTACATTTTTTACTTTTACCGCAAACACTGCATACATTAGTTTTTCTATTGATAAGTCCTCGAGATTCAAGTTCATTACATTTTTGATAAGCAGCTTGCCTCCGAGACAATTTTAGTTTTCTAGTTATGCAATCATCACATGTTATCATGTTGTCATTTTCATTTATATAAACTAGAATATCTTCTCTAATCCCCATTTATAATTTCCCAATCCTTTCTATAATAGTTTTTGATAATAAGAATACTTAATATACCTTTTTAAGTTTACTCTTTTCTCTAAGCTGTTTTTGTATTTGAAAGCTGAGTCCGTTACCTAAAGTTCTAACTGGAATAGGTAAAGTCTCTTTAGTTATTCTATGTTCATATATTGCATGATCTCCATTATATCTAACAATTTCAAAATTCATACTTTCAGCTAATTTAGCTAAATCCCTATATTCAAACACTTTTTTATACTTTTCATTCTTTATAGCCTGATTTAATACAGTTTCATTCCTTATCAGTTTTTCATTTTGCTTTTTTATTAATTCATCATATTTCTTATCTTTTTTATTTACTATGTCTTCTATAAACTCAATATCATTGGCAACACTATCTACCTTATCTTTAAGATAAGATTTAAACACCGCTAAATTACCTATAAATCTATTCTTTAGCTTTTTTTCTTCTATGGATAACCTTCTTTTTATTGTATCATCAGTAATGTCATTTCCTGCTTGATATGATTTGTTTATCATATCATAGAGTATTTCATAGATAATATCCTTACCATTATAAATTGCTTGGTTAAATTTAACTATATTTTCCATAAAATCATTGCTTATATTTTCAAACTCACTAATAAAATTATCATATTCTACTTTATTTTTAGAATCTAAATCTTGAATTTTACAAACAAGCATATTAGTTTGAACTTTTGCAACTTCTATAGACTTGTCCATTTCTTCAATATATTCGAGAATAATATCGTAAACAGTATCATTTGCTAATTGAATTAGTGTATCAATATTATAATATTTATATATTTTTTTTCTAATTAACTCTTTAATTTCTTTCTTTTTCATCTTAAGCCTACTTTCTAAATTATAAAGTATATTAATAATTCAATTTAAATATTATTTATTACTTGAAATGCAATTTTACCTTAAACATAGATTAGACAATAAAAAATTACACAATTTATTTTAATATTATACCATAACAGCACAATTATACCATTAAACTGAATCTATCTAAATGATTATTTGTGGTGGCATATCCCTACAACAAAATAATTTTCATCCAAAAAAATCCTCCCACGTCACTCCCTCAAATATATACATATTTAAATATATCCCTAGTTAAATATAGAAAATTTTATATAGTTTAATAGGGATATATTTAAAATTTTACCTAGGAAACTAGTTAAATATAAAGCTATATAACTAGTTAACTAGTTGTTGGCGCTGTGCGGGTTTGCGGGTTTTTTGAATATTTTTCATATGTATTTTAATAATTTAATAGGAACAAAATTTATTCATTTTATTCCTAATTTGGGTAATGGGTAACATTTTAGTGATGACGTGTCTTGTTGGAGTCACTTGCTCATGGTTTTATTTATAATTGTACTACCATTACATTTTCATCCCACATTATTTCATCAGTATATTCAAATCCAACACTTTCATATAACTTCTTTGCAGATATATTTTGGGGCGAAACTGTTGTATAGAATTTTATATTGCTATATTCAACTTTTATTAAGTCAAGCAATTTTAGCATTGCTTTTTTTCCTAATCCTTTACCTTGAAACTTTTTATCAATCATAAATCTAAGTAACATTGGTTTACTTGTATCTTCTTCAATTCCATATAAAAGAAGTCCAATTAGTATATCATCCTCATAAATGCATTTTGCATTCCAATTTTCATATAATAAACTTAAAATGATTGAATTATAATTTGGCGCAACAATTCCTTCTTGTTCTTTATAAACCTCTAAATTATTACATTCGTACCAATTTTCTTTTGTTACTTGTTTTAACATAATACCCATAGAGTTTCCTCCTTATTTTAGATTTGGGATAATAAAATCAAGTAAATCTCTAGATGTTATTTTGATTTGATATGGTTTACATATATGACCTATTTATTAGTGTATCATTATAGTAAATATAATTTAAATTACTATAAATTATTGAAATATATCCCTTATTCAGCAAGAGGAAAACAATCCTCTGAAGACTAGAATTTATCGACCTTTACTTAACTCAAAGAGAGAGATACTATGAATTAACTTTATTTTGAATATATGGTATTATTATAAGGCAACTTCTATATTAGGAGGAAGTGCATTAACGGTTTTGCATTCTTTTTTACAGGCTATTTTTCCAGTAGTTCGTAAAATGAATTAACCACATAATTTATATTTATTAAGGAGGATCTAGATATGAGGAAAAAGAGTATTGGATTACTGGTTATATTGGTAATAATTATTATAGGGCTGATTTTACAACCATTTCTTATATCAAAGGATTTTAAAAGTATACTAGATATTGATTTTACAAAAGTAGATAAGATACTTATGAGCTCTGGAACCTATGGAAAAACTGTAGAAATAACGGATAAAGATGAAATAGAAGAATTTTTAAACCAGTTTGAGAATACTAAAGTTAAAAAAATCTTTAGCAAATCAAAACAAAGAGGATATTGTTTGGAAGCTAGATTGTTTATTAATGATAAAAATGTAGTTTCATTTGATTATGGTTATGATAGGATTACTATTTACAAAAATGATAAAGAAACAAAATATATTTCTAACACAAATATAGATATAGATAAAATTAATGAAATAGAAATAAAATATAATTTGAGAAATTAAATAAGTAAGATACTCTAGAAACCATAAAATAAATGCCTGAAATTTTACTCTATGCTTAAATAACCCTTCTATATTATAGAATATCAGTATAGTATGGTAATAGATTTTGATGAAGAAATTTAATATAACGGGAATGTGTATACCTAATAAACACTATAATGAATAGTTATAAGCATTTATGCGACAAGTTATTGACAACTTACGTATAATATATATATGATAATACAAAATAGTAAAAAATTATATTATTCAATTTTTATATAATATATGATTGGAGAAGTTAATATGAGTAATAGGATGTTAGATAAAAATAATATACCTACGGAAAAAGAGATTTTTGAATTCATTGGAAATGATACGAAAAAATTATTGAAGCAATTTGAAGAAACCTTTGATAAACAATATGATATGCAAAAGGAATTAAAGTTCCCATTTGGAAATAATTACGGTTGGGGATATAAGTATTCCCATAAAACCAAGCACTTATGTTATATCTTTTTTGAAAGTGGCGATATGGATGTAATGATGCAAATAAGTTCAAAAGATAAGGAAAAACTCAATGAAGTAATTAATGGGGGTTTATCTTTAACTAAAGAATTATGGAAGAATAAATATCCTTGTAGTGATGGTGGATGGATTAATTACAGACCTAAAACAAAGGAAGATATAGAAGAGATAATAAGATTATTAGCTTTTAAAAAGAAGCCTGTTGTAAAGTAATACTAAATTTAATCTTCTGTTCTTTACCTATTATCTGAAGTCCTTCACTGGCAAATTTATTATAATAGCTTATTAATTGATGAAAAGTGTTATTCTTTGTAGGATGGTGCACTTTTTTTTCTTTGCTTTTAACTTCTATATCAAGACTAAGGAATCTAAGCTTAATTTTTAATTGATGCAACCACTGGTTTACAGCAAAAGTAACTAATATATGCTTGTATAATAGCAAATAGATAGAGATAATTATATATGAGGTGGTTACTTTGAATTTTAAAGAAAATCTAAAGAAATTAAGAAAAGAAAAAAATATATCACAAGAACAACTTGCAGAAAAGTTAAATATATCACGTCAAGCAATTTCAAAGTGGGAATCAGGTAAAGCATATCCAGATATAGATAACCTTATATTATTAAGGGATATATTTAATGTTAGTTTAGATGAGTTGATGGTTAATGAAAAAACAGATAAAGGAAAAAGCATAAATCAAGAAGAGGATGTATCTAGTGATAACAAAGATAGTTATGATGAAGAGGATGAGGATGAAGATTCAGTAAATTTAATGCTTGGAGGTTTTATAATCGGTACAGGTGTTGGTGTGATTACAGGGAATTTTATGTGGGGAACTGCAGGGACTTTTATAGGTATGGGAATAGGATATGTGTTAGAAGTTATTAGAAGAAAGAATAAAGAAAAGAGATAATTTTATTTTTTAGCGGGGTACAGTGTATGGAAATATTAAAAGTCAATGGGTTAACTAAAGTATATGCTTCATTTAAGGGAGAAAAGAAGTTAGTGCTTTAAATGGATTAAATTTCACTATTAATAGTGGTGAATTTGTAGGCATAATGGGGCCAAGTGGAAGTGGAAAGAGTACTTTACTTAACATTCTCTCAGGTGTAGATAAGGGTACTTCAGGTAATGTGGTTATTAATAATAATGATATTAGTGAAATGAAAAAGGACAAACTTGCTTTATTTAGAAGAAAAAATATTGGATATATTTTTCAAGAGTTTAATTTATTAGATAGTTTAACTGTTGAAGAAAATATATCATTACCTCTTATATTAGATAAGAAAGAGCAAAGTGAAATAGAAAATAGTTTAAATGATCTTATGAAGTATTTTAATATATTAGATTTAAAGAAAAAATATCCTTATAATATTTCAGGTGGTCAAAGGCAAAGAGTTGCCGCTGCAAGAGCATTAATTAATAATCCAACTATAATCTTTGCAGATGAGCCAACAGGAAACTTAGATTCAAAATCAGCAAATGATGTTATGACAACTATAGCCAAAATGAATGATGAAAAAAGCAGTACAGTGTTAATGGTGACCCATGATCCCTTTGCAGCTTCTTTCTGTAAAAGAATTATATTTATAAAAGATGGAAAAATAAAAATGGAAATTACCTCTGATGGGAACCGAAAGAAATTATTTGATAAAATTCTAGAAGTTCAAAGTCTTATAGGAGGAGATAATTAATGACCTTTCATGCTATCATAAAAAAGAACTTTTTCTATAATTTTTATAAATATATATCCTTCTATTTTGTTAATTCATTAATATGCGCAATGCTATTTATGTATGGTAGTTTAATGTACAATTCTGCCATAATTAAAGGTATTGGGAAAACATCAACATATGGAATAGTAAAGCTGGCATTAGTGGGAATTATCATATTTTCTATAGCTTTTATTACATATACCAATATATACTTTTTGAAAAATAGAGGTAAAGAATTTGGTGTGTATTTGACATTAGGAATGACATACAAAGATTTAACTAAAATGGTTATTATGGAAAACATCGGGGTTATGATAGCTTCTCTAGTTACTGGAATTGTTAGTGGTACAGTTTTGGGGAGAATGTTCTATATGGCTCTAAATAAAATGGTTAGTGGAGCTAATATCCAGTACACATTGAATTATGAGAGCTTTTTATTAAGTGCTGGTGTATTTGCAATAATATTTTTAGGAAATGTAATATTCAACATATTTTACCTTAGAAGTATATCTATTGTTGAAGGTATTAAAGCTGATGTAAAAAAGGAAGTTGGACATACTAATGTATTTATTGGCGTAGTAACTATATTGATTTTTGTGGCAGCTTTATATTATTTACCTATTATTATCCTAAAGGGAAATATTGAGGACGTTGCACCTATAATATTAGGATTATTTTTAGTAATTATAATTTGTCCATACATAATAATTGGTGCAATTATTACCTTAATCAAAGCTATTTTAAAGAAGTTTCCTAATATATATAATAAGAACTTGTTGGTTTTAAGCAATTTATCTCATAGATTTTTAGCATATAAAAACATATTGTTTATTACTTCTCTACTATTAGATGGAGCTATGCTATTTGTAGGATATAGTTATTCAATTTATGTTTCAACTAGGGAATATATTTCAAATGAAAATCCATATGATATTATGTTTGTTGAAAGTAACAAGTATAACAGTGTAAATAGAGAAGATGTTATAGATGTTGTTAAAGATAATGGTGGAAGCGTAAATGAATACAAAGAATTAGAATATATTGAAGTACCTGTATTTAAGGAAGAATCGGGTAATCTTAGTGTTTTAAATACTAGACATTCAGTAATTAGCCAGTCAAACTATAATAAACATATGGGAATTAATATTAATATTAAACCTAATGAGGCATTATATGTTACAGTTGAAAATGAAAGTAAAGACTATAAGATTCCAAATTTGATTTTTTTAACTCTTAAAGATAATAATCTAGAAATAGTGAATAAGTTATCACTAAACCATGGGACTTTGATAGAAAAAGAACAATTTGATGAACTAGTTAAAGAATCTCACTCTTTGAAAATAAACGCTGATAAGATTAGAAAAGAAAAAGGTGTACAATTCACTAATTTTAGATATGGTGGAGAATATGATTCAGGATTCGCATTTATTCTTAACGATAATGACTATAATATGATAAAGAAAAATGTAAAAGAAGGAGCAATTAAAAACTTACATTTAATGAATGTAAGGAATAAAGATGTTGCCTTTAAAGGGTTACTAAACTATTTAAAAGGTGTTAACGATTTAGATAGCACTTATTGGAATGAAGGTCAGTTATGGGGTGGTAAGATATCTGAGGATGAAAGAGGAACCATAGAAGCATATAGGCCACTTTATAGAGAAGAGTTAATCAGAATGCAATTAGATGATAATGGTATGTTATTATTCACTACGATTTTTATAGGAATACTATTTATTATAACTAATGGAGTAGTATTATATTATAAAGTAATTTCTGATGTTAATGAAGAGAGAAAAAGAAATAGTATCTTATTCAAAGTTGGAATCTTGGAAAGTGAAGTAAAATCGGTAATTAAGAAGGAGTTAAGAATAATTTTCTTTGTTCCCATATTTATCGGAGGAATGTTAGGAGTATATTTCTTATATATTATGGTATTTAATAGTGGGATGACTGAACTGTTAATGAAGAAGTCAATTATTACTCTTCTTTTAGAAATTTTAATTCAGTTTATATTCTATAAAATAAGCAAAAATAAATATATAAAGGAAGTCAATAGTGTTTAATCAATGGAAGATATTTCTACTAAATTTAAGGCATGGGATTATAGGATAATCACCATGCCTTAAAATCATTGTTATTAAAATATAATGGTATGAAATACAACTTATGGAATAAACCCTAAGTGCATATTAAATTACTTCCTGTGATATCTTGAACCTATTGAAAAACTGTAGAAATAACGGATTGAAATGAATAAGAACGAATGTTTGTGTTTATAATTAATATATAGCTATAAAATATATTTAATTTGAGCTCTTTTTAATATATAATTTAATTATAAAGGACGGTGCAAACTTGGAATCAACAAAGGAAAAAGTTAAACTGGATCAGGTATTAAAGTTTTTGTTTTCCACCTCTAATAAGGTTTTGATTAATCTATTGAATGGAGTCTTTGAAGAAAACTTTAATGTAGATGAGGTTAGTTTAACTGTAAGTAATAATGAGTTTATTGAGGACACTTTAGATGTATTAAGAGGAGATATGTTCTTTAAGATTTCAAAAAATGAAAATCAAAAAGCAAGTTATCACCTAGAATTTCAAACTAAAAATGATAGCACCATGATAGTTAGAATGTTTGAATATGGCTTTAAAAAAGCGAAGGAAGAAGCAGATGAAAGCAGCCATATTAAGAAGATTATTTTTCCTAAGCAAAAGGTCATATTTTTTGAAGAAAACAAAAATATAGAGGATAAATTAAGGTTAAACATAGTATTTCCGGATAGTCAAGAAATTGATTATACAGTACCAGTGCTTAAGTATTGGGAATACTCAGATAAGGACCTTATAAGTAAAAAGATGTATCCACTTATTCCACTACAATTATTTCAATTAAAAAAGGAATTAATAAAGGCAAACAAGAATAATAACATTGAAAAGATGAAAGAATTATCCTATAAGGCAAAGAAACTAGCAACAAAATTAGCTAATGAATCCAAGGAGCTCTTCGATTCTAATGAAATACTAGGAGAAGATTTCCATAAAATGCTGTTAGCAATACAAAATTTAATAGAATATCTAAATAGAAATTTTATTAAGGATGAAATTTTAGAAAATGAGGTGAGTAGAATGACAAAAACATTATATGATCCAGAGGTTGAAAAGAGGGGCATAGAAAAGGGCATGGAAAAGGGAATAGAAAAAGGAATTAATAAAGGCAAAGCAGAACTGTTAATTAAGCAATTATTAAAGAAGTTTAAAAATATACCAGCAGAGTATGAGGATAAGATAATGAATTTACCTATTAATATCATTGATAAGATTGGTATGGATATTTTTGATATAGATTCTGTGGAGGAATTGGAAGAGTATTTTAAGCTTACTAAAGTATAGCAAATGATATAAATAAGTAATAGTATTTATATCATTTGTATTGTATTTAATAAGCTTAAATAGAGAAATTGAAGTTAAGGCATGGGATTATAGGATAATAACCATGCCTTTAAAATCATTGTTATTAAAAGATAAATACTAATATTCTCTTAGATAGGAGATACCTACTACAGCATTAGATTAATAGTATATTAGTGCTTGACAAGAAAAATCATCAATGATAACATAGATACCAACGGTAGGTATGGAGGTGGATGCTGTATGGCACGAAATAAATATCCAGAAGAAACAGTTAACCTAATCTTAGAGGAAGCCTTAAAGCTCTTTATCGAAAAAGGTTATGAACACACTTCAATTCAAGATATCATCAATAATTTAGGGGGGCTTTCTAAGGGGGCAATCTATCATCATTTTAAATCCAAGGAGGAAATTTTTCAATCAGTATGTGAGAAGATTGGTAATGAAAACACGGCTTATTTCAATAAACTCCGTGATGACAAGACAATGACTGGCTATGAAAAGCTAAAAATGATGATTAAAGCCGGCTACGCTAATCCGGGTAGTAATGCGATTATAGCAATGTCAAACAAAATTATGAGTGATCCTAAATTTGTGATGAAACAAGTTATAGAAATCTATGAATTGATTGTACCATGCTATATTGAGCCTATCATCAAGGAAGGAATAAGTGATGGTTCAATTGAAACCGCTTATCCAAAGGAACTTGCTGAGGTTATCATTACGCTAATGAATATTTGGGTAAACCCTGTATTTGCAAAATCTACACCTGAAGAAATGCATAGGAAAATGGAATTTTTCAGTGTGATTTTGAATGGAATAGGAATTGATATTTTAGATACAGAGACTATCTTACAATATGTTGAGTACAGTAGTCGCTACAATGGGTAAAAATAACTGCTCCTCAGGGGGCAGAATATTTTTGGTAAAATACATACCGAACGTCGGTATACGAATGAGGAGAAGTTTATGGAACATCAATTTGCAGTGCATACAAACAGACTATGCAAGGAATTTTATGGCAAGAACGTATTAAATCGTCTAGAAATGAAAGTTAAACAGGGTGAGATTTATGGCATATTAGGCGTAAATGGAGCGGGGAAAACAACCCTCTTAAAGCTTATGGCCGGATTGCTTGAGCCAACTGAGGGTGGTGCATATGTTCTGGCAAAAAATGCTTGGACCCAAAGAGACCAGGTACTCGGTAACATCGGTAGTCTAATTGAGGTACCATATTTTTATGAGCATCTGAATGCTGCTCACAATTTGTCCATTCATCTTAGATATATGGGGATGGATGCAGATATATCAAAAGCCCTTGAACGTGTCGGTCTTGGTGATGTGGGCGATAAACCAGTATCAAAGTTTTCTCTTGGCATGCGTCAGCGTTTAGGCATTGCTAGAAGTATGATACATAGTCCCAAGGTACTGCTCCTTGACGAGCCCATTAATGGACTTGATCCTGTTGCAATTAAGGAAATGAGAGATTTATTTATTTCCCTTAAAAACCAAGGGGTGACAATTTTACTTTCAAGTCATATTTTAAGCGAAGTTATACAAACCGTTGAAAGAGTTGCGGTCATTGCAAATGGCACGTTAACCCTTGAAGCTAATGTGAAGGACTTAATTGTAGAGCATGAAAACAATCTTGAAGATTTCTTAATTGAAAAAATGAGAGGAGGAAAATTATAATGATAAAACTTATAAATTTAGAACTTGAAAGAAACAAAATTAGATCTTATATTGTGGCATCCTTTCTTATCTTGATTTTTGGATTTGGATTTTGCTTTTTAACAGCATATATACCACAAATTGAACAATCACAACAGATGATCCAAATTAGAGGTGGCGTTTCCCTGCCTACAGATTTGAGTATGTTTAGCCAATGGAATAATTTTATATCTTTGATTTCCATAGTGTTTGTTGCTGCATTCGGTGTCTTATCTGCTATCATGCACGCTAAATTTACAGTTGAAGAATATACTGGGAAAAGAGCAATTCTATTGTTCTCTTACCCGATAAAGCGAAGCAAAATTCTCTTTGCGAAATGCAGTTTTGTGTTTTTCTTCACTGCCATTGCAGTAGCTATATGTAATATTGTTGCAATCAGTATATTTGCTTTTTTCTCAAATACTTTTCACATTTTACCCAATATGTTTACAGGTGAAATGTGGCCAAACCTACTTGTTACAACAGGAGTTTCAGCACTGCTGGCTGCTTCAATAGGTCTTATAGCAATGCGTATAGGATTTTGGAGGAAGTCATTGGTAGCTACTGTAGTAACATCCTTTCTGTTAATTATTCCATTTGGCAATATGATGTCGTTTATACCTGAAAATTCTTTGCAAATCAGGCTAATAGGAATGGTTGTTTTACTAGTGTTAGGTCTTGCAGTATTTATGGAGCTGTTGTCAAAGGTAAATAAGATGGAGGCATTGTAATATGGAACAAACAAAACTATTTAATAGGAATTTTACACTTGTAGTAATTGGACAAATCATTTCAATGTTTGGTAATGCAATCTTGCGATTTGCGCTTCCTCTCTATCTTTTGCGAGAAACAGGCTCAGCATCTCTTTTTGGAATTGTAACAGCGTCCTCCTTTCTTCCCATGATTTTTCTCTCATTTTTAGGAGGTATTTTGGCCGACAGAGTGAATAAGCGAAACATCATGGTTGCACTTGATTTTTTAACGGCCATCATTGTTTTCCTATTCTTTATGGCTCTTGGAAAACTGCCCATAGTTCCTCTGTTTATTGCTGTTTTAATGTTGCTTTATGGCATTAGTGGCACCTATCAGCCAACGGTGCAAGCAAGTATTCCATTGCTGGTTTCAGGAGATAAAATTTTATCAGCAGGTGCGGTAGTCAACCAGGTTGGTGCACTGGCAGGGCTTTTGGGGCCTATTATTGGTGGTATGTTATTTGGTGCTTTTGGCATTGTACCCATCCTTCTCATTAGTATTGCTTGCTTTGCTGCCTCTGCTATAATGGAGATTTTTATACACATACCCTTTGAAAAAAGAAATAATGCAATGAAAATATCTGCAATCATAAAAAGTGACTTTCTTGACAGCACAAATTATATGAAAAAAGAAAAACCAGTCCTCATTAATATCATTGGTCTGGCTACCATTTTCAATCTGGTGCTATCATCAATGCTGATTGTTGGCATGCCTATTCTAATTATTGGCACACTTAAAATGAGTGATGAGCTGCTTGGGTTTTCACAGGGAGCCATGGCACTTGGCGGACTTTGCGGGGGAATCTTAACCGCTGTATTCAGCAAAAAACTAAAGCTTACAAGTTCACACATTTTGATGTTTCTTTGCAGCCTATCCGTGGGGGTCATGGCAATTCCACTGCTACTGGGCATGGCAAATATGGTCAGTTATGTAGTAATTACAGCCACAAGCTTTGTCATCATGGCACTTGCCACAATGTTCAGTGTACAGATGATTGCAGCAGTTCAAAGTGAAACACCGCCAGAGCTTGTGGGAAAAGTAATCGCAGTGATGATTTCTCTCTCCATGTGTGCACAACCGATTGGGCAAGCCATATATGGGGTAGCTTTTGATCAATTTTCAAATCATACAGGGATTATTCTGCTAGTGGTTGCAATTCTATCTGCAGCCATCTCCCTTACATCAAAGGATATATTCAAAAATATGGATGCATCATGATAGTTATTATTATGAGCAATTCCTCTAAAACTAATCTAAAGTCCCTACTAAAGTAAAGCTTATTTTAGTAGGGAAGTGATAATGCTCTTTTTTACGTTTTTCTATGGGCAATACAATTTGCTATCTTTTATTATTTTGCGTTACAATAAGTTTAAAATATCATAAAGTATATTTATTATGGACAAAATAAGTAAAACTGAAGGTGGCAAGGTTTATGATTTTAGATAAAGAAACTTTTTTAAGTAAATATCATCTTAAAAAAGAAGAGATTATAAAGGATGGAATAGTTTGGGACACTTTAGAAGAAATATATATGGATTTCAATATGTATAAAGAGACTTATGAGACACAAGCAGAATTTATAGCAAATACACTTAGGGCCCATAAGAAAATACATACGGTAAAATCTAGAGTAAAGGATTCTGAAAGGCTTATTGAAAAGATTATTAGAAAGACAGAGGATAGAAAATCAAAGTATGGAGAGGCTTTTCAATTTTCTGTTTCTAACTATAAAGAAGAGATAAATGATTTGATAGGTATTAGAGCCATACATATATTCAAGGATGATTGGGAAGATATACATAATTATATTCTGGGTACTTGGAAGGTTGTTGAAATAACTGCTAATGTTCGAGAAGGTGATGATACAAAAATATTTGAAGAATTAAATATACAAATTAATTCTAGAAAATCAGGATACCGTTCTGTCCATTATCTTATAGAATTTTTTCCAACTAATCAAAAGGTTATAGCCGAAATTCAAGTAAGAACCATGTTTGAAGAAGGCTATGGAGAGATTGACCATCAACTTAGATATTCTCACAAAGAGATCCCAGAGGTCTTAAAATTAAATCTTTTGCTATTTAACCGTATAGCAGGGAGTTCCGATGAGATGGCATCCTTTATAAATATGCTAAGCAAAAACTTGATGGAAATGGAACAAAAGTATGAAAAGATAATAGATCTTAAGGATAAAGAGATAGAGGATTTAAAAAGACGGGTAACGATAAATAAATAAATTGGAGTTAAGGCATGGGATTATAGGATAATCACCATGCCTTTAAAATAATTGTTATTTATTTTAAAACCTCCATATATAATACATTTTATGTTATAATATGTAAATAATATGTAAAATAACTTTAATATATAGTTATTGAAAAGGTGGTATAGAAGTATGGATGAAGTTAAATTTCAACAATGGAGTCAAATTAGAGAACATGGTCTTTTATTTTATTTTATCAGAAGAGTATTGCTTTACTGCATTATAGGTGCTTTAGTGTTTATAGTTTTAAATTTAATAACTAAATTATATTCATTTAAACAAATATTAAATCAAATAGAAATTATGAGTATAGCTATAACTTTCGCTCAATTGCTACGATGGTTTATAAATGAAAAATCTTACAAGGCATATCAAAGCTCTTTTCATAAAAACTAACACCATTTATATTTTTTACATTAAGAGGTTCAGTAGTAGCAAAAGATTTAAAAATCAGAAAGCGTTCTACACTGCAGTTAGAAATTTGTATATTAGAAAATCTTCCTAAATTGTAAAATAAGTTATATTAAAACACGTGGAGAGGGGATAAAATATGCTGTATTATTTTATTATCATTTTTGCATTAATTACAATACCATATTGGTTTATATCACTAACTTTAATATTTAAAAATAAGTTTAATAATAAATGGATACATTTTCTGCTAAAAGATCATGCTTTCAATTTAATTACATCAAATAAATATACATTTAAAACTTATATAAAGATAAAAATCACACTATTAATACAGCTTACATCATATATTGCTATTCTTATTTTTCTTATAACTATTCTGAAATCATCTGATAAGTATGCTGTGTCAATGAAATGTAATGCTATTACAGTGATTTTATTCCTTATAAGAATTATTGGTAATAATCTAATAATAAAGTATTTAGAAAATAAAGATGAAATTTTATGAAACACCATAATGGATAAAAACAATAAATTTTCAAAATACTTCAAATAATTCCTTGACCGTTCCCTAAAAATGTCATATAATGTAACTAAGCTTTTATGGAATTCGAGTTATAGATAAAAGTATTTGGTAGAAAAGACATAAATAAAAGGATATGTTAGGTTATATTAAGGGGAAATGTAGGTAAATGAGAGCTTATCTATATTATGATTAAGTAATTTAAAGGGGAAATTAGTAAAGAGAGGGGGATTAGATGTAATTGATTCAGGTGAGATGCCCAATTTGCAATAATAGATTATTCGATGTGGAAAAGAGCTATGTTGGAATGATAGAGATAAAGTGTAATAAGTGTAGAAAACTTCTGGGGGTAAAGAACAATATTAAATTAAGAAAAATAGAATTTTCATATATAATGAGTTAAGATAAAGGTTAGGCATCTGAAAATAAATAATAAGTCAAAGATGAAAAGTATATTTTGAGTTAGACAAGGAAACAGGTTCCGCAGATAGTAGCACTATCTAAGGGTTCTGTTGACGCAGTATAACACAAAATAGACGAGCATTCTGACTTATTTATTTTTTGAAGATGCCTTAATTACAATTGAATAAGAAAGTATAATAAAACATACCGAGCAATGGAGAATTAACTACCGAATAGCCGGATGGTTGCTAAATTAGCAGTCATTTGGCTATTTTTTTTATTTTAACAGAATTTAATCCTTCTAGGGTTAGTTTTTAAAGCCTTTCATTGTGGAAGGCTTTTTTTAGCATCTCCACCTAGGCTTTGAATAGCTTCATAAAAGTTTCAATGAAAAAATTTGAAGCTAGGAGAGATGAATATGAATATTAAGTATGAATTTATTACAGGTGAAGTTCAGGAGGTTATTGTACCTGATGAGCTTATTAAAGTTGTCATGGAGATAGAAAGACAGGTTTATATTAGCAATCGTAAGGAAAGTCGTAGACATAATTCTATAGAAATTATGGAGGAGCATGGTTTTTATTTTAAAGCTAAGGATATGCTAGTTACTGAGGTTGTTGAAGAAAAATTAATTAATGAGAGTCTTTATAAAGCACTAGGTAAATTATCTTTCGATAAAAGAAAGTTAATTTATCTAGTGTTTTTTCAAAGGAAAACTATTGCTTCTATTGCTAAAGATAGAGGGGTTAGTGAGACTGCTATAAGAAAATCTCTTAAAAGAATCTATAGGGACATAAAAAGAATTTTAATATATTTTTAAAAAAATTTCAAAAAATAGGTTCGGATTTGCCATTCTCGTGGCTTATATATATAAGGACTTTTTTTGAAGGAGGTTTATTTATGGATATCAATATTAATGTGAACTTTAATTGCAGGGAACTTATCAAGGTTTTAACACTGTCAGCTAGGTTTTTTCAAGCTTTGGATGAAAAGGAGTCTGAGGCTTTAGGTACTACTGGTGATTTACCTAAAGATAATGAAGAAGGACTGATTTGGAAGCTAGAGGATGTTAAGGGGGAAAGTGAGGAAAAGGATGCTAAGGAAGAAAAGGCCTCTGAGAATTTTCAGGAGTCAATAGGTAGGGAAGAAATAGAATCTGAGAATTTTAAGGAGCCAATAACTAAGGAAGAAAAACTAAAGGGACAGGATGCCTATGTGCTTTGTAAGGAGGAGGTTACTTTAGGTGACATTAGAGAAAAGTTGGCTGCTATGTCTCAAAAGGGTGATCATGAGAGGGTTCGTCAGCTCCTTATTAAGTATGGTGGTGAGAGGCTTTCAGATGTTCCAAGGGAGAATTATGTAGACTTGCTTAAGGAAGCTAATGAGGTGCAGTAAATTAATTTAATTATGAGGAGGAGTTAATTATGTCAGTTAAGGTTAATACTAAGGTTATTACAGGAAAGGTTAGGCTTTGTTATACAAATCTCTTTGAGCCAAGGATTATGGATCTTAATCAGGAGCCTAGGTATAGTGTTTGTATTCTCATTCCTAAGTCAGATAAGAAAACTTTGGAAGCTATTATAAAGGGTGTTGAAGGGGCTAAGCTATCTGGAGCTGCTCTTTGGGGTGGTAAGATTCCTATGGATTTGAAGTTGCCTCTTAGGGATGGTGATGAGGAGAGAGGTGAGCATGAGGAGTTTACCAATCATTATTTTATCAATGCCATTTCAAAGGAAAGGCCTGGGGTTGTGGATAGGAGTCTTAGGGATATTTTAGAGCCTGGAGTTGTTTATTCTGGTTGCTATGGCAGAGTTTCTATAAACTTTTATGCCTTTAATCAAGGTGGAAATAAGGGAGTTGGCTGTGGACTTCAAAATGTGCAAAAGCTTGAGGATGGAGAGTTTTTAAGTGGCAGATCTAGAGCTCAGGATGATTTTGATATGGTGGGGGATGATGATAATGAATCATGGTAAAGAGAGGCTTTTGTCTATTGATATAGAGACTTATTCTAGTAGAGACCTTAGTAAGTGTGGGGTTTATGCCTATTGTGAGGCAGAGGATTTTGAGATCCTACTTTTTGCCTATGCCTTTGATGATGAGGAGGTTAGGGTTATAGATTTAAAGTGTGGGGAGGAAATCCCTAGGGAGGTTATGGAGGCTTTAACCAGTGAAGATGTTATTAAGACTTCCTTTAATACTAACTTTGAGAGGATATGTATATCTAAGTATTTTAAATTGGAACTTGTAATAGAGCAGTGGAGGTGTACTGCTGTAAATGCTCTATTATTAGGACTTCCAGGGAGTTTAGAAGGAGCTTTAAATGCTATGGAGATGAAGGAAGGAAAGCTTAAGGAAGGTAAGGAACTGATTAAATATTTTTCCATGCCCTATAACTATGGAGATGATGGACAACCCTTACGACATGTACCAGAGGACGATTTTGTTAGGTGGCAGCTTTTTACTGTGTATTGCAGAAGAGATGTGGAGGTGGAGAGGGCTCTTAGAAAAAGGTTAAGTAAGTTTAGACTCACTCCTAAGGAAGAAAAGCTATGGCACCTGGATCAAAGGATTAATGATTATGGAATTTTAGTAGATGAGGACCTTATAGCTAGTGCTAGAGAATGTGCAAGGGAAAGCCAGGATTATATAAAAGAAGAGATGACAAAGGTTACAGGAATTGAAAATCCTAATAGTAATGAAAGGTTAAAGAGTTGGCTTTTGGATAGGGATGTTTATACAGATAGCCTTAGTAAGGAGTCTATAGAAAGGCTGTTAAACCGTGATATCAGTGATGAAATTAAGTCAGTACTGAGATTAAAGTTAATCCTTTCTAAGACCTCTATTAAAAAGTATGAAGCTATGGCTAGTGCCATGGGTAAGGATAAGAGAATTAGAGGCTTGTTTCAGTTTTATGGAGCTAGTAGAACCGGAAGATGGGCTGGGAGGCTTGTTCAGGTACAAAATCTTCCTAAGACTACTTTAGATGACTTAGATATAGCCAGAGATCTTTTGAAAAGTAGAGATTATTATGAACTGGAAATGTGTTATCCAAGTGTACCTAAGGTTCTTAGTGAACTTATAAGGTCATCCTTTATTCCTAAGGAGGGTTCTAGATTTATCATTGCAGATTATAATGCCATTGAAGCTAGGGTTATAGCTTGGCTAGCAAATGAGACTTGGAGGTTAAATGTTTTTAATTCCCATGGAAGGATTTACGAAACCTCTGCTGCTAAAATGTTTCATGTGGATGAGAAAGAGGTTACCAAGGGCAGTATTCTTAGGGAAAAGGGAAAGATTGCAGAGCTTGCTCTAGGTTATCAAGGAGGTAGGGGAGCATTGCTTTCCATGGGAGCTTTAAAGATGGGCCTTGATGATAAGGAGGTTACTAACTTAGTTATCACCTGGAGGGCTGCAAATAGAAATATTGTAAAGCTGTGGAAGAATATTGAGAGAGCTGCTTTAAAATCTGTAATCCATGGAAAGGTTGTAAAGATGCGTAATGGGATTACTTTTTCCATGGAGGATGGAATTTTGTTTGTAACCCTGCCTTCAGGAAGAAGCCTTGCCTATATAAATGCGAGAGTAAAGAGGGATTTTAGACTTAATAAAAATGTCCTTACCTATGAAGGGGTTGATCAAAATAAAAAGCAGTGGGGAGTCCTTAAAACCTATGGAGGTAAGCTTACGGAAAACATTGTACAAGCTATAGCTAGGGATTGTCTTGGAGAGGCTATGTTAAATCTTGAAAAGGCTGGATATAAATGCGTTATCCATGTCCATGATGAAGTGGTTTTGGAGGTGCCTAAGGGCTTTGGCTCTGTTAAAGAGGTGGAGGAAATCATGAGCACACCAATACTTTGGGCTATGAATTTACCTTTAACAGCTGAGGTTAATGAAAGTAGTTATTATAGAAAATTTTAAGAAAAAGGGGTATGTAAGTTATGAAGGAAAATAATATTCAAGGGGCATTAAAGTATGAAGGAAGCCTTACTCTGTCAGTGGGGAAAAGAAGAAGGGATAAGCAGTGGGATAATGTTAATGTCACATGGGGTCAGCTAATAGAAAAACTTAGTAGTACTGTTTATACCTCTGAAACCTTGGAGGAGTATAGAAATTCACCTAAGGATCTTCAGGATAATATAAAGGATGTGGGTGGCTTTGTAGGTGGTACTTTAAAGGATGGTAGAAGGACAAAGGCTTCTGTCATGGATAGGCAACTACTGACTTTAGATTGTGATTATGCCACTTCTTACCTATGGGATACCTTGGATATGTTATTTGATTTTGCTGCAGTTATATACTCTACCCATAAGCATTGCGAAGAGAGACCTAGATTTCGCCTAGTAATTCCTTTAAATAGAAGGGTGACACCTGAGGAATATGAAGCCATAGGAAGAAAGGTTGCTAAAGATATAGGCATGGATTACTTTGATGATAGTACCTATGAACCTTCTAGACTTATGTACTGGCCTTCAACTAGCAGTGATGGAGATTTTGTCTTTTACTATAAGGATGCTCCATGGCTTAATGCAGATCAGGTTTTAAATTCCTATGAAAATTGGAAGGATAGAAGTTCTTGGCCAGAATCCTCTAGGGCTAAAAAGCACAGGAGAGCTTTAGCAAATAAGCAAGGCTCTCCAAGGGAAAAGACGGGAATCATAGGAGGCTTTTGCCGTTGCTATTCCACTCCCCAGGTTATAGATAAATTTTTAAGTCATATATATATTCCTACTATGGACAAGGATAGATATACCTATGTAAAGGGCTCTACCTCTGGGGGATTAGTTATTTATCAGGAAGGAGATTTTGCTTACTCCTATCACAGTACAGATCCTATGTCAGGGCTCCTTTGTAATGCCTTTGATTTAATGAGGCTTCATAGCTTTGGACATCTAGACGAAGGAGTACCTGAGGATACACCGAGTATTAACCTTCCTTCCTATAAGGCTATGATAGACTTTGCTAGAAATGATAATCAGGTGAAGTTAACAATCGGAAAGGAACGGCTTTTGCAAGCTAAGATGGATTTTAAGGTTGAGGAAGAGCTTAATGATCATAGAGATGAAGACTTTTATAATCATAAAGAAGAAAAATTTCATAATAATGGGGAAGAGAAATGTTCCTATGATAATAAGGCGGAGGAAACTCCTTATAATAAAGAAGAGGTAAACCCTAATAATAAGGAAGCTATAGCCATGGATAAGAAGGTACGAAGAAATGACCTAAAGGAAAATGGCGAAGTTAAAGTATTTGTAGATAATCAGATGCCAAATAAGGATATAGTGGACCTTCCAAAAAATAATAAGAAAGTAGTAAATAAAAATATATGTGAAATAGTTTTAAGTGAAGAGCCTAACCAATGGATGCAGCACTTAGAGGTGGATAAGCTTGGACAGTACAAGTCCACTATAGAAAATATTAGTTTGATTCTTGAAAATGACGAAAATTTAAAGGGAAAAATAGCTTTAAATGAATTTTCCCATAGAACTGTGATTAAGGGTAATCTACCCTGGCATAGGCTTCTTAATAAAAAAGAAGGGGATCAGTGGAAGGACAGTGATGATTCATCTTTAAGGCATTATATAGAAAAGGTTTATAGGATAACTAGCCCCATGAAGATTAATGATGGTCTTTTAATTGTAGAGGAGAAAAATAAGTTTCATCCCATTAGAGATTACTTTAATTCCTTAGTGTGGGATGGAGTTAAAAGAGTGGACAACCTCTTTATAGATTACCTAGGAGCTAGTGATACCAAATATAACAGAATGGTTACAAGAAAAGCCTTAGTTGCTGGAGTGGCTAGGATTTTTAATCCAGGAGTGAAGTTTGATTATATGCTGGTTTTAGTTGGAAAACAAGGTGTAGGTAAGAGTCATATTTTAAGCCTTCTTGGGCAAAACTGGTACTCTGATTCCTTTAACACAGTGCAAGGAAAAGAAGCCTATGAACAACTCCAAGATGCTTGGATTATAGAAATGGCAGAGCTTACTGCTGCAAAAAAAGCAGAGACGGAGGCAGTAAAACACTTTATATCTAAGAGGGAAGATATCTATAGAGTTGCCTATGGAAAGAGGGTTACAAAGTTTCCAAGGCAGTGTGTATTCTTTGGCACCACCAATGAAATGGACTTCTTAAAGGATAAAACAGGGAACAGAAGATTTTGGCCTGTAATGGTAGAGAAACATAGAATTAAAAAGAATTTATGGAGAGAGGATATAAAGGCTGAAATCCACCAGATTTGGGCAGAAGCTGTGGAGCTTTGGAATATGGGGGAAGGGTTATTCTTAGAGCTGGAACTAGAAAAGCAAGCAGTTAAAATCCAAGAAAAGCACACAGAGAGAAGTTCCATGGAGGGATTGATTCATGAATACCTTGAAATGCCTCTTCCTGAAAATTGGGAGGACCTTGATGTGGCAGCTAGAAGAAGTTATATTCATGGAACTAACTTTAAAGAAGAGACAATACCTACTAAAAAAAGAGATAAAATATGTGCCATGGAGATATGGGTGGAGCTATTACAAGGAGATCCTAAATACATGAAACCTATGAATTCTAGAGAAATTAATGATGTGCTCCGTGTCCTTGAGGATTGGGAACCCTATAACATGGGCACAGGAAAGCTGAGGTTTGGTAAAAATTATGGATGTCAAAGAGCCTTTATAAGAAAGAATAATTATGAAAACACTTAGAAACTGTATCCTTGATTTCAAGGACACAGGGAAAGACACAGTTAAGGACACGCCTCAAACTTAGTAATAATAGGGGCTAACCCCCTATGTATCTATTATGTCCATGATATTCTATTAGAGCATATTTATA
>NZ_JPMD01000031.1 GCF_000732635.1 Clostridium sulfidigenes | reverse complement strand
ACTATATAAATATTAATATATAAAACTAGTTAACTATGAAAATAGTTAACTAGTTCTTCTGTTCATGCGGGTTTCAGAGAATTTACTATTTAGAATATATAGTTATTACCCTCTTTAAAATAGGAAAATCCACATCTAAAATTAGTATAAACAGACTTATATCCCACCGTAAATTATTCCTAGTATTATTACCAATACTGTTATAAGGATAAACCCATATTTTGAAAACATAAAAAATTTATTTCCTAACTTTCTCTTAGCACCTCTATTTATTTCTTCTAACACCTGTTCTTTGTTGTACATAAAGTAAAATACTATAAATACTAACAGTGCAGCTAATGGTGATATTACTATAGTAATTACATCTGCAAAGTTGCTAAACAAATTCATATTTAAATTTAAAGGTATTGATAATACAAATGACACTACAGCTATTAAAATAGTAGCTGTTTTTCTGCTTAATTTTGTTTGTGCCATAAAAGATTCTACTGGCCCTTCTAGCATATTTATTGAAGAACTAATTGCTGCAAATAATACACTTAAAAAGAATAGTATCATAAGTATTTGTCCACCAGGGATAGCTTTAAATATAGTTGGTATTGTTATAAATAATAGAGGTGGACCTGCTGCTGGATCTAAGCCAAAGGCAAATACTGCTGGCATAATAACAAAGGATGCTAATAATGCCGCAATAGTATCAAGTACAGCAGTACTCACTGCAGACCTTGGAATGTCTAAATCCTTCTCTATGTAACTACCATATACCACCATTCCGCATCCATTTAAAGATACTGTGAAGAAGGCTTGACCAAGTGCCATTACCCATGTATTTATTTTAAATAGGTATGACCATTGTGGTGTTAATAGGTACTTCACCCCATCTATAGCTCCAGGTAAAGTTAATGATCTAATAGCTAACAATATAAAAATTCCAAAAAGCATAGGCATTATAATTTTATTTATTTTTTCAATTCCCTTAGATATACCCATACATACAATTATCAAGGCTAGTACTATTGCTAGTAAATTCCATGGTATAGTTTGGGTGCTTCCTGCAAAACTTTCAAAGTACTTAGGTATATCAATATTTTTTATATTTCCACTAAGGCTAAGTCCTAAATACTTAATTATCCAACCTACTACCACATTATAAAACATAAACACTCCTGCAAGTCCTATGGCTGGTATAAATCCAAAGAGAGTTCCTCCCTTTAAACCTTTATTCTTAAACCCTTTTTTAATTCCTGTTAAAGCTCCTCCCTCGGCACCTCTTCCAAAGGCAAACTCTGTGATTAACCCTGTTGATCCTAGTATAAGTACAAAAATAAAGTATGGTATTAGAAATACAGCTCCCCCATTTTGCCCTAACCTGTAAGGAAACATCCATATATTTCCAAGTCCTACTGCTGCGCCAATACAAGATATCACAAATCCTGCTCTACTTGTAAAGTTCTCTCTGTTTTTCATGTTCTAATCTCCTTCCTAAAATAAATAAAACCACATAGATTGATTCCATGTGGTTTAAATAAGAAGGCATCAAATATAAAAACCACATAGATATATCTATGTGGTCTAATCACTAAACATTTGAGTATAGCAAATCTTCCTAACCATCATAGACACAAACCAAATTTGTTAAACTGGCTTGCATCTATAATTGTTTATAAATACAAACCCTATCTATAATAGCTAAGATAATATGCCATATTAACTTTTGTTGATTTAAAGTTAATTTCTCTACTCATTTTAATTCTCCTAAGTGTTATATTTTATTAAATACTACCATCATTATATATGTATGTCAACAAATTTTCTTAATACTTTTATTATATAATAATAGTAAATCATAATTTTTATTTTATTAAAAACCTAATTAACTTCTGCATCATATGGCGTATTTCTCCACTTGCATACATTAGATACTAAACCTATAGCTAAAATATTAATTAAAAGTTGGCTTCCACCATAACTAATAAATGGCATGCTTACTGAAACTGTAGGTGCTAATGTCAAGCTAACAGAAATACTTAGTAAAAACTGCACTATAAATAATGCACAAAATCCACTTACTAGTAATTTACCATAGGTTTCTTTAGTACTTTTTCCTATTATACCCATTCTTATTATGAATGCTAAAATTAAAGAAATTAGTATTATTCCAGCAATCCATCCAAAAGAATAAACTATATAGGTAAATATAAAGTCTGTATGAATTTCTGGCAACATATTTGGTATAAAATTTGCTCCCTGTCCAAACAATCCCGCCGATTCCCTTAATTTAACTAGTTGATTATAAATCCATCCCATTCCATCTACATCTAATGAAGGATTAAAAAGCACATGAAATCTTTTTATTCTGTAAGGTTCACTAACCATACAAGATAAAAAGATAACCCCCATAGCTCCAAAGGAAGTTATAATATGTTTTAATTTCACACCTGATATAATCATCAAAGTAATAGCTGATATGGCATATATAATAATGCTAACTGAAGCATTTCCAATAATAAAAAATATTATTGGTACAAAAGCAATAAAAATCCCTTTTAATATACTTTTAATCTCATTCCAATTCCACTTATCAAGCATTCCAGCTAAAGCAATGATTAGAAAAAAAGGTGCTATATTAAAAGCATTAAAACTAATTGGCCCAATAACTATCCAGCCCATTTCTCCATTTATATAGCCTGTATTTATAAAGATTTGGGATATTAACAGAATTATTACTCCACTATAAACATATTTAGAGTACTTTTTTAATTTTCTATAATCAATTTTAAGTAAAACTGCTGTTAATATAATTCCTCCTGATGCATAAATTATAGTCTTACCTAAAAAATTAGCATATGAACTGTGTGTCAATGCATTATTCTTCTGAATGAAGCCTAAAGTAAATATGCTAACTAATATAAATATAGCGGTTATACCTAAAAGCATCCAATCAGGAGATGCTTTATGAACCATATTCAAATCCCTTCCTATAACTTCGTATGAACCCATTTGCATAATAGCTTTATCTATAGCTTCCTCCTCCGTTATTCCAACATCTCTGTACTCTTGTATAATCTCTTCTATGTGATCTATAAGTTCCTCTTTTATATTTTTATGAACTCTTTTATTTTTAACTAATCCACATACTTCTTCTATATACTTTTCTACCTTCGGATGGTTTACTGTAGACATAAATCTCCCTCCCCTAATACTTCATTAACTGTAGAACTAAACAATTTCCATTCTGCTTCTTTTTCTTTGAGAATTTTGTTACCATTTTCCGTTATCTTGTAATATTTTCTCTTACGCTTTCCTTCGCCTTCATCCCAGTAAGCTTCTATAAAATTTTCATTTTCTAAACTATGAAGAATAGGATATAGCGTTCCCTCTTTAAAAGAGAAAATACCCTTAGACCTTTCTTCTATCTCCTTAATCATTTCATATCCGTACATATTTTTTCGATTAAGTAGACTTAATATAAGTATTGTCGTGCTTCCTTTCAAAAGTTCTTTATTTATTTTCATAATTCCACCCCTTACCTCGGTTTACTATACATAGTATATCTATGTATAATTATATATGTATATATTTACATTGTAAAGTATTATCTATTCTAATATTTTATGAATTTTGCTTTTTCCTTAATATATGTTATCATGGTATAAGTATATTTAAGGAGGTTGATGCATATGTGGGCTTTGTATAAGCTCTGTGTGTAATTAATAGTGCTTAGATTCATTTATGAATTTTACTGTGACAATTTTATATACTGAGCTTAATAAATCAACAGAAAATTATTAAAAATAAGTGAGGGATTTATTATGAAAAGTACAACATTTAAAGTATATGAAAGAAGCTCAAAGGAGAATTTAAAGAAGCTTAGAAATTTGGGAGAAGTACCTTGCGTAATCTATGGTGAATTTTTAGAAGAACCCATCTCTGCTAAGATGAATAAAACTGAACTGTTAAAAATGTTAAAAGGCAGTTTTAGTGGTTCTATCATACCTATTGATTTAGAGGGAAAAACTCTAAACTGTGTAGTTAAAGATATTCAAAAAAACAACCTACACGAAATTATACATTTTGATTTACAATATGTAAAACCAAATGAAGTAATTAAACTAACTATTCCTATAAATTATATAGGTCAAGAAAATTTGGAATCTAAAAGACTAGTTTTAGAAACCTTTAGACCATATCTTGATTTTCAAGGAAATGTAGAAAAGATTCCAGAATATATTGAAGTGAATGTAGCTAATATGCAATTTAATGATAAACTACTAGCTAAAGATATTAATATTCCAAGTGAAGTAACACTTCTTACTCCTGAGGACACTATCTTAGCTGTAGTAAATGGCTAATGTAAAATGAAATTTAAATTTAAAAAAGTGCTGATCTTATAAAAGACTAGCACTTTTTTCTTATATTTATTTAAATTACGTCTTAAAAAGATAACTGTTTAAATCCCTTTCCATGAGCTTCATTCACGTTCATTATGGATATAACTGCATTACCATCAATATCTAGTATAGCTTTCTTAGCCTTTTCCACTTGTTTAGAACTCATTATAGAGTATATAACTTTCTTTTTCTCTCCTGTAAAAGCACCTTCTCCATGAAGAAAGGTAACACCTCTTCCTAAAAGTTCCAAGATAGAATTTTTTATTTCCTCTGGATTATTACTTATCACTATAATTAATTTTCTCTCATTAGTCATAGTAATAGCTTTATCTAGAATATAGGCTCTTATAAATAGAGATATTAACGTATAGATAGTTATAGTTAGATCATTTAAAATTAACCCTGTAAAAACAATGACTCCATTTAATATAAATGTCATAGAAGCTAAATTAACACCATACTTTTTCTTTAAAGCAATAGCTATTATATCCGTTCCACCTTCTGAAGCCTTATTTAAAAATATTATGGCCATACCAAAACCACATAAAACTCCTCCACTTATACATGATATTAATAAATCATCTACTTTAATAAATCTAGTTATATCTTCAGTTAATATTAAAAATATAGACATTGATATCATACCAATAAAACTTAAAAACCCAAATTCCTTATTAATTACCTTAATTCCAAAACAAAATATAGGTATATTGATAAACAATGTAAAATACCCTGAAGGAATATCTGTTACATATTGTAAAAGTAATGCTATCCCAGCTACTCCCCCACTTAAAAACTTATGTGGAACTATAAACATATTTACACTTAAAGAATAAATTAAACTTCCTAAAAGAATTAATGATACTTGACCTAGTTTTTCTTTGATATTACTATCAGAGATAAATTGTTTAGTTACATATATACTACTCATTGTAATCTCCTTGTCTTAGCTAATATTATTAATGACCTTAAGATTAATCACTCCCCTGCATTTCATGTATATAAACTTATGTTTTTATACATGAAAAAAGACATCCTATACGGGATGTCTAGTATAACAATTAAAAGATTTACAAAAGTAGTTTCTCTTATGAAAAGCACTAAATACATCTTTCATGTTAGACACCTCCCAGTTTCCCCGTGGGTTTTTTGGTCTATATCCTATGGCAGGTCTCCTGACTTCATATCAACATATATTCTAACCTTCCCATTAACTAAGTTAACAGTGGCTTATCTAGAATACACTCCTTGTTACAGTGACGGGTTCGTGTTGGATTTTCACCAACTTCCCTTTTAATTTAAAGAATAAACTTTAAAACCATAAAATATATTTAATTTTATAGACTCATTATATCATTGTTTATAGTAAATTTAAAGCCAAATCAACGATGTTATACATGAACCATATTTATTATTAAGCTTTATTTGCTTCACCTGCTTTAAATATAGCTATTTTAGTACATAGTGGGCCTATTAACTCATATATAACAGTTCCTGCTAATATTATAGTTCTAATCTGCGTACCATAAGCTGGTAATTCATTTTGAACTATAAGTGCTAGTCCAATAGCTACTCCTGCCTGTGGTACTAAAGTTAATCCTAAATATTTTTGAACTATAGGCTCTGACTTAGCTATCTTAGCTCCTAAATAAGCTCCTAAAACTTTACCAATAACTCTAGCTATTACATAGCCAGCTCCAATTATACCTACAGTCTTCAAAACTGACATATCTAGTTCTAATCCTGATATGGTAAAGAACGCTATAAATATTGGATTAGTAAACTCATCTAATACAGTAAGTAATTTAGTTTTACCATCGGTAATGTTACTGATGGTTCCACCCATAACCATACAAGTTAATAATCCAGACAAATGTAATTTGTTAGCTAGGCCTATAGCTAATAAAATTACACCTATAGCCATGCTCATAGTTTGCTCTCTACTGTTAGATAACCTATTAATAAATGCTAACACAAATCCTAGTATTATTCCTAAAACAGCAGATCCTATAATCTCTATAAAAGGATTCATTATTGACATCACTGTCAAAGCTCCTGTCCCATTTGTTAAAGCTTTTGCAATAGATAAAGCTATTCCAAAGGCTATAACTGCAATGGCATCATCTATAGCAACTACTGGTATAAGAGTATTTACTAAGGGTCCCTTAGCTCTATATTGCTTTAGAACCATAATTGTAGCTGCAGGTGCTGTTGCTGAAGCTATTGCGCCTAAAGATAAACTAAAAGCTAATGGTTGCTTAAATACTGTTATCATAACTAAAGTTACAACTACTACTGCCATAAGTGCTTCAAATAAAGCTATAATTATAATTCCAGAACCAATTTTCTTTAAATCCTTAAAATTAAGAGAACTACCTATACTATAAGCAATAAACCCTAAGGCAGCCTCTGAAATAACTGTTAATCCATGGATAGCTTCAGTAGGTACAATCTTTAAAACAAAAGGTCCTATTATTATCCCTGCTAATAAGTATCCTGTTACCTTTGGTAGTTTAATATAACTTACTAGTAATCCTAAAAATATACCTGCAAGTATTACTATCCCTAGTACATATAACCAATTCATCTTTAACTTCAGTCCCTCCTAATTTTGTTGAAAACTACCTCCAAATACCCTATTAACTGGAATTGTAAATGCTATTCCATTACCTGGGCCATTTAATCCTCCAGTTACTTTGTTAATAATCTCTAGTGCTTGTTCTATTCTTTCTTTCTTTAAAACGGTAAATACTGTTTTATTAGATGACCTTCCTTTGTTTAATAATAATTGAAGTGAAGAAAACATACTTGCATCTTCACAACTAGATAAAATGTTAGCCATCCCTACAGTATCAATAATTGTAGACCCACTTATACCTATGTTAGTGAATTCAACCATTATTTCCTCCAAATCTCTTGGGTCATTTAATACAAATATAAGAACTTCCATTTATATCCCTCCTCTTCCTTATATATCTATTATATATTTTTTGTTTATTAAAATCAAATTTACATAAATTTGATTTAATTAAACTAAATTTAATAAAATACATAAAATATTTATATTTCATGTTCACACACAAACTTACTACAACATATTATAAATTATATTGTATCAATAAAGTGGAGTGTATTAATATGAGAATGGCTAATGATAAATTTAGTATTAACGACATAATTATGAATCACGGTATGCCTGAACCAACAGCCTATGCAGTAATTGAAGGTGGACCTTTAGCTCCTGAAATGAGCGGTAAAGCAATGTTTTGTTCTTTAACTGATGGAATACTTCTTAAAGTATGTGTTACTGGTATTCCAAGATACAACTCTGAAGGAAAACCTTCACTTTTCCATGGATTTCATATCCATGAGTTTGAAAGTTGTAATATAGGTGATCCAAGTGATCCTTTTAAAACTACTGGTGGACATTGGAATCCAACAAATGAACCTCACCCTTATCACCATGGAGATCTCCCACCATTAATGTCATCAAATGGTATTGCTGCAATGAATGTATATTTAAGCAGATTTTCTATAAAAGATATTATTGGAAAAGCTATCATAATCCATGAAAATGCTGATGACTTTACTAGTCAACCTGCCGGTAATTCTGGAAAACGATTAGCTTGCGGAATAATAATGCCTACTTAGATACTGTTTATACTTATTAATTGTTAATACAAATTATATGTATCAAGCTTATAAATTTTATACTAAAGTAAAGAACTATATCAAAACATATCTTGATATAGTTCTTTACTGCTTTATTTTACTACTTTACAATATTTCTTTTTAAAAATTCTTTTTTACTATTTACTATGTCATCTAAGGTTATAAAATTTATACTATCTCTACTAAATTCTTCATCACATATTCTAATACTCTGAGTTCTTATAAGATTATCTAAATACTGTTTTATCATTAATCCATTTTTTATTACTAAATTTGGATTACCATATATATCTATTATAGTTTTATTAATTTCCTCTTCTGCATCCTTCGATAAAGAATATCCCTTTTTACTTAATATACTTAATGCTATATTACATAGTCCCATATAATCATAATCTTCAAAATCAAACCAAGTTGGAAATCTGTAGTTAAAGGCTGGATTAGATAATACTAGTTTTTTCATTCCTTCTTTTTCTCCTGAAAGGATTAATATAACCTTATTATTTTTATCTAAGAATTTAATGAAATCCGATACTATTTTATTATATTGCTGTTCCTCTAGGAGAAGGTCTACCCTATTTAGAAATAGCATTTTCCCTGAAAATTTACTAAATATATCTTCAATTTTTATTCCCTTATTAATCATTGCCATGAATTCATATTTATCCATTTCTACAATGTTTTTAGCTTTAACTATTCCCATACTATAATACATTTCTGAGAGAATATTAGCTACAGTTTTCTTCCCTGTTCCATTTTCCCCTGTAAATATTATATTCATATATCTATTGATATCTGATCCTAATCCTAATTTTTTTCTTCTTTCTCTAACCTTTAAAAGCTTATATTGATTTTTTAAAAATTCCTTTGCATCTTCATTACCAACTAATAGCTCTAATTTACTATCTAAATTAAAGATGTTATCATCGTCAATAACATTTATATTTTCTACATCCTTAGCAGTTATAAGATTCATCTCATAAACGCTGATATCCTCTTCTACAATTCTTATGCTTTGATTTCTAATTAGTTTTTCTACGTAATTTCTAACCATCCTGCCATTTCCTGATTGTGCATCTGAGTTATTGTAGATTTCAACAAAGCTTTTCTTTAAAGCTATATATCCATTCTTAGATAACTTAAATCCCTTTGCTTCAACAAGTTTTACAGCCATTTCAAAAAGTTCATTGGGATTATAATCTGCAAAATTAGTCCATAATGGAAATCTTGACCTTAAACCTATGTTTACATCAAAGAATTCTTCCATTTCTTCTTCATATCCAGCTAATATCACTATTACTTCCTTAGAATAATCTTCAATTAACTTTAACAGAGTTTCTATGGCTTCAATTCCTAATGAGTCATTGGCAAGGGTATATGCTTCATCAATAAATAATACTCCTCCTAAAGCTTCTTTAAACTTCTCTTCTGTTTTCTTTGGGGTTTCCCCTGGAACTTCTGATACAAAACTTGATCTATCAGTTTCTACTAGTTGACCTACCTTTAATAATCCCATACTATTTAGCATTTCAGCTACTAATCTTGCTATGCTTGTTTTACCTGTGCCTGGATTACCTGTAAATACCATATTTAAATTTTGCTCTATCTTAGTATTTACTCCAACAGATTTCCTTTTTTCCTGAGCAACTATAAGCTTATATTGACTTCTTAATAGTTTTTTAACGTCATCAAGTCCTATTATTTCATTTAATTTTTCTTCTAAATCAAACTTTGCATTTGCTCTAAAGTTAAAGTTATCTCTATCTAATAAATCAATTTCCTTATCACTATTAGTTAGATATTTTTTAGAAGCATCAATTATTGCATTTTCCACTATATTTCTTACAAACCTAGCATTACCTAAATCATTTTTGCCTATAATTTGGTTTCTTGTAAATAAATCTATTAACCCTGCTTTTACATTTTTGGCTATTCTATACCCCTTAGATTTAGCTATGTTAACTGCTATTTCATACATTTCTACTGGGTTGTAATCTTTAAAGTGTATAGTATTTGAAAATCTAGATTTTAGACCTTGATTTATAGTTAGAAATCTTTCCATATCCTTTTCATAACCAGCTAATATGACTATTAAATTATCTCTATTATCCTCAATGCCCTTAAGTAATGCATCTACTATTTCCTTACCAACCTTATCTTCTTCACTTTCACATAAGGAATATGCTTCATCTATAAATAGTACTCCTCCTAAGGCAGAATTAATTACATCATTTGTTCTCTTAGATGTATCATTAATGTTCTCTGTAACAAAATCTGCTTTACTCACCTCTACAAATACACCTTTAGTTAATATACCTAAGGCGTTTAAATATTCAAAGGTAACCCTAGCTGCATTAGTCTTTCCTGTGCCTGCATTTCCTGTGAATATCATATTCATAGATATCTTTGAAGTTTTTAGTCCAAGTCTTTTTCTTATTTTTTGTACTTTCCAATTATTTTCAACATTTATTATAAAATTCTTCAGTTCTTCTATACCTATTATAGAATCCAATTTATATTTTACTTCTTCAAGGGTAGGTACTAGATAGTTTTCTAACTTGTATATTTCATCATCTGATTTGCAATATATCTCATTCTTATCTACATATATTAAAATCTGACTTTCACTATAAAGTCCTTCCTTTTGTATTAGGTTCATAATTGGTTTATAAATTTTATAGGATATATATTCACTGATTCCAAAATTGCTATCTTCTATGAAGTTTTCTTGTAGAAAACTACAAATTCCAAAGTTATCTTCCTCTTCATCTTTATTTTCTATTCCAAGAACTATATTTCCTTGCATATGCTTTTGTATACCATCTATTGACCTTAACACTTCTCTTCTAATTACTTTATTTTGTTCCTCTTCTGTAAGGCTTTCAGTATATAACACCTCTTCCCTATTATCTAAAATTCCATCTTCTATTACATTATCATCACTATTATAAATAAATATGAAAAACTTATTATGACAGATGAATTCTCCTATATTGTCTTTATCCTTACTCTTTGCTTCAATAAGAAACTTATTTTTCATAATATAGTTATCTTTTAACTTTAAACAAGTATTAGGATATATTTCTGATAATACCTTTAAAATATTTTCTGAAGCTTTTTCAGTATTTTTAAACATTATAACCTGTGAACTACTATTTAGTTTTTCATATAAGTCACTTAAAAAAGCATTATATCCTAAATTAAAATTGTAAGAGGCTAAATCTATTTCATCTATATGATAATCTTCAGTTATTCCTTCCTCGTTAAGTTTTTCAAATAATAGCCTTACACTAGCTTTTTTAAAAGTTCCTCGTTTACCGGCTAAAAGTAATATGCCCTTCTTATCTTCTTCAAACTTTTCTTTAAAATAATTGCACAATTTATGAATGAATTCTCCTTGCCCTATTATTTCATTATTCATTTTTTTTACTATATTTAAAAAACCATTACTTAAACTTTTGTCTTTCATATATAACTTCACCCTTTCTTTTGTTTATGTAATTATCTTTGTATTATAATTTCCTTACTAATTATATAGTTCGTCTAAATCTTTTAGTAATTGAATTTTACCTCTTGATATTAATAAATATCCTTTTTTCTCTAGTTCCTTAAGCTTTCTGCTTATTACTTCTCTTGAAGAATCCAATTCAAAAGCAAGTTCTCCATGGGTTGTATAAATTATTTTAGTATTGTTACTAAGTAATAATTTAACCAATCTCCTTTCTAAGGATTCATGAATTCTAGCCTCTTTATTTTCTATAACTCCTCTAAATTTTGCATATAAATCTTTATAGATAACATGCATAAATCTATAATCTCTTAGTAAATATTTTTTTACTATATCTGATGGTAAGATAGCAATTAAAGAATCTTGCATGGCTATGCCTTCTATATTTAGTGATTGACAATTTACAAAACAACTTAACGCTTCATGACATAGCTCACCACGCTCTACATTATATAGATTAGTTTCATTTCCCTCTTCTGTTACTTTTTGAACCTTTATAATTCCACTTATAACAAATAACATACCTATGCAGTTTCCACTATCTGTTTTTAAATACTCCTCACTTAATAAACTTTTAAAAATTACATTTTTTCTTATAATTTCATGGCTGTCATCTATTTCTTTTAATACAGGATAAGCATCATACAAAGCTTCAAGTCTTTTATTAAATACATCTAAACTATTTAACATATTATCCTCCTAAAAAAATTGCTTGTGTGACTATATCACATATTTTCTTTTAATTATACAGTTATAATATGCTTACTACAACATTTATAAAACAGGAGGATGTAAATTTATGGAAAAGAAAATTGTTAAAAGAAAGGCTTATGTGGATACTAGCTACTGTGTAGCCTGTGGTGCTTGTGAAAAAGTCTGTCCCCTTGAAGCCATTGCTATTAACAAGGGTATTTTTTCAAAGGTTGATTATGATAAGTGTGTTGGATGTGGAAAATGTGTTAAAGCTTGCCCTGCATCTACTATAGAAATTAAACAACAAGGAGGTAACTAATGAAAAAGAGGAAAAAGCATCTTTATGAATATCTTTGGATATTATCATCCCTATATTTAATTTTAGGGTTATTTAATATACTCTTTGCTTGGCTAGGATTAATTTGTTTCATCGTACCTTTATTAATTTCAATAGTTAAAGGAAATAAAGGCTATTGCAATAAATACTGCGGTAGAGGACAACTATTAGATTTATTAGGTAATAAATTAAAATTATCAAGAAATAAGCCTATGCCTAAATTTTTAAAATCTAAATATTTTAGATACGGATTTTTAATTTTCTTTTTAACTATGTTCATTAATATGGTATTTAACACATATTTAGTTTTCCAAGGGACAAATACTCTAAAAGAAGTTCTTACTATACTTTGGACCTTTAAATTACCTTGGAACTTCACAGATTTATCCTATGTTTCTCCTTGGATAGCTCAATTTAGTTTTGGCTTCTATAGCTTAATGTTAACTTCAACTCTCCTAGGTATAGTTACCATGGCTCTCTATAAACCACGTTCTTGGTGTGTTTATTGTCCAATGGGTACCATGACTCAAGGAATTTGTATAATTAAAGATATGAAAAAATAGAGGGCTAGCCCTCTATTTTTATTATATTTAGAATCTAAAATCACGTTTTCCTTCATTAAGTTCTTTTAGGTGTTCCTCTACAATACCCTTAACTTTAGGATTAGGAATTTTCATAGCTTCATTTTTTATGACTTCTTCGCCTTTAGCTTTTGTATCTTCAGATGCATAATCCTCTAGATACTCTTTTAAAGTCATTAGGGCGTTAGGTAAACAACAGTTAGAAATTTGGCCTGATTTTACTAACTGCATAAATCTGTCTCCAGTTCTACCTTCACGATAACACGCAGTACAGAAACTAGGGATATATCCCATACCAAGTAACCAATTTACAATTTCATCTAGAGTTCTTGTATCACTGATATCAAATTGTGCTGAATTTTCTTCTTCTTTTTCCTTCTGAGCATATCCTCCAACACTTGTACATGAAGCTCCACTAATTTGAGAAACTCCAAGGTGAAGCACTCTTTCTCTAGATTTTTGAGATTCCCTTGTAGATACAATAATTCCTGTATAAGGTACTGAAATACGTAAGATTGCAACAATCTTTGCAAATATATCATCAGAAATTCCATTAGTAAAATCTTCTGGATTTACTTCATCAGCAGGACAAATTCTAGGTACACTGATAGTATGTGGTCCTACTCCCATGGCTGCTTCTAAATGCTCTGCATGCATAAGTAATCCAACAAAATCATACTTATACATGTTTAATCCAAATAAAACTCCTATACCAACGTCATCTATACCACCCTCCATAGCTCTATCCATAGCTTCAGTGTGATAATTATAATCATGCTTTGGTCCTGTTGGATGTAATTCTTCATATAATTTTTTATTATAGGTTTCTTGGAATAATATATATGTTCCTATTCCAGCCTCTTTTAATTTTCTATAATTCTCAACAGTGGTAGCAGCAATATTTACATTTACTCTTCTTATAGCACCATTTTTATGTTTTATGCTATATATAGTCTTTATACTTTCTAATACATATTCTATAGGAGAATTTATAGGATCTTCACCTGTTTCTAGTGCAAGTCTTTTATGTCCAAGATCCTGTAATGCAATTACTTCCTTTTTAATCTCTTCTTGAGTAAGTTTCTTTCTAGCTATATGTTTGTTTCCATGGTGATACGGACAGTATATACATCCATTAACACAGTAATTAGAAAGGTATAATGGAGCAAACATAACTATACGATTACCATAAAATTTATTCTTTATCTCCATAGCTAGCTCTTCTATCTTTTTATTTTCTTCTTCTAAATCACATTCTAATAGTACTGCTGCTTCTTGGTGGTTTAAACCTTTACATTCTCTAGCCTTCTCTATAATACTATTTATTAACTCTTTATTATTTTTATTTTTCTTAGCATATTCAAGGGTTGATAATATTTCTCCATCTTCAATAAATTCAGTTGCTACCTTAGATTTTACATTATACATACATCTACTCTTCTTTCTTAATAAGATTTTAAGTGCTTTATTCTAATATATACCTAATCGTTCTGATTTTATATATTTACTCTACTTCTTTGAATAGATCGTTTTTACAGTAATACCATCAAGCATACCCAACTTACCAGATAATGAACTAATAATATCATTAGTTGCATCTATAATTACGCTGATAACACACACCTCCTTGTCGCGATATGGTACCCCCATTCTCCCAACAATATATTGTCCATAGTCATGTAAAGTATTATTTAATTTTTCTGTAGCTGTAGTATCCTCTACTATAATTCCAATCAATGCGATTCTTGTTTCCAAAGCTTAAGCTCCTCTCAAAAAAATACTCTCTGCGTCCCAATAGAGAGCAGAGATAGTATATCGCTATCCTATGACACCGCCTTATCATTTGGGCTAACCCTCATGTAATTCAGAACGATTTAAATCTATTACTCTTCCTCCTTGGATACTTCCTTAGAGTAAGACTACATTTTTATTTTAACACCTATTACAAATATTATCAATTATTACTTATACATTGAAAAACACTTTAACTTTGTATACAATTAATTGGGACAACCATATAAAATATGAGAAATAGATTAACAAAAGACTAGAAAGGATATTAATTATGGAAAATTTGATTTTATCAATTAATGTAGTTTTACCACTGTTTCTTACCATGGCTTTAGGATATGTATTAAAGCGATTGAAAATGTTTGATGACAATACTCTAAAGGTTATGAATAGTATCACCTTTAAGGCTTTTTTGCCTCTATTGTTATTTTATAATATATATAAAACAGATTTAAAAGGAGCTATAAATCCCAAACTTATTTGCTTTGCACTTATAAGTGTTACCCTTACCTTTATAGTACTATGCATTCTCATTCCCCTTATTGAAAAGGATAATAAAAAACGTGGTGTTTTAATACAAGGTATATTTCGTAGCAACTTTATAATATTTGGTCTACCTGTAGCATGTTCCCTATTTAGTGAGGACAAAGTTGGTGTTGTAGCTATACTAATAGCCACTGTTGTTCCTTTTTTTAATATGTTAGCAGTGATATCCTTAGAAATTTTTAGATGCGGAAAGCTAGATATTAAAAATACTCTAAAAGGAATTATTACTAATCCTTTAATTATAACATCAGCAATTGGACTATTCTTTCTTATCTTTGGAATAAAACTTCCAACAGCTATTGAAAAATCCATAAGTGATATATCACGAATTGCTACACCTCTTTCCCTTATTTTACTTGGTGGTTCCTTTTCTTTCACCGATGTAAAAGCTCACTTGAAACAAACTATTATAGGTGTAACTGGTAGACTTATTGTAGTTCCTAGTATTCTTATGCCTATAAGTATATGGTTAGGTTTTAGAGATATAGAACTTATAGCGTTAATGCTTATCTTTGCATCCCCTACTGCTATTTCTTCCTTCACTATGGCTCAAAAAATGGATGGTGATAGTGAATTAGCTGCCCAAATAGTAGTATTTACTTCAGCCTTTTGTATACTTACAGTATTCCTGTGGATATTCACATTAAAACAGTTTAGCTTAATTTAGAGGATAGAAGTAAATACTTCTATCCTCATACAGTTCTTTCAATTCTTAATTATATTTTAATGATGGTCACATCCATCATGATTACAAGTATGATTCATAGTGAATTCTGACAACTCACCATTTTTAAGCTTCTCTAAGTTTGTATTTATAGTTCCTTCTGCTGCTCTATATACCTTTATTCCTTGGGAGTTTAACTTAACTATAGCCCCTTGACCAATACCACCTACAACCACAGCATCTACTACTTCTCCTGATAATGCTTTCATTGGTTGACACATACCATGCTGATGACCTAAATCACCATTTCCTATAGTCTTAACCTCATTAGTTTCTAAATTACATACTACAAACATTGGAGCTGTTCCAAAGTGTCCATATGGTACACTCTCCATACCTTCATTAGATTTAACTGGAAAACAAACCTTCATTACTCTTCCTCCTTTAATCTCTCTTTACAGCATTTCTTTACCACCTTACAATTTTTTTCACATTGTAAAGCATGAAAGCTCTCTAAACTTACATTAAACTTATCATCTATTGAGCATATGTCATCAGTAATTAATACATTAATAAATTCTATAGCTTTTTCTAAAACTTTCTTATTTAAGTCATAGATTACATGATATCCTCTTTTGTAACCTACAATTAAATCTACTTCCTTAAGAATTTTAATGTGTTGTGATACTGCAGCTTCAGAAATTTGTAAATGCTTAGCTATTGCCTTTGCACAAATATTCTTCTTAGATAATAATATTAGTATTTTTATCCTTGTCTCATCACCAATAGCTTTAAAAACTTTTACACTTTCTATCATATATACTCCTTTTATAATATAATTTAATTAAGTATTAACTTAATTAAATTATATTACTCTTAAGTGATTATATCAACTACAAATTAAAATATTCTATACAATAATTAAAGTTATTTTCTTTTAGCCCCTTTATATGCTCCAATACCATCTCTAACATTAATCACATTAAACCCTTCTTTAGTTAATCTCCTACAAGCAAGTGAGCTTCTCGAACCTGTTTGACACATAAGGTAATATTCATTTTCTTTTTTAAAATATCTATCTGGATTGTTTAAAAGATTTCCCATTGGAATATTTCTAGCTGTTTTTAAACTTCCATTTCTATATTCATATATTTCTCTAACATCAATTAAATTAATCTTACCTAACAAACTATCTATATCATTAATACTTATTACTTTTCCATTATCCCTTTTTAAAAAGTTAAACATTGTAACGCCTCCCTATATATGATAACTCAAAATCTGCTTTTTATTATATATATATTTTACCCTTTTTAATATTTTATTTATGTGAGTTAATCACTTATTGTTTATTATTAATAGTCAGATGGGTTTTGCAGTCACTAAATTTAGATTTAACTAATTTTCATATAAAATGCAATAAAAAAATAAGAACTATAAAACTGAAAGTTTATAGCTCTTATTTTTTAACAGCCTAATGTTATATAATGTCCTCTTTCTATTTTAGCGCTTCACATATAATTGATTCATGAAAATCAGTATTCAATATATCCATGAAGACTTCATCAAACTCATTATTTCCATATATAATAGAGTTTCTTCTTCTTCCTATCTCTTTAAAGCCAATCTTCTTGCATAAGTTAATAGCCCTTTCATTAAAAGAAAAAGTCTCTATCATTATGTTTCTAAGATTTATCACATTAAAAGCAAAATCCAATATTAGCTTTGTTGCTTCTGTTCCTATACCTTTATTTCTATGATTCGAATCCCCAATAAACATTCCAAGAACAGCATTTTTGTGTATGTGGCTTATTCTCATAAGCCTTATGATCCCTATAGCCTCGTCGTTTTCAGAGTCAACTATATAGAATGCATATCCTCTCTCATTCATACCATTTAAATACTCTCTTTGAGCATCAACTGTTATCATATCTGATATATCTCCAGTTCTTATGGAAACTCTCAAGTCATTACTCCATTGAGCTACCTTATCTGCTAGTATATCATCCACTGGAGAAAGATAACATTTATCTCCAACTAATTTCTTTAAAAATTTCATCATATCTCACTTTCTTTTATGCATGCTAAATCTATTGTATTTTACGGAAACTCCTTCTCATATATATTCGAATGAGTAAGTTCGACTAACTAAATAATAGATTTAGAGTGATGTTGCTAAAGCAACCTTTCGCTTTGCTCTCGAAGAAACTCCTTCTCACATGCACTGTTTTAAAGGAAACTCCTTCTCATATATATTCGAATGAGTAAGTTCCACTTACCAAATATAAAATTTGGAGTGATGTTGCTAAAGCAACCTTTCGCTTCGCTCTCGAAGAAACTCCTTCTCACATGCACTGTTTTAAAGGAAACTCCTTCTCACATGCGTTCGAATGAGTAAGTTCCACTGACCAAATATAAAATTTGGAGTGTCACTTATATTTCGTAGATTTCTCCGTATTTTTTATTTAGGTACTCTAAGAAATATTTAGGATTTAACTCTTCTCCTGTTACTTTTACAATAAGCTCTGATGGAGTATAAAGAGATCCAAACTGATGTATGTTTTCTCTTAACCAATCTTTTATCACTGCAAAATTACCATTTTTAACCTCTTCATCATAGGTAGGTATATCTTGTCTCATTTTATTTAAGAATTGAGCTCCATATACATTACCAAGAGCATAGCTTGGGAAATATCCAATTAAACCTGCACCCCAATGAGTATCTTGAAGAATTCCTTCTGAATCATTTTTAGGTTCTACTCCTAAATAATCCTTGTATTTTTCATTCCAAGCAGCTGGTAACTCTTCTACTGTGATTTCATTATTCATGAAAGCTCTTTCTAACTCATATCTAATTATAATATGAATACTGTAAGTTAATTCATCTGCTTCTGTTCTAATTAAAGAAGGTTCTACCTTATTTATTGCTTTATAGAAATCCTCTAAATTAACTCCTTCAAATTGAGGGAATCTCTTTTGAGCCTCTGGATAAAAATAAGACCAAAATTCCTTACTTCTTCCTAAAATATTTTCATAGTATCTAGATTGTGATTCATGTACACCCATAGAAGTTCCACCTGAAACACCTGTATATTCTAAATCATCTGCTGAGTTTTGCTCATAAATACCATGTCCACCTTCATGAATATTGCTAAAGAAAGCACTTCTAAAATCATGTTCATCATAATTAGTTGTTATTCTAACATCTTTATTTCCGAAGTTAGTTGTAAATGGGTGAACAGTAGTATCTAGTCTTCCTGCCTCAAAATCATATCCTAATTTTTCTAAAACAAATTTACCAAATTCATCTTGATCTTTAGTAGGAAATTGCTTTTTAAAGAAGGACTCGTCTATACTTACCTTAGAGGCTTTAATCTTCTCTAAAAGCTCTACTATACCATCCCTAAGCTCTTTAAATACTTTATCTACCCTATCTACAGTCAATCCTCTTTCATAATCATCTAAGCATTTATTATATATGTTTCCTTCATATCCTATATATTCAGCAAATTCCTTATTAAACTCTATTATCTTTGCTAGATATGGCTTAAAGCCTTCATAATCATTGTTTGCCTTAGCTTGTTTCCAAAATGCTTCTGATGTTGAGCATAACATTTGATACTCTTTATTTCTTTCAGGTGGTATCTTTATAAGTTCATCATAGTTTCTTTTTAAATTTTCTATAATCTTTTTATCCTTGAAAGATAATTTGTCCATTTTATCTGAGAAGTACTCTATCCATTCCCCTATTTTTGAAGAAGTCATAAGTTTTATACACTCTGAATATAGATATCCCACTACTTCAATTCTTCCATCTATAGCTTTAGATGGTATTCCTGTTTGCATATCCCAATGTATTAAGCTTTCTGCATGAATTAAATAAGTTACGTTTTTAATATGCTCCTTTACTTCATTTAATTTTTCATTAATGTTCTCCATTCTCCCCACTCCTTATAACTTGTATTACATAATTTTCGTTGTACTAATTATATCTTTATTTTCAATATAATTCCATAGTTATTTATTAAATTTATATATATTATTGCTTTATGCTACTTATTTAATTAAATAACTTTATTCAATTTATACACCTAATTTTTAATCACATTAATTTCCTTCTAAAATTATTTATAATCTAATAATAATTTTGTCACACAGATGTCACAATATACCCTTATTATAAATATCAACAGGAGATAATAAATATTTCGTAAGTAATTCCCCCAAGATTATATAAGAGATAATTAATTTCCTAATATTTAAAGCAAATAAGTTAACCCCTGGAATAAGTATCTCCACTTTTAATATTACTTTTTAGTAATATTAAAAGTGGAACCCCTAAGTATTAAGTAAAAAGTACTTCATAAATAATCCCCCGATTATAAGTGAAGCTAAAAATTAACCCCTCAAATAAGAAAACCCTGTGTAAATCACAGGATTTTCTTATTTACATTGATTTTGTAAATTTTCTTGATTATAATGAATATAATGTAAAGCAATGGTTTTAATTTATCACTCATTACTTTATGTTTCTAATTAATCTTGTTAATAATAAGATTAATTCATATATAATATGTGAAATTAAAACATATACTAATTTAAAGATTGAAAGGAGAATAAATTATGAAAAAAGGTATGAAGGTTTTCCTTCCTATAATAATTATTATGATTATTATTGCTGTATTTTTAGTTGGAAATTACAATAATCTTGTATCTCTTAAACAAGGAGTTAGTGCAGCGGAATCAAATATTGATACTCAGCTTCAAAGAAGATCAGATTTAATCCCTAACCTAGTTAATACAGTAAAAGGATATGCAACTCAAGAAAAGGAAATATTTACGGAAATAGCTGATGCTAGAGCTAAACTTGCAGGAGCTACAAATATCTCTGACCAAGCAGCTGCAGATACTGAACTATCTAATGCTCTTTCTAGATTGTTAGTAGTAGTTGAAAATTATCCTGACTTAAAATCAAATCAAAATTTCTTAGATTTATCAGTGCAATTAGAAGGAACAGAAAATAGAATTGCAATAGCTAGACAAGATTATAACAATGTAGTAACAAATTATAATACTAAAATCTTAAGATTTCCTACCAACATAATTGCTTCATTATTTGGATTTGACGAGAAACCATTTTATAAAGCAAGTGCAGGTGCTGCAGAAGTCCCTTCTGTAGACTTTTCTAAATAAAGATGAAGAGTACAATTAAATTTTTAAAGCACTGTCTTTCTTTGCTTGTTGTTATTCTGTTATCTTTTTCTTTTAGTGCATTAGCAGAAGATACTTATCCTAGCCCAACTATATATAAATATTTAAATGATTATGTTGGTATTATAGATAGTGAGGATGCCAATAAAATTGTTTCTCTAGGTAAGGAGCTTGAGGATAAAACAGGTGCTCAAGCTGTAGTTGTTGTAATGAACACCCTAAACAATACTCCAATTGAAGATTATAGCAATAGTCTCTTTAGAACCTGGGGAATAGGTGAGAAAGGCAAAGACAATGGTCTTTTAATTCTTGTAGCCATAGATGACAGGCAATGGAGAGTAGAGGTAGGAAGAGGTCTTGAAGGTGCTATACCTGATGCACTTTCAAGTAGAGTTATGACTTCCATTGCAAAACCAAGTTTTAAAAATGGAAACTATAGTGAAGGAATTCTAAATAGTTATAGTGTTTTATGTGATTATGCTAGTGAAGAATACGGTGTCACCTTAGATAAGTCTTTGAATGTTACAATGCCTAGTGAAGAAGATTATGAGGATAATGATGGTTTTAATATATTTATATTTATAGCTATCATCGTCATTGTATTTATAGATTCCATCTTCAATAGGGGTAGATTACTACGAATGTTGTTTTGGACTAGTAGAGGTGGAAGAGGTCCTAGAGGTGGCGGTGGCTTTGGTGGCTTCGGCGGTGGCGGTGGTTCTTCCGGTGGAGGCGGCTTTGGTGGCTTCGGTGGAGGTTCCTCCGGTGGTGGTGGGTCATCTGGTAGCTGGTAGTTATAAAAAAAGAGAACAAATTCATTTTTGCAATGAATTTGTTCTCTTTTTTATTAAAGTTATCATTTAATTTAAGCTACTAAAGTAATAACCTTTGTAAATACTAGCACAGCAAGTAGTACTCCTACTGCTACTCTGTATATAGCAAATACCCTCATAGGCTTTTTCTTTAAGAAAGTAACAAATTTGTCCATAACTATTATTGATACAACAAAGGCAACAATAAACCCAACTATTAATGCAACCCATAAGGTTGGAGTCATAATAGAATAGTTAAATTCAAATAAATCTTTAGCTGATGATCCTACCATTGCAGGTACTGCTAAGAAAAATGAGAATTCTGCTGCTACTGGAGTTGAGAGACCTGCAACCCAACCTCCCATTATGGTAGATGCACTTCTTGACATTCCTGGCCATACAGCAAGAACTTGGAATACTCCTACCTTTAATGCTTGCATAGGTGTTATATCATCTATGTTTTTAACAGCTTTGTTTTTTCTCTTTCTAAAGAAGTTTTCCACTATAAGCAATAAGAATCCTCCCACTAATAATCCAACAATTACTGATTGAAGATTAAATAAGCTTTTAATTTGCTTATAAAAAACAACTCCCACTATTCCCATTGGAATGCATCCAATTAATACATTAATTCCAAATTTAAATCCAGTTTGACCCTTCTTACCCAATGTGAATATGCATTTAAAAAATTCTATTACACTATCACTAATCTTCTTCCAATATAATACCACTACTGCAAGTATAGCCCCTAGTTGAATAACTACCTGAAACATATCAGCAAACTCACCACGGAAGTTAATAGCATTACCAACTAATATCATATGTCCTGTAGATGATACTGGAATAAACTCAGTTAATCCTTCTACTATTGCAATAATTATTGCTTTTATTATAATTATCAAATCTAAACCCACTAATTTTCACTCCTTGCTACTTGTACCAATTTTGACATACATATAGTTTACCTTACATGTATAAATAGAACAAGAGGATAACCTTACATATATCTTTCAATGATGTAAGGTTATCCTCTCTAATACCTATAAACCTTGTATTTACATAGGTCTTGTAATTTTAAATTTTATGTTAATTAAATATAATGTATACTAAATTTCAACTTCTTTATCATATTCTTTAAACCTTATCCATCCTCTTTTAGATATGTATTTTAAATAAGTTACTAATCTATATAGCTCTCCATCTACATTTTCTTTATAAGTTTCTGCCATGAGTTTTGCAATATCATAGACAGTTCTTTTTCCATCTATGTATTTCCATACTGTAGAACATCTTTCATCTAGTTCTAATTTAGTCTCAGGAGTTCTTTTAACCATCCAAGCTAGAAACTTTTTAACTGGATCAGTAACTTTTATATGTATAATTACTTTGCCATCTTTTTCTTCCCAATTTTCTTGTTTAATTTCAGGTACATAAAGGGCAAAATTATGCTTTGTATCTTGAGCTTGTTTTTCTATTTCTTCTTGTTTTTTATTATTTTTCATGCAAAATTCCTCCTAGCTTATTTACAACTAATAAATATAAGATATTCTATGATTCCAATGATTATCCTTTATTATGTACAATTAAGTTATTATAGCATATTAAAATCGCTTGTCCACAGATAGACTTTACCTGTGGCAAAGCGATTTCAAAATTATTATAAATATCTTATTTGAAAATAAGTATCTTCTTTAAAAGTTATAACTATTTAACAGCCTTATCCTTTTTACAAGAGAACATATAAATCCATAATCCTAGTAATAAGAACATTACACAAGCAAAAAGGTTGCTTTGAGTTATTCCAGTTAAGAAATTCTTACCAAATGCTATATCCACATTAGCAGCTACTAGTCCAGCTACTACTATACCCATTAATGCATCTCCAGCAACTAAACCTGATGCAAGAAGAGTTCCTTTTTCAACAACTTCCCCTCTTCTATCCTTATCCTTAGCGAATTTTCTTTCAACAATTTCTCTAATTATTCCACCAACTAAGATAGCAGCATTTAAAGTTATTGGAAGGTATATACCAAGAGCAACTGGTAATATTGCTATTCCAGCTAATTCACAGAATAATGCAATTGCAGCTCCTACTATTATTAATGTCCATGGTAATTGGGCTGTCATAATACCTTCAACAATCATTTTCATAAGTGAAGCTTGTGGTGCAGATACAGCTTCACTACCTATTCCATAAGCAGTGTTTAACATATTAATTACAAGTGCAGAGAATACACCAGCAATTGCAAGTGCTATAAACATTCCTAATTGAACTTTTTTAGGTGTACCACCAATGATAAATGTAGTTTTTAAACTTTGTGCTGCTCCTCCAGCTACTGCTATAGCAACACAAACAACTCCACCTATTAATATACATCTTGACATTTGATCTTGACCTACTCCACCAGTCAACTTAACTATAGTAGTTACAAATAACATTGTAGCTATAGTCATTCCTGAAACCGGATTGTTAGATGCTCCTATTATACCAACCATTCTAGCAGAAACAACAGCAAAGAAGAAGCTGAATAAAACTGCCATGATTCCACCTACGAATCCACCATTAATCATTGGTAATAACCAAGTTAATGCAAATCCAAAGGCTGCTGCCATAATAACCCAAGTAAGTGGTGCTTCCATGTCAATTCTACTAACCTTATCATTTTTACCAACACCGATTCCACCCATAGCTTGTTTGAAGCTTGTTATTATTGTTGGCATAGATTTAGCAAGTGAAACAAAACCACCCATTGCAACTGCACCAGCACCAATATATTTAATGTAATTAGACCATATTTCATTAGCACTCATCTCAGCTATAATTTTTGTAGCAGGATATAGTGGTTCTACAAGTCCAGTTCCTAAGAATTTAATTAACGGTATAAGTGCAAACCAAGCTATAACAGAACCACCAAACATAAGTAAAGATGCTCTAGTACCAACTATAAATCCAACACCAAGAAGTGATGCTAAGGTGTCAAATCCCATCATTGTACCTTGATAGCTTTTAATAACATAAGTAGCTTGTTCTCCCCAAAGTGCAAATCCACCTGAGAAAAGTTTGTATCCAGCCCCTACTCCAAGACCAGTCATAACTGTTTTGAATCCTTGTCCACCTTCACTACCAGTTACAAGAACTTCAGCTGCAGCCATACTTTCTGGATAAACTAAGTTTCCGTGTTCTTCTACGATTAAGTATCTTCTAAGTGGTGTAATAAAGAATACTCCCATAACTCCACCAATTATTGTAACAATAACAACAGTTAAAATACTTAAATTTAACCCCCATAATATTAATGCTGGTAAGATAAATATAACTCCACCGGCGATAGACTCTCCCATAGCAGCTAAAGATGCTACTACATTAGCTTCTAGGATGTTATTTCTCCTAAACATTCCCTTTAATACTCCAGTTGCAATAATAGCACCAGGAATACCAGCTGATATTGTCATACCAACCTTCAGACCAAGATACGTATTAGCTGCGGCAAAAACACATGCCAAAATAATACCTAAAATAATTGAGTAACCTGTTGTTTCAGGCATTGCCATTGATGTTGGGACAAAAGGAACATACTCTTCACCTTTGCAACCACCATAAGCATTTTGAGATAATTTTCTTTTTTCTTGGCTCATTAACTTTTCCTCCTTTTTGTTCTTAAACAAGGCACCCTAAAGAAGTCTCTAATTTATATGTTTTAAAGTTAAATTTATCATGAAACTATATCTTCATCTTGTATCAATAATCTTAATAAAGATATAAACACATCAATTAGTACTTCTTAGGATGCCCAATTTTTTATCTTAAATATCTAAAGTAAAATTAACTCTAGGTATTTATTTAGCATTTATTTAATATTTTCTAATAGTGCTTTTATGAAGTTCCATACTCTTTCAACAGATGATATACTCATATGTTCATTTGGAGTGTGTACATCAAATAGATTTGGTCCAAAGCTTATCATATCCACATCTGGCATTTTTTCTTTTAAAAGCCCACATTCAAGTCCTGCATGTATAGCATCTATTTTTGGTTCTTCACCAGCAACATTTTTATATGTCTCTATACATAAATCTCTTATTGGTGAGTTTGGTTCATATTGCCATTCAGGATAATCTGAATCATTAATAACTTCAGCACCAACTAATTTTGCTACTACATCTATTCTATCTGTAATTGCATTTTTCAATGTTTTTACAGAACTTCTTACAGCAGAAATGAACGTAACTTTTTCTTCACTAAACTCTATTACTCCTAAGTTAAGACTACTTTCAACTAAGCCTTTAATATCCTCACTCATAGTTTGAATTCCATTTGGAGCTACTACTAAATAAGAAACTATTTTTTCAGTTACTTCCTTAGTTAATTGTTTGCTAGTTTCTGATTTTTCAACTATTACAGTTACATCTGGATCTTGTATTCTTAACTCAGTTTTAAATATTTCTAATGATTTTGTAGCTATCTGTTTAACTTTTTCTACATCCTTAGCTGCTACTGTAATTGTAGCTTCTGCTTCACGAGGAATTGCATTGTTTTTAGCTCCTCCACTTATATGAGAAATATTAAAATCTACCTCTTTTGATATGGCATTTAATAATCTTCCCATAAGTTTATTAGCATTTCCTCTTTGTTTTATTATTTCCATACCAGAGTGTCCGCCTTTTAAGCCTTTAACTTCTAGTTTTAAAGCCTCATTAGAAACATCTTCCCATTGATTATTTATATTTACATAGTTAGTAACTCCACCAGCACAGCTTACAAGGAATATTCCTTCTTCTTCCGAGTCAATGTTCAATAATATTTTTCCATCAAGTTTTTTAGGATCTACTGCTATAGCCCCATACATACCTGTCTCTTCACCTGTAGTAACAAATAATTCTATAGCAGGATGTTTTAACTCTTTTGAATCTAAAATAGCTAATCCATAAGCTACAGCTATTCCATTATCTGCTCCTAGTGTTGTTCCATTAGCATAAAGATAATCTCCATCGATTCTAAGCTCTAATGGATCCTTTTCAAAATCATGTACCTTATCCTTATTCTTTTCACAAACCATGTCCATATGACCTTGGATTGTTACTACTGGTGCATTTTCATATCCTTGTGTAGCAGGTTTTTTAATGATTACATTTAACTCATCATCTTGTATTACTACAAATCCTCTTTCCTTACCAAAGTTAGCCAAATAATCACTGATAACCTTTTCATTACCTGAACCATGAGGTATCTTAGTTAATTCTTCAAAATAACCAAGAACTTTTTCTGGATTTATTCCATTTAATATAGACATAAAAATCCCTCCACTATTTGTATTTGTTATGTAATATGAATCCAATAATATATCTCATTATTCGACATATTGTATTGTTTAAATTATTATTTTAAAGTAATTTTATACTTATAAATCTACAAAGTCAACATATATAAACATAAATATCTATAAAAAATTTATATAAATTCTATTTGAATTTTCTATTTTTATATAACTTAAAAAGTTCCTATAAAAATTATCACCTTATACTAATATAACATATTAGTATAAGGCATCATATTTAATTCTATTGCAATAAAATTGTGTAATTACAACATTTAATTTTATAATAGTTTTAGAAATATTATGGTAGTGCTACATAATATGCAGCATTCATTATTTATTAAAATACTCCCCTTTGTTATTTATTAAAATATAATCCTATATAATACTTATGCTTTTTATAACAATTTATGAATAATTGTATGCAAATGTGATTTAAATAATTTTTAATAAAATCAGCATGTAAAAGTTTTACATGAATCTTATCTCCCATGTTAAATTTAAAATAATATATCATTTTAATTAAAATTCCCCTAAATTTTATTCGACTTTTTATGACAACTTTTTCTAATCTCATAATTATTATATCTTTTATGAATTAATTTCATACATTTTAACCTAAGAAAAGCAACATACTATTTACATTTTAATAGTATATTGCTTTTTCTTTTATATTCTAATATTTTAATGTGTCGTTGTTCTATGATTACTTAGATCAATGGCTAATGAATTATATTTATAAATAGTGTAATAATTGCAGAGTTTACGAAATCTATAAATAAGCATCCTACAATTGGTACTACAAAATATGGGGTAGGTGCAAATCCAAATTTATTTGAAAGTGCATCCATATTAGCTACAGCATTAGGTGTAGCTCCCATTCCAAATCCGCAGTTTGCAGATGCAAAAACTGCTGCTTCATAATCTCTACCCATAATTCTAAAGGTTATAAAATATGTAAATACACTTATAAGAATTGTTTGTGCTATTAACATAACAACCATAGGAATTGCTAAATCTAGAAGTTCCCATAACTTTAATCCCATAAGAGCCATAGATAAAAAGAAGGATAAGCTGATACCTCCAAGATTTTCAATTTCTTTTTCCACTAACTCAATATTTGTGGCATCACAAATATTTCTTATAATTGCAGCTACAAGCATAGCCCCAATATAAGATGGAAAAGTTAAACCAATTCCCTGAATAAAATTAGATATTATAGATCCTATTCCCATTGCTATAAAGATCCAAGATGCACCTGACATTAATCTTTTATGACATAGTATATCTTGATTGTCTTCATTAAAATCTCCTAGTGGCATACAGGTATTATCATCATCCTCCTTCATAGGAGTGTTAAGCTTATGACGTATAATTAATGTTCTAGCAACCAATCCTCCAATTATACTTCCCATAACCAGTCCAAAAGTCGCAGAAGCAAAGGACACAGTTGTGGCACCTGCAATTCCCATTTCTTCTAGAATAGGTCCAAATGACCCCGCTGTACCATGTCCCCCTATCATAGGAATAGAGCCTGTACAAATCCCTAATAAGGGTTCTAAATTAAACAAAGTTGCTAAAGCAACTCCAACTGTATTTTGTAGAATTACTAAAAGTACTGATATAATTAAGAATGTTACTACTTTTATACCACCTTTTTTTAATATTCTAATACTAGCCGTAAACCCAACACTAGTGAAAAATGCAGTCATAAAAATATTTTGTAGAGTTGTATCTAAATTAATAGTTATAAATCCTGTCAGTCTAAATATAAGCATAAGTATTGCAAAAATAAGACCTCCTACAACTGGTGCTGGTATGCAATACTTTTCTAATATAGATATTTTTTCTTTTAAATATCTTCCAAAATAAAAAACCATAGAAGCTAATGCCATTGTTTGAAATATGTCTAATGTCAATTCCATAAATTTATCTTTCCTCTCATCATATGTGTATCTTAGTGCGTAAGTATTAAATTTTTAAATCATTGAGTTATCTCCATATTATGAAACACCTTCTTCATATCGTAATGTCCATAATACCAAAAATACTCGTTTATACTTGCACTATCATCCAAATGTAAAATGTTATTAATAATAACTTGTTCCTTCCCCTCCCTATTTCCCTTAATTAAAGAAAATTTATTTTCTTTATCCTTTCTTATAAATACAAATTCACTATCATCATTAATATAATTAGGATAAAAATCCCATCCTACAGATGAGTTAGTCAATTTAGTAATTTCATTATTTTCTAAGTTTACTTCATATATATGTTGATTGTTGGAATTTTCCCATTGCTGAAGATTTTCACTATAAGTTGAGGCTGAATATACTATCTTTCTACCATCACTAGAATAACTTGGAGTCATAGCTACTTCTCCATCCTTAGTGATTTTTTTAAAACTTTCATCTTCTAAATTTAAGATTCCTAAAGTTTTATCTACATTCATAAACCTATATGCACCATTTATAATAGCCACTAAGTTATCATCTATTGGTGATGCAGACATCATATCCTCATAAGTTAAAACTATAATCTCTTCATTAAGTACTTCTCTACACTTGTTACTTTCATCATTATAAACTCCTATAGGCACTCCATCTGCTGTCATTGATGCAGAATTAGGTCTACACCATACAATTAAATTAACTCCATTAATAGAGATGGTAGCCATCTTTGGATCCAACCCTAAATCATGATTTTGGGAACTTATAGGTATATATGGTATCACTACTTTTTCTTTTTTAGTTGCTAAATCTAACTTAACTATTCCTAGAGGAAAAGGATAATTATCCGAATTACCTTTTTTCATAATATTCTTTGTTGCAAATAAAGAGTTATCTTTTCCTAATAAAATTTGTGTATAAAACTCTTTTCCTCCAGTGAAAATTTCTTTAGTTTTATCTTTAACTCCAAATATATATACTCCACCTGTGGACTTAGAATAAATTAAATTTCCATCTTTATCCCATTGATATGCAGTAATACTATCATCTACATTAGTAGTATTTTCTACTTTTTTATAAAAATCTATTTTTGTTACATACAAGTTATTCTTAATATCCCTATAGGCTACATAACCATTTCCACTTATAATTGGCTCTCTATAAGCTCCTTCGTTAAGCATTATTTTCTCTGAAGGGTTATTTATATTCACTGCCCAAATACCATCATCTTTTATAACTACTGCTACCTCAATTTTATTATCTTCTTTTCCATGTGCTAAAGCATAACTTCTATCCTTAGCAAAAGCTATATCATATAATATAAAATTGAAAATAAGTAATACAAAAATAACTCTAAGTAAGTTTTTCATGGATGAACTCCCCTTTTAAATTTCGTACTCTTATTATTATTTTTATTATAAAAATATATACATGTTTTAAAAGTAAAGTCATAGTCCTAAAGAGAGTCTTTAAAAGTTCACTGAGCTATATAGGATTATTGCCCAGTTATATTTTCATTTCACCTACAGCAATTTTAGAGTTTTTATATTTCTTTTTATTAATTGTATATTTTCCATATTGGATGGCTTCCTTAGGGCAATAACTTATACATGCTAAACATTGACAGCAGTTATCTCCCCATTTAGGAACTTTATCAACTTTAATGCATTTAGTATTGCATACCTGTTCACAAAGCTTACATCCTATACAATCATCTGTAACATGAAACTTTTTAGTATTTATAGCTAACTTATTGAATATAGGATTAGCTATAGCTGTCATAACCTTAGGCATTGGTCCTGTTTCAACTTTAAATACATCCCTAACTTTATCACCTATAAGATTATTTACTTCTCCAATGGTCTCCAAAGCCTTAGACATCTTACTATTCACAATATCATCTTCATCTGCTCTTCCAAGGATAATATAATTATTAGGCATAACAATTGAAAATCCACTATTTAACTTTAAACCCTTAGCACCTAGCTTTTTCTCTAGTATTTTCATGTTATTTCCTATGTTCTCACCACAGGTTACTACTGCTGTTAAATAATTGTTCTTATAGTTATTTAATTTTATCTTACTAATGAATTTAACTACTGGTGCTGGCGGTGCCCAAGCATAGATAGGATAAACAAATATTATCTTTTCTCCTGGTTTTAAGTCATATTCATAAAAATCTTTATCTTGTTTCATTTCCTTTGAAATTGCAATTAATTCTTCTCCTTGGTTACTGGATAAATTTTTTGCTACGTATAAAGAATTTCCTGTGCCTGAAAAATAAAATATCATGAATAAACCCTCCATATATATTTTTTTGCTATTGTTTTAATATACCATATAGATATATATTTATGAAATAGTCTTTTTAAAAATATTAAACTAGCATCTTTATATTTTTAATGCTAGTTTAATATTAGTTTAGAATTTAGTTTTTATCAGGTCTAGAGACATTTAAATTCCTATCTATCCACATATTCAAAACTACAGTTATCACTTTCTATATCAAAGACTAAATTATCCTCTATATAAAACTTATAGTTAGCTGAGCAAGCTGCATTTTCATGAATAGTTCTGCACATATTACCACTTGAGGGTGCTAATAACTTTTGTGGATTTCCATCAGTAACTTTTATCTGTAGTTCATACTTACCTCTTTTTAACATTAGTGACTTGCAATTATATTTAAGAATCTTAACTCCATTATAGGTGGATAATCTATATTCTCTTCCTTTATAATATACAACGCATATACATCCTTTAAAATTTATTCCCATAAAAGGTATATCTGCTATAGCTGCCATTATAGATATTTTTTCATTTTCAAAATCATTACACTGGGTCCATAAATAAGTTTTTGGGAAAGAGTTGCCTCTATCTGTTTCAATATATCCAACTCCATCATTAAAACTTACGTCTTCACCATTAATAATTAAATTTCCCCTTAATTTATGATATAAACTAATAATGCCATGGCTACATTCCATGAAAGGTATAAAGCTAAAAGGTCCCATGATGTCATATTTTACAGGAGTCAATAAGTCATATTCTATTTTTCCATCTATAGTTAATCCCTCATCTTTAATGTGGATTTCAATGCCTTTAGATGAAAAAATACTATCTCCAATTTTTATTCTTAACTTATCTTTATAAACTATAAATTTAGAAAAACTATAATTTATATTATATGAATTTCTATTAGTTATCACTTGTATAAAGGCTGATCTATTTCCTTTACTATCTATATTTATGCCAGGTATAAAGGATATAGTATCCTCACCCTTTTGATGTTTAAAATACCAGCCCTCAAAAAAATTCTTTTTCCTTGTATAACATTTAATTTTATTCATGGGATAATCCCCCAATAGCTGGACTTTCTATCCAATTACCCTTGTAATCAAATCTAGAGCCATGACATGGACAATCCCATGATAACTCATCAGGATTCCATTGAAGCTCACAGCCTAAATGAGGACATTTTGTAGTTACAGTAAATATATTACCATTATTATCTTTGTATACCCCAACTTTCTCTCCATTATATTCTACAATTCCACCATGACCAGTTTCTACCTTCTCTACCTGCTCACTTGGAATGTGAATTTTTTGTGCTATAAAATTCTTTGTAGTTTCTATTACATCCTGGGTTAGGTTTTTACTGGATGCTGACATATCAAATCTTGTAGGAGAAAATATCTCTGCAAAATCATTTTTATTTCCGGATATCATATCAGATAAAATCATAGCTGCCACCATAGAAGATGTCATTCCCCACTTTTTATAACCCGTTGCCACATATACATTAGGAGTTTCAGTGGAATATTGACCAATGTAAGGTATTTCATCTATAGGAATACAATCTTGAGCAGACCAATGATATTTTTCCTTAGCATTAGGATATAACTCCTTTGCTACCTGTCTTAATTCTTCATATTTACCACCAGCTTCATTCTTACCAGTTCTATGAGAACCTCCACCAAGCAATAATAAGTCCTTATAATTTCTAAAAGAATATCCCCATTTATCAATACCAATGTACATTCCATTGACATCTTGAGCATTCTCTAAAGCTATAACATAGGATCTTTCTTGATGCATTCTAATGAAATAATATCCAGGTGTATTCATAATTGGATAGTGAGTAGCTACTACTATTACATTAGCAGCAACCATCCCTTTATCTGTAACAACTAGCTCCTCTTTAATTTCTAAAGCTTTAGTATTTTCGTAAATGGTTAAGTCTTCAGTAATAACTTCTAAAAACTTAAGAGGATTAAATTGACCTTGGTTATAAAATTTCAAAGCTGCCTTAACCTTAAAAGGAAGCTCTGTATTTTCTAAAAGTTTAGCTTTTATTCTTAACTTAGTTGCCGCTTCTAATTCTTTTTTTAAAGCTTCAACATTGTCCATGGTATATAGATAAGCATCCTTCTCTTCAAAATCACACTTAATTCTCTCATTCTCTATTATCTCTTTATATTTTTTTATAGCTAACTCATTGGCACTTGCATATTGTCTTGCCTTCTCTTCTCCAAATTCCTTAATTAACTTATCATAAATTAAGGAGTGCTGAGAAGTTATCTTGGCAGTAGTATTTTTTGTATTTCCACTACAAATCTTTTCAGCCTCAATTATAACTACATCTATTCCTTTTTTCTTTAGCATATAGGCAGTTAATATTCCTGTTATACCGGCTCCTATAACTACTACATCTGCCTCTATATTTCCATTTAAGGATTCCCTCTTTTTAAAATTACAGCTTTCACTCCATACAGATTTCATAAAATCACCTCATAAATAGTATTCCATTTTAGTGATTTTATACACAATTAATTATTAATAAAGGTGATATATCCACACAATAATAACATTTTGTTGATATATCGCCTTATATTATCTTTTTCCTAATATATATTCTAATGAATCTATATTAAAATTTAAAACAAGTTTCTCTGGGAAATCTATCTCCTTAAGTAACTCATAGCAGGATGAAAATTCTCCTACATCATAATAAATATGAGCGTCACTGCCCATTATTATTTTAACTCCATGTTTTCTACATAAGTTTAGAAGAGTTATTTGATTTTCTCTAGCATTTCTTCTAAAGCTCTTTGGAGATATGGATGTATTATTCATTTCAAAAACCATATTTTTTTTCTTTAGCCGCTAATACTACTTTTTCATAATCTAAAGGAAATCTACTATCATCAGGATGACCAATGATTTTAACATAAGGATTATCCATAACCTTTATTAAAGCATTAGTATTTTCTTCAATGGTTCCTGGTGCTACACAAGGTGGATGCATACTAGCTATGACATAGTCAAGTTCCAGTTCCAGCTCCTCTTGTACATCTATTCTACCTTCATAATCCATTATGTTAGCCTCTATTCCTTTTAGAATTCTAACTCCCATAATTTCATCCTTAATCACCTTTAAATTATTAAAATAATATTCATGAGCTGTACCTGGCATAGATATAGCATGATCTGAAACTCCAAGGACCTTTAGCCCCTTATCTCTAGCTTCCTCAATATTTTCCTTTAAAGTACTATAAGCATGCCCACTAGAAATAGTATGGGTATGTAAATCCATTAAAGCCTTCATTATATCCCTCCATTACTTTATTTTTCTTTAGTCCTATCACTATCCTCTATATTACCCCAAAACTGCATAATAAAAAAGGGATAGTATGAACTTCCCTTTCATAATCAATATGTAGATATTTTACAATATAAATTTAACTACACCTTCATCAACTATAACCTTAACAATTGGTACCCCAGTAGAAATAACACTATATTCAGTTCCATCATCTGATACAACATTATAGTGTAGATAAATCTGCATACTTTCAGTGTTGTTTGGAACTATAGAATATTCTATTTTTTCAACATTAATACCTTTTATACTTTTACCTTGGAATTGCTCAAAAAAGTAATCTCTTGATGATATGAACTTTTCCTTTTTCTCATCACTTAAAGAACCTAATAAGGGTTCGCTACCAAAATTTAATTGATAGAATTCCCTAGACTCAAAAGCTTTATCCCCATTTTTCCAAAAATCATTTAAAAACTCATATGTTTGTTTTATAAGCTCATTTTTCCCATGTGTATTTTCATCATATAAAACTGCATTTTCCACTTGTGAATCCTTAAGTTGATTGAATGCTTTAACATCACTAGAATTTGTATCATTTTCATCCTTAGTTTTATTAGTTTCAGTGGCAACTTCCTCCTTAGAAGCTTGGCTACTCTCAGGAGATTTATCATTATCTGCTACTACACTTTCTTCTGCCTTATCCTTAGAATTTGTCTCTTTTTCTTTTCCTCCGCACCCTACTAATGTAACTAAACTACATATTATAAGAGTGGATACTAAAAATTTTTTCATTTTTTCACTACTTTCTTATTAATTAATAATTTATTTAAATATCGTATGCATATAAAACTTATGATATCTATTTTTCATGTTCTATTCTAAGAGAATATAATACTATTATTTTACTTCATTAATCTGAATATCTGAAAAATTTTTAACGTCATTAATAAACTGGTATGTAACTACTTCTGTCATATATAGATCATTAGTATATTGTTTGTTTAACTCTTTAAAATTGTATTGTTCTTTTTTACCATCATTATAATTTATCTCAATTAATGGTTGTCCTATTATAGATAAGCACTCTTTATTTCTATCTATCTCAATTAATTGTATATCACTATATGGTATGATGTACTTTTCTTCTCTTCCCCCTTTTTCATCTTCTCTATCAATACTCTCATACAATATTATAAGCTTATCTTCATAAACTTTAATTTTACCAGGTAAAAGCTTAAATTTCCCCTTTGAGGTATGTAAAGCTGGTATAAGTGCCCCTAAAAAAAGTGCACACTGCCCACCTGCCCTCAACAAAGACTTCCCCTCTATAAGCATACTAATAGATAATATAATAGTAACTACTATCCCAAACTTTAAGAAAAATCTTTTTAACTTTCCTTTTTTAAAAGTAACATATATTTTCCTTCTAAAGTTATACATTTTTTCAACTGTTTCTTCCATAAATATACCTTAATTATCCTTTCTTTATTTCAAAATAATATATCCTATTATCTTAAATACTTATTAAACAAAATTCTAATTTACTATACTATAAATAATTATCTGCCTTGTCCCTGATAATTATATGTTTTTATATTTTACTCTTCCTGTTTATTTATAACTTGTACCTTAATCCCAGTCTTTTCTTCTAATGTTCTTATTAAATCCTCACTGTTTTCATAATAAAGATAAAATCTTCTTTTATCATCTTTATGATTTTCAATATATAGAATCTGATTCTCTTCATAGTTTGAATATACTGTAAGCTTCATATCCCCATATATCTCCAACCGCTCATGGTAAGTATTCACTACAAGCCTTTTAATGCCCCTATACTGAATTCTATCTAGTGTATATTGATTTGTTGATGAATTATTAGGTACAAATCCATATTCTAAACCACCATCACTAAGTATTAATGTTTCATTTAAATAATAGTTAATACTATCAGCACAAGTATTTTTTAATGATCTAAAATATATAAAAACTGGCATACCTATGAACATAATTACAATACCAACTGATGCACTACAAATATTATATAATGTATTAGCTTTAATTTCCTCTATATTCTTTCCATCGAAAATAAAATCTGTTGCAGTCCATGGAAGAGACGGTAGTATGATTAATGCTGCAATTACAATAACTATTAATATATATCTTACCCATTTTCTTTTATCCCACTTTGGATGATTTCTTATTTGCTTTCTTTTAATCCTTTTTTTTTCTGAATAATTTACTTTATACTCCTTTGTCATTTAAATTCCCCTCAATATTTTAAATATTTATGAGCTATATTATATTTCATAATTTAATAATAACTACTTATCAATCTGCTCTATTATAACTTTCATCTACCTCATCTATAACTTGTACCTTAATTCCACTCTTTTCTTCCAACGTCTTTATGAAGTCTTCACTATTTTCATAATAAAAATCTATTACTGTAGTATTATTAGGATATTTTTTTGTATGATCTACTACATCATTTTCATAATCAGAATATACTATCAATCCCATATCTCCATATATCTTTAGCTTTTGAGAATATTTATTTAATACTATCTTTTTTATATTCTCATATTTTATTATCTCTATATAGTACTCTTTTATAGATGCTCTATCGCTCCCTCTATATCCACTATTAATTTCCTTATAAGTAAGTATTAGTATTTCATCAGTAATCCATCCTATATTATCGCTACAAGAATTCTTTAATGAACGGAAATATAGAAAAACTGGCATAAATATGAAAACAACAGCAAACATTAAAAACAGACATAAATTATTAAATAAAGTATCAGTTCCTATTTCTTCAATATTCCTTCCATCGAAAATAAAATCTGTTGCAATCCATGGAAGCAATGGCATTATAATTAATGATGCAATTACAATAACTATTAATATATACCTTACCCATTTTCTTTTTTTCCATTTTGGATGCTTCTTTATACGATCTTGTATTAGCTTTTTTCTCTTTCTATTATCTACTCTATATTCTTTTACCATTTTTAACCTACCTCTATAATCTAAATATTATAGCCTAGAATTACTAAATCCTAAATCACTTATCTTTTGAGTTACTTTTTTATCTAAAGAATCTGCATAGTTTTCTATATTCCTACATGCACTCTTTGATGTTGATATAGTACTTTTTAAATCTGAGTAATCAACTATCAATACTCCCACTTATGTTTCCCCCATTATTATAATAACTACTTATCAATCTACTCTAGTATATCTTTCATCTACCTCATCTATAACTTGTACCTTAATTCCAGTCTTTTCTTCTAGTGTTTTTATGAAATCTTCACTATTTTCATAATAAAGATTAATCGTTGTTTTTTTATTTTGATACTTTTTTATATAATCTATTACATCATTTTCATAATCAGAATAAACTATCAATCTCATATCTCCATATATATCTAGTGTTTCATAATATTTATTTAATACTAGTTTTCTTATATGCTTATATTTTATTATATCTATATAATACTCTTTACTAGATGATATATCTTGCCCTCTATACCCCTTATTTAATTCTTCATTATTAAGTATCAATATTTCATCTGTAAGATATCCTATATGCCCTCTGCATTGATTTTTTAATGAACGGAAATATAGAAAAACTGGCATCCCTATGAAGAAAGCAATTGATGAAAATGACATCTCACTTCCCATTAATAAAGTTTTGATCCCAACCTCATCTATACTTTTTCCATCATAAACATGTTCTGTCATGATCCAACCACGAGCGGGAATAATTATTAACTACAAAATTAAAGTAACTACTAATCCATATCTTACCCATTTTCTTTTTTTCCACTTCGGATGCTTCTTTATACGGTCTTGTATTATTTTTTTCATTTTTATATTATCTACTCTATATTCTTTTACCATTTTTACCCCACCTCTATAAACTAAATATTATAATATAGTATCTACCATGTATAATTTCCTACAAGCTTGGTGGTCTTAAGTTTATTACTCTCATAGTTCTTCCAAGTATCAATATTTTTCTTCTAATCTGCCTTTTTATATAAATTCATTAATTTTCCTACTTCACTAACTGTTTAACAATACTATCACTTACAACTAATGTACTGCCTAAAACATAAAGTTTAGTTATATTAGACTTATCTAAGAAAGCCTTCTGAGTTGTAACATCTCCATTTACTAGTAATATCGGAGAAGCTGTTTTACTTGCTAATGCACCACCTACCAAAGCATCTGGGAAGTTTAGTCCATATGAAACTAAAGCTGTAGTTTGAGTATCTTCTGTAGAGTAATTAGCAATTTTTAAAGATGTTTCAAATCTATTTTTTCACCTAGTCTTACAAAATTTCCATAAGATTTTAACTGTTTTTCTATAGCTTTTTAACGTCAATATCAAAATCTATAATGATGAATTTTTTATTTTTAGTTTCTATACCCAATTGTTGCCCCTCTTGCACCAACAAATTTTATGGTATAAGTTCCATTTCCTTCTCTATATACATTTATTTTAACTACATTACATGCCGCAATCTCACTTCCACCAGCCTTTTCAAAATAAGGAAATAGTCCTTCATAACTATTAAATGCTTTCTCTGGCACACCTGTTATGGTACCTACTGTAGGCCTCATAAGAATTTCTTTAATACCATTCCAACTAAATTTATTAAGAGCATTGATAGTATTAGCCTTATTTACATTTCCATTTATATAGTTATCTGCTACAACAAAAAAATCATTGATATATGGAAAATTTCCAATATAATTAGCTGCTTTTGGGTATATTATTGATCTTGCTTTATTGGTAATAGCTTCATCATATTTTGATGACTCTACTAATTTTGATAAGATACTATCAGATATAGCGCTAGTCCCTCCCATTACATACACTTTATTTATTTTAGTGCTATCTAAATATCCTCTCTGTTTACTTACATCTCTACCAACAAGTACAACCGGCGAATTATTTTTAGCAGCTAGTACACTTCCTGTAAGCGCATCTGGAAAATTTAATCCATTAGCAATTACAGCTGTAGTTGTATCCTGGTTAAAGTATTTAGCTATTTTTAAAGAAGTTTCGTATCTATCTTTCCCACCTAGTCTTACTACCTTACCCACTCCTTTTAAAGAATTTTCAATAGATGACGATACTGCTACTGTACCTCCTGCAATATAAATATTCTTTGGTGATATAGATTTTATCTTGGCTAATATATCACTTCTTAAAGTTCCATCCACTAAGAATATTGGCATTCCTTTAGTTCCTGCTATTCCTGAAGACGATAAACTATCTGCAAAAGATTTCGAATTTGCAACTATAATATCAGTACCCTTTGGTATATTTAAATCACTTACTATTTTTAAATTAGTTTCAAATCTATTTGCTCCTCCAAGCCTTTTAAAATTGGTATATCCTTGGGCTTTTAATGAAGTTATAATGCTATCAGGTATTACGCTAGTACCCCCTAATAAGTAAATTGTTCCTGATTTATTTAACTTATTTTTTATATAACTTATTACCTGAGTATTATCTGCATTTTTCATGCTAGCTAAAAGTATTGGAGCATTCTTCTGTACGGCCAGTGTAGACCCACTTAAAGCATCTGGAAAATTAAAAGCATTTGCTAAAACTACAGCATCAACTTTTCCAGTTGAAATAGTATCAGCTATTTTAAACGCAGTTTGAAATCTATTATCTCCCCCTAGTCTTGAACTAGTATAAGTCTTAGAAATTCCCGTTGCTGCAAATACCTCTGTTGGATTTCCAACTATTTTATTTACTCCTACCCCATACACACCACTAACTAAGCAAGTTGTTATAATTGCCATTGTAGCCATTTTAAAATACTTTTTCTTTACCATAAACTTTTCCCCCTTTATTTACATATTTTAGTCGCTTGCATAACCCTCAAACCCGTTAGGGTTCAAGGATTTACAAGCTATATCAAAAAGGATTTCCCCCACCTCACGGCGAATATATTATTATCTAACCCAAAATATACCCAAGGAGGAGTCCTTTATGATTCAATTAAAAAATCAACTTTTACTCTCTGACATTTATGAAGAGGTCGCAGACTATTTTCAGGAAGATAAACCTAAATTTATAAAAATATTTGAGAAGCACATTAATATGAAATTACTGATACCTCAAACTTTTTATAATGCCTACTATTCTTCAACTGGCCATCCTAGAGAGTATTCTTTATCCTCAATGCTAACCGCATTAATAGTTCAAA
>NZ_JPMD01000030.1 GCF_000732635.1 Clostridium sulfidigenes | reverse complement strand
TATAGTTATATATATATCTATTGATATAGTTAAAATTTTATATAGTCATATCTGATAAATGATTTTGTTAATAAAATTGTAATAATATTCGATACAGATTAATAAAATGAATGGAGTGATAAAATTTACAAGGAGGATTTTGTATGGGTGTTGCTTCATTAGTAGTTGGAATTTGTAGTATTGTATTTGCTGTAATTTCATGGGGGTGCCTATGGTGGTTATCTCTAATTTTAGGTGTTGTAGGTGTAGTATTAGGAATTATAGACATGAAGAAAAAGAAAGAATCAGGTGAAGCTTTTGCAATGGCTAAAGGTGGATTTATATGTTCCATAATAGGAATATGTATGGCTATTATATTTTTAATATTTATTGTGGGATTAGCTTCATTAGGAGCAGCAGTATAAAATTATATCATTAAAAGATGTCTGTATAGGCATCTTATTTTAGTTACAAGGAGGTTAAAACTTGAAAAGCGAAGGAATAATAAAAGAATATAATATTTTTAATGTGATATTAATTACTTTAGTAATAGCTATGATATTTTTACCCTTTATATCTAGAGCTGTGAATAAATTATTTCCTATCACCTATGGATGCCTTTCATATAGAATTTTAGGAGAACCTTGTCCTCTTTGTGGATTTACTAGAGATATGAGAAATATTATATCTGGTGATATTTTTGCTACTAAGCTAAACTTATTATCAGTACCAGCAGTTTTATTAGGGATATTTGAAATTTTTTTTAGAATGAAAATATTATTATCAAAGAAAAAGTTAATGGATAATAAATTTAGAAATAATATAATAAAATTTGATGTTATATATCATGTATTTATGTGCTTTTCTTTTATCATCTATGGAATTCTATTTTATATATTAGATTTATCAAGGGTTTAGACGATGTAATAATTATTTCATTTTTCCTTAGTATAATAATTCTATCCTTTGGAAAACTTAATATATAGTATAGTCAAAATCCACTGAAAAGGAGAATGCATTTAGTTATGGATACACGTGTACCTTATCATAATTATATAGTTGTTACACCAAATGGAGACGTATTAGGCTTTGGAGAAGAGGATGATGCAAGAAAATATGTGGCAGGATATTATGTAGGAAAAATAGAAGAATTATCAGATGATAGAAGTAAAGTCTATGTTGATTATGGAACAGACCCCCTTCAAGCTTCAGTAGATATATGTACTGAATTAGGAGCCTATGAAGGAGATTGTATTATTTATGATTTAGATAGTTTCATAGAAAATATTCAAAGCTCTGGTATATTTGAAGATGAAAAGGAAGAACTTATACTAAATCTTATGCAGGAAAAAATAAATTTGAATATTAATGATTATCAAGTAGATGACCTTTTATATGATACAAAAGTAGTTCCTAATAGAGATTAAAATACAAAACTTTCCTAAGAGAAAATAATTTAAATAAAATTTGAGCATGTCTCTATATTAGAGAGCATGCTCAAATTTTATGAAAAATAAATATATATTTGTAAAAACGTTACTTAATTAAGCATTAAACATGATTGTTCATAAGTCTGTTACGTGCCATAAGCATTTCCTCATCAAGGTGTGTTGTAGTACCAGCACAGTTTAGCAGCATGGTGCTAATATCATCAGGCATTTCGCCCTCATATTTATATCTAAGCTTATGTTCTAGGCTTGCCCAAGTATCCATTGAAATTGTTCTAAATTGAATCTCTACAGGAACATTTTCAACTTTCTTTGAGAAGAATACAGGAACACTAACAACTAAATGAAGGCTACGATAACCATTATCTTTTGGATTTTTTATGTAATCACGTTCCTTAATAATAGTTAAATCAGTTTGTGCCTTAATTGAAGCTGCAATTTCATAAACATCACTAAGGAAAGAGCAAATAACTCTAATTCCAGCAATATCAGTTAAAGTTTCTGCAGACTCAATAGAGAGTTCTAATCCTCTTCTTTGAAGTTTTTCAAGTATGCTCTCAGGAGCTTTAAGTCTAGATTTCATATGTTCAATAGGATTATAAGAGTGAATACTTTTATATTCATCATTAAGTATTGCAAATTTTGTTTCTATTTCACGAAGGGCACAACGATATTTTAAAGAAAGAGATTTAAAATCTTCAATTTGGGTACCAAATTGTGAAATATCTATGTTTTTAAGATCCTTAAAAGGCAATTGTGGCATAATAAATTCTCCTTTGTATATGTATTAGGTCTTATAATAGTATAATATAAATTGCTTTTTTATTAAAGTGGACATAAAATTAATATAGAAATATTAATGAGAAAATAACATAAGACTTTGGTTAATAAAAGGTAGTCAATGACTACCTTTATTTTATAAAAAATTAACTGACTCACTTAATACTTTCCCAATAGAATCGTGAATAACTAAGTCTGCTCTAGAATCAGCAGAAGTACTACTTTTATTTATAAGCACTAGATTTTTGCCTTTAAAATAGTTTATAAGATTAGCTGCAGGATAAACCACTAGAGAAGTTCCACCTATAATTAATGTGTCTGCTTTTGAGATAGCATCGATAGCTCCTTTAAGTACACTTTCATCTAAACCTTCTTCATATAAAACTACATCAGGTCTAACAGTTCCACTGCATTTAGGACAAGTAGGTATTCCCTTAGAATTTAAAATAAAATCCATATCATAGCTATCATTACACTTAATGCAATAGTTTCTATGAATTGAGCCATGAAGTTCAAATACATTTTTAGAACCAGCTGCTTGATGAAGTCCATCAATGTTTTGAGTAATGATTGCTTTAAGTTTACCCATTTCTTCAAGGTTAGCAAGGGTTATATGTGCTCCATTAGGTTTAGCTTCAGGATATATAAGCTTTGCCTTATAAAAATTAAAAAATTCCTCAGGAAATCTTATAAAGTAAGTATGGGAAACTAGCTGTTCAGGAGAAAGAGTCATGTTAAGTCTTGCATTAAAAAGCCCATTGGCACTTCTAAAATCCGGTATATTTGATTCGGTAGATACTCCTGCACCACCAAAGAATACTATATTATTGCTATTTCTTAAAATTTGTGTTAGTTTTTCTATTTCAGTACGCATAAAATCATCTCCATAAATTATTTATTAATCCTATTATGACACGAAGTCATAGAAAATAAAATATACTTATAGAACATGTTGGATAATACTGTATTTGGTGTTATTATTAATAGTGGTATTAAAATGATAGTAAGGATATAAATGGATATTAAAATTGATCAAAAAGATATCATATTAGGAAAAACAAAGTTAAAATATAAAGAAAAACCATTTTACTATTACAGGTATAATAAAAAAATAATTAAATCGTTATACAAGGAGGTACTAAAGTTGGAAAATATAGTAGTACTATATCAATCAAAGTATGGAGCTACAAAAAAATATGCGGAATGGTTAGCAGAAGAGCTATCAAGTGACATAATTGAAACAAAACAAGCTGATATAGAACAAGTTGCAAAATACGATACAATTATTTTAGGTGGAGGTATTTATGCAACAGGTATAGCAGGAGTATCTTTTCTAAGAAAGCATTATGAAAAACTAAAGGGTAAAAGAATAGTAGTTTTTGCAGTGGGAGCATCTCCATATGATGAAAAAGCTATGATTGCTATAAAAGAGCGTAATTTTAAGGAGAAACTTAATGAAATCCCATGTTTTTATTGTCGTGGTGCTTGGAATGAGAAAAGTATGTCTTGGAAAGACAAAACCCTTTGTAATATTCTTAAAAAAGCTGTTGCAAAAAAAGACCCTAACAAATACGAACCTTGGGAAGCTGCATTAATGCAAGCAATTGGCTCTAACTTCGATTGGACAAACAAAGAAAACCTTAAGCCACTTATTGAATTTATACAAACAAAATTATAATGATATTTGGCATATGAGACATAGAGTAGATTAATAACTATAACTTATAACCATAACTTATAACCATAAAGTTGAATACCACTCAAGTTTATTCAACTTAAGTATGAGCTACTCTCCATTGTTGATAGTTGTAATTAAGCTTATAATAAAGATACTTAAAGAGCCATATAAGGCGGAGGTAGTGAATATGAATAGATTAAATATTGGAGAGACTATTTTACATTTAAGAAAAGAAAAAAAGATTACTCAAGAGCAGTTGGCAAGTATGATTGGTATTTCAGCTGGAGCGGTAAGTAAATGGGAAACTGGAAATTCAACACCAGATATTTCTTTATTATCTCCATTGGCAAGAGCATTGGATACCTCTTTAGATGTTTTACTTTCCTTTCAACAAGAACTTTCTGAAGTAGAAGTGATTAATATAAAAAAAGAATTAGTTGAAGTATTTTTACATCAGGGTTATATGGATGGTGAATTAAGATGTAAAGAATATGAGAAAGAGTACCCTAATAGTATATATTTAAAATTGATAATTGCACAATTGATTCAAATGTATTCTATGATGTCAGGTAATGTTTCGGAGGAATGTATAAAATCAAGAATGGAGTATTGCTTAACTTTGCTTTATCAAGTTACTGAAAGTAAGGTTTCAAAGTATATATCAGTAGCTTTATTTTCTATTGCTAATATACAAATGACCTTAGAAAACTATGAGGAAAGTGAAAGGGCTCTTAAGGAATTATCAAATTCATTTATAGATCCCATGGTACTATATTCTTCATTGTTACAGAAACAGGGAAAGATTGAAGAAGCAGAAAATATGTGTAAAGGAATGCTATTACAGTATTTAAACCAAAGCATTGCAATGATAGCAATATTAGCAAGGCTCTCAAAAGATGAACATAATTATGAAAAGGCAACTTTGTATTTAGATGCTCTAAATCAAGTTGAAAATACATTTAAAATAGGGATGGGTTCAGGAGCATATAATTACTGCAGACTATATATTGAAGTGGGAGATAAGGAGCTTGCTGCAAAATGGTTTAACAATTATGTAAAAGAGCTACTTTCTACAGAATATGACTATAGCAATAACCCTTATTTTGAAAATCTTAAACTAGAGGTAAATGTGGAAGGGCAGAAGATAATAAGAAAAAAATTATTTCAATCACTTATGGATGAAGAGGATTTGAAAGTATTATGTGGAAGCCTAGAGTATGAAGAGGCAATTAAAGCACTAAAAAATGCTGTTTCTGAAATGTAAAGCAATTTATGTGATTTTAAGTTGTTAGGTTATGCGGAGAATTTTAATAGAAATTAAATAAAAACAGTAGAGAAAGTAATACAAATTCTCTACTGTTTTTTGGGTTGTTAATCTTTTTTACATTCTAATATAAAATTTAACAAGCTGCTTAAGTTTTCTTGACTCCCAATATCACTATAAAACTTCATAAGTTTTAGTACCGGAGTGATACTCGGGTCAATGATGTTTAATGAAATTAATTCAAGAACTTCATTTTTAAAAGTATTTATTTCTTCTAAATTATTTTCTTCTATAAGTATAGTCAAAAGCTGGTCTAAAGATTTTAATAATACTCTTCGATTTCTCTGAGATTTAGCCAGTTGTATTGACTTCTTATAGCATTCAATAGAAAGCTCTATATTACCAATTAATTTAGTAGAAATCCCAAGTTGATTATAAGCATTAGGACAAGGATAGCTTTCCTTAACATTGCTACAATTACTTATTATATAAATTAGTTTATCTATATATATTTTTATATTATTTATATCCTTTAACACTGTATATATATCAAGGATATTTGCAGTAATTAATATAATGTTTTCTGTATCATTATTACTTAGTGTACTTAACATAGATTTGTTTACATTTAATGCATCACTATAAAACTTTTTATATCTAAGACAATTTACTTTTAATATATTAAGTTCAAGTATATTTTCTTTAGTAAGTGTCTTAAATGTACTCTCAATATGTTCAATTTCAAGTAAAGCTTTATCATGTTCATTAAGATGCATATAAGCTAATGTGCTGTTATACATCACTTTATACCTTAAATCTTCTGATATTGTATCATTATATACAAGTGCTAAATTATTAAAATCTAGAGCCTCTTTATCTTTATCTAGATATATGCATATACCCCCTAACTTTTGAAGGAGATTAAATAATCTAATATCATTAAATAATCTGTTGTGATTTTCAAAAGCTTTTATGTAGTATATATAACTTCTGTTAAATTCCTTTTGCTTTTTTAATATGTCTCCAATTTTTTCATATATAATCATTTTTTTCTCAGGGACATCATATTTCAATAAAAATAGTTCTATTTCTTCAATATCCTTAGTAAAATCCTTTGAAATATTGTCTTCATTATTACATAAAAAATCTATATATCTACTAGCGATTTTATTTGTTTGGGCATTAATATCCTCTAGTAAATACTCGGTATCTAAATTAAAATCTATATTCCTTTCTTTGCATATTCGGTTTATATTATCTGTAATTATATGTGCTACTGTTGGTGTGAGAGTAGACTTATCGTTTTCAATAATGCTAATAAGTTCACGGGTTATTTCACCCCCAGTAATTTCTTTTTGATTAATTTTAAGTTCTTTTCTAATTTTTCTTATTTTTTGACCTGGTGATAAAATTTCCATTCTATAACTCTCCTTATTTAGTATTTGGTTTTATACTATTTAAATTATATCATTGAAAATAAATTTTGTAAAATAAAAGCTTTACAATCAATACATAATATGGTAAATTATAATTGTAAAAACTAATGCTTACATTAAACTTTAGAGTTTACATTAAGTTATTTATATAAAAAGGAGAGGATTAAAATGAAAAAAACAATAATATCTTTATCAATAATGATGGGATTATTTACACTCATCGGCTTATATCAAGGTAATAGAAATATGGTGGTCAATAATGTTGATAATATTAGTATGGATAGGTTAGACACTAGTCATGGTATATTTCCAATGACAGAAGAACCCGGAGAAGGTCTTCCTAAATAAAAATCAAAGGTATACTAATTTTATTTTTTATAAATTATTTATATAAAATCAAGGATTTCATACAGTATTAAATATGAACTTGAATATTAAAATAAAAAAAGTAAAAAAATCTATTTACAAATCTTTAGAATCGTGATAATCTGTATTTGTAAACAAAAATACTTACAAAATAAAAACCTAAGGTGGTAGGTGATAATAATTGTATGATATATTGAGTGTTTATCTAGAAAATGGACTACGAGTTATAATGCATAAAATACCTCATGTTAGAACTATGGCTTGTGGTATCTGGATAAAACAAGGAAGCAAACATGAAAGTGATGAGCAAAATGGATTATCTCACTTAATAGAGCATTTAATGATAAATATAGAAAATGATAATAATCCAAGGTTTAAAAAGTTAATAAATGAAGTATCATCTGAAGGCATTGTATATAATGCAGGAACTACCAAGGAAACAACTTCATATTATTTTACTGGATTATCTAATATGTTAGAAAAATGTATAGAAACATTATCTACAATAGTAATAGATAATAAAACATTTACTAAGGAACTTATAGAAAATGAAAAAAAGGTTGTAACTCAAGAAACTATATCCTTCTACTCTTCATTTAATCAAATAAAAGAAAGAACTAGTCAATCTCTTTGGGGAAATGTTGGGGTCGGAAGAATAATTGTAGGTAATATTGAAAATGTAAACAATGCTAAATCTGATGATTTGGAAAACATTGTAAAAGATTCCTATACTCCTGAAAATACAACTCTTGTAATTGTAGGAGGTATAGACTATCAAAAAACCTTAGATATAATTGAAGAAAATTTTACTAGATGGGAAGATACCCAGACTAGAAAGTATAAGGAAATAGTAGATAGTGAACCTGGTATCTATTTCAACTCCAATAGAAGTGGGAAAAGTACTGCAATATCTATAGGATTTAGAACTCCATCATACATGGATGCAGAGAGAACTAACATAGATATCATAGCCAAAATACTAGGTGATGTTAGTTTAGAATCAAGATTAGTTCAAGAAATAAGAATGAAAAAAGGCCTCGCTTACAGCATAGGGGCATTCACAAGTTTTTATGAAAATAGAGGTACCCTTGGATTTACAGCAGTTTGTGAAAATGAATCAGTAAATGAAGTAGTAAAAATCATGATGGATGAATTTCATAAAGTTAAAAATGAAGGGTTTACAGACAAAGAAATTAATAGAGTAAAAAAAGTACTTGAAACAAGAACCTTACTAGATTTAGATGATTTAACATCACAATTAAAATTTTTGGGTAAATGTTCCTCTAATGGCCAACTATTTTCATTAGAACAAGAAATAAGAAACATTAAAAAAATAAATAATGAAAGCTTATATAATACAGTACAAGATATATTTGTAGAAGAAAAGATGGGATTAGCAGCTATCGGAAACTGTGATGTAGATCAAGTAATTTCATTACTTAAATTAAATTAAATTAAATTAATGAATGGAGGTTGTGGTATGAGTGATATTCCTTGCATATATGATATATCCCTAATAAATGAAGAAGATAAGCTTAAAGAAGATATATTAAATGGTAAAGCTTTCGATATTCTTCTAATACTACTCTCTGGCTCAAAGACCGTAAAAGAAATATCTAAAGAATTAAATGTACCAAGTTTTTCAATACAACTCTATATTCAAAGGCTTATAGAAGCAAATCTTATTAAGATAACAGATAAAAAAATTATCGAAGGTAAATTAGAAAAAACCTATAATTTAGCATCTACAGATGTAGAAATACTAAATTATCTAAAAGATAACTGTAAGGATAATGATGGGAAGGAAAATGCGGAACTATCAGCACAACATTTTGCATCATTAACTAGAGATATCATAATAAATATCAATAAATATAGCGATAAGCCTCACAAAATAAAAGCTTTTTTCATCAAAGCTGATGAAGAAAAAATGGCAGAATTTAAGAAAGAATTGGATGAGCTATTTATCAAATATCAGTCCCTAGAAAATTTAGAATCTTCTGATACTTATGGGTTTATAAGTATTTTAGCACCTTATAAATTAGGAGATTAATACTTTGAAAAGGGGGGAGATATCATGGAAAATGATAAAAAAAGAAAAATTGACATAAAAATTGAAAAAGACGAAAATGGAAATTTAAAAGATTTAGAAATACAAGATCCTTCGTTAGATATTAATTCAAAAGAAGAAAGACCAGGAATAGGAATTGAAATTTTTGGACTTCCAGGTAGTAGATAAGAGTATTGGAGGATATTATCATGAAAAAAGAAAATATATATCCAATAGATAGAGAAGTATTTAAAGATGAAAAAGAAGATAGACTCAAAGAACTTGAAGCATTGGTATCAATCAATAGAAATGAGGAAGCTAATTTATTTCAATATGAAAAAGCTAACTCTGCAAGTACTGGCCTTTATGAACCAGATACTTATTAATTAAGGTAATAATTTTATATTATTATATAAAAATTAAATTTTTAAATTTTAAGGGGGAAAATCAAAATGGAAAACAAAATGGAAAACAAAAATGTTGTAGCTTTAGGTAAGGACATGTATAAAGTTGAAGATGGAAAGGTTGTAATTACATCTGAGGAATTAGCAAATGCTATTCAAAATGAAGGATTGGATCTATTTGTAGATGAAGAAGCAGCAGCACAACAAGCTAATAGTTTTTGCTGTTGGTAATTATTTGCAAGATATATTTAGGAGCATTTAGTCATAAATGCTCCTAAATTATATAACCTAAAAAGGTTTAAATATTAATAAAGCAGTATAGGTTTATTTTACAAATTCATTTAATAAACTAATAAATTTGCAAAATAAATTTATAATACCATAATAGATTTAATGAAATTTGTTTAAAATTTTTTATTATAAGGAGTTGGTATTACATGAAATTATCAAATTATAATATGAAACTAGATATTGACAATAAGCATGCTATTTATAATACTATATCAAGAAAATATGTACTATATGATGATATTAAAAGAGATTGTATAGAAAACATATTAAATAATATAAATAAAGAAAAGTATTCTATTAATGAAGCTGAAGTATTAAAGATTTTTATTAAAAATGGAATTGTAATAGAAGATAATCTAGATGAGTTTGAAAAAATTACATATCTTTTTAATAAGACAAAATATCAAGATAGAAGATTTATATTGATTATTTCTCCAACATTAGATTGTAATTTCAGATGCTCTTATTGCTTTGAAGAGCGTAAAAATTCTTATATTAGTGATAAAACTATTGAAAACCTAATTGATTTTGTTAAAAGAATTTCTAAAGAAGTTAATACATTACAAGTATGTTGGTTTGGTGGAGAACCAATGCTTCAATTTGAAAAAATTAAAAAAATGACTAAAATTTTTAAGGATATATGTGAAAATGAAGGTTGTAATTATTGCTCAACAATGACTACAAATGGTTATTTGTTCAATGATGAAAATATTAGTGACCTAGATATGTTTAACATGAAAAGAATTCAAATAACATTAGATGGTTACAGAGAATTTCATGATAAAAAAAGACCATTAGCGGATGGTAGTGGTACATTTGATAAAATACTAGAAAATATAAATAAAATAGCAGATAAAGATATTCCGTTATATTTAAGAATAAACGTAGATCAGAATAATGCAGAATCTATTCCAAAACTATTTGATTTAATACCTAAAAATAAGCGAAACAAAATAATAGTAAATATATGCAATATATTTCAAAACATAGAAGATGTGGATTTGTTTCCTCTTTATAGAATAGCAATTGATAAAGGATTTAACTTTAAATTTTCTAGAAAACAATTTCAAATATGTGAAGGTAGTTTTATTAATTCTATTACAGTTCAACCAGATGGTACAATAACACCATGTCAAATGTGCGCAGAAAAAGGATTTAATTTTGGTAGTATAGGTAAAGCAGGCAAGTTATTCTTAAAAAATGAATCAGAATTTTATAAATTTAGATCTACATCTGCATTAGATAATGAAAACTGTAAAACATGTAATAGACTTCCACTATGTTTAGGTGGATGTTACCTTAAACGTTATAAAGATAAAAATGTCTGTGTTGCTAAACATAAGATTGGAAAGGACTTCTGGGATATAATTAGACTAGAAATTTATAGTGATATTAAGCGTAATCTTGTTAAAGAATTAAATATTATATAATTTCGAACTATTGTTTAATAAAAGATTAAGGGAGAAAAGAAGTTATGAATTTTAAACTTTTAAAGCAAAAGAATTTTCTATTATTAATGCTAGGAAAATTAGTATCTCTTGTAGGAAGCGAAATGCAAGGATTTGCATTATCTTTATATGTATTAAAAATTACAGGCTCAGCAGCTAAATTTGCATCAGTTTTAGCCATAACGTTAGTACCTAAAATTATCATTGGACCACTGGCTGGGGTTCTTGTTGACTGGTTTGACAGAAAAAAAATAATAGTTGGTTTAGATATGCTTAGTGGACTACTTATTGGAATATATGCAATTATATTTATGATTAATGGAAAGTTATCTTTAGGTAGCATATATGTGCTTGTAGTTTTATTATCATTTATATCCTTATTATTTCAGCCTACTATTACTACAGTATTACCAAGTATTGCAAATAAAGAGGACCTAGTAGATGCTAATGGAATAAATTCTCTTATACTAAATATAGGTAATTTAATGGCTCCGGCAATAGCAGGAGTTTTATTTGGAATTTATGGTATACTTGCGATATTAATTGTAAATTCTATAAGCTTTATTTTATCAGCCATAAGTGAAATGTTTATAGATATACCTAAATTAAACAAAAAACCTCAAAAAGTCAATGCAAATATTTTTTTCAATGATTTTTTAGAAGGGATTAAGTTTATAAAAAGTAAAAAAATAATGATTACTGTAATTTCTTTTGCGTGTATAGCAAATTTCGCTTTTGCACCTATAAGCTCCATAGGGTTAGCCTTTATTTCAAAAGAAATACTAAAAGTAACTGATTATCAATATGGACTTTTAGAATCTATACTTGTAATATCTGCGATTATATCACCTTTTATGATGAGTAGAATTTCTAAAAAATTTAGTGTAGGTAAAATATTATTTCTAGATATTTTTATTACATCTATATTAGTTGCATTTATGGCTATAATACCATCATCATTATATTTAGATTTATTTAATAATAATATAGTACCATATATTAGCTTAATAGGAATTACATTCATTATAGGATTAATAATATCTTTAGGAAATATGGCATCAGGAATTATGTTTCAACAGCAGGTACCCTTACCTCTTATGGGAAGAGTAGGAACTGTATTATCTTCGTTAGCAATTGCAGCTATGCCTGTCGGTCAGATGATATTCGGATTTTTATTTGATAAGATAGAGGCTTGGATATGTTTAGCGTTAACTTCATTAATATATTTTATAAGTAGTATGATATTTAGAAAAAGTTTATGGAATAGTGATGAAACTACTATTGTAGATAACTCAAATAAAAAAAGTTATTATGATGATAATGAGCCTGTAATAAATGATGAAGAATTAATATTATCTCAACCAGAAGTATCATACGATGTAAATCAAAATGAATATTAAATTATTAAATCAAAAAAACTTTTCACTTCTAGTTTTTGGAGGCTTTGTGTCAATTTTAGGCTCTTTCGCTGGAGTTTTGCAGATAGGCCCAGTTTGATGGAAAGAAGATGATGGTATTATTAGACTTATTAAGTGGAATTAACAATATACTACTGGGAACGATATTACAGCAAGAGACTTCTAACTTTATGATGGGGAGAGTATAATCTGTTTTAGGTACTCTACCAGTAGCAGCTACTCCTTTAGGGCAAATAGTCTTTGGAATATTACTTAGATAAAATTCCAGTTTATATATGTGTAGCAATAGTAAGCACAATAATAATAGTATTATCCATTATATTTGAAATTTTAACTAGTTCATCTTCAAAGAAATTAGAAATAGCTATAATCTAAGAGTATATTTAAAAAATATTAAAAAATTATGTAACATTGAACTTAAAAATCCCTTGGAAATACTCCAAGGGATTTTCAAATTAATATTCCTTATATATAAATAAAATTTTTACCTATATGTAAAGTAACTTGATTTTCTAACATATTTATTACTAATACAATTATATAATCTATTTATATATAGTTAATATTTTTATAATTTTTGTTGTATAATTGAACTATACTAGTGAAATATTTGAAGTTAACTGGTTATTTAAATTAGGATATGAATATTTAGAAAATAGGATAATATGCTGTTTTCAATCATGATGAATATGATAAAAAAGGGAAAAATACATAATATGTATATTGCTAGTTTATATCTAGATGTAAAAATAAAAAAAATGTGAGGTTTGATTATGAGATATTCATTTAACTCTAGTTTTTTTAAAGAGAGTAATAGAACATTTATATCTATTCCTTTTAATGTATGGGAAACATGCAAAGTAAAAGGGATGATACCTGTTAAGGTAATCATTAATGATGTATCTTTTGAGTGTAGGTTGATGCCAAAGGGAAAAGGCGTTTATTACATTCCAATTGTAAAGTCAGTTTTGAATAAAATAAGCTCGGTGAATGAAGTCTGTGTTAAATTTGAGATAATTGAGGGATTAACTAGAATTAATTTCGATAGTCTATATAGCAAGGAAAACCCTATAAGAAAGATTGATAGCATAGAATATGTTAAGCAACCAGATAAGGGGCTTTGTGGACAAACATGCATTGCTATGTTAACTGGATTACCTATTGATGAAATAATAAATGTTATGCACAGTAATAAATGTCTGGCAAGTATAAGCAAAGTCATTGAGGCACTAGATTATTACGGTATAGCTCATTCAGATAAATTTATTTATACAAGGGGAAGAGAAGTAAAGTTCCCTAAATGTTGCATAATTAATGTCCGAGGAAATAAAAAGAACCATCTTATGGTTTATTATAGTGGAACATATTATGATCCTACCTATGGAATTATGAAAGATTATTTATATGAGAATGTGATTAGTTATTTAGAGATTACTGTTGAATAACTAAAAGATTATAGTAGGATTTTTATGTAAATAAAGTGTAATATTATATAAAGGCTATTAATATAAAATATATAAATAAAGAGGATATTATAAATATATCGTAGTAGATGTAAAGTTAATAAAGTGAGGTAGTATTTATGAATTTAGAAATGGTTACGATAGCAGTAGCAGATTTAGAAAAGTCAGAAAAGTTTTATAAAGAAATTTTAGAGTTAAAAGAAATGCAAAGAATAGATACTCCAGATGGAATACACATTGTTTTCTTAAAGGATGAAGAGGATGGAATTATTGAATTAATAGAATATCCAAATAATTTTACAGGGGTAGAAAAAGTCAATGGTTCAAATGTTTCTATTGTATTTAATGTAAATGACTTCAATAAAGCTGTAAGAAAATTAGAGGAGCAAAATATAAAAATAATTAATGGGCCTATGGAAAAATATATCTTTATACATGATCCAAATGGCGTGAAAATTGGAGTTAGACAAAAGCATTAAAAGACATTTTAACTTTTAAAGGCTGATTTAGCGTATTGATAAATATAGGTTACGCTACTACGAAATTATAAATAATAGTAATATAAATAACCAGTAAGTTTATTTTGAAAATAAATTACTGGTTATTTTAGTGTGCTTTATCCGATGATCACCAGCTCTAATACTCCCATCTTCTTTAAAGTGGGAGTAACGAGCTGCTACGTCCCTGGAATAACGATTTCTAGGCTTCAGAGGGAGTAAAAACTCCCTCTGAAGCTTAGAAATTTGTTTATATATGAAGTATAAGTATATACTGTGCTAAATTATTTTATGAAAATTCATTAAGAATTTTATTGATTTATAAAACCTTAGATAAGAAATCTATAGTTCTAGAGTTTTTAGGATTTCCGAAAAGTTCGTCTGGAGTGCCTTCTTCTAGAATTTTTCCTTCATCCATAAATAAAATTCTATCTCCAACTTCTCTTGCAAATCCCATTTCATGGGTTACTACCACCATGGTCATACCTTCTTTGGCCAGTTCTTTCATAACGTTTAAAACTTCACCAACCATTTCAGGGTCTAAAGCAGAAGTAGGTTCGTCAAATAGCATTACATCTGGGTTCATGGCTAAAGCTCTGGCTATTGCTATCCTTTGCTTTTGTCCACCAGATAAGGAGCTTGGATAAGCGCTAGCTTTATCTGTTAGACCTACCATTTTTAAAAGAGATAGAGCTTTTTCATTAGCTGATTGAACCGTTTCGCCTTTTACCTTAATAGGTGATATAGTTATATTTTCTAATACTGATTTATGAGGAAAGAGATTAAATTGCTGAAATACCATCCCCATTTTTTCTCTTAGTTTATTTATATTAGCCTTTTTATCAGTTATATTATTTCCTTCAAATATAATTTCCCCTGAAGTCGGTTCTTCTAGTAGATTAAGACAACGTAAGAAGGTAGACTTACCAGAACCAGAAGGGCCAATAATTACAACAACTTCTCCTTTAGTTATATGTTCATCAATTCCCTTTAAAACTTCTAGTTCTCCAAAGTTTTTCTTTAAATTTTTAACGTGAATCATTTCCTTTAAGTCTCCTTTCTGCATAAGCCATTAATCTTCCTAGAGTAAATGTCAGGATAAAGTAGCAGATTGCTGCTACAATTAAAGGCTCAAAGTTTCTATAGGTGGCACCTGTAACTAGCTTAGCACCATAAGTAATTTCGGCTACACCTATAGCTGATGCCATAGATGATTCCTTTATTATAGCGACAAACTCATTACCAATAGCAGGTAAAATATTTCTTATGGCTTGTGGTAATATAATATGTTGCATGGCCATTCTTTGATTCATACCTAGACTTCTTGCAGCCTCTAATTGTCCTTTATCTACTGCATCGATTCCACTTCTTATTATTTCTGCAACATAAGCTCCTGAGTTAAGTGAAAGTGCTATTACACAAGCTACTAAAGGAGTAAGCTTAACTCCAAAGGAGGTTGTACCAAAATATACTATAAAAATTTGTAGTAATAAAGGTGTTCCTCTTATGAATTCTATATAAATAGAAGCTATAACCTTAGGAATAGGTACTTTTAATACAGATAACTTGGACCTTTTCATGAAGCAAAGAAGGGTTCCTAGGATTGCTCCAAATAGAACTGATAGCATTGCTACTAATAAAGTCCATTGAATACCTTCTATAAACACTGGATAATATTTTTCTAAAAACTTAAAACTTAAATTAGACATAGCTTCCTCCTTTGTAGCTAGTAAAAATTATTGAGCTGTAACCTCATCTTTACTTAATTTTATAGCTTCTTTATAAAACTCTTGTATTTTACCTTCAGATTCTAATCTTTCTAATGTTTTATTAACTGCTTCTAGTAAAGCGGGTTGTCCTTTTGAAATAGCTATAGCAGAACCACCACCGGAAGTATCATTAATTTTTTCTTTTGCAACAGCTAATTCTTCATGAACTATAGCTTGTATATCAGCTACTGGAAGTTCAACAATTACTGCATCTAAGTTTCCAGCTATTAAATCTTGAATTAAAGTTGGAACTTGTGCTAATAGCTTAACATCAGCATTTTCAATTCCCTGAGCTAAAGTAGCTTGTGTAGAACCATTTTGAGCTCCTACTTTTTTACCTTTTAAATCATCAATACTTTTAATAGTTTCAGAATTGTTTTTATTTATCAATATTCCTTGTTCTGCTTGAAAATATATATTTGAGAAATCTATAACTTCTTTTCTTTCTTCATTAACTGATAGTCCAGACACTCCTAAATCAATGATTCCATTTCTTGTAGCATCACAAATAGTGCTAAATTCCATCTCTTGAATTTCGTATTCTACACCCAAATCTTTAGCAATTTCACTTACTAGAGATATGTCTAGACCAACGGTTTTCTTTTCACCATTTTCCATTATAAAGAATTCATAAGGTGCGTAATCAACACTCATACCTACTTTTAATTTTCCTTCTTTTTTTATTTTAGATAGCAAGTCCACCTCTTCTTTATTACCGCATGCCATTAAAGATAGTGACATGGTACCTACCATAGCTAGTGCAAAAATTTTCTTTAGTATACCTTTTTTCATTATTGTATCCCCCTTGTATAATAATTTATTACCGTTGCATAATTATACAACTATAACTTATAAATATGCAATAGTTTTTTAATATTTTTTTAAAAAAGATTTATATTAATTAAAAAAATTTATATTTATTTAAGTTAAAATACTATATTAGGGGAAAATAAATTATGAAAACCATTGTGAACTCAATGGTGACGTGATAATATTACTATGTTGTTAAAATGAGAGCTTATTACTAAATAGTACAGCTCTAGAAAACTTATTTATGTTGAAATCAAGAGGAGTAAGATTATGAAATTATCAGAAAAAGCTAAGAATCGACAAATGAATAAAGAAGCTATCATTTCTATTATTTTGTATATACTTTATTTTATGTGGTGGTATATTACTGGTTTTGGGCTAGGAAGTGGAGAGCCATCTACTTATAAATATGTAATGGGACTACCATTGTGGTTTGTATTAAGTAGTTTTGTAGGACCAATAATACTTATTGTAGCAGTAACATTTACTGTAAAGTATTTATTTGTGGATATGGATTTGGAAAATGATGAAGAACAAAAGAATAATCATAAGGAAAAATAAAGTGGGGAATGTAGTATGGAAAAAATGTTAATTGTAATACCAATTATTCTTTATTTAGCATTAAACTTATTTGTAGGAGTTTGGATTAGCAAAAATTCAGCAAAAGAAAATGCTAAAAATGGATTTATAAATAATTACTTCATAGGTGGAAGATCTATGGGAGGGTTTGTTCTTGCCATGACATTAATTGCAACTTATACTAGTGCTAGCAGTTTTATTGGTGGACCTGGAATTGCTTATTCTGTAGGATTAAGTTGGGTATTTGTAGCAGTAACTCAAGTTCCAACAGCATTTTTGACCTTGGGGATTTTAGGGAAAAAGCTAGCTATAATATCAAGAAAAATTAATGCTGTAACAGTTACAGATTATTTATACAAAAGATATAAATCACCCACAGTAGTTATAATGGCATCTATTGCTTTAGTAATATTTTTTATTGTAACTATGGTGGCGCAGTTTATTGGAGGAGCTGTATTATTCCAATCTATTACAGGGTATTCCTATTTGGTAGGACTAATTCTTTTCGGTACAATAGTAATTATATATACTACCATTGGAGGCTTTAAAGCAGTAGTAGTTACTGACACAATTCAAGGAATTATAATGATAATAGGTACAGGTCTAATTATTTACTCCATTATAAAGGTTGGCGGGGGAATGGATACTATTTCAGCTACTTTAAATGAAGTTAATCCAGTATGGAATACCCCTTTATCTGGAGAACATTTTAGTAAAGGATACATCATGTCCTTTTGGGTATTAGTAGGAGTAGGAACCCTTGGACTTCCTCAAAATACAGTTAGAGCTATGGGGTTTAAGAATAGTAAATCCATGCATGATGCTATGATTTATGGAACAGTAGTATTTTTTATTTTAATGTTTGGAATGCTTTTAGCAGGAGTACTTTCTGCAGCAATTCTTCCAAAAGGAATTGCAAATTCAGATACTGTTATTCCAACTTTAGTAATTAATATTATGCATCCTGTAGCTGCTGGAATATTTCTTGCAGCACCACTAGCAGCAGTTATGTCAACGGTATCTTCTATGTTAATCTTATCTTCTGCTGCAATTATAAAAGATATATATATGAACTATATTATGAAAAATTATGATGTAAAAGAAGGTAAAGATTTTGAAAAGAAAATATCAAAAATGAGTCTATGGTCCACAGCAATTATAGGGCTTATAGTGTTTATTCTTGCAATACAACCTCCATCATTACTTACTTTTATTAATCTATTTGCCTTTGGTGGATTAGAGGCTGCTTTCTTTTGTCCAGTGGTCTTTGGGTTATATTGGAAAAGGGCTAATGCTATGGGAGCTATAATATCTATGATTTGCGGTGTTGGTTCCTTTATAATATTTTATATCACAAAGTTTGCACCAATGGGAGTTCAACCTATAGTGCCGGCTCTTGCGGTAGCTATAATTACATTCTTAATGGGAAGTTATATTGGGAAAAAACCAGATAGAGATGTAATAGAATTATTCTATGGTATAGAAGAATAAAGTGTTTAAATGAGTTTAGAGTTATATCAAAACAAAATTAATGTTAAATTAATATTGAACTTATATTTATTTTAAATGAATGTACAATATTTAATTAAGATTAGAAAATTGTTTTGATATAACTCTTTTTTAGTTTTCTTTCTTCAATAGTATTCAAAAAATACTAGTAAGTTTTTAATTAAAGATGATACTACAAAATAACTTAAGGTATAATAGAATAATATAGAATTAGAGTTTATTTATAGGGGGTAGGGAAAAATGACCAATATATATTTTGTTAGACATTGTGAGCCTGACTTTTCAATTCATGATGATTTCATTAGACCGTTAACTGATAAAGGATTAGAAGATAGTAAAAGGGTAGCAGAAGTATTAAAAAGCAAAAAAATACATGGAATTTATTCAAGTCCATATAAACGTGCAATAGATACGGTTAAAGAGCTAGCTAATGCGTTAAATTTAAAAGTAGTAACTAAAGAGGATTTAAGGGAGCGGACTATTACAGATCAATGGATAGATGATTTTAATGAATTTGTAAAATGTCAATGGGAGGATTTTGAGTACAAGCTTTCTAAGGGTGAATGTCTTAGACAGGTGCAAGAGAGAAATATAACAGCACTAAAAGAAATATTAAATGAAAATAAAGGCGAAAATGTAGTAATAGGAACTCATGGCACAGCTTTAAGTACAATATTGAATTATTATAATAAAGCCTTTGGTTATGAGGAGTTTAATAGAATAAAAAGTATTATGCCTTGGATTATTGTTATGGAATTTAAGGGTGAGGAATTTATAGGATTTAAAGAAGTAGATATAGATTAATGGAGGAGGAACAAAATTGAGAATACTTCATACTGGAGATTGGCATCTAGGAAAAAATCTAGAGGGTCAGAGTAGGATGGATGAGCAAGAAGAGTTTTTAAAGGACTTTGTAAATATAGTAGAAGAAAATAATATAGACTTGGTTATTATTGCAGGAGATGTCTATGATACAAGTAATCCACCAGCTAGAGCTGAAAAAATGTTTTATGATACTTTAAAGAGAATTTCTAGAAATGGTGAAAGGCTAACCCTTGTAATATCGGGAAATCATGATAATCCAGAGAGATTAGTGGCAGCAGGACCTTTAGCTATGGACCATGGAATAATTATGGTGGGAACTCCAAAAACTATAGTTCAACCAGGGAGCTATGGAAAACACAGACTTATTGAATCTGGAGAAGGGTTTATTGAAGTTGAAGTTAATGGAGAAAGAGCAGTTATATTAACAGTACCCTATCCCAGTGAAAAAAGATTAAATGAAATATTGTATAGTGGCATGGAAAGTGAAGAAGAAAAATTAATGTCTTATAGTGATAGAATACATGAATTATTTCACACTTTAGAAGGTCATTATAGAGAAGATACTATAAATTTAGTAGTATCACACCTATTTGCCATGGGGAGTGAAGAAAGTGGTTCAGAGAGAAGCATACAACTAGGAGGAAGCTATATAGTAAATGGCAGTTGTTTTCCAGAGTCAGCTCAATATATAGCTCTTGGTCATGTGCATAAGCCTCAAATAGTCCCTGGAACTAATAAAAGAGCACGATACTCAGGTTCGCCTCTTCATTATAATAAAAAGGAAATTAGCTTTAAAAATAAATGTTTTATAGTAGATGTGAAGGCTGGAGAAGATAGCCTTATAGAAGAGGTGGAAATAAAGGTTTATAAGCCCATTGAGGTGTGGAAATGTAATGGAGTAGAGGAAGCTATCTTAAAGTGTGAGGAAAATAAGGATAGAAATTGTTGGGTTTATCTTGAAATTTCTACAGATAGATATATAAATGAAGATGAAATAAAGAAAATGAAGATATTAAAAAGAGATATCCTAGAAATTATGCCTAAGATTATAGGGGTGGAGGAAGAGGATGAAAATGCTAGGAGTCTTTCTGAAAAATCCTTTGAAGAGATATTTAAGGATTTTTATAAAAGAGAAAGAGGAGTAGATGCAGAGGATGAAGTGGTTGATTTACTTATGTCTATAATCTCGGAAGAAGGGGGCCAAGATAATGAAACCAATTAGTCTTAAAATTAAGGGATTAAATAGCTTTAATGAAGAGCAATTTATAGATTTTGAAAAGCTTACGGAGCAAGGCTTTTTTGGTATATTTGGACCTACTGGCAGTGGAAAATCTACAGTATTAGATGGAATAACTTTAGCTTTATATGGAGAGGTTTCAAGAAAAAGTTCAAACTTTATAAATACTAATTGTGATAGCCTAGCTTTAAGTTATACCTTTCAAATTTCAGGAGCAAAGCCTAAGAGATATGTTGTAGATAGAGAATTTAAAAGGGATAAGAAAACGGGTAATCCTATATCAGGGAAATGTAAGATAATAGACATGACTTTAGAGGAGCCCATAATCTTAGCAGATAAGGTGAAGGAAGTTACTGCAGCTTGTAGAGAGATTATAGGATTAAGTTTAGAGGATTTTACTAGAACTGTAGTGTTACCTCAAGGAAAATTTAGTGAGTTTTTAAGGTTAGAGGGTAGAATGAGAAGAGATATGCTTGAGAGATTATTTAATTTACAAAAGTATGGAGATAATCTTTCAAGTAAGTTAAAGGCTGAAGTAATCAAGGAAGAAAGTAAATACAAGGAGCTATCTGGTGAGCTTAAGGGTTATGAAAAGATAAATGAGGATACATTAAAAGAAAAAGAGGAAGAACTAAAAGCTTCAACAGATATACTAAAAAAAGGTAATGAGGAACTTAAGAAGTTAGCAGAAGATTTTAAGGAAAAAGAAGAAGTTTGGAAGTTAAGCTTAGATATTAAAGACTATGAGGAAAAGAAAAAAGCTCTAATGGAAAAAGCTGAAGAAATAGAAGAGTATAAGGAAAAACTAAAAATTGGTGAAGGTGCAGCTAGGGTTTTACCTTATATAGAAAGCTATGAAAATACTCTAAGAGATTTAAAAGCCTCGAAGGAAAAGGAAAATGCATTAAATCTCCAATATGAAAAATTAAAAGTAGAAAAAGATGAACTAGAAAGTAAGTGGAATTTTTGGAGAAAGAAAAAGGATAAGGAGTTACCTGACTTAAAAGTAAAAGAAGAAAAGGTTAAGGATGCTTTAATAGAAAAGAAAAATTTAGATGCTTTAAAAGTTAATATTAGTGAGTTAAGAGAAAGTGTTAAAAGTTTAAATGAGCAGGGACAGAAAGCTCAGGGAGAAATAGATATTTTAGATAAAAGAATTCTTAAAGGTGGAAATGTTATAAAAGAAACTGAGATGAAATTTGAAGCCCTTAAGATAGATAGTGACTTAAAGGAAAAGGTTCAAAGGGGTATTAGACTTAATGAAAGATTTTTAGACTTAAAAGCTTTAGTAGATAAAGATAGATTAACCTTAACAAAACTTAAAAAGTTTATGGAAGAAGAACACGTAAAAGAGGATTTATGCAGAGAAGAACTTAGTAAAAAGGAAGTATTGCTTATAGAAAAGGAAGAGGAGTTAGAGAAGCTAATTAATACTTGTCCAGGAGAATCTACTGATCTTTTGAATCTTCAAAGAAGGATATCAGAGGAAACAGAAAAGACTAAAAGATATAGCATTGCAACTGAAGTTATTATAAGCTCAGAAGAAATTATTAAAAATTTAAGGGAAGCAGTAAATAAATATGAGAAAAATAAGTCTAGGATAGATGAGGCCATTAAAGGTTTAAAAGCAGAAATATTAGAGCTACAGGTTGAGACTTTAGCAAGTGAGCTTAGAGAAAATTTAAATAAGGGTGAACCTTGTCCTGTTTGTGGTTCTTTAGAGCATCATGTTGAGAATATAAGGCATATAGAAAACCTAGACTTAACTGGAAAAAATGAAAAACTGCATGACTTTGAAAATCAACTTAAGGAAATAGAAATGAATATTACTAGGGACAACACTAAAATCTTAAATTTAGAAGAAAACATTAAGGCTAAAGAACTAGAAATAAAAGCTTTAGGGGATGATTTTAAAGTTGGGAATCTAGCAATATTAGAAGAAAAATTTAAAGCACTAGATAAAGAACTTTCACAGTATAATAAAGATAAAGAAGTTTTAGAGACTGTTATAAAAACCTTAAAAGAAGAAAAACTATCCTTAGAAGGTAAAAGAAATACTATTAAATCAGTAGTAGAAGAAAAGGAAAAGCAATATAATGATGTAGAGCTAGAATTTAATAAAAATACTCTATCTTGTAGTGATTTAGAAAATGATATTAGTAGCATAAAAAATTCTATCAATGTAGAAAATTTTCAAGAAAAAAATGAAGAAATATTAAGGATAGAAAAAGAAAGAGAAGAGTTAGAAAAGAACATAAGAAAGTATAGAAAGGGATTAGATGATCTAATAGATAGCAAGGAATCCTTACAAATAAGCATAAATTCTCTTAGAGAAAACTTAGCTAAAGAAAAATCTGCCCTTATAGAAAAAGAAAAAAGTGCAGAGGAGAAGGAGCTTCAAATAAAAGCTAAGGTAGGAGATCTCGATAATCTCAAGGACTTATTAATGCAGCTGCAGGAAGAAATAAAGACTATAGAAGATTCCTTTAATGGTTATGATAAGAAAAAGGAATCCATGGAAAAAGACTTTAAAAGCTGTAATGAAGCTTTAATAGAAATCATAAGTAAGGTTAGACAGTTAGATAAACGAGAGGCAGAAGAAAGAACTTACTTGAAGGATTGCTTAAGGAAGGAAAGTTTTGAAGATATAGAGCAGGTTAAAGATAATGTGATTTCTAAGGTGGAAATGGAGAGATTAAAGACATTTATTGAAGAGTATAATAACAGCATATCCAAGGTTAATGGGGCTATTGAAAGTTTACTTATAAAGATAAATGGAAGAGAAGTAAGTGAAGAAGCTTGGCATCAGGTTCAAGAAGAAAAAGCTATAAAAGAAGAGGAAATAAAAGCTTTTACGGAAGTAAATATAAGATGTTCAGAAGAAGTTAATTATATAAAGAAAAAACTATTGGAGTTAAAGGAATTGTTAGATAAAAAAGAAAAATTAGATCATAAATTAGCTCTTCTTGATGATTTAGAAAAGCTATTTAAGGGTAAAAAGTTTGTTGAGTTTGTAGCTGCTACTAGACTAAAATATGTATCCATGGAAGCCTCTAAAAGACTTAAGGAAATTACTAGTGGAACTTATGGTTTAGAAGTAGATGAACAGGGCAAATTTATAATAAGAGACTATAAAAATGGAGGAGCCTCAAGAGATGCATCCACACTTTCAGGGGGAGAGACATTCCTAACATCCTTAGCTTTAGCCTTAGCACTATCCTCAGAAATTCAACTTAAGGGAACAGCACCCTTAGAGCTATTCTTCTTAGATGAAGGCTTTGGAACACTAGATGATGACTTACTAGAAGTAGTTATGAGCTCCTTAGAGAGAATTCATAATGATAAACTTAAGGTAGGAATAATAAGTCACGTAGAATCTATAAAAAATAGGGTACCAGTAAAATTAGTAATTACTCCAGCGGAATCAGGTAGAGGTGGAAGTAAAGTTAAGATTGAAAGAAGTTAATTGCAACAATGATTTTTAATGTTATAATAGATTATTGGCATTAAGAGAAATGTAAATGAGGATGTAACTTAAGATAAGAAGTTTTATTGGTTAAATACAAACTCTATGTATGGCAAAATAAATATGTAAAGTGAGAAAAAGATATGAGATATGAAAGATTAGAAAAGCAAATAAATAGACTAGACAATGATATTGATTCTATGGGAGTAGCAAAGAAGTATTTATCAAATATTGATGAAATTAATGAGGTAATTAAAGAATTAAATGAAAAAAGAATAGGCCTTGCTAATGAGCTGTATTTTGAAGATCATTCATCCTATGCACAATGCTGTATAGAGATAAGCAACGTAATTGATAGACCTCTTGGTCAAGAAGCACAAGCTGAATTACTTGAGACTATAAAAGAAATCTTTGGAAGAAAGTCTCCAAATGTAAGCAAAAAAAGTTATGGGCTTAATGCTTGGCTTAAAGAACTTGATATAGAATATAAGTGGATTGAAAAAGAAAATGAAGATTGGGCTACCTTAATAATAAGTGGGTTTGGATTACACGAATAAACTAAAAATATATTCCTTTAATTTTATATTGACGAAATAAATATATTTGTATATTATAGATAATAATATCAATAATAGCTATGATGAGAAAAGTAGATATTTAATTTCTTTTACAGAGAGCTCCAGGTGCTGAAAAGGAGTAAAGAAGTATTTATCGAAACAAGGCTCTGAGCTTCATACGGATTCTTTAAAGATGATGCTATGACGTAGGTCTACGTTACAGGACTAGAGTATAAGTATTTTTAATACCGTACTTGATAAGATTGATATGGTGACATATCTATGAATTTAGGTGGCAACGCGAAGATATAACTCTCGCCCTAAGGACTATAACAGTCCTAGGGTGGGAGTTTTTTTTACGAGCAAAGCGAGAAAGTTGATTTAGCAACGTCACTTCAAATTTTATATTTGGTTAAGTGAAAAACTATAAAATCTTAAAATTAAAATTTATATATAAATTGGAGGTGAATTTAGTAAAGCTTGAGAAAAGCTTTACTAAGTGGATATGTGTAATGAAAATGATTCTTTAAACTTTGTAGATAGACTAGTGAAGGAAGATATTAATGAGGGGAAATGTGATGAAATTCATACTCGGTTTCCTCCTGAACCTAATGGATATCTCCATATAGGAAGTGCTTATGCAATAAATATAAGCTATGGAATTGCTAAAAAGTATAACGGAAAATTCAACTTAAGATTTGATGACACTAACCCAGGTAAAGAAGACCATGAGTATGTAGATGCTATTGTGGAAGATATGAAGTGGATGGGGTTTGACTATGAGGATAGACTTTTTTATGGTTCAGATTACAGTGGAAAAATATATAACTATGCTTTATATTTAATAAGAAAGGGAAAGGCTTATGTATGTAATTTAACTCCCGATGAAGTAAGAGAGTATAGGGGAACTTTAACAACACCAGGTAAAAATAGTCCTTATAGAGATAGAACTATTGAAGAAAACTTAGAGTTATTTGATAAAATGAAGTCTGGTAAATATAAAGAGGGAGAAGCTGTGTTAAGGGCAAAAATAGATATGGCAAGTCCCAATATGAATATGAGAGACCCAGTTATTTATAGAATATCCTATACGCAACACTATAAAACTGGTACTCAATGGTGTATATATCCTATGTATGACTATGCTCATCCAATTCAAGACTATATTGAAGGGGTTTCTCATTCTTTATGTTCTAATGAATTCAAAGATCATAGGCCTCTTTATGAATGGGTTTTAAATGAGTTAGATTTAGATAATCCAAAGCCAAGACAAATTGAATTTGGAAGAATGAATTTAAGTGGAGTAGTTACAAGTAAGAGATATTTAAAGATGTTAGTAGCTAGTGGAGAAGTTGATGGATGGGATGATCCAAGGCTTTCAACTTTAAAGGGAATGAGAAGAAGAGGGTATACACGAGAGGCAATTTTAAACTTTTTAAGAGAAATTGGAGTTGCTAAGGCTGATACTTTAGTAGATGTTGCTATGCTAGAGAACTCTTTAAGACAAGATTTGAAATTAAGGGTACCTTCTGTTATGGCAGTTCTTGATCCAATAAAAGTTGTAGTAACAAATTTGCCAGAAGAACATTTAGAGTATTTAACCATTGAAAATAATGGTGAAAATGAAGACTTAGGTAAGAGAGAGATGCCTTTTACTAAAGAATTGTATATTGAAAGAGAGGATTTTAGTGAAAATCCACCTAAGAAATATAATAGATTAGTATTAGATGGAGAAGTTAGACTTAAGGGAGCATATTTTATAAAGTGTAATGAGGTAATAAAGAATGAATCTGGTGAAATAGTAGAGCTTAGATGCAGCTATGATCCAGAGACTAAGAGTGGTAGCGGTTTTACTGGAAGAAAAGTTAAGGGAACAATTCACTGGGTAAGTGCAAAGTATGGAGTACCTTGTGAAGTTAGATTGTTTGAGAATTTATTTAATGATGCTCCATCTGGAGATAATTTATTTGAATATATAAATAAAAATTCCTTAGAAGTAAAGAAAAATGCAATTATTGAACCAGCAGCGCTTAGACTAAACGAAGAAGGTAGATTTCAATTTATAAGACATGGATACTTTATAAGAGATACTAGATTATCTAAAGAAAAGCTAGTATTTAATAGAACTGTATCTTTGAAGAACTCTTATAAAAAGTAAGTCAGTGTATATAAGAAAAATCCATTAGAAATAAAGTATAGAAAATAGCCCAAGGGATAAAGAAAATCCTTTGGGCTATTTTTATATAAGTAGGATAAGAAATTACATTAGTTTTTCCTGTATTATTTTGTGTAATTATCGAAATAACCTTGGATGAAGATTATAGGAGTTCCCTTATCTCCACTTCCAGAAGTTAAGTCAGATAATGAACCTATAAGATCAGTAAGTCTTCTTGGAGTAGTACCTTGTGATTCCATAGCACCTACTAAATCAGATTCTTTATTTTTAATATATTCAGAGATAGCAGACTTAAGTTCTTCACCTTTTAAATCAGCAAAGTTATTATCAGCAAGATATTTTAACTTAACTTCATTTGGTGTTCCTTCAAGTCCTGGAGTATATGCAGGTGATACAACTGGGTCTGCAAGTTCCCAAATCTTACCTACTGGGTCTTTGAATGCTCCATCTCCATAAATCATAACTTCAACAGTTTTTCCAGTTTTCTCTTTAATCATAGCCTGTATAGTATCAACTACTGGTTGGCAGTTACGAGGGAAAAGTTTAACTGTTTCCTCTGTAGATTTGTTTGAGCCTAAAAGTCCATAAGCTTCATTGAATCCACTACCATCAATTGATGAAGATAAAATATCATCAAGACTATAAATCTTTTCTCCACCATTTGCCTTAAGTATTTTCTTAGTTCTGAATCTAGTGTGAATGTCACAAGTAAGTACACTCTTTGTATAATCTAATATAGTTTTTGGATTATTTGAGAATATAACTTCACACTCTATCCCATAGCTTTCAACTAGAGATTTGTAATATTCAATATAATCAACACCGGTAAATGGATGTTTATTAAATCCAAAGTGTTCACGGAATTGCTTTTCAGTTAGAACATCTGTCCAAGGATTAACTCCTTTTTCATCTAGGATATCTAAGTCTACTAAATGGTTACCAACTTCATCAGAAGGATAGCTAAGCATTAAAACAATTTTCTTAGCACCCTTTGCAATACCACGAAGGCATATAGCAAAACGGTTACGGCTTAATATTGGGAATATTACTCCTACAGTATCTTCACCAAACTTTGAGCTTACATCTTTAGCAATATTGTCTATAGAAGCATAGTTTCCTTGTGCACGAGCAACTACAGATTCAGTTACAGTAACTACATCTTTATCGTTAATTGAGAAACCTTCAACTTTAGCAGCAGTTAGCACGCTATCTACAACGATTTCTTCAATGTTATCTCCTTTGTTTATGATTGGGCAACGAAGTCCTCTAACAACAGTTCCAACGACTCTTTCCAATTATAACATCTCCTTTATGTAAAATTACATTAATTTTTAAAACCTACACTTGTAATATACACCATTTTAGTGGTATAAGTAAAATAAATAGATTAAATAGTAGATATAAGGAGTGCTTATATGATAAGTAAATTAGATTTATATAAGGTGTTTTGTATGGTGGGAAAGCATGAAAGTTTTTCAAGAGCTGCTAAAGAGTTATACATGACTCAACCCGCAGTAAGTCAATCTATTATGCAATTAGAAAGAGAACTAGATATAAGGCTTTTCACAAGAACTTCTAAAGGGGTTATACTTACAAATGAGGGGCGAATTTTATTTGAATATGCTAGCTCTGCCATGAATTTGATACATGTTGGAGAAGATAAACTTTTAAAAATTAAAAATATGATGATAGGAGATTTAAAAATAGGTGTAGGAGATACCATATCAAGATATTTTTTATTACCCTATTTAGAACAATTTCACAAGGAATATCCCAATATTAAGTTTAAAATAATAAATGCCACAACCTTAGAGCTTTGTGCTAGTGTAAAGTCAGGGGAAATAGATATTGCAATTTGTAATTTTCCTATTGAAGATTCCGCACTGGAACTTAGAGAATGTATGGATATTCATGATATATTTGTCTGTGGAAATAAGTACAAGAACCGTTGCTCTAGACCCATTAGCCTCGAAGAAATAACAAAATTACCATTAATATTATTAGAATCTAAATCTATATCAAGGCAATATATAGAAAAATATATGTTATCTAAAGGAATTAAAATTACTGCTGAAATCGAATTAGGATCTTATGATTTATTATTAGAATTCGCAAGGGCAAACTTAGGAATAGCCTGTGTTATTAAAGAATTTTCAAAAGAATATTTAGAAAAGGGAACAGTATATAAAGTGAAATTAAAAGAAGAAATACCTAAAAGAAGTATAGGGCTATGTTTTTTAAAGAGTGTGTCCCTTTCTCCAGCAACTACAAAATTTATTGAAATACTAGAGCATAAAACAGACATATAGGACAAAAACATATACAAAAATAGAATATACCCTGAAAGCTTAACACACAAAATAGAGGATTACTTTACAGGGTATTTTGTATTAACTAAAAATGACTACTTACTTCTTCTCTTTCAATTCTTTTTACATCTTTTAATCTTAAATGAGTTACGTCCATAATTTTATCATAGGATTCGCCATCTATAAGCATTTGTTTAGCTTTTTCACGTAGCTCAGGGTTATCTTCTAATTTCATAAATTTAACCTCCTTCAACATTTTGTTCAACCTTATTTTGTGATTATTATAAAAAACTATTCATATATATAGGAGCGCAATTAGGTATTTATTGAATGGTATAGTTGAATTTGTAAATCCGCAATGTTATAATAAATATAATTTAATAGATAGCTAGGGGTGCCAATTTGGCTGAGAAGGAAAGTCCTAACTCTAAGAACCTGATATGGTTAGTACCATCGGAGGGAAGCAAATAATAAGTCTTATTTTTATATAAAATAAAAGTCTTGCTTATGCAAAATTAGTATTTTTATAAAAGCTTAAGTAAAGATATAATTTTAATTATTAATATCTAAACTTAAATAAGAAGATATTGTTATATGAGTTATTGAGATTCTCAACACCTAGCATTTGTTAGGTGTTTTTTATTTGTAAAAATAAGTTAGTTAATGTACATAGGTATTGAAAGAAGGTGAAAATATGAAGGTTAATGGAAAAAGTGTAGATATGAATGGAATAACTACTATAAGCAGTTTGCTAAGTAAGTTAGATGTTAATGAAGAAAAGGTAGTAGTGGAATTAAATAAAGAAATAGTACCAAGAGAAAATTATTGGGAAATATATTTAAAAGAGGAGGATATTATAGAAGTTATATCTTTTGTAGGGGGAGGCTAAAGAGAAATTATAAATATATTTCAAAAGACTTTTACAGAAAGATATAGAGTGGTGGATTTGTTTGAAAGAGAAAATTAAAATTAAAGTTAATGAAAACATAGAAGTAGTTAATAAGGGTGAAACTTGTCTTCGTTTAAAAGATAGGCTTAAGCCTAGTTGTGATGTGGTGATACTAAATGGATTTCCTTTAGTTAAAGATAAGATATTAAAGGAAGGTGACAACATTGTTTTTATAAAGAGAGGACAAGTTCCAAGTAGAAGTGAACTTAGAGGTGTTATGATGGCAAGGCATACACCAGGGGTACATGAAAAAGTATCAAAGGCAAGAGTAGCCATTGCGGGTGTAGGGGGCCTTGGGTCCAATATTGCTATATCCTTAGCTCGGTTAGGAGTGGGATTTATAAGAATAATAGATTTTGATGTGGTAGAACCATCAAATTTAAATAGACAGCAATACTTAATAAGAGATATAGGAGAATATAAGGTTATTGCTTTAAAAAAACAACTCTTAGACATAAATCCATTTATAGAGATAAATGAAAAAATCGAAAAAATAGAAAAGGGGAATATAAAAGAATTATTTGAAGATGTAGATATTGTGTTAGAAGCTTTTGATAGTGCAAATTGTAAAGCAATGTTGTGTAATGAGATATTAACTAAAGTTAAGGAATCAGTCCTTATAGCATCATCAGGTATGGCAGGTTTTTATTCTTCTAATGATATACAAACTAAAAAGATAAACAATAGGTTTTATATTTGTGGAGATGGAGTAAATGAAGCTAAAGAAGGATCTGGACTCATGGCACCAAGGGTAGCAATATGTGCAAATCATATGGCAAATATGGCACTTAGAATTATGTTGAAAGAAGGGGAAAGTTAAAATGGAAGATATGTTAAAAATAGGTGGAGTAGAATTGAAAAATAGATTATTTGTAGGTACAGGTAAGTATCCGTCTAATAAACTTATAAAGGAAGTCTTGAGTGAAAGTAATTCACAGGTTATTACCTTGGCCTTAAGAAGGATAGATTTAGATAATAAGGAAGAAGATATTTTATCTAATATACCTAAGAATGTTATTTTATTGCCCAATACATCAGGTGCAACTAATGCAGAAGAGGCAGTTAGGATTGCAAGAATTGCCAAAGCTATGGGATGTGGTAACTGGATAAAAATTGAGGTTATATCGGATTCAAAGTATCTGCTTCCGGATAATGAAGAAACTATAAAAGCTACAGAAATATTAGCTAAAGAAGGATTTACAGTACTCCCATATATGTGTCCAGATTTATATGCAGGGAGAAGATTAATAGAAGCGGGAGCATCGGCGGTTATGCCTTTAGGAGCACCTATAGGAAGTAATAGAGGTATAAGAACTAAGGAACTTATTGAAATAATGATAGATGAACTAGATATTCCAATTATAGTTGATGCTGGAATAGGAAAGCCATCACAAGCAATGGAAGCTATGGAAATGGGAGCAGCGGCATGTCTTGTTAATACAGCTATAGCTTCTTCAAAAAATCCAGCTAATATGGCAAAAGCCTTTAGTATGGCGGTAGAAGGTGGACGACTTGCTTATTTATCAAAATTTGGGACTGTTTCTAAAAGTGGAAATGCATCCTCACCACTCACAGGATTTTTAGGAGAGTAAAAAACTTTACATTAACGGAAAATTTGAGGAGATGAAAAAATGAGTTTTTATAGTACCATAGAAAAATTTAAGGATTTTGACTTTAATAGATATTGGAGTAGGGTAAAAGTAGAAGATGTAGAGAGAAGTATTAATGAAAAAAATCCAAATTATGAGGACTTGCTTAATTTATTATCACCAGTAGCAGAAAAAGTATTAGAAGATATGGCAGTAAAGGCAAGGGAATTATCATTAAGACACTTTGGAAGAACTATTTTATTATATACTCCAATTTATATTTCAAATTATTGTGTTAATAAATGCTCTTATTGTGGATATAATCTTGAAAATTCTATAAATAGAAAAAAGCTAACTTTGGAGGAAATAAAATCAGAATCAGAAGCAGTTGTTAAACAAGGATTTAAGCACATTATTCTATTAACAGGAGAAAGTCAAATTCATTCCCCAACTAGGTATATAGTAGATGCTATAAAAGTAATGAAAGAATACTTTCCATCTATAACCTTAGAGGTACAGCCTTTAAGTGAAGAGGATTATAAAAAAACTGTAGAAGTGGGAGCAGAAGGTCTTACTGTATACCAAGAAACCTATGATGAAGAAATTTATGATAGAGTTCATTTATCAGGACCTAAAAAGAATTATAAATTTAGATTAGATACTCCAGAAAGAGGAGCAAGAGCTGGAATGAGAAGTATAAGTATAGGAGCTCTTCTTGGACTAGGTGATTTTAGAAGAGATGCCTTTTTCACAGCTCTTCATGGAGAGTATATTAGAAAGAAATATCCCCATGTAGAAGTGACTTATTCACCTCCAAGAATCAGACCTTGTGAGGGAGGATTAAAGGAGTTAAATCCAGTGGAAGATAAAAAAATGGTACAAGTTATGTTAGCTTATAAAATCTTTGCACAGCAAAGTGGAATAAATGTTTCTACACGAGAAGATCATGAAATGAGAAAAAACCTTATACCTTTAGGAATCACCAAGATGAGTGCAGGTGTGTCTACAGAGGTTGGAGGTCATGCATTAAAAACTAAAGGTACATCACAATTTTCCATAAATGATGAAGGTTCAGTAGAAGAAATAAAAGAAATGATAATAGAAGCAGGGTTTCAACCAATATTTAAGGATTGGGAAAGAATTTGATTTACCTAATAACAAATAGGCATTTAGTTAGTGAAGAAAAATATTTTAAAACCCTGCAAGAAGCTTCACTGGCTGGTGTGGATAGAATAATATTAAGAGAAAAAGATTTAGATGATGAAGAATTAGAAAGGCTTTATTATAAAATAAAGGAGCTAGTAATTGGAAGTACTGAGATAATAATAAATTCTAATATGAAAATTTATGAAAAAGTAAAGGAAAGAACTGTTCATCTATCTTTTAAAGATTTTATGAATTTAGATAATAAAAAGAAATTTAATGTAGGAGTTTCTGTACATTCTTTAGAAGAAGGTATAAGGGCAGATAAAAAGGGGTGTAGTTATATACTAGCATCTCATATATTTTCTACCAAGTGTAAAGAAGGATTAAAACCTAAGGGCGTTGAATTTATTCAAGAATTAAAGAAAGTAGTTACTTGTCATATCATAGCTTTAGGTGGAATTTCAACAGAAAATGCTTCCAAGGTTATAGAAGCAGGAGCTGATGGAGTAGCATTAATGTCTACATTTTTTTATTGTGAAGACGTATATGATCTAGTTAGAACCTTAAAATACTAATAGTTATTTCTAAATAATAAAAATTATCCATTGCAAATATATCTTCTATTATAGTATCATTGTATTAAAGTTAGATTATTGAAATTTAAATTACAAGGGATATAGAAATAGAATACAAAATTAGAAGTTTTGCAATAATAGAAGATGGAGGTAATGAAAATGTTAAATATAGGATGTCACTTATCTACAACCAAGGGTTTTGAAAATATGGGAAAGGAAGCACTTTCAATAGGAGCTAATACCTTTCAATTTTTTACTAGAAATCCTAGGGGTGGAAAGGCAAAGGCCATAGATGAAAAAGATGTTGCTGCCCTTTTAAGAATAATGGAAGAAAATAAATTTACTACTATACTGGCTCATGCACCTTACACATTGAATGCTTGTTCAGCAGAAGAAAACACTAGAAAATTTGCATTAGAAATGATGACAGATGATTTATTAAGAATGGAGTACTTACCTAATAATTTATATAATTTTCACCCAGGTAGTCATGTTAAACAAGGTGTAGAAGTTGGGATTAATTATATTGTAGATATGCTTAATGCTGTTATTAAGCCGCAGCAGACTACTACTGTGTTATTAGAAACCATGGCAGGTAAGGGGACAGAAGTAGGGAGAAATTTTGAAGAAATAGCTGAAATTATTAATAGAGTAGAGCTAAAGGAGCATATGGGAGTGTGTCTTGATACCTGTCACGTATATGATGCAGGATATGATATAGTTAATAATTTAGATGGAGTTTTAGAAGAGTTTGATAGAATAATTGGATTAGAAAAATTAAAGGCAATTCATTTAAATGATAGCAAAAATCCTTTTGAAAGTCATAAGGACAGACATGAAAAAATTGGTGAAGGTTCTCTAGGAATTGAAGCCATTACTAATATTATTAATCATCCTAAATTATGTAACTTACCATTTTTCCTTGAAACCCCAAATGACCTTGAGGGGTATGGCAAAGAAATAGAAATATTAAGAAGAAAGGCTCTTAGCTAGCAGCTAAGAGTCTTCTTTCCTTATAATTACAAATTGCTTTGTTCTACCCATATTATAAGCAAGGCTTATCATAGACTTTTCTTCTTTAGTTAGACTTCTCTTGTACATTTTTTTAAATTGATCAAATACGCCATTCATATCAACTTTTTCTTTAACAGAAGAGGTACTTCTAGAAGGGTTAGTATATAATAAAGGCTTTATATTTTTATTGAAAATCTTCTTTAATACTTCTGCTGTATAATAAGCATCATTACTAGCGTCATGAAAATCACCATGAAGGGGTATATCCAAAAGCTCAATTGCATTTTTAAGTCCAATTTTTATACCTTTTTTACTATTAAAATATTTTGATGCATGGCTTTGCACGTCGATATATTTAAGTGGAAGAGAGTTAGTAGATATATTATGAAATTTTATATTTCGTAAAAGTTCTTTTATATCTACTATTCCCCATACACAGAGAACAGCTTCTTCTTCACCAATAAATTTAGTAAATTTATCGTAAATATTAGGAAAGGTTTCTGAAGAACTTATATCATTATTACTTATTTTGGTAAGGTTTTCCACATAAGGATGTAGAGTTGTGTGAATAGTTGGCTTAATTAAAAAATTAAATGTGGATATATTTTCGAAATCTTCATTCAATTTTAAAGCTCCTATTTGAATAATTTCAAAGGGGAGACTTAAATTATTGCTCTTTTCTACACCTTGATTTTTTTCTAAACAATGTTCTTTTTTATCTTCATATTTTTGATTAAATTCTAAGTCAAATATTATATAGTTCATTATATCACCACTTTTAACATATAAAATCAATTATCTTAGTATTGGTTATGTATTGATTAATTATTAAAAAACATAGAGTAACCAATACCGTACAACTATCTATAATAACAGAATTTGTATCAATTATATAGCTTTTATTATCTAAAAAGCATAAAAATAGGCTACCTTAAGATTAAATAAATTAACCCTAAGATAACCTTTTAAATTTAAGTTATAGCTTTTGAACATTCACAGCCATGGGGCCTTTAGCCCCATCAGTAATATCAAAAGTTACACTTTCACCTTCATGTAAATCTTTATTAGTTCCTTTTTCTTTTATTTGAGAATGATGTACAAATACATCATTGCCCTCATTACAAGAAATAAATCCATAACCCTTTCCTTCATCATACCATTTAACAATACCAGTTATACTAGACAATATTTATTCCTCCTTAAACAGTAAATTAACTTATAGTGTAGTATTTGAAAAAATTATGATTTTTAAACATAATAATAATTAATCTTAATAAAAAGAGATGAATAAATTTATTATTAAGAATTGTATGCTATTTAATAACAGTTAGATATTGATTTTTATCTACTACAACTTTCTTATGAGCTCTAAAATAATCAATGATAATGTCGGGCATTTCATTTAAGACTTCACCTACTACTCTACAATTTCTATAGAAATCATAACCACCTGCACCTGTTGCTCTATAGTTGTTCATGGCAAGGGTAAGGGTATCATTATCAAAAATGTCTTTACCCTTAAATTTCATTGAAACAACACGATTTCCTACTTCTTTGTTTATATCAAAGATATAACTCAAATTTGAGAAATAGTCATAGTTATAATGTTCTACCTTAGGTTTTAAGAAGCGGGTAGATACTTGTAATTCACCATCAATATTATCAAAGTAACTAGCGCATTTTTCAAGGGCAAGCTTTAAAGTTTTCCCATCTATTTCAATGATAGTTAGGGTATTAGGAAACATATATGTAGAAGTTATATCTCTTACTGTTACATTTTTATTAAAACCTTTTATTGAATTAGCAAAGGATGTAACTGAAATATCAGCACCACTTGCATCCAACTGTACTTGATTTATGAAATTAGCTAAATAAGAGCCATTCGTAGCCATGTTTATGTGAGTACTAGGCTGAAGTTCTATATCTAAAAATCCTACAGGTGTATCCAACCACTTTTGAACTTGTTTTTCTAAATTTAAGAATTTATAATACATAGCATTATTAGGATTAAGCTCTACTTTTTTTAATGAAGAACTTATATTTTTACTTAAATCATCATGAAACTCTAAGTTTAGTTCTAAAAATTTTGTCCCGTTGGGAGGGGTTTGAGCTATGTAGGTATTATGTAGATATTGTCCTGGAATTTCCATGTGTTGATGTCCAGTTAAAAGAATATGAAAATCAAATTCTTGACACAGTTTATATGCTATATTTTCATTAGTGTTGCTTAGTTTTTCATGGGATTCTAAATCATTTTCAAATCCACCATGATAAACTCCTATTACTAAATCACATTGTTTTTTAAGTTCTACATAATATTTTTTTACTGACTTAAAGGTATCCGTGATAGTGAAATTTTTTATATTTAAAGGCCTTTCCCATCTGTTTATAAAATCAGTGGTAAATCCCATTATGCCTACTTTTAACCCATTTTCCATGGTTTTAATATCATAAGGCAAAATACATATTTCTTTTGTTATATTATCTACATTAGTGCATAGGCATTTTCCATTTAAATTGCTAAGATATTTTTTCAAATAGTCATAGCCATAATTGAAATCATGATTTCCAAGAGTTACATAATCGTATTGACCTTCATTCATTACAGTTGCAAGTGGATGTATATCAAATTCATTATTACTTAGATAATTAGTTAAAGGAGAACCTTGAATTGTATCTCCACCATCTATGATTAGGGTATTTCCATCTTTTTCAAACTGATTAATTATATTTAATATACCCATATTCTTTTCAGTATCATCTCTATAATTTGTAGGATATATGTATCCGTGAATATCAGACGTAAAGTATATTTTTAATTTTTTCATTTTGTCACCTCATTATATTAAAAAACTGTATTTTATAAATTTTATCAATATTACTATAAAATATATATTATTTACATATAAAATCATCTTCGTAGATAAAATATCTAGTAAAAGTAAAATTTAAAGGTAATTTTATTAAGTTATATTATATAGAAATATTTACATTGAAAGAATAAAGTGCTAGAATAATGTTTAATATATTAAATATCATATAGCAATGATGAAGCTACGACTATTTCAATATTTTAGAGAGCTGATGATAGGTGAAAATCAGTATATTATATAGTCTTTCCACTTCGGAGCTACTGATGAAGAATCAGAGGGGAGTGCTCCTTAAAGCACAGTAAAGAGGTCACTAATGTGACAACTGGAGTGGTACCACGGGATATAATAGCTCTCGTCTCTATATTTATAGAGGCGGGAGTTTTTAATTTACAGCAAAATAAAAAGATTTAATATTAAAAAATTCATTTAGGAGGAATAAAAATGATAGATATTTATTTAATTAGAAAAAATCCTGAGAAGGTTAAAGCTGCACTTTTAAAGAGAATGGATAGTGTAGATTTTTCAGAGCTTTTACAGTGGGACGAAGAAAGAAGAAAAATATTAATACAGGTAGAAGAGCTTAAAAGCAACAAAAATAAGGTTTCTAAAGAGATTCCTATTCTTAAGAAAAGGGGAGAAAATGTAGAAGATTTATATGAAGAAATGAAAGTAGTTAGCAAAGAGATAAAGGAATATGATGAGAAACTTCAAGAGATGGAAGAAAAGATAAATACATTTATGGAAAGCCTTCCGAATATACCCGATGAGGATGTAGTAGCAGGTGGAAAAGAAAATAACAAGGTAGTTAGAGAATTTGGAGAAAAGCCTAATTTCGATTTCCAAATTAAAGATCATGTAGAACTTGCTAAAGTTCATGAGCTTATTGATTATGAAAGAGGAGTTAAGCTTGGAGGTAATGGATTTTGGATATATAAAGGTGTAGGAGCTATGTTAGAATGGGCTTTACTTAATTATTTTATAGAAGAGCATATAAAAGACGGATATGAATTTATCCTGCCTCCGCATATATTAAACTATCAATGTGGTCTTTCAGCAGGTCAGTTTCCTAAATTTGTTGATGAAGTATTTACAGTAGGGGACAAAAAAGATAAAGAAAGTATGCAATTTATGCTTCCTACAGCAGAGACTGCCTTAATAAATCTTTATAGAGGAGAAATTTTAAAAGAAGAAGAATTACCGAAGAAATTGTTTGCTTATACTCCTTGTTATCGTGTTGAAGCTGGAAGCTATAGAAAATCTGAAAGAGGTATGATAAGAGGACATCAGTTTAATAAAATAGAAATGTTCCAATATACAAAACCTGAGGATTCAGATGAAGCTTTAGAAGAATTAATTAAAAAAGCTGAAGCTCTGGTAAAAGGCTTAGGACTACATTATAGACTAGTAAAGCTGGCAGCTAAAGATTGTAGTGCATCTATGGCGAAGACCTATGATATAGAAGTATGGATACCGAGTATGAATGAATATAAAGAGATAAGTTCAGCTTCTAATGCAAGAGATTATCAGGCAAGAAGGGGTATGATAAGATTTAGAAGAGAAGATGGTAATAAGGTAGAATATCTAAATACCTTAAATGCATCAGGGTTAGCTACAAGCAGATTATTACCTGCAATACTAGAACAATATCAACAGGAGGACGGAAGTGTTATAGTACCAGAAGTATTGAGAAAGTGGATAGGTAAAGAAAAAATATAGAAATATTTACAATATATAATAAGTAAAATATGATTATTAAATTTTTAAGTATATAGAGCCTTATAAAGCTAAGGTTGTAATTATTAAAAGTGCTAAAACTATAATTAAAGAAATATAAGATAAGAACTTTTAAGCAACTATTGAATATTATGTAATTATAATGAATTATTTCGAGGGTGGAGGAAAGTTTAATGAATCCTTATGAGCTAATAACTAAGATTAAGGGAAAAATGAAGGACCCTAATTTTGCAGCTAGATTTAATAATGCAGCCAATGTAGTAAATAATATACCAGGACTACAACAAGAGATAATTAGGATAGCCCAGATCAATGATCCAAAGGCTCAAGATGCAGCAATAGAAAAATTACCTAGAGAAGCTAAGCAAGCTGTTCAAGAAATATTAAGTTTATTGAATATGTAGTAGTTTAAATTAAATAAGAAAATATTTAATGAAATAAACCAGGGATATTACAATATCTCTGGTTTATTTTCTGAGAAATATTATTGGATAAATAACACTAAATATCGCTTATAAAATTTTAATTAAAAAGATTTGTAAGAATATATTGAAATTATTTATGTAAGATGATATTATGAGTTTGACAAGTTAATAACAATTTTCGGGGCAGGGTGAAATTCCCTACCGGCGGTATAGCCCGCGAGCCATTTTGGCATGACTTGGTGAGATTCCAAGGCCGACAGTAAAGTCTGGATGTGAGAAAATTATTTGTAAGTATAGTAATTACTATAGTTATTTTATCCGATGACTACCAGCTCTAATATTCCCATCTTCTCTAAAGTGGGAGTTAAGAGCTATTACGTCCCTGGATAACGGTTTCTAAAGCTTCAGAGAAGCTAAGAACTCTGTTAATATAACTATAATTTTTAGTTTATGTGCTCTGAAATATATATATATTTCAGAGATTTTTTATTTTACGATTAATATTAAATTTTTAATATTAATTATAAAACAAACTAAAATTTACTAGAAATATGAATAAAAATTTAGCCCCAGGGTATTATACTTGGGGCTTTTATTTTATTTAAATAAGGATGTGATTTTATGGATGAAAATTATATGAGACTGGCTTTGACATTAGCAGAGAAGGGACGGGGAAGGGTTAATCCTAATCCAATGGTAGGTGCTGTAATTGTTAAAAATGGAGCTATTATTGGTAAAGGATATCATCAGGTCTATGGACATAACCATGCGGAGGTTAATGCATTTAAAGATGCTAAAGAAGATACTTTGGGAGCAACTCTTTATGTAACCTTAGAGCCCTGTTCTCATCATGGGAAAACACCACCTTGCGTAGATAAAATCATAGACAAAAAAATAAAGAGAGTAGTAATTGGAGCTTTAGATCCAAATCCATTAGTGGCGGGTAGAGGAGTTAAAAAGCTTAGAGACTCTGGAATAGTTGTAGATATAGGAGTTTTGGAAAAGGAGTGTATTGCTTTAAATGAAATATTTATGAAGTATATTTCTACAAAGAAACCCTTTGTAATTATGAAAACTGCCATGTCACTAGATGGTAAGATAGCTACTCAATATGGGGAATCAAAGTGGATAACTGGAGAAGCTTCAAGAAAAAATGTGCATAATTTGAGAAATGACCTAATGGGAATAATGGTTGGAGCTAATACGGTTATTAAGGATAATCCAGAGTTGACTTGTAGGGTACTAGGAGGGAAAAACCCTATAAGAATAATTTTAGATAGCTCTCTTAGAATTCCTTTAAATTCTAAAGTTATAGAGGATAAGAAGGCAAGAACTATTATAGTAACTACGGAAAAAGCTTCAAAGGAAAAAATATCTATTTACACTGAGAGGGGTGTAGAGGTGGTGGTTATTCCTTCTAAAGAGGGAAAAGTTAATTTGGAGAAGTTAGTGGAGACTTTAGGTGAAATGAACATTGATAGTATTCTTCTTGAAGGAGGGGGAACCTTAAACTTCGAAGCCCTAAAAGCTGGAATAGTAGATAAAATTCAAATTTACATTGCACCAAAATTTATTGGAGGAGAAAAGTCTAAAACTCCAGTAGAGGGAATTGGAATAAAAGTTCTAGAAGAAGCCTATGGAGTAGAGAGTATAAGGGTAGGTACTATAGGAGAAGATATTTTAATAGAAGGATACATGAAGGAGAGATGGAAGCCTTGTTTACAGGAATAGTTGAAGAGGTAGGAGAAATTAGAGGAATAAAAAAGGGGGAAAAATCTTCCATACTTTCAATTAAAGCTAATAAAGTTATTGAAGATGTAAAGTTAGGACATAGTATTTGTACCAATGGAGTATGCTTAACAGTAACAAATATATATGGAAATATATTTGATGCTGATGTTATGGCTGAAACTTTAAGAAGAAGTAATTTAGGGGAATTAAAGGTTGGAAGCAAAGTAAATTTAGAAAGAGCCTTAAGTGCTAAAGGAAGATTTGGAGGACATATAGTAAGTGGACATATAGATGGCGTTGGGAAAATTGTTTCCCTGGAAAAGGAAGATAATGCAATATGGGTTACCATAGGGGCTAAGGAAAACATTTTACAGTATATAGTTGAAAAAGGTTCTATTGCCATTGATGGAATAAGTCTTACTGTGGCCTATGTAGATGATAAGGTATTTAAAGCATCTATAATTCCACATACTGGAAAAGAAACTATATTATTATCTAAAACCATTGAAGATACTGTAAATCTTGAATGTGATGTTATAGGTAAATATGTAGAAAAACTTTTAACATTTCAAAGTGATAAAAAAATAGAAAAAAAAAGATTCCATTAATGAAGACTTTCTTAAAGAAAATGGATTCTTATAAGATTAAATAGGGAGGGTTAAACATGTCAGAATTTTACACGATTGAAGAAGCAATTAAGGATATTAAAGAAGGGAAGATGGTTATAGTTATTGATGATCCCGATAGAGAAAATGAGGGAGATCTATTAATGGCTGCTGAAAAGGTTACTCCAGAAGCTATAAATTTTATGGCTAAGTTTGGGAGAGGTCTTATATGTATGCCATTGGAGGGAGAAAGACTTAGAGATTTAAAAATTGAGCCCATGGTTGAAAAAAAATACAGATAATCATGAAACTGCATTTACAGTATCCGTAGATCATATTAGTACAACTACAGGAATATCTGCCTATGAGAGAGCTTTAACTATTCAGAAGATTTTAGATGAAGATAGCATAGGAAAAGACTTTAGAAGACCAGGGCATATATTTCCTCTACAAGCTAGAGATGGAGGTGTATTAAAAAGAGTAGGACATACTGAGGCAGCAGTGGATTTAGCCAAAATGGCAGGTTTAAAGCCAGCAGGAGTAATTTGTGAAATTATGAGTGAAGATGGAACTATGGCTAGGACTGAGGAACTTTTAGAATTTGGTAAACTACATAATATTAAAGTAATAACTATAGCAGATTTAGTAAGATATAGAAGAAAGACAGAAGTATTAGTGGAAATGGCAGCAGCAGTAGATATGCCTACAAAATACGGTAATTTTAAAATGTATGGTTTTATTAATAAATTGAATGGAGAACATCATGTGGCATTAGTTAAAGGAGAAATTGATAAGAACAGACCAATTTTAACAAGGCTTCATTCTGAATGCTTAACTGGAGACGTCCTTGGATCTAATAGATGTGATTGTGGAGAGCAATTGGCAGAAGCTTTAAGGAGAATTGAAGAAGAAGGCTGCGGGATACTTTTATATATGCGACAAGAGGGAAGAGGCATAGGACTTATAAATAAATTAAAGGCCTACGATTTACAAGACCATGGATATGATACAGTAGAGGCAAATATTAAACTTGGATTTCCTGCAGACCTTAGAGATTATGGAATAGGAGCTCAAATTCTTAGAGAGTTAGGAGCTAAAAAACTTAGACTTATGACTAATAATCCCAAGAAAATTAAAGGATTAGATGGATATGATATTGAGGTGGTAGAGAGAGTCCCAATCCAAATCAATTACAATAAAGACAATGAATTTTATTTAAAAACTAAACAAAATAAAATGGACCACATACTTAGTTACCAGTAATGCTCTAAATCTATGATTTAGTATAAATTATAATATAATCTAGGAGGAATAATGATGAAAATATTTGAAGGAAATTTAGTTGCGCAAGGATTAAGAGTTGGAATAGTAGTAGGAAGATTTAACGAGTTTATTGTATCTAAACTTTTAGGTGGAGCCATTGATGGACTTAAAAGACATGGAGTAGAAGAAGATAACATTGAAGTGGCATGGGTGCCAGGAGCTTTTGAATTACCACTTGTAGCAAAAAAAATGGCTCAAAATGAAAATTATGATGCAATTATATGCCTTGGAGCAGTTATTAAGGGCTCTACACCACATTTCGATTACGTTTGTGCTGAAGCTTCAAAAGGAATAGCATCAGTATCTCTTAGTACAGAGAAACCAGTTATTTTTGGAGTTTTAACAACGGACACTATAGAGCAGGCTATAGAAAGAGCCGGAACTAAAGCAGGTAATAAGGGCTACGATGCAGCAGTAACAGCTATAGAAATGGCAAATTTATTAAAAAGTTTCTAATTAAAAGTTTGATTATGAAAATATAATAAAATTATTTAATTTAATAGTCAGTATATGATAAAATTCCCTATAAAAATATATAAATAGCTATATATTTTATAGGGAAATAGTTATATATATAACTATTTAAATATTTAACTATTTAAATAGTTGTTTTATTCATGCGGGGTTCAGATGATTTCTCATCTAAAGGGTGTAATTAAATTACACAGAAAGCAGAGAAAATTGACAAAAGATGTAATCAATGCTATGCTTTAAGAAATTAAATATTTAGGGAGCTTGTATAACAGGCTGAGAGGAAGCAAAAAGTAGCTTCGACCTATAACCTGATTTGGATAATGCCAACGTAGGGAATTACATTAAAAATATTAATGGGACATACTATTTGGTATGTCCCATATTTTTTTAGATTCTACAAAATTCTGTTAAGGAAGTGTATGAAATGAGTATAAGTAAAAGTCAAATGAAGTTATATGTAGTAACGGATAGAAGTTGGTTAGATGGAAAATTATTTACTGAAGAAATCGAAAAAACTTTACAAGGAGGAGCTACATTAATTCAGCTAAGAGAAAAAAATTTATCCTATGATGAATTTCTAAAGGAAGGAAAAGAGATAAAGAAGATTACAGATAAATATAATATTCCTTTAATTATTAATGATAATGTGGAAATAGCTATAAGTATTGATGCATCTGGGGTTCATATAGGTCAAAGTGATATGGATGCAGCAGAAGTGAAGAAGCTGATAGGTAAAGATAAAATTTTAGGAGTTACAGCAAAAACTGTGGAACAAGCTATTAAAGCAGAAAAAGATGGGGCAAGTTATATTGGAGTTGGAGCAGCTTTTTCAACTTCAACTAAATTAGATACTAGAGTAATAACCTTTGAAACCATTAAAAATATATGCAAATCTGTAACTATACCAGTGGTGGCTATTGGAGGTATAGATGAGAATAATATTATGAACCTAAAAGGCTTAGGAATACATGGAGTTGCTTTAGTGTCTTCAATATTTTCTAAAGAAGATGTGCTATTAGCAACAAAACAAATGTTAGAGTTAACTGAATGTATGCTAACTCAATAGATTAGACATGGGAAATAGGTGTGTATTTTACATGGAAAATACTTTATATAATATATACATTGATAGAGGGGATTGATTTATGATGAAAAAGATACTTACAATAGCAGGATCGGATTGCAGTGGAGGAGCTGGAATACAAGCAGATATAAAAACTATCGTAGCCCATAAAATGTATGCAATGAGTGCTATAACAGCTTTAACAGCACAAAATACCACTGGAGTTTATGATGTTTTAAATATATCAAGAGAGTTCTTAAATAAAGAAATCCATTGCATTATGAAAGATATTTTCCCTGATGCCATTAAAATAGGAATGGTATCCTCTAAGGAGATTATTCAAGAGATTGTTGAAAGATTATTAGAATATAAGGCTAAAAATATTGTAGTTGATCCAGTCATGATATCTACAAGTGGAAGTAGACTTCTTTCAGAGGATGCCATGGAAGCTTTGATTACAAAACTTTTACCTATAGCTGATGTGATTACTCCTAATATTCCTGAAGCAGAATGTATTTGTGGATTTAAAATTTTAAGTAAAGAAAATATGATAGAAGCAGCAGAAAAAATTTCAAAGGAATATAAAGGAAAAATTCTTATTAAAGGAGGGCACTTGGAAAATTATGCTGACGATTTATTATATAAAAATGGGAAAATAACTTGGTATCATGAAGAAAAAATAGATAATTCCAATACCCATGGAACAGGTTGCACCCTATCATCTTCCATAGCTTGTAATTTAGCAGCAGGTTACAGCATAGATGAAAGCATTTTAAGGGCAAAAAAATACATAACCGGTGCTTTAAGGGATAATTTAAATATTGGAAAAGGTAATGGACCTCTAAATCACTGTTGGAATTTGTAATAGTAGTAATTGTATACTTATTAAGTTGTTTCAGCTAATTTGCAATAAATATAAAATTTAAATATATGAATAATATGTAAAGGTGGAGATTGTTTTAAAAAACAGTCTCCTATTTTTTTACGAAGGTGAAAATAATGTATGTAAATTCCATATATATAATATTATGAAAGTATTGTATTTAACGAAATATTAGAATACCGAATATTTTTAAATCCTAAATAATATAAAGAAAATTCTGAAAATTTCTAAAAAAGTATTTACAAAAGTAAAAAATATATGTATTATTAGGATAATGAATTTACAAAACTGTAATATATATATTTAAAAGCAATAAATATACAATATATGAAATTAAATGAATGACATAAAAATGCAATAATCAGCCCAATTAAAAGCTAAATTAAATTTTAAATTGTATTAACTATGGGGATAGGAATTTATACAAGTATATATTTTTAAAATATATCTTTGTATTTATTTATAACTTAATTATTTTAAGGGGGAATAGATTTTGAAGAAAAGAAAATTAATGGCCTTAATGTTGTCAAGTATTTTAGCTTTTTCATTAGTTGGATGTGGTGATAAAGAGAAAAAAGAAGACACATCAAAGGATACACCAAAAACTGAAGAAGCAGAGAAGAAAATTGGGGGTACTTTAGTTGCTGGAATAACAGAAATGTCTGGTAACTTTAACCCAGGTTATTATTCATCTGCATATGATGCTAATGTAGTTGAGATGGTATTTGACCAACTTATTGTAATGGATGTTAATGGAGAATATCAACCATCAGCAGCTGAAAGTTGGGAATTTTCAGACGATGCCAAGGAAATAACCTTCAAATTGAAGAAAGATATGACTTTCTCCGATGGTGAAAAGGTAACAGCGGATGATGTTGTTTTTAGTTATCAGTTTTTATCAGATAAATCTTATACTGGTAGATATGGATCTGTTGTTAAGGATTTAGTTGGATATAAGGAATATTCAAAGGGTAAGACTGAAGAGTTCAAAGGGGTAGTTGCTGTAGATGAGTATACAGTTAAATTTAGTTTTGCTGAGCCACTAAGAACAAATCTTGCCAACTGTACTATGTCAATCATGCCAGAACATTATTATGGTGCAAATTGGAAGGTTGGAGATACATCATCCATAGAAGCTATAACAACAAAACCAATTGGTTCAGGACCATATACTTTAGAAAAATTCCAGGAAAAGGAATTTGTATCTCTAAAGAGAAATCCAAACTATTATGGTGAAGGATATTATATTGAAAATATAGTATGTAAATTTGTTGATCAAACTACTGATATAGTTGAGTTGACATCTCAAGAGGTGGATTTACTTCCAGGAGTTATTGAGCCAGAGAAAATAAATGAAGCTAAGTCTAAGGATTTCATGACTTTCAATAGTTATGATAGAAGTGGATATGGTTACACTAAATTTAACTGTGAATCAGGCCCAACAGCAGATAAAAAAGTACGTCAAGCATTATATTATGGCTTTAACATTAAAGAATTTGTAGATAGTTATTATAAAGATGAGGCAACTGGGGATGTACTTGCATCAGTTCAATACCATCCATTCTCTCAAGTTTCTTGGGGTATTGATGATAAATTAGTTAGCGAAATGACTCAGTATGATTTTGATTTAGATAAAGCTAAGTCTTTATTAGATGAAGCAGGCTGGAAGGTTGGTTCAAGTGGATATCGTGAAAAGGATGGAAAGGTTATGGAGCTTAATGTAGCGGCTATGCCAGATCATGATATTTTAAATACTCTTATTCCAATGTGGCAAAGAGACTGGGGCGAAGGTTTAAAAATTAAACTTAATATAGCATATCTTGAGTTTAATACATTATTAGATTACGTTATCTATAACTCTGATGAAAACGTAGATAAATGGAGTATATACTTCATGGCAACATCTATAAATACCCCAGACCCAGATAGTTTATATTCTGAAGTTCACTCAGATTATATTGGTACTGGTAAAGATAATACAGCTAGATATAGTAATCCAGAAGTTGATAAATTGTTAGATGAAGCTAAGAGTATTGTAGATAAGGAAGAAGCAAAACCTTATTATAATAAAATAGCTAAAATCCTTAATGAGGATGCACCTATTGTTCCTGTATATGCAAATACTTATTTTGACATGTATAATAAGAAAATAAAAGGCCTAGAAACAAGCCCATTCTGTGATTGGGTAAAAGCATTAAGACATGCTTATATAGAAGAATAATTTTAAATTTCATATAGGCTATTGGCGCCCTGTATAAAATTGCAGGGCGTTATTAAAATAAGTTTAGGGGTGATGAAATGTTAAAGTTTTTAGGCAAAAGATTACTTAATTTAATTCCAGTTATGCTAATAATAACAATAATACTATTTATATTATTACAACTAATGCCTGGAGATCCAGTTAGTGCATACTTAGGACAAGGTTCTAAGACTACTCCGGAGCAGCAGCAAATGATTAGAGAGCAATTAGGATTAGATAAAAGTCCGGTTGTTCAGTATTTTAATTGGTTAGGAAGAACTTTAAAAGGAGATTTTGGTTCTTCATTGAAATTTAGAAAGCCTGTAAGTGCGGTTATAGGGGATTACATTTGGAATACATTTATATTAAACATAGTATCTATGGTATTGGCCTTTGCAATTGCAATTCCAGTAGGAATAAAATCTGCAGTAAAGAAATATGGAGTATTTGATAATTTTTGGACTGTATTTTCTTTAGTTGGAGTAGGAATGCCATCATTTTTCTTTGCACTGCTTATGATTTTCTTTATAGCGGTACCGAGTAACGGAGCAATACCACTTAATGGTATGAGAACTCCAGTAATGGCAGCTGTTGGTTATGAAAGCTTCATGGCTGAAGCAATAGACGTAGCTAAACATATGATTTTACCAGTAATAATTTTAACTATTTTAAGTCTTGCTGGACTTATAAGATATGTTAGAAATAGTGTTATTGAAGTAATTAATCAAGATTATATTAGAACAGCACGTTCTAAAGGTTTAAAGGAGAAGGTAGTTATTTATCGTCATGCCTTTAGAAACGCATTAATACCAATAGTAACTCTTGTAGGAATGTATATTCCATCTCTCTTTGGAGGAGCAATATTATTAGAAACAGTACTTCTTTGGCCAGGAATTGGAAATATACTATATACATCAGTTATGGGTAGAGATATTTGGGTTGTAATGGCAGCTAATACATTCTATGCAGTCCTAATGGTTTTAGGAAATCTGGTATCAGATATGTCCTATGCATTGGTAGATCCTAGAGTAAAAGTAGAATAGGAGGTTAGTTTATTATGTTAGAAGTAAAAAAGGCTAAAGCTGAAAAAAAGAAACAAGACCTTCAAGCTATGGGACCATGGAGGGTTGCATGGGAGCGATTTAGAAAGAATAAAATAGCTCTTACAGGTGGTATAGTATTTGGGATTATAGTATTACTAGTAATATTAGTTCCTATAATATCACCTTATAATTTAAATGAATTTGAACTTGTTAATAAGGTTAAACCACCATCAGCAAAGCACTGGCTTGGAACTGATGAACAGGGTAGAGATGTACTTATGAGAGTATTTTATGGTGGAAGGATATCTATGTTTATTGGAGTTGTCACAGCAGGTATAACTGTACTTATTGGTGCTACTATAGGTGGCATTGCAGGTTACTATGGTGGATGGGTTGATAACATTCTTATGCGTTTCACAGAAATAGTTAGCTCTCTTCCATTTATGCCATTAATGATAACGTTGTCCTTTGCGTTGATGTGGAGGGTAAGCAGTACCCAGAAGATGTATGTGGTTATGTTTATTCTTGCCATAATATCTTGGCCAGGCCTTGCTAGAATGGTTAGGGGGCAAATTTTATCCCTTAGAGAACAAGATTTTATAGTAGCTACAAAGGCATTAGGTATATCTAATAGATCTAAGATAGTAAGACATCTTTTACCTAATACCCTTGCATATATTATAGTTAATGCTACTCTTGGAATGGCAGGCGCAATTTTAACAGAGGCAGGACTTTCTTTCCTAGGATTAGGGGTAATTCCACCAACACCAACCTGGGGAAACATGATTGAAAGAGCTAGAGACTCATTTATATTTACAAATAATCCATGGCTTTGGATACCGCCTGGAATTTTAATCATATTAACCGTTGTTAGTATAAATCTTCTTGGTGAGGGCTTAAGAGATGCCTTTGATCCAAAAGAGATAAGGTAGGTGTGATATATGGAAAATTTATTAGAAGTAAGAGATTTAAAAACATATTTTTATACAGATAACGGTATTGTAAAAGCTGTAGATGGAGTTTCCTTTGATGTAGAACCAGGGAAAACTCTTGGTATAGTTGGAGAATCTGGTTGCGGTAAAAGTATAACATCAATGTCTATTTTAAAGCTTATAGATAAACCAGGTAAGATTGTAGATGGTACTATTAAATTTGATAGTAAAGATATAGTACCTATGGAGGATAAGGATATAAGAAAAGTTAGAGGAAATGATATATCTATGATATTTCAGGAGCCTATGACTTCTTTAAATCCTGTATTTAGAATAGAAGATCAGATAATGGAAGCAGTAATGCTTCACCAAGGATTAGATAAAAATGAAGCAAGAAAAATTGCTATTGATATGCTTGCTTTTGTTGGAATACCAAGGCCAGAGCAAGTGGCAAGAGATTACCCACATCAATTAAGTGGTGGAATGCGTCAAAGAGTTATGATAGCTATGGCTCTTGCATGTAGGCCAAAATTACTAATTGCTGATGAGCCTACTACCGCTCTTGATGTAACAATACAAGCTCAGATACTAACACTAATGAATGATTTAAAAGAAAAAACCAATACAGCTATAATGCTAATTACCCATGATTTGGGGGTAATAGCTCAAATGGCGGATCATGTAATTGTTATGTATTCTGGAAAAGTGGTTGAATCAGCTCCAATTAAAGAACTTTTTGATAATCCAAAGCATCCTTATACTAAGGGACTTTTAGCATCAATACCAAGTCTAGATCAAGATAAGGAAAGACTATACTCTATAGATGGAGTAGTACCAAATCCATTTCACCTTCCTGAGGGATGTTATTTTGAACCAAGATGTGAATTTGCAAAGGCTGAATGTAAATGCAAGATGCCTGCTATAACTAATATTTCAGATGAACATCAGGTAAGATGCTTCCTATATAATGAAGCAATAGATGAGAAACATCATAAAGAGGAGGGAATCCATGATGGAAAAGGAAAGAAATAAGATTATTGAAATAAGAAATCTTAAAAAATATTTCCCGGTTAAGGGTAAATCTGCCACTGGAGAGAAACTCTGTGTAAAAGCTGTGGACAATGTTTCCTTTGAAATATATGAAGGGGAAACTTTAGGGTTAGTTGGAGAATCAGGATGTGGAAAATCTACATTAGGTAGAACATTAATAAAGCTCTATGAACCAACTGGAGGAGAAATTCTATATAGAGATCAAAATATTGTAAAATATAATGAAAAAAAGATGAAACCTTTAAGACAGGATATGCAAATTATATTTCAAGATCCATATAGTTCTTTAAATCCAAGACTGAATGTACATTCAATTGTTAGTGAAGCTTTAGTAGAGCATAAGCTATATAAGAAAGGTGAAGAACTTAATAAAAGAGTATTAGAAATAGTTGAACAGTGTGGACTTTCTCCATACCATATATATAGATATCCTCACCAGTTTTCTGGTGGACAAAGACAACGTATAGGAATAGCAAGAGCCTTAGCATTACAACCCAAATTTGTAGTATGTGATGAACCAGTATCAGCTCTTGACGTTTCTATTCAATCACAGATACTTAATCTTATGATGGATTTACAAGAAAAAATGGGATTGGCATATTTATTTATATCCCATGACCTAAGTGTAGTAAAGCATATTAGCGATAGAGTTGGGGTAATGTATCTAGGTTCTATAGTAGAGTTAGCAGATAAGGAAGATTTATATAATAATCCAATACATCCATACACAAGAGCGTTACTAGCAGCTATACCTGTAGCAAATCCAGATTATAAAAGTGATATGAGTATAATAAAAGGTGAAATTCCAAGTAATGTTAACCTACCTAAGGGTTGTAAATTTAATACTAGATGCCCTTTTGCTAAGGAGATATGTAAGGAACAGGTACCAGAAACTAGAGAAATAGAAAAGGGACACTTCTGTGCTTGTCATTTTGCAGGAGAGATATAGTAAAGGACATAAAAGGAGATGATATGCTATGAAGATGAAAGAGGCATATAAAGTAGTATTTAAGAAAAGAGAAGTAAATCCCGAGATGATTGGTAAAGTAGAGCTAGAGAAAAATGATTTACTAGCCCTAGTTTTAGCAACAGCATCGGTGATTGTCCCAGTTTTATTGATTGTATTTGCAGTAATTGCACTTATAATATTTATCATGTTTTATAGGTAGTATGAATAATCCCCATCTACTCTATAATATAGTCAAGGCTTAGTATAGGCCTTGACTTTTTTGTTATTTATATAACAAAAAAGAACCCCGATAATCAAATACCAGAGTCCATATGTGAAATTATTGGTTAGCAAATTACAAATTAACTTTTTTATTTGATAGTGATTTAGATAATGGAACATATAGGGCAACAGCTACAAAGATTGAGAAGGAGCCATTTATAAGTGTTGCAGGTAAACTCACAGCAGAACTTAATATTGCCGGTAGAAATCCACTTCCAACAAGAAGCAATTTGAATACTCCAAATAAAAATTCACCAACTAAGTTAAAGGCTATACCAGCTACAGCACCTAATACTGCATATTGAATTTCAATAGATAATTTTTTGGCAAAAGTACATACCAAAGCTAAGCCTAACCCAAGAATAAGAGAAAATATATACAATACTGGATTAATTACTAGTTTTTTCTCAATACCTGATACTACAATTTCATTACCTAAAGAAGTAGCAGTAAAGAAAAGTACTATACCAATTAGAATTAAAATTCCAGAAGCAATGCTTATCCACTTTATAGGTGACTTTGCATTTTTATTTTTCCCTCTTGCAGCAACACATCCCACAATTGCTCCAATACCAAATTTCAAAATCACAGTTTTAGGAACGCTTGATGCATAACCATTCATTAAGTCAAATAAGCCCATACCTATAGAGCCAGAAAGACCACCAATGGTACCAGTGAACAATAATGCTGCTAATATAACAAACATATTTCCCATATGCAAGAATGGATTTCCTACAGGAGAGGGAATAGGTATCTTAAAAAATAATGCCACGTAGCATAAAGCAGAAAAAAGTCCAATTAGAACCATGGTACGAGTAGAAATTTTAGAGTGTGTTTTAGTTTCCATTAATATACCTCCATACTATTAATTTAAATTATTATAAATAATTTGTATAATAACAAATTTAGAAAATAAGCAATGTGAAGTTATTATCTTCTTTTAGAATTAATTGAATATTTTGGTGTCTTTATATATAATATACATTGGGTTTGTCATTGTTGAAATACACAAAATACATAATTTTAATAGGGACAGTTGAAGGAGAATTTTATGAATAAAGTTAAAAGAGATATAATTAACCCAAAGGATTCACCAAATACACCATTATATATTCAGCTATATAATCATTATAGAAACCTGATTTCCACAGGAACTCTAAAGGCTGAAAGTAAGCTTCCGTCTATACGTAGATGTGCAAAAGAGCGAATGATAAGTCGGACAACGGTTGAAGCTGCTTATTTGCAGTTAGTAGCTGAAGGTTATGTTACATCTCGGCCTGGAAGTGGCTTTTTTGTAAGTGAATTAAATTATAAAGATATCCAAAAGGTAGAAAAATTACAACATAATAAATACATAATACAAAGCCAACCATTATATGACTTTGCTACCTATGCAGTGGATTATAAGAGTTTTGATTTCGATTTGTGGAGTAGATACATAAAGAGTGCACTTCGTAATGAAGAAAGGCTTTTATCCTATGGGGATCCACAAGGAGAATATGATTTAAGAGTAGCGTTATCTAGGTATGTAGCTGAGAGAAGGGGAGTGATTTGTACTCCTGAGCAGATAGTAGTTGGAGCAGGTGTGCAAAGTTTATTACAAATATTATGTTCCTTAACGGGAGTTAGATCACCTATATCTTTTACAGGAGCTAGTTTTGAACAGGGACAGGCTGTATTTGAAGATAGAGGGTTTAAAACTTTAACCTATAAGAATATTAATAGAGATTTATCTAAATTTAAGGAAGATAAAATTAAAATGATTTATACATCACCTTCTCATATAACGCCCTGGGGTGATGTAATGCCAATACAAATTAGATTAGCATTATTAGCCTTTGCACAAAGGGAAGATTGCTTAATAATTGAAGATGATTATGATAGTGAGTTCAGATATTATACTCGTCCAGTACCGTCTCTACAAGGATTAGATGGAGGAGATAAGGTAGTATATATGGGAACATTTTCACGATTATTAATGCCGTCCTTAAGAATTAGTTTTATGGTACTATCTAAAGAATTAACAGAAGTATATGAAAGAAGAGGGAGAGTCTACAATCAAACGGCATCAAAAACTGAACAAATTGCTTTAGGTAAATTTATTAGTGATGGTCATCTTGGAAGACAAATTAGGAAAGCTAGAAAGTTGTATATGGCAAAAAGTCAACAACTCTGTATAGCAATAAATAATGTATTTGAAGAGAAAGCAACAGCTATACCAGGTTCAGGGGGATTTTTAGTACAACTAGAAGTAAAAAGTAGTTTATCTTCAGAAGAACTAGCAAAAAGAGGTGCAGATGTAGGTGTTTTACTACGTACCTTTGAAGCAGAAGAAGAGAATGATTATCCAAGATTATTGCTATCTTGCTCGGGAGTTGCTGAAGAAAATTTCCAATACGCTTTAAGACTATTAAAAAGAGAATTCTTCAAGAAAAAATAGCCATAAATTACATGATAATTATGCTCATAGTTTTTTTGAGTTTTTGTTGTATTGAGAAGTAATAGATGATATAATCCGAATACACTTTTATTATTAAAGTGTATTCAGGAGGGTATATCATGAAAAATAATATAACAATAGTATGTGATAGTTCTGTAGATTTAACTGCAGAATTTATGAGAGAGAGAAATATAGAATTTCTATCACTGTTAGTTGATTTAAATGGACATGTATATAAGGATAAGGTAGATTTATCAAATAATGAATTTTATGAAGCTATAAAGCATAAAGAAACTACAGTTAAAACTTCACAAGTTACTCCTTATGAGTTTCAAGAATTTTTTAAGAAAGAATTAGAATGTGGAAATAAGGTTATTTGTCTTACTTGTTCTAGCAAATTATCTGGTACAAATAGCTCAGCCAATATAGCAAAGATGCATTTAGAAGAGGGTAGTGAAAATATTTTTGTTGTAGATACACTTGTAGCTTCTGGGGGCTTTGGATATTTAGTTACTGTAGTAGCAGACATGAGAGATAAAGGATATACGGTAGATAAAATTTTAGATGAAATAAATGACTTAGTAGGAAGATTAGAAACTTTAATTGTAATGGAAACAGTAGACATGTTAAAACGGGGAGGAAGAATATCTACAGGAAAAGCTATTGTAAGTCATGTTCTTGGAATTAAGCCAATTATAACAGTGAAAGATGGGGCTCTTGAATCTTGTGGAAAGGCAAGAGGTAGGAATAAGGCTTTAAAGCATGTAATAGATATAATGAATACTAGAGAGTTAGATCCTCAATATGATATAGTTGTTTCTCATGCAAATGATTTAGAAGCTGCAAATCAAACAGTTAAGTTAATAGAAGCTGAACTAGGCATAAATAAAATACTTATCAATGAAATTGGTACAGCAGTTGGTACACATTCAGGGGCAGGTGCCATAGCTATATTTTATATAAAGAAAAAGTAATAAAAAATCTCATGGGTATAAACTCATGAGATTTTGTTTTGGTAAAATTTATACAATTAGTGCCTATAGCGTGAAATACTACTATATTTATCATAAATGATAATAATTTGTAAGGACTAAAAGTCTAAGAAATTTAATAATGCCATAAAAACAGTAAGAACTCTACTTATAGTAATATGACGCTTTTACATGCAAATACTTAATGGAATGATCTCGAGAGCAGGCCCATTTATACTAGTTATAAATTCCCCGGGAATTAAAAACCCATTATTGTTTAAGAAGTGAAAATATGGAATGAAAGAATTGAGAAGTTTTGTATAGTAGGAATCTAAGCCTGTTTTTCTAAGCATTCCAATGCTTTCATAAGGAGTGTAAGCCACCTTGGATACTTTACCAAGTATACAACAATCGCAAGAGACATCATCGTATATATAAGAATGTTTCGATGTATATGTGGAATTTATAGGTAAAACACAATTAACTCCTAAGCAGTTAATTATTATATCAAAGGTAGCTCCTTTATTTAATTCTTTCTGTATGGTTTTTAGTAATTCACATATCATTGTATAGGTTAATGGGCCGATATGTTTAGTATCAAATAGATTATCCAAATGTGAAGTTCCATAATTGCTTAATATAAATATGCAGTTATCTATGCAGTTAGAAATGGTATTAACTTGTAAACATCCTGTTAAATCTACGTAATCTCCAGAATAAATATTATTAATTGAAGGGCTTGAATCATTAATATATTTTATAATCCCCAAGGTATTCATTTTATTTCTTAAATTATTGTAATAGCTAAAAGAAGCATATACTCTTTTTAGAGTTACATCATTTCTATCAAAATTTCTACCCTCTAAATATCTAAAAATATCACCATAATTGTAGCAGCTATTGCCTATGACAGTATTATCATCTTTATCACCTTTGGTATTTTTATAGTCATTGGAGCATTGGCTTTTATTATTATGTTGATATCTTCCTGTAACAGTGTTATCGTTAATTTGCTTGATGGTTATACTTTCAAAATATCCATCAATTAGTATTGAGGATAGATTTTGAATTTCATCTTGATTTAGATATATTGGTGTAAATAATTCAGCTGGCATTTTATATCTATCCTATTATTGATATATAGTTAATATATTATGAATTCATATTAATGTGAATATTAGAGAGGAAAATGTATACTTATAAAAAGTGCTAAAATTATCCATAGAACTTAGATTAATTATAGAAAATGTTAAATAAGTTACACATATTTCTTATACAAATGCTAATACTATCTGCACAGGAGGTGATATTATGCAATCATTCAATGAATATAAATTTGCAAATGTAACAGATGAAGAAAGAAGAAGGTTAACTGATCTTGAACAAAGTATGTCAAAGGATGAAAATAGTAAAATAGTTTTAATAGCCTATGAGAACAAAAGTGCCGAGAGTTAATCTCGACTTTATTTAATTTTAGTAGTTAACCCTAGATTTATATATTTATGTGGATAATATTTGTATATTTGTATATATAATTTAAATAATATATGTGAAAAAGAATTTAAGTATGATATACTATGATTATGAGGCAGATTAGAAGTTCGTGCGTTAAGTGCTGGGTGAACAGGGAATTGTCACCAGACGAAAAGGAAACTTGCGGTACTTACTTCGATTCCCACTGCTACATATTAATAGGAATTCTCCTTTTTTATGTAGCTATTATAAAAAGGAGGTTTTTTTATGATTTTTTCAGAAAAAAAAGATGACATGCTGAGTTTATTAAAGGAGTCCTCAGCACATTTAAAAAAGACTTCATCATTAACTGGACTAGCATTAATTGCAGCCATTAACATTATTCTTGGATCATTATCTATTCAATTAAGCCCTATTCTTAAGATTGGATTTTCCTTTATTGCAGTAGGAATAAGTGCTTTGTTTTATGGACCTGTTGCCACTGGATTTGTAGGAGTAGTTACAGATGTAATTAAGTATATGATACGCCCTAATGGTCCGTTTTTCATTGGATTTACTTTCAATGAATTCCTAGGTGGTTTTATAACAGGTTTAATATTATATAAAAAGCCTGTAAGTATAAAGCGAATTTTTATTACTAGATTAGTAATAATGATTGTAATAAACCTAGTACTTACACCAATATGGTTATCCATTATGTATGGAAAAGGAATATTTGTAGCTTACTCAGTACGTATAGTTAAAAGTCTTATTCTGTTACCTATAGAAACTATAGTTTTATATAGTGTATTAAAAACAGCTGAAAAGACAAGAAGAGTTCCAAGTTTTAAATAACATATAGAAATGTACCTTGATATTCTTTTAAATTCCCTTAAAAGAATATCAAGGTTTTAATTTTTTATAATTAAAGTACATATTAATTATTAGATTTAAACCAAAAGACCCAATTAACTATTAAACAGTTAATTGAGTCTTAAATTTATATTAACCTATTTCTTCGTCAGCTATATCATTGTTATCATTCCAAGCCTCAGTATTTTTAAGCCCTGGAATTGTTGATGACTTAAAAATAGGGTCTTTGCCAGCTTTTTTCTGACGAGAATAGTCATCAAGAGCAGCAAATGCATATTTTCCAAGGAATAATATAGCTATTAGATTTATAACTGCCATGAAAGCCATGAATAAGTCTGCTAGATTCCATACCAAGTCTATAGAAGCTTGAGAACCAATAAATACAGTAAGAACGACAAAGGATCTGAATATATTAAGTATCCCTTTATTATTACTTATGAACTCAATGTTAGTTTGTCCGTAGTAATAGTTACCTACTATAGAGCTAAAAGCAAACAAGAAAGTACATATAGCCAAGAAATAAGTTCCAATAACGACTCCAATTTGTGAACTAAGTGCACTTTGAGTAAGTTCAATACCCGTTAAAGTAGTGCCTGCATAATTATCGGAAATTAACACAATGAAGGCTGTACATGAACAGATTACTATTGTATCAGTAAAAACACCTAGGGTTTGAGTAAGGCCTTGCTTTACAGGGTGAGAAACTGTTGCTGTAGCTGCTGCATTAGGTGCGCTACCCATACCGGCTTCATTAGAGAACAGTCCTCTTTTAATACCTTGCATTATTGTGAATCCAAGGCCACCGGCTGCAAATTGTTTTATACCAAAAGCGTTTTCAAATATTAACGCAAATATACTAGGAATAGTTTTGAAGTTAAGCACTATAACTATAATTGCAACTAAAATATAAGCAGTTGCAAAGATTGGAACTATAACCTCTGAAACCTTTGCAATTCTCTTAACCCCACCAAAGATTACTAGGGCTGTTAAAACTGATAAAAGTAGACCCATTATTACAGGGTTAATACCAAAGGCATTTGTAAATGCTAAAGTTGTTGTATTAGATTGAGCTGCATTAAATACTAATCCAAAGCATAAAGTAGTTAAGATGGCAAAAATTGCACCAAGCCAGCGCTTACCTAGCCCTCTTTCAATGTAGTAGGCAGGTCCCCCTAAAAAGTTTCCATCCTTATCTTTTGTTTTATAAATTTGAGCAAGGGTACTTTCTACAAAGCTTGAAGCACCTCCAATTAAGGCAATGAGCCACATCCAAAATACTGAACCAGGACCACCAGCTGCCACAGCCATTGCAACACCTGCAATATTACCAGTACCAACTCTAGAAGCTGTACTTATACAAAAGGCTTGGAAGGATGAAACTCCATCTTTATTTTCTTGATCATTAGGCATTAAAAGTCTAAACATTTCTTTAAAAAATCTAAATTGAACAAACTTTGTTCTAAAAGAGAAGTAGATTCCTACTCCAATAAGTAAAACAATAAGTACGTAAGACCACATAAAGGTGTTAATAATGTTAACCTTGTCAGTTAAAAAATTCATAAAATTAATTAATACATCTTTTGTAGAAATTAAAAAATCCATAACTCATCTCCTTATCTAATTTTTTTATTTAATTATAAAAGTTTATCCGATGACTACCCGCTCTAATACTCCCATCTTCTTCAAAGTGGGAGTAAAGAGCGGCTACGACCCTGGATAACGATTTCCCCTAAAGGACAACGAATTCTAAGTATCGAAAATACTGATACTAAGAATTCTGTTAGTAACCTTCAGAGGGAGTAAAAACTCCCTCTGAAGCAAAGAACTCTGTTTATGAAAAATTACAATAATTCTTAAAATACAAAA
>NZ_JPMD01000029.1 GCF_000732635.1 Clostridium sulfidigenes | reverse complement strand
AAATTGATGGAGTTGTATACACTGGAACTGGAACAGGTACTTCTGCATTAACATTTAGTGGATTAGCATTAGATACATCTAAAACTCACACAGTTGAAGTTCTAAATGCATCAGATGCTAAGGGTAATATTAAGGCTTTACAAAGTACTACATTTACTGTAACTAAAGATACAGTTGCACCAGTTGCACAATTTGAAGCAATAGGAGATCATCAAATTTTATTAACTTTTGATAAAGCAATGAATACTTCATCTGTTAATACTTCATCTGTTAAAATTGTTGATGAAAAATTAACTTCTCTTCAATCAACTGAGTATAGTGTAACTGCAATAAACAGTAAGATGTTCTTAGTGAATATTTCAAAAGAACTTTATGGTAATGGAGAAACTTCACGTACTCTTACATTACAAATTGATGACCAAGTAAAAGATTCACTAGGTAATAAAATAGCTATTACTACTAAAAATGTTGGTTTAACTAAGGATGTTGTAGCTCCTAATGTTTCAGACGTTTCAGTAGTATATGATAAAGATGGTAATGCAGAAAAGTTACAAGTTAAATTTAATGAAGAACTTAATGCTGCTCCAGCAGACTTAAGTGATATTTCAGCTAAGAATGCTGTAACAGGTGTTGATGAAGTTATCACTAATGTTCTTGATGCTTCAGCTATTGAACTTCTTGATGATGGACAGACAGTGGAAATTGGAATCCAACCTTATGCACTTGGTAAAAAAGTGAACTTTGTATTTGCAAAAGGATTTGTTGTTGATACAGCACAAACTGCTAATGATTCTGTTGCTTTTGCTAAATCAGTTGAGTTCAAAGCAGCTTCTACTGCATTTAAAATTGCACAAAGTAACGTAAATACAGATACAGCAAATGAAATTATAATTGATTATGGAAGAGCTGTTGTAGGTGACTTCGGATTTAATGCAGCTAACAATCCTGCTAACTACACTATTGCTGGTAAGACATTACCTCTAGATACACAAATCACTGTAGCTGGGGACCGTCAAACAGTAACTATAGTATTACCAGACGAATTTGTAGCTAATACTGACACTAATGCAGTACTTACAGTTAATAATGTAAGAGATATAAATGGTAGAACAATTGCTCCATTTGTTGGTTATGCAAATGTTCAAGATAATACTACACCAAAACTTAATAAAGTTGTTTGGAATACTAATGGTTCATTTACTCTAGACTTTAGTGAAGCTATTACAGCTGCTACATCTGTTGGAACTGAATCAGGAGTTGATGTAAAATTAAATGGTGGTACTTATACTTTAACAACTTCTAATTATGGATTTGCTGCTGGTACTGGTTCTGATGATGGTAACATAGTGGTAACATTAAAACCTTCTGACGATGCAACTCATGGTAAGTACATTGATGTTAATGGAAATAGTGCTTATGATGCAGGAACTGATGTTTTAGTTGCTGATATAATGAATGTATCTGTAAAAGTAAAAGACGCAAATGGTATTAAAGATGCTGCTGGTAACGATGCTAAATCTGGAATAGTGGTATCTGCTGTAAAATAGATAATATAAAATTATGTAAAAAGAGAGGACGGATGTTCTCTCTTTTTTTATAAACTAGATACTTATATACTAATTAAGATTTTACAATTTGGGGGTTAACTCAAATATCTTATTCAGTATATAGCAAATTGTTTCACAATTATTTTATAATTTAAAATCATAAGTAGAAATACAAGTATATTAATGTTAAAATAAGATTTGGCAAGAATTATTTTAATATATAAAGATGATTTGGGGGAACATATGAATAATAAAAGTGATATTAGATTAAATATTCCAAAAATACAAATGGTTTCACCTCTTAAAGAGAAGGTTTTCCAAGAAGAGTTGTATAATATTAATGAAATAGAACCATTAAAAGAAAATCAAGTTAATTTAGCAACTACTTATTTTTCGAATAAAGGAAATGAATTGGAAGTAGGATTTTTTATAAGAAATACTTTAAAAAGTGAGATATCATTGGAAGAAGTGGTATTAGCAATACAAAGCTCGAAAGGAGACATTATATCTAATCTTACATGCAATTTAAAAGAATTAGGCTCTATGCCAAGTTATACAGGAACTCCTTGTAGTTTAAAGTTTATAATTAATGAAGGATCTATTTATGATCCTAATGAAGAATATAGAGTTATATTTAATAAGAATATAAATTGCTTTCAATCAGTAAAAGCAGATATAGAAAATTTATCTATAGATATGTCATTTGATGAAGAAGAAGAAATACGTAAGTTTGAAAAAGGCCTTGATACTCTTATAAAAGATGAAATAAATATAGCTATTTTTAAATTGGTAAAAGATGATGATGGCAGCATTAACATTACTTTATTAGTTAGAAATGGTTACAATAAAGAGATAAAATTAGAGCGATTACCGATAACTATAATGAATTATAACAATTATCCTATATGTAAGCATGTATTTCATGATTCTAATGGACTAGTTAATATTAGTGCACAACGTGCTAAACTACTAAAGCTATCAATAGATAAATCGAAAATTTATAATACAGTTTTTGACTTAGATAGGTGCAAAATACTATTTCAATAAAATTACCCCTAGGAAAGTATATCCTAGGGGTAATTTTATTTTATAACCTTTTTTATATCCTTTGATAATTGTATCATTATTTTATCTATTCCACTTTCATTAAGGTGATAATTTGTATCAAAGAATAGCTCCTTATTGTAGAAGTAATCCTTGGGTGGAGTTATTAAGTCAATACCCATATGGTATAATTTAGCTACTATTTATTCTATAATTTCCTCCTAACTCATATTATAAACAATAAGAATATATCATAAGTACTGTAAAAACTCTACTAAATAGTGGACAAATGGTATATAAATATATAGAATATAAAGGAAGTGAAATTTTTATATAAAATAAGGATGTGTAAATTATATGATAAAAACTAAAAAGAGTAGTTTATATATTTTTCTTGTAATTATTTTAGTAGTATTAGGAGTTGGAGGTTATAAACTACTTCCAAAGAATAAAGAGGAAGATAAATTTTTATCCTTTGAAAAAGAAAAAGAAATTATTAAAAATGTAGAATTAGCAAAAGAATTGTTGGTGGAAGTTGAAACTATTAAAGATAAAGAAAGAGTTGAAGAGAATCTAGATGAAGTAATTAAAAATGAAAATAGGGAAATTTCTAGAAAAGAAGCCTATAATGCTGTTGTTAAAGCAGGAGAAACCATGGCTCAAGAAGATATTAACTCAGCTAGATATGAAATTATAACACTACCTGAAGAAATAGTAAAAGATAGGATTCGTTTTAATGAAATCCTTGATAAAGCTCAACAAACTTTAATGACTAATGCTTCAGAGGCTTTAGATATAGCTGTTAATACAATGGATAGTAAGGATATTGATGCTGCCATAAAAATATATAATGATATATCAAAAATAGAATTTAATGATGGCGTTAAGGAATGGATACATATAGAGTTAGAACCAAAAGCAAATAAGATTCTCAATGTGTCGAAATAGATTTATTTAATAGGAAATAGTAAAAAGATATTCTAAAAATTTACTATATGTGATATAATGGTTTTAGTGGAATATGGGTTCCATATATAACTTTTAAAGTAACATTTTGAAGGTTATAGTTTTTAAAATAATGTAATTTAGTTTTTTAAGCTCCTATTTGGTAAAAGGATGAAAGATTGTGCTCCACATATCTTTTATCTTTTTATTTTTTCAGGTAAAGTATTAAAATTGGCTCATATTCACAAAATATACTTAAAAAAATACTCAATTAATAGATAAGTTTGTCCTATTGTAGTATAATCTTTATAGGTCATATTTAATAGTAAATAAGTTTTATTAATAATATAAGGAGAGAAGAATATGGGTGAAATTCGACCAAGCCAGGACTGTGAAGTTAGAACTATCCAGGCTGAGGATGAAAAAGTTATTTATGAATTTTTAAAAAGAATTATTGATATATTAATGTCTGTTCTATCACTTATAGTTTTAAGTCCTGTATTTATTATTATAGCAATTGCTATAAAATTAGATTCTAGTGGACCTATAGTATACTCTCAAACTAGGGTTGGTAAAAATGGAAAACATTTTAAGATGTTTAAGTTTAGATCAATGATAATAAATGCAGAAGAAATGCTTACAGAGCTTAAACCCATGAATGAGATGGATGGACCTATGTTTAAAATAAAAGAAGACCCACGAATTACTAGGATTGGTAGATTTATAAGAAGAACAAGTATAGACGAGTTGCCACAACTTATAAATATATTAAGAGGAGAAATGTCCATAGTAGGTCCTAGACCTAGTCTACCTTCAGAAGTAAAAGAATTTGAGTCTTGGATGATGGAAAGGTTTGTGGTAAAGCCAGGATTAACTTGTTTTTGGCAAGTAAGTGGAAGAAACAATATACCATTTCATAAATGGATGGAGTTAGATATAAAGTATGTAAAAGAGAGAAATCTTTGGCTAGATGTTAAGTTAGTATTTAAAACAATTAAAGTAGTTATTAAAGGAGACGACGCTAGCTAATAGGTGAGGAGATAGTATGAAAAAGAAGATATTGGTATATGCTCATTATTTTTATCCAGATGTAGCATCTACAGGTCAAATTTTAACTGAGCTTTGTGAAGGGTTAGAAGAAGATTTTGAAATAGTGGTAATCTGTGCAGTACCAAGTTATAGTGGTACTGTTAATGATAGATATAAAGATAAAAGGTTATATTTAGAAAGTCATGGAAACATAAAAGTATTAAGAGTTAGAGTATGTGACTTCGATAAAACTAATAAGATTAGTAGAATAAAAAACATATTAGGATATTTTTTTAATGCTATTTTTGCAACCTTTAAGATTAAAGATGTGGATATAGTATATTCAATATCTCAACCTCCTATTTTAGGTGGCACCTTAGGGGTTATAGGAAAAGTATTAAAGAGAGCTAAATATGTATATAATATTCAAGATTTTAATCCAGAGCAAACTGAGGCTGTTAATTATTCAAAAAATAAACTCTTGTTAGAATTAGCAAGAAAAGTAGATAAAATGAGCTGTAGAGCTTCAGATAAAATAATTATTGTAGGAAGAGATATGCAAAGAACCTTAATAAATAGGTTTAAAGGTAAAAAGGTTCCTAGTAATGAAATTATAAATAACTGGATTGATGAAAAAAATATATATCCAATAGACAAAGATCATACTAAAATTAAAGAATTTAAAGATAAATATTCTTTAAATGATAAATTTATAATTATGTATTCAGGAAATATTGGATTATATTATGATTTAGAAAACATAATAAAAGTAATAGGGAAGTTTTCTCATAGAGATGATGTTGTCTTTGCCTTTGTAGGTGATGGAACTATGAAAAATACATTAAAGCAATATGTTGAAGAGAATAGTCTGAAAAATGTTAAGTTTATACCATACCAAAATAAAGAGGACTTAATTTATTCTTTAAATGCTGGAGATGTTCATCTAGTTACAAATCAAAAAGGTATAAAGGGTATATCAGTACCAAGTAAGATATATGGAGTTTTAGCTGTAGGTAAACCTATCCTCGGTGTATTAGAGAAGGATAGTGAAGCAGAGCTCATAATAAGAAATTGTAATTGTGGTATTGTTGTAGAACCTCAAGACTACAAGGGAATTGAACTAGCACTAAATAAAATATTAGATGAGAAAGATAATATGCAAACTCTTGGGAAAAAGGGTAGAACATATTTAGAAGAAAATTTAACAAAGGATATGTCTATAAGAAAGTATATAGATATATTGAGTAGATTATAAAAATATAAGTTAGCTATGATTTAGAACATAGCTAACTTATGTTTTTTAAAAATGCTAGGGTTACTTTTGTAATATAAATAGAGTATAATTATACTGATAATTCTATACATAATAATTATATTTAAGGAGTTTTACTTATGAAAATATTAGTAGCAGGAGGAAACTCTCAGCTCGCAAAAGAAATAAAGTATATAATAGATAAAGGAAGTTCATCCTTAGGAGATATAGACTCTAGAATTATTAAAGGAGAAGTGATTTCTTTATCAAGGGAAGAATTAGATATTACTGACTTAAATATGGTGAAGGAAGTTATTAATAATATAAAACCTGATGTTATTATTAACTGCGCTGCCTATACTAACGTAGATGGCTGTGAGAGTGATTTTAAAGGAGCCTTTAAGGCTAATGCTTTAGGACCAAGAAACTTAGCTATAGCAGCTAAAGAAGCAAATTCAAAGCTATTGCATATATCTACGGATTATGTCTTTGATGGAAAAGGCACTAGTCCTTATAAAGAATATAATAGGATTAATCCTAAAAGTATATATGGAAAAACTAAGGCTCTTGGAGATGATTATGTAAGAGAGTTTTGTGATAAATATTTTATAGTAAGAACCTCTTGGCTTTATGGAAGGTTTGGGAAAAATTTTGTATACACTATAAGTAATTTAGGTGATATGAATGATTCCATAAAGGTAGTTAATGATCAACTAGGAAATCCTACTAACTGTGAAGATTTAGCTTATAATATACTAAAGCTTATAGTTACAGAAGAATACGGTATATACCATTGTACTGGTGAGGGGATTTGTTCTTGGTATGATTTTGCAGTAGAGATAATTAAACTTAAGGGCTGTAATTGCAAGGTGGAGCCTTGTACTACAAAAGAGTATCCTAGACCAGCTAAAAGACCGACCTATTCTGCTTTAGATAATTTAATGCTAGAGTGCACTATTGGGAATACTATGAGGTACTGGAAAGATGCACTTAAGGATTTTTTTCAATCACAGATTAATGATAAAAAGGAAGTGTAATATATGAATTATATATCAGAAAAAGCTACTATAGGAGACAATGTTAAGGTAGGAAGGTTTGCAGTTATTGAAGACAACGTTACTATAGGAAACAACTGCATTATCGGCCATAATGTAGTTATTCATGAGGATACTATAATAAAAGATAATGTTAGAATAGATGATAATACTGTTATAGGTAAAACTCCAATGAGGGGGGTAAACAGTATATTTAAAGATGAAGAGAAGTTACCAAACTGCACCATAGGAGAAGGGTGTTTAATTGGTGCTACTACTATAATTTATAGAGGAGCAATCATAGGAGATAAAACATTAATTGCAGATATGGCAACTATAAGAGAAAATGTAACTATAGGAGAGAAAACGGTTATAGGCAGAGGCTCAACTGTAGAAAACTTCTGCACAGTAGGGTCAAATTGTAAGATTCAAACTAATGTATATTTAACTGCATATTCTACTGTGGAGGATTATGTATTTATAGCACCTTGTGTTGTAACTTCAAATGATAACTATGCAGCTCGCTCAAAGGAGAGATTTGGAAAGTTTAAAGGTATTACTATTAAAAATGGTGGTAGACTTGGAGCTGGAGTAGTAGTACTTCCAGGTAAGGTTATAGAAGAGGAAGGATTTGCAGCAGCAGGGTCTTTAGTTACAAAGGATGTACCAGCTAGAAAAGTAGTAGTTGGAAGTCCAGCAAAAGTTTTAAGAGATGTACCAGAGGATCAACTTCTAGAGAATCAGTAGGTTTAAAATTATGAGTAATTTAAATTTAAAATTAAGTGGTATAAAAAGGAATTCTTTACTTGGAAAGTTTCTATCTTTCTCTGTAGGGAATTGGCTAGTATTAATCATAGGACTTATATCCTCTCCAATTATAACTAGGATAATAGAGCCTGTGGAGTATGGTAAGTTTGGAATGTTCAATTTATATGCTAGCATACTTACGTTAATCATAACCTGTGGATTAGACCAATCTTATGTAAGATTTTTTTATGAAGAGGATGAAGTTAATAGAAACAAATTATTATTTGACAGTATAAAGATTCCTTTGATATTAAATATATTAATATCAATTATAATCATTATATTTAAAGTTCCTATATCAAATTATGTAATCTCAGAATATAATCCAAATTTTATAATATTACTTTTATTAAATATAACTTTAGCTTCTATAAGCAGATTTTCACTTTTGACAGTAAGAATGAAGCAAAAGGGAAGACTATATTCTATGCTACAGGTAATGCAAAAGCTTAGTTATCTTATGTCTATAGCATTGTTCTTTATGATATATAATAATAGTTTCTTAACTCTTGCTTATGCAACCTTAATTTCTAATGCTGTAATAGCAGGTATATCTATATTTACTGAGAGAGATAGTTGGAATTTTAAGAATATTAAAGATAAAAAACTTAAAAATTCTGAGTTAGATATCTTAAAATATGGAATACCATTGATTTTTACAGTATTGGTTACATGGTTATTCCAATCTGCTGATAAGATGGCAATAAAAGCTTTTTATGGTGATTATGAGGTGGGAATATATAGTTCAGCCAATAGTATAATAGCCATATTAAACATATTACAGACATCATTTGCAACCTTTTGGATACCCGTGGCTTTTGAAAAGTACGAAAAAGCTCCAGAGGATACAAAGTTTTTTTCAAATATCAATGATATAGTTAGTTTTTTAATGTTTGGAATAGGAATTGGTATAATATTGTTTAAAGATGTAATTGTGTTAATTTTAGGACCTAAGTATAGAACTGCATCTTACATAATGCCATTTTTAGTATTTATGCCTGTATTATATACCATGTCAGAGGTATCAGTTGGAGGTATAAATTTTAAAAAGAAACCTAAATATCACATAGTAATAGCTTCAATAGCTTGCCTATTTAATGTTATAGGAAATAGTATTTTGGTACCAACCTTAGGAGCTAAAGGTGCTGGTATTTCTACTGGACTAGCGTATATAGTATTTTATTATGCCAGAACTTTAATATCTAGAAAACTCTATAAAGTAGATTATAGTATAGGAAGGACTACAGTAGCTATATTAGCTATATCTATTCTTGCTTTATACACAAGTTTTATGGAATTTTCTATTATTACAGTAATTATTGGCATTATAGTTATATTAATAGTTTTATTCTTATATAGAAATACTATTAAAAGTATGAAGGATATGATATTTAAAGATAAAAATAAAGATATAAGAAGATAAAATATATAAATAGGGAGGGGTATCATTGAATTATAGAGATAAATATAATTTATGGGTTAATTCACCTGAAATTGATGATGTCACTAAAGCGGAACTAAAAAACATTATTGATGAAACTGAACTAGAAGATAGATTTTATAAAGAGCTAGAGTTTGGAACAGGAGGATTAAGAGGAATAATTGGAGCTGGGAGTAATAGGTTAAATATATATACTGTGGGAAAGGCAACACAAGGATTTGCTAATTATTTAAATAATAAATATACTTCTCCAAAGGTTGCAATAGCTTATGATTCTCGTCATATGTCTAAGGAGTTTTCAGAGTATGCTGCTAGGGTTTTAGCTGGTAATGGTGTAAAAGTATACTTATATGATAGGCTTACTCCTACTCCTATGCTTTCTTATGCTGTAAGAGAGTTAAACTGCCAAGGTGGTATAGTATTAACAGCTTCACATAATCCTAAAGAGTATAATGGGTATAAAGTCTATGGTGATGATGGATGTCAAGTTACAGATGCATCAGCTAATGAAATTATAACCTTTGTAAATAATATTGATTCCTTTGCTCAAGTTACAGTAATGGATATTAAGGAAGCAGTTGAAAAAAGGTTAGTTAACTATATAGGAGAAGAAATATATACTTCATATATAGAAAGAGTAAAGGAGCTTACCATAAGAAAAGAGCTAGTAAAAAATCATGGTAAGGATCTTAAAATAATATATACGCCTATTCATGGTACTGGCAATATTCCTGTAAGAAGAGTACTAGATGAACTGTCTTATAAGAATGTTGAGGTAGTTAAAGAACAAGAACTACCTGATGGAGCTTTTCCAACAGCGCCATATCCAAATCCAGAGGATAGTAAAGTATTTAAGCTAGCTTTAGATATGGCAAGGGATTTTGCTCCTGATATAATCCTTGGTACAGACCCTGATTGTGATAGAATAGGGGCTGTAGTGAAAGATAATAAAGGTGAATATAGAGTTCTTACGGGTAATCAAGTAGGTGTACTATTAACTCATTATATAATATCATCCTTAAGAGAAACAGGAAATTTAGATACTAAGGGTACTATAATTAAAACTATAGTTTCCACAGATATGATAAAACCTATATGCAAGAAATTTGATGTACAGATTAAGGAAGTTCTAACAGGGTTTAAGTATATAGGAGAGCTTATAGGAAACTTTGAAAAAGCTCCAGGTAATAATAAGTTCCTATTAGGTTTTGAAGAAAGTTATGGATATTTAGCAGGGGATTTTGTTAGAGATAAGGATGCAGTTATAGCAGCAGCTTTAATATGTGAAATGACTCTTTATTATAAATCCATAGGTAAGACTTTATATGAAGGATTAATAGAACTATATGAAAGTTATGGATATTATAAAGAAAAGTTAATATCCATAGAGCTAAAAGGTAAGGATGGTCAAGAAAAAATTAAAGAAATAATTGAGTATTTCAGAAGTGAGAATATAAGAAACTTTGGAGATTATAAAGTATCTGTTAAGGAAGACTATAAACTAAGTTATAGGATTAATGTTGATGACTCTAGTAAAGAGGTTATAAATTTACCAAAGTCAAATGTTATTAAATTTATTTTCTGCAATGGATGCTATTTTGTAGTAAGACCTTCAGGTACAGAACCTAAGATGAAAATATACTTAGGTGTAACTGGGGAGAACAATGAAGTTTCAGATAGGAATTTATTAAAATTAGAAGAAGCTGTTTTAAATAGTATAAAAGAATTTTTACCACAATAAAAGCAAGAGCTACATGGAATTTAATCCATGTAGCTCTTATTAATTAGAAGATGTTTCTGGCTTTATATCTTCATAAATATATTTTTGTATCTGTTCTTTAGTGACCTCTTCATCAAAGGTAGTATAGTAAACACCATCTATTGAATCACCTTTACTATGCTCTGCAAGTGGGAATCTTAGTTGTTCTATATCAGTCATTCCAGAGGTTAATACTTTAGTACCTAAACTTAAAATTTCTGAAGTAGAAAGACTAGTTTGAACATGAGGCGATACTTCATTAATTACTGATGGTAATTTAAGTATACCTAGATTTTGAACTTTGTTGAATAGAGCAGTTAATACAGCCCTATGACGTTCAGTTCTTTTGTCATCTCCACCACTAGTAGCTCTAATTCTAGAATAAGCAGTAGCTTGTAGTCCGGTTAATGTTTGTACACCAGAAGAATTTACATATTGTGGTGTAATTCCTTGATCATTTGATAAGTCACGAACATAGTTATTTATATACTCAACTTCAGCTTCGTCTATAGTTAGTTCTATTCCACCAATAACATCAATAATTTCTTCTAAATCAGAGAAATTAACTTTGGCATAATCAGTTATATCAAGTCCAAAATTTTGATTTATAGTCTTAATAGCTAATTCTTCTTTACCATAAGCGTAGGCATGATTAAGCTTATCATATCCATGACCATCTATGTTTACATAACTATCTCTTGAAAGAGAAGTTAGTTTAAGTTTCTTGTGTTTAGAATCAACTGTGGCAATGATTATTGCATCTGAACGACCTACATCACCTTCACTTTGATCTATACCAAAAAGTACAACATTTTTAATTTTATCAGAAGAGGATTTAGGATTAGACTTATCAATACCCAAATCTTTATTGTTAAAATCAACTGTATTAAGTTTACCTAGTGTTGATAATCCATATGTCACTGCAATTGTAATGAAAAGTACTAAAAGAGTTATTATTATTAATATAATCTTATTAGCTTTCTTCTTTTTTCTTTTATTCTTTTTTTGCCTCTTTCTATTTGTGTTTGAGGGCTTTGTTGAATTTGTACTCATAACTATCTCCTCTCGTTAAGGGTTTGGATTTTCAGTAGAACCATCTTTAGGTGGCTCAGTTGGAGTTTCAACTGGGGTCTCTACTGGTGTATCATTACCTTGAGAATTATCACCCTTGTTTTGGTTTGATTTATCAGTAGTGTTATCTACAGGATTAGGTTTATTTGTATTATCCTTGTTACTTGGAGTAGAAACCTCTGTTTCCACATTGGTATTAGGAGCTATAGTTTCTGTATTTGTATTTTGATAATCTGAAATTTCATTACCATGTGAGTGTTCAGCATCGTGATTATATACCTTTGGGTTAGGTTCTAGCCATATTTTTCTATCATTAAAAATATACTCATGAATTTGTTCCTCGGTATAATCTTCATCATAGCATAAGTAGAATACATCATTAATTTTTGAGTTATGAGTATATTCATCTCTTGGGAATCTTTCTTGCTCTATATTTTTAGTTCCTAAGTTAAGTACATTTGCTGCTAGGTTAATTATTTCTTTGTTAGATAGACTGGTTTCTACATAAGGTAATAGTTTAGTTGCCATGGAAGCAAGTTCTGCAGTACCGGCCTTAGAGATTTTATTAAACATTTCAGTCATAATCTTACGATGTCTTTCCGTTCTATCAAAGTCACCATTAGCAGTGCTTCTAATTCTACAATAACCCAAGGTTTGAAAGCCATCCATATGTACTTTACCAGATTCGTCTTTTACTAAAGTCTTTGCTGGAGTATTTGACTTACTTGAAACTCTTACTATATATTTGTCAACTTCTACAATTTCTTCATCGGATAATTTCATATCTATTCCGCCAATTGCATCTACAAGTTTTTTCAATTCTTTAAAATTAATTTTTACATAATCCTCAATATTAAGCCCAAAGTTTTGGTTTAAAGTTTTTATTGAAAGTTGAGGACCACCGTAAGCATGGGCATGATTGATTTTATCTTTTCCATAGTCAGGTATCTCTGCATAGGTATCTCTCATTATAGATGTAATCTTAAGTTTCTTATGAACAGGGTCAAAGGTTGCTATCATAAGAGCATCTGAACGTCCTACATCAGTTTTAGTTTCATCAACTCCAAGGATTGCTATATTTACTATATCCTTAATTTCACTAGTTTGTAGTTTTTCTTTAACCTCGTCCTTGATACCTAGATCATTTTCATCAATATCTGACCTTTTCATTTTTGACAGCAGATTATTTCCATAAAACAAACCAATACCAAGTATAACTATAAGCACAGCAACACAGGAAATAATTATCTTTTTCTTTCGAGATTTTTTTCTTTTATTTAAGTTTTTGTTGTTTAAGTCTTCCAATGTTATCACATCCTAAAATTAAATTTTTTCTAATAAAATGATTTTTAAAAAATATAATAATAACGAAACATATACTTTATTATTA